>NZ_FOAE01000003.1:0-813062 GCF_900109505.1 Pseudomonas sp. NFACC41-3
GCGGTTATTTTAAGAAGCTTTCAAAGTTTCCTTTGCAACTTCAACCACTTGCGCTTCCGATCTCTCGTCAGCGGGAGGCGAATTCTACAGCGTTACACGCTGCTGTCAACACCTCTTTTTCTCCGCTTTCGACCGAGAAGATCAAACCGTTAACCCGGCGAAAACAGACTGCCGAACCAACTCCTTCGGGCTTCGATGAACTGAAGCGTGACCGCTGTCGAAAACCGTGTAACTCATTGAATCTCAAGGAGTTTTCCGTTTCGACTGCGCCGGAAGTGGGGCGAATTATAGACTTCCAGAATCTGCCGTCAACCCCTAATTTGCTTTTACTATGAATAAACCTGAAAACACCCCAAAAGGGGTGTTTTCAGGCCTCTTATATAGAAGCGATCAGATGCTCTCTATATAGAAGAGCGCATTCACACCACGCCCGAGGCTCGCAAGGCATCCACGGACTCAAGCTCAAGCCCCAGCACTCGCTGCAGAACCTGGGCGGTATGCTCTCCTAATAGAGGAGGCGCATAACGGTACTCGACCGGAGTTTCGGAGAGACGGATCGGACTCGCCACCTGAGGCACCAACCCAGCCAACACATGAGGTAGCTCGATCGCCAACCCGCGCGCTTTGACCTGCGGGTCCTCGAACATCTGCGCCAGGTCGTTGATAGGGCCGCAAGGCACCCCCGCCTGCTCCAACTGGGCAACCCACTCAGCGGTGGTCTTGAACACCGTGGCCTGACGGATCAATGGAATCAACACCGCCCGATTGGCAACCCGCAGCTTATTAGTCGCAAAGCGCGGATCGTCCGCCCACTGCGGCTGGCCCGCCACCTCGGCAAACTTGCGGAACTGCCCGTCATTCCCCACGGTAAGGATGAAATCGCCATCCGCCGTGGGAAAGTCCTGATAAGGCACGATATTCGGGTGAGCATTACCCAGGCGCTTGGGAGCGACTCCGGTGGTCAGATAGTTCATCGCCTGGTTGGCCAGGCACGCAACCTGTACATCCAGCAACGCCATATCAATGTGCTGCCCACCACCGTCATGCTGCCGGTGCGCCAATGCGGCAAGAATCGCCACAGTCGAGTACAACCCCGTCAGGATATCCGTCAATGCCACGCCGACTTTCACCGGCCCGGCGCCCTCATCACCCTCGGGACGCCCGGTCAGGCTCATCAGCCCTCCCAGCCCCTGAATCATGAAGTCGTAGCCGGCACGCTTGGCATAAGGCCCGGTCTGGCCGAAGCCGGTAATGGAGCAATAGATCAGGTTAGGGTTGAGCGCCTTCAGCGACTGATAGTCCAACCCATAGGCCGCCAGACCGCCAACCTTGAAGTTCTCGATCAGAATGTCGGACTTGGCCGCCAACTCGCGCACCAGGCGCTGACCTTCCGGCCGAGTGAAGTCGATAGTCACCGATTGCTTGTTGCGGTTGGCCGACAGGTAATAGGCAGCCTCCGTAGTGTTCTCGCCATAGGCGTCCTTGAGGAAAGGCGGCCCCCAGGCGCGCGTATCGTCACCGTTACCCGGACGCTCGACCTTGATCACCTCGGCCCCCAGGTCCGCCAGGATCTGACCGGCCCAAGGCCCGGCCAGCACTCGCGACAAGTCCAGCACCCGCAAATGAGATAACGCGCCCATGGTCGTTCTCCTATCAGTAGAACGCCTGGATGCCGGTCTGCGCGCGCCCCAGGATCAGCGCATGAACGTCATGGGTCCCTTCGTAGGTGTTCACCACTTCCAGGTTGACCAGGTGACGGGCGATGCCGAACTCGTCGGAGATGCCGTTACCGCCCAGCATGTCGCGGGCCATGCGAGCGATGTCCAGCGACTTGCCGCAGGAGTTGCGCTTCATGATCGAGGTGATTTCCACCGCCGCCGTACCTTCATCCTTCATCCGGCCCAGACGCAGGCAGCCTTGAAGGGCGAGGGTGATCTCGGTCTGCATGTCCGCCAGTTTTTTCTGGATCAGTTGGGTAGCCGCCAGCGGGCGACCGAACTGCTGACGGTCCAGGGTGTATTGGCGAGCGGTGTGCCAGCAGAACTCAGCTGCACCCAGGGCGCCCCAGGAAATACCGTAGCGGGCAGAGTTCAGGCAGGTGAACGGACCTTTCAGGCCACGTACATCGGGAAAGATGTTCTCTTCCGGCACAAAGACGTTGTCCATGACGATTTCGCCGGTGATGGAAGCGCGCAGGCCGACCTTACCGTGAATCGCTGGAGCACTCAGACCTTTCCAACCTTTCTCCAGTACGAAGCCGCGGATATCCCCAGCATCGTCCTTGGCCCAGACCACGAACACGTCAGCAATCGGGCTGTTGGTGATCCACATCTTGCTGCCAGTCAGGCTGTAACCACCGTCGACCTTACGAGCACGGGAAATCATCGCGCCCGGGTCGGAGCCATGGTTAGGCTCGGTCAGACCAAAGCAGCCGATCCACTCGCCAGAGGCCAGCTTCGGCAAATACTTCTGCTTCTGGGCTTCGGTACCAAATTCGTTGATCGGCACCATCACCAGGGAGGACTGCACGCTCATCATCGAGCGGTAGCCGGAATCCACACGCTCCACTTCGCGGGCAATCAAGCCGTAGCAGACATAGTTCAGACCGCTGCCACCATACTGCTCGGGGATGGTGGCACCCAGCAGGCCAACTTCGCCCATTTCGCGGAAGATCGCCGGGTCGGTCTTTTCATGACGGAAAGCTTCGAGCACACGCGGCGCCAGCTTGCCTTGAGCGAATTGCTCGGCACTGTCGCGCACCATGCGCTCCTCTTCAGTGAGCTGTTGATCCAGCAGAAGGGGATCGATCCAGTTGAAGCTTGCTTTACCGCCCATGAGTGAGTCCTCGTGAAGTAGGTCAACGTTCGTGGACTGATCCTAGGCCGGCTTTGCGGGCGCAGCAAACGAGGATTTCGCATACTGTTGTGCTAATTTCTCACTCCGTAACAGCCGCAAGCGGCTTTTAGCGATTCCATTAGTGAGATTGCCGTACATGCGCAGAAAGATCCCCAGCACTTCCGCCCTCATCAGCTTCGAAGCCGCCGCACGTCACGAGAGCTTTACCAAGGCGGCGCAGGAGCTTTCGCTGACACAAGGTGCAATTTGCCGACAGATCGCCAGCCTGGAAGAGTTTCTCGGGGTCGAGCTGTTCCGCCGGTCCCGACGCGGCGTCAAGCTGACCGAAGCCGGGCTCTCCTACAGCCGCCGCGTGGCAACTCAACTGGACGCGGTGGAGCGCGACACCCTTTCCGTCATGGGCCAGCAGGGCACCAACGTCATCGAGCTGGCGGTGGTCCCGACCTTTGGCACCCAATGGCTGCTGCCCCGACTCAAGGATTTTCAGCAGCGACACCCGGAAGTCACGGTCAACCTGACCAACCGCACCCGGCCTTTCCTGTTCGCCGATACCGACTTCGACGCCGCGATTTACTTTGGCGATGCCGACTGGTCGGGCACCCAATCCCATCGCCTGATGGGAGAAAACCCGATGCCGGTATGCAGCCCCGCAACCCTGGGCAACCGCACCCGGCTAAGCGCCGAAGAAATCGCCGAGTTGCCGCTGCTGCAACAGACCACGCGCCCCTATGCCTGGCGGCAATGGTTCAACTCACAGCACCTGAATATCCCGCGAGACATGACAGGCCCGCGTTACGAACTATTCTCCATGCTGGCGCAGGCCGCCATGCACGACATGGGCATCGCCCTGATCCCGCCATTCCTTATTCAACGGGAGCTGAGGGAAAAGCGCCTGGTGATCGCCAATCCCGAAGCCCTGGCGAGCATCAAGGCGTATTACCTGATGATTCCCGAGCGCAAGGTGGAATCAGCGTCTTTACGGGCTTTTCGCGATTGGCTGGTGGAGCAGGCACAAAGCTACAGCCTTGAGAAATAGCGGGGCAGGGCAGCAAACTAACTTGGTAGTCAGGAAAAATCAAACACTACAGATATAACTAAATGTCGCATTTAGGCAGACTGTATCGATAAGCGGAACAACCGTCCTATAAGTGCCTAACCACGTGGCTTGTAGGGCTTTTTGAGAGTCATAAACGCTCATTCACACGAGCAATATGAAAATTGTTTTATTTTCCGTCTAAATCCTTACAGGTCACGGCTTACAAGGGATTGAGCCAGACCCTTGCGACATTCGGTCACAGGGTGACTTGTAGTTAATTTTCCGTCACCCCTCATAATCCCTTGAAGGGCGTAATGTTCGCCTGCAAAATGCCGCGCCCCGCCTTGATTCTGGCGGGATCGTGCTGATCGGCCGCCCCAGCTGCACCATCCGTAGTGCGCTGGCCTTCTAAAAAAGATCGAAAGCAATAAGATCACGCAGGAGATTTGACGTGCACATTGGTGTTCCTCTCGAGACCCAAACGGGTGAAACACGGGTTGCTGCAACCCCGGAAACCATCAAGAAACTGATCGGCCAGGGTCATAAAGTCACTGTGCAGAGCGGCGCCGGCATCAACGCCAGTGTTGTCGACAGTGCCTATGAAGCGGCAGGTGCAACCATTGGCAGCGCCAACGATGCATTCGGCGCGGAGCTGATTCTCAAGGTCGTGGCTCCCAGCGACAGCGAACTGGCCCTGATCAAGAGCGGCACCGTCCTGGTGGGCATGCTCAATCCGTTCAGCAATGAAACCATTGCCAAGATGGCCGAGCGCGGCATCACCGCCTTCGCCCTGGAAGCAGCGCCGCGTACCTCGCGGGCTCAGAGCCTGGATGTGCTGTCCTCGCAAGCCAACATCGCCGGTTACAAAGCGGTGCTGCTGGCTGCCCACTATTACCCGCGCTTCATGCCGATGCTGATGACCGCCGCGGGCACCGTGAAAGCCGCTCGCGTGCTGATTCTCGGTGCCGGTGTTGCCGGCCTGCAGGCCATCGCCACCGCCAAGCGCCTGGGCGCCGTGATCGAGGCCTCGGACGTGCGTCCGGCGGTCAAGGAACAGATCGAATCCCTGGGGGCCAAGTTCGTCGACGTGCCTTACGAGACCGATGAGGAGCGTGAATGCGCCGTCGGTGTCGGTGGCTACGCACGTCCGATGCCTGCCAGCTGGATGCAACGCCAGGCCCAGGCCGTGCACGAACGCGCCAAGCAGGCGGACATCGTGATCACCACCGCCCTGATTCCAGGCCGCAAGGCGCCAGTACTGCTGAGCGCCGAAACCGTGGCCCAGATGAAGCCGGGATCGGTGGTCGTCGACCTCGCCGCGGCCCAGGGCGGCAACTGCCCGCTGACCGTGGCGGATCAGGTAGTCGTCGAGAATGGCGTGACCATCGTCGGCCCGACCAACCTGGCCGGCGCTGTCGCTGCCGACGCCTCGGCGCTGTACGCCCGCAACCTGCTGGACTTCCTGAAGCTCGTCTTCACCAAAGAAGGTCAGTTCGAGGTCAACCTAGAAGACGACATCGTCGCCGCGTGCCTGATGTGCCGCGACGGCCAAGTCATCCGTAAAAACGCCTAAGCAGGGATTCAGACGATGGAAGAGCTTATCTCCCCCGGTATCTACAACCTGATCATCTTCGTGCTGGCGATTTATGTCGGTTATCACGTGGTCTGGAACGTTACACCCGCACTGCACACGCCGCTGATGGCCGTAACCAACGCCATTTCGGCGATCGTGATCGTCGGCGCCATGCTGGCCGCCGCCCTGACCGTGACGCCGCTGGGCAAGACCATGGGCACGCTGGCCGTGGCCCTGGCCGCGGTCAACGTGTTCGGCGGCTTCCTGGTAACCCGCCGCATGCTTGAGATGTTCAAGAAAAAAGCCCCGAAAGCCGTAAAAGAAGAGGCGCCCAAGTAATGAGCATGAATCTGGTAACGACGCTCTACCTGATCGCGTCGATCTGCTTTATCCAGGCCCTCAAAGGCCTGTCGCACCCAACCTCCTCGCGTCGCGGCAACCTGTTCGGCATGCTCGGCATGGCCCTGGCGATCGTCACCACCGTCGGCCTGGTGTTCAAGCTCGGCGCGGAGCTGGCGACCGTTGGCATCGGCTACGTGATCGTCGGCCTGCTGATCGGTGGCACCGCCGGTTCGATCATGGCCAAGCGCGTGGAAATGACCAAGATGCCGGAGCTGGTGGCCTTCATGCACAGCATGATCGGTCTGGCCGCGGTGTTCATTGCCATTGCCGCCGTGGTGGAGCCGCAGTCCCTGGGCATCGTCAAGCAGCTGGGTGATGCGATTCCGGCCGGTAACCGCCTGGAACTGTTCCTCGGCGCGGCCATCGGTGCCATTACCTTCTCCGGTTCGGTGATCGCCTTCGGCAAGCTGTCGGGCAAGTACAAGTTCCGCCTGTTCCAGGGCGCACCGGTACAGTTCGGCGGCCAACACAAGCTGAACCTGATTCTCGGCCTGGCGACCCTGGGCCTGGGCGTGACCTTCATGCTCACCGGCAACCTCGGCGCCTTCGCCCTGATGCTGGTCCTGGCCTTCGTGCTGGGCGTGCTGATCATCATCCCGATCGGCGGCGCCGACATGCCGGTGGTGGTGTCGATGCTCAACAGCTACTCGGGCTGGGCGGCGGCGGGGATCGGCTTCTCGCTGAACAACTCGATGCTGATCATCGCCGGCTCCCTGGTGGGTTCGTCCGGTGCGATCCTGTCGTACATCATGTGCAAGGCGATGAACCGTTCGTTCTTCAACGTACTGCTTGGCGGCTTCGGCAACACTGCCGACGCCGGCGGCCCGGCAGGCGCGCAAGAGGCCCGTCCGGTGAAGTCCGGCTCGGCCGACGACGCGACCTTCCTGCTGACCAACGCCGACACCGTGATCATTGTTCCGGGTTACGGCCTGGCGGTCGCCCGGGCACAGCACGCGCTGAAAGAGCTGACCGAGAAGCTGACTCACCGCGGCGTGACCGTGAAGTACGCGATCCACCCGGTAGCGGGGCGCATGCCCGGCCACATGAACGTGCTGCTGGCTGAGGCCGAAGTGCCGTACGACCAGGTGTTCGAGATGGAAGACATCAACTCCGAGTTCGGCCAGGCCGACGTGGTGCTGGTGCTCGGCGCCAACGACGTGGTCAACCCGGCGGCGAAGAACGATCCGAAATCGCCGATCGCCGGCATGCCGATTCTTGAGGCGTTCAAGGCCAAGACCATCATCGTCAACAAGCGTTCGATGGCCAGCGGCTATGCCGGCCTGGACAACGAACTGTTCTACCTGGACAAGACCATGATGGTGTTCGGCGACGCCAAGAAAGTCATCGAAGACATGGTCAAAGCCGTCGAGTAAAACCTGCTCCAGCGCAACACCCAAGACCTCAGCCTTTAGTAGGCTGGGGTTTTTTATTTCCCGCACAAACCCGACAAAAGGCTCTAAATCGCGGCCTTTCATTCGACCTTGGTAGCGGGACGAATTTTTTTGAAATCACTAGACTGCGCATCTTGCTTCCGCTGCCCGAGATAACAATCCATGTACCGTGATCGTATCCGCTTGCCTTCGTTGTTGGATAAGGTGATGAGCGCCGCCGACGCCGCCGCTCTGATTCAGGACGGCATGACCGTCGGCATGAGCGGTTTCACCCGCGCCGGCGAAGCCAAGGCCGTGCCCCATGCATTGGCCGAGCGCGCCAAGGTAACCCCACTGAAAATCAGCCTGATGACCGGCGCCAGCCTGGGCAATGACCTCGACAAGCAACTCACCGAGGCCGGTGTCCTGGCCCGACGCATGCCGTTCCAGGTCGACAGCACCCTGCGCAAGGCGATCAATGCCGGCGAGGTGATGTTCATCGACCAGCACCTGTCGGAAACCGTGGAGCAGCTGCGCAACCAGCAGCTCAAGCTGCCGGACATCGCCGTCATCGAAGCCGTGGCGATCACCGAGCAGGGCCATATCGTGCCGACCACCTCGGTGGGCAACTCCGCCAGTTTCGCAATCTTCGCCAAGCACGTGATCGTCGAGATCAACCTGGCGCACAACCCGAACCTGGAAGGCCTGCACGACATCTATATCCCGACCTACCGGCCGACCCGCACGCCTATCCCGCTGGTGAAGGTCGACGACCGGATCGGCAGCACCGCCATCCCGATCCCGGCGGAGAAGATCGTCGCGATCGTCATCACCAACCAGGCGGACTCGCCATCCACCGTCTCGACCCCTGACAGCGAAACCCAGGGCATCGCCAATCATCTGATCAACTTCTTCAAGCAGGAAGTGGACGCTGGCCGCATGAGCAACAAGCTCGGCCCGCTGCAGGCAGGCATCGGCAACATTGCCAACGCGGTGATGTGCGGCCTGATCGAATCGCCGTTCGAAGACCTGACTATGTACTCCGAAGTGCTGCAGGACTCGACTTTCGACCTGATCGACGCCGGCAAGCTGAGCTTCGCCTCAGGCAGTTCGATCACCCTGTCGAGTCGCCGCAACGCCGATGTGTTCGGCAACCTGGAACGTTACAAGGACAAGCTGGTACTGCGCCCGCAGGAGATCTCCAACCACCCGGAAGTGGTGCGTCGCCTGGGCATCATCGGCATCAACACCGCCCTGGAGTTCGACATCTACGGCAACGTCAACTCCACCCACGTCTGCGGCACGCGGATGATGAACGGCATCGGTGGTTCGGGAGACTTCGCGCGCAACGCGCACCTGGCGATCTTCGTCACCAAGTCCATCGCCAAAGGCGGGGCGATTTCCAGCGTGGTGCCGATGGTCAGCCACGTCGACCACACCGAGCACGACGTCGACATCCTGGTGACCGAGATCGGCCTGGCCGACTTGCGTGGCCTGGCGCCACGGGAGCGGGCACGGGTAATCATCGACAACTGTGTACATCCGGACTATCGCCAGGCGCTGAATGACTACTTCACCGCCGCCTGCGCCCTGGGCGGTCACACGCCACACGTCCTGCGCGATGCCCTGCGCTGGCACATGAACCTGGAAGAAACCGGGCGCATGCTCGCTGTGTGATGGGTACAGTCGATGGCTGACGCAAGTCCAGTTGTGTCAGCCCATCGACAATCCTTAAACACCCGTCAAAAACTGTACTGCTGTACCGGTATTTTACCCCCTCAAAATCCTATCTTTTTCAAGAAAACCCCTTGAGACGCACCAAAATGGTGCCGACAGGTACAGTTGCATCATTTCCGAACAGTACAGCACCTATAAACAGTTAACTGGTCCCTCACAATACAGGTGAACTGTATCTACAGAGACTGGCGCGAGAGGAGGATCATGGGCACCAGTTAAACCACTACCTAATCCCGCCACAAGCGGAAGGATGCACACCATGGAACGTACACTCAGTTCCGAACTGTTCTTCGAAGACAAAGCTGTAAAAACCCAGGCTTCCATGCCTCTGCGCGTTCTCGCCAACCTGATGCTGTGGCAGCGCCGCATCTCCAGCCGCCACCAACTGGCTCGCCTGGATTCGCGTCTGCTGGCTGACGCAGGTATCAGCGAAGCTCAACGCTACGAAGAGCTGAGCAAGCCGTTCTGGCGCTAAGTTAGCGTCGCTGGCTCTGACCCACCGGGTCCACCGCCAGCACCCCGAATTGAAAAAACAAAACCCGTCGCGGGCAACCGCGACGGGTTTTGTCGTTTAAGGCCTGGCAATGCCGGAAGCCGCCGGTACAGAAAGGGTATGGCTCGACAGATACAGTTTAAATATAAACAAAACTGAACCAGTACAATTTCATACCGGTGTATCTGTATGCGTGCCTGGATGAATAGCAACATGGTGTCCCAAGTCCCTGACTTCGGCCTGCCGAAAGGACCGCACCATGAACCACATACCAGGACGTATCGCACCTCTCAGCTTTTCCCATCCTCAGATAAGCGTGTGGAAACGCCTGTACCGCGCCTTGTGCCAGATGCAGCAGAACGCCCGAACACGCCGCGTGCTGGCAGGGCTCAACGATCAGCAATTGTCCGATGTAGGCATCAGTCACAGCGACCGCATGGCCGAACTGGACAAACCCTTCTGGCGCTAGTTCGCATCAGGACAGCAGAAGAGGGCTATTCGAACAGATGGGGTGGGCCTAATATCCGGTAGCGTGTAGCGATTTTCCTGAAGGGGCGTCTGATTCACCTGCCCCACAGTGACTACCCGGTGCCCACTCAGCACCACCCTATCTGTTATCAAGGAGTTTTACCTATGTCCCGTCTTCGCCTGCTCAGCGCTGCTGCCTTGCTGGCCTTGGCCTCCAACGCCCACGCCTCCAGCTTTATCGTTACCACCGATGCGGTAGTCGGCGCACTCAAGGCCACTTCCGATGCGACCTCCGACGTCACATCCTCGTTCCGTGACAACAAAATCGTGCGCGCCGCTCGTGACGACGCCGCCAGTTTTGTCGCTACCGAAGGCGCCATTCGCGGTGTGAAGCTGGAAAGCGCGTTTGACCACATCCGCCAGCAGTTGCCACAACTGAGTGCTACTGACGCCCAGCTCGCTCAGGCCATCCTGACGATCTGACGCCGGTCTGGTGACGGGTGCGCCCAACGCACCCGAAACCCTGGGCGCTGGCTCTCGCCCGGGCATTGCGCTAGCCTTGCCGCTGGTTTTTCAGCTGTCGAGACTCATGCTTTTTTTCAGATCCCTGCTTACCGTCCCTTCGTTGATTGCCGTTTGCTGGACAGGCTCGGTCGCTGCTTTCGACTTGAGCACACAAGGCCTGGTCATCACTGGCTACGCCACCAGCAAGGTGACCTCCGCGCCTTTCGACAACAAACGCGTACTGGCTGCCCAGGATGATGCCGCGGCGTTCATTGCCACTGACGGCCACCTGCGCGGAGCCCGGCTGGAATCAGCCCTGAAATACCTGCGTAAAACCCAGCCACAACTTCATGTCGGCGACCTTGAACTGGCGCAGGCAATTCTCGTCCAATAACTATCCCTGTCATCCCGGAGTCGTTCCATGCGTAGCCCGCTGATTGCTGCCACCCTTGGCCTGTTGCTGTTGGCTGATGTGGCCCAGGCGCAAACCCTGGTAGCCACCAGTAACATCATCGTTCGAGCCTTTGGTCGTACCATCGATTTCACCTCGGACACCACCACCTCCATACGCGACTCGAAAATCGTACGCGCCGCCCATGACGACGCCGCCAGCTTCGTCGCCAGCGACGGCGATATTCGTGGCGCCCAACTGGAAGCCGCCTTCGATACCTTGCGTAACCGTGTGCCGCAAGCCCGCGACGCCAGTGATCAGGTGCTCGCCGAAGCCATCCTCGCACTGTGAGGCCGCTCGCCGCCTGGCTGCTGGGCGCAGCGCTGTTACTCCTGGGCAACAGCGCTCAGGCCGGCCTGCAACTGCGGCTCAAGACCGAAGGCTTGAGCCCGGAGCAGCAGCACGCCAGCCAGGCTCTGCTGGATGAAGCGATGCAAGCGCTGCCGCCGCGCTTCATCGAACAACTGGACCGTCGCATCGATGTCGGCTGGACCGACGACATGCCTCACAACGCCTACGGCCAGGCATCGCTGGTCGACGAACTCGACCTGAATCGCAAACTGCTGGCCAGCCTCACCGACGGCAGCGCGGCCACGCAGAAAACCCATCGACCTCATGGCACCGTGCGCCGGGAAATGCTCGCCACCGTGCTGCATGAACTCACCCATATTTATGACCGTTCGCGCCTGTGGTCGGGTGCCGAACGCACGCTGATCCAGCGTTGCAGCCGCCAGAACAGCGCCTCGGGCCTGATCGGGCTGCCGGACCAGTGCCGTGGCCAGACCGCGCGCCGCTTCACCCTCAGCGACGACCCGCGCCTGCTCGACCTCGCCGGCTGGCCGCAATACGTCGGCCGCCGCGGCGAACGCGAGCAGTACAACCGCCAGGTCGCCCGCAGCCCGGATATCTACGAAACGACCACCCCCAAAGAGTTCGTCGCGGTGAACATGGAGTACTTCCTCCTGGACCCGAGCTACGCCTGCCGCCGACCGGCGCTGTACCGTTATTACCAGGAACACTTCGGCTGGGCGCCGAAGGCCAAGGACACCTGCGCCCAGTCCTTCGCCTTCCTCAACGCCGGCAACGACTTCGCCAAGCAGCCGCTGGGCAAGGTCGACCCGGAGCGGGTCTATGCCGTGGATTACCTGCTGGCCGAAGCCAACCAGAACTGGGTCAGCCGCTGGGGGCACAGCATGTTGCGCCTGGTGATCTGCGCACCTGGCCGGCCACGTGGGCCGGATTGCCGGCTGGACCTCGAGCAGCACCTGGTGCTGTCCTACCGCGCCTTTGTCGGTGACGTGCAGTTGTCGAGCTGGGACGGCCTGGTCGGCAAATACCCGTCCCGCCTGTTTATCCTGCCATTGGCCCAGGTCATCGACGAATACACCAAGACCGAGCTGCGCAGCCTGGCTTCGGTGCCGCTGAACCTGTCGCGCAACGAGATCGAAGAAGTGGTCGAGCGTGCCGCCGAGATGCACTGGAGCTACGACGGCAACTATTACTTCCTGTCCAACAACTGCGCCGTGGAAAGCCTGAAGCTGCTGCGCAGCGGCAGCAACAATGCCCAGCTCACCGGGCTCGACAGCATCATGCCCAACGGCCTGCTGGAAGTGCTCAAGGGCCGCGGCCTGGCCGACACCAGCGTACTGGACGATCCTCGCGAAGCCTTGCGCCTGGGGTATCGCTTCGACTCCTTCCGCGACCGCTACCAGGCGATGTTCGAGGTGTTGAAAAAACACCTGCCGATCAAACAGAGCAGCGTCGAAGACTGGCTGTCCCTGAGCGCCGCGCATCGTCGCCAGTGGTTCGACCAGGCGGACCTGCGCACCAGCGCCGCCTTGCTGCTGCTCGAACAGGCGAGCTTCCGGCGCCAGCTGCTGCTGGCCCAGGATGAGGTCAAGCAGCGTTATCTGGGGGCTCGCGAGCTGCAGAACGGCGGCATGGACAAGGCCAACAAGACCCTGCAGGAAATCCTCGCCAACAGTGGCTTCCTCAGTCGCCCGGCCGAATTGCTCGGTAGCAGCGGTTATGGCTTGCCGCAGCCGAGCGAATGGCAACGCCTGGAAGCGGAAAGCAGCCTGCGCCAGAAACAGCTGCAGGCCCTGACCGGCGATCTGGACAAGGAAGTGCGTGCGTTGCTGGAACCGAGCCGCGCTGCCGAAATCGCCGCCAACGAGGCCAACCTGAAACAGCTCGGCGAACATCTGCGGGCCTTGCACAAGGCGGCGGGCGGGCTGGAACTGCCCTGATCCCGCATCGCGGGCCAGCCTCCTTCATCGCTGGCCCGCGAAGCGATCCCACAACCTTACAACGTCTCCTCGGCCTCTCCCGGCAACTGCTCATCCAGGTGCAGCCAGGGCAAACGGCTGTCGGTCCAGATATGCCGCTCGGCCGGCGCCAGCTCCGGATGGTCCAGGGTAGCGATGGTCACATCGATGCTGTCCGGGCTCAGTTGAGTGATCAGCGCCAGATGCGCGCCGCAGTTCGGGCAGAAATACCGCGCACAACCGGGCGAAGAGTCGTAGCGGGCCGGCGTCCCGGCCAGCCATTGGAAAGCCGGGCGGGGCAGGGTGATCCAGGTAGTCACCAGGCCGCCGCTGACCCGTCGGCAGATCGAACAATGGCAATGGGCGATATCGCGCAGCGGCCCGCTGAACTGATAACGCAGCTGGCCGCAATGGCAACCGCCGGTGTGCAACAGGCTCATACGAGGACCTCCCAGCGACTGCTCCGGAAAACTCGGCCAACGGGCCGATCTGGTTGTTTTTTGACCGCACGTCGGCTCGCGACGCATCCACTCATTGCTTTCTACAACGAAAGGTAGCTGAAAGCTTCCGCGATTAGGATCGCCTCCACTGCCGGCAACAGACCGGTTGGCCAATGGGCGTTTTTGCGCCTCCAGGCCCAATTAACAACAACAATGGTGATTCTGATGTCCGTTCGTACCCGCCTTTTCGTCCCGCTTCCTCCAGCCCGTCCCGCGCTTCCCGTTCTGCGCTGACCCCATCCGGTTTGCCATTCCCTAGCCGCGCTACGCCTGGAGTATTCCCATGCTGACTTTCCTTGGCTTCGCCATGGTCATCACCTTCATGTTCCTGATCATGACCAAGCGCCTGTCCGCGCTGATCGCCCTGATCATCGTTCCTATCCTGTTCGCGCTGTTCGGCGGCTTCGCCCCGAAGATCGGCCCGATGATGCTCGAAGGCATCACCAAGCTGGCACCGACCGGCGTGATGCTGATGTTCGCCATCCTGTATTTCGCCTTGATGATCGACTCCGGCCTGTTCGACCCGGCCGTGCGCAAGATCCTCAAGCTGGTCAAGGGTGACCCGCTCAAAGTCTCGGTCGGTACCGCTGTGCTCGCGCTGGTGGTGTCTCTGGACGGCGACGGCGCCACCACCTACATGATCTGCGTGGCGGCCATGCTGCCGCTGTACAGCCGCATCGGCATGAGCCCGCGGATCATGGCCGGCCTGATCATCCTGGCCGGCGGTGTGATGAACATGACTCCCTGGGGTGGCCCGACCGCCCGTGCCGCCAGTGCGCTGCATGTCGACCCGTCGGATATCTTCGTGCCGATGATCCCGGCGATGCTGGCCGGCGTAGTGGCAATCCTGGCGATCGCCTACATGTACGGCAAGCGCGAACGGGCGCGCCTGGGCGAACTGCACCTGCAGGGTGACGAGATCGACCACAGCGAAATCAGCGTTTCGCAGTTCCCGGACGCCCGCCGTCCAAAGCTGATCTGGTTCAACGGCGCCCTGACCTTCGCCCTGATGTGCGCACTGATCGCCGGCCTGTTGCCGCTGCCTGTGCTGTTCATGGTGGCCTTCAGTATCGCGATGATCGTCAACTACCCGTGCCTGCAACAGCAGAAGGACCGCGTCGCGGCCCATGCCGGCAGCGTACTGGCGGTGGTCGGGCTGATCTTCGCCGCCGGCATCTTCACCGGCATCCTGTCCGGTACCGGCATGGTCGATGCCATGTCCAAGAGCCTGCTGGCGGTGATTCCGGATGCACTGGGCCCGTACCTGGCGGTGATCACCGCGCTGGTGAGCATGCCGTTCACCTTCTTCATGTCCAACGACGCCTTCTATTACGGTGTGTTGCCAGTCCTCGCCGAGGCCGCCAGTCACTACGGCATCACCGCGGTGGAAATGGCACGTGCCTCGATCGTCGGCCAACCCGTCCACTTGCTCAGCCCGCTGGTACCATCCACCTACCTGCTGGTAGCCCTGGCCGGTATCGAGTTCGGCGATCACCAGCGCTTCACCCTCAAGTGGGCAGTGCTGGTTTGCCTGTGCATAATGTTCGCCGCCTTGCTGATGGGGATTTTTCCGCTGTTCAGCACTCTATAAAAAGCAATTGACTCACCGCGCTGGCCGCTAGACTTCGTTCTCGGAAATCTCGACTGGCGCGGTACAACACTCGCTCAAAGGAATACACATGGAATGGCTGACCAACCCGGAAATCTGGGTTGCCTTCTTTACCCTGACCGCCCTGGAAATCGTCCTGGGTATCGACAACATCATCATGATCTCGATCCTGGTCAGCCGCATGCCCAAGCACATGCAGGCACGGACCCGGATCTTCGGTCTGGCGCTGGCCATGATCACGCGGATCCTCCTGTTGCTGTCGATCACCTGGGTCATGCGCCTGACCGCCGACCTGTTCGTGGTCTTCGGCCAGGGTATTTCCGGGCGTGACCTGATCCTGTTCTTCGGTGGCCTGTTCCTGCTCTGGAAGAGCTCCCAGGAGATGTACCACTCCCTGGAAGGCGAGGACGAAACCGCGGAAGAGCCAAGCGGCAAGGGCGGCAACTTCCTCTACACCATCATCCAGATCGCGATCATCGACATCGTGTTCTCCCTGGACTCGGTGATCACCGCCGTCGGCATGGTCTCCCATGTACCGGTCATGGTCGCGGCGATCATCGTCGCGGTGCTGGTGATGATGCTGGCTTCGGGCACCATCAGCGAGTTCATCGACAAGCACCCGTCGCTGAAAATGCTGGCGCTGTCGTTCCTGCTGGTGGTCGGTACCGTACTGATCGCCGAGGCGTTCGAAGTGCACGTGCCAAAAGGCTACGTCTACTTCGCCATGGCCTTCTCGCTGGCGGTGGAGGCGATCAACATCAAGATGCGCACCGCTATCGCGAAAAAGAAAAAGCAGCAGGACCCGGTGAAACTGCGCAAGGACATCCCGGGTCAATAACCCGAGAGCGCAGCAGGAAAAGGGGCTTTCGAGCCCCTTTTTCACGCCTGCGAAAAACCGCTTTCTTCATGACAGTTTTGTTTCAATCGCCGCATCAGCTATGCGATGCTGGCGCACAGACCGTTAGCCAACTACAGCTTAAGTACAGAACGTAGAACAACGCGCGGCACCGTTAACTTGCCCCTCTGGGGCGCTATTCACCACAGGGGGCCGTTATGCTCACCCTGCTCAATTTGCTGTCCGCCGTGGCCTTGCTGATCTGGGGCACGCATATCGTCCGCACCGGCATCCTGCGGGTCTATGGCTCGAACCTGCGCCACCTGATCGGCCAGAACATGGCCAAGCGTCCGTTGGCTTTCATCGCCGGGATCCTGGTCACCGCCATGGTCCAGAGCAGCAACGCCACGGCGATGCTGGTCACCTCGTTCGTCGGCCAGGGGCTGATGGCCCTGACACCCGCCCTGGCGACCATGCTCGGCGCCGACGTCGGCACCGCGCTGATGGCCCGGGTACTGACCTTCGACCTGTCCTGGCTGTCGCCGCTGCTGATCTTTCTCGGGGTGATCTTCTTCCTCTCGCGCAAACAGACCCGCGCCGGCCAGCTCGGGCGGGTAGGAATCGGCCTGGGGCTGATCATCCTGGCCCTGCAACTGATCGTCGAGGCCGCCGCGCCCATCACCCACGCCCAGGGCGTGAAAGTCCTGTTCGCCTCGCTGACCGGCGACATCCTGCTCGACGCCTTGATGGGCGCGTTGTTCGCCATGATTTCCTACTCCAGCCTGGCCGCCGTGCTGCTCACCGCGACCCTGGCCGGGGCCGGCGTGATCAGCCTGCCGGTGGCCATCGGCCTGGTGATCGGCGCCAACATCGGCAGCGGGGTGCTGGCCTTTCTCAGCACCAACATGCAGAACGCCGCCGGCCGCCAGGTGGCGCTGGGCAGCCTGCTGTACAAGTTGATCGGCCTGGTGCTGATCATTCCGGTGCTCGACCCGCTCGCCCACTGGATGGACAGCCTGGATTTCAGCCCGCAAGAAGTGGTGATCGGTTTCCACCTGCTCTACAACACCCTGCGTTGCCTGGTACTGCTACCGACGGTCGGGCCGATGGCCAAGGTCTGCACCTGGTTGCTGCCGGAACGCCCGGAAACCAATGGCCGGGCCAAGCCTCGCCACCTCGATCCGACCGCCCTGGCCACCCCCAGCCTGGCCCTGGCCAACGCGGCACGGGAAACCCTGCGCATCGGCGACCTGGTCGAAACCATGCTCGAAGCCGTGCGCGATGTGCTGCACGGCAAGCAGACCGCGATCACCCAGGAAATGCGCAACCTCAACGACGATGTCGAAGTGCTCTATAACGCGATCAAACTCTACCTGGCGCAAATGCCCCGGGAAGACCTGGGCGAACAGGACAGCCGGCGCTGGGCCGAGATCATCGAACTGGCGATCAACCTGAAACTGGCCAGCGACCTGATCGAACGCATGCTGCGCAAGGTCCAGCAGCAAAAGACCGCGCAGCGTCGCTCCTTTTCCGAAGTCGGCCTGGAAGAACTGGCCGGCCTGCATGAACAGCTGATCGCCAACCTGCGCCTGGGGCTTTCGGTATTTCTCAGCGCCGATCCGGAAAGCGCCCGGCAGCTGCTGCGGGAAAAACGCCGCTTTCGCGCTCAGGAACGTCGCCTGGCCCATGCCCATGTCAGCCGTCTGCAACGTAAAATCGTCCAGAGCATCGAGACCAGCTCGCTGCACCTGGAGCTGATCGCCGATATGAAGCGCTTGAATTCGCTGTTCTGCGGCAGCGCCTACGTGGTGCTGGGTTCCTCCGAAACCGGCGCGCTCGCCGTGGACGATATGGCTGACATCACCCATTCACCCTGAACGTCCAGAGTTACTCGAAGTCTGTTGAACTTACGCCCGTCGTAAGGAAGCCCGTTATGCGTTGCCTGTTATTCGCCTGTCTGCTGCTCGGATCAGCCCATTCGTTTGCCCTGGATCGCTTCCAGGTCGAAGGCTACATGCTGCCCAACGGCCTGCAGTTGCTGCTCAAGCCGGGCAACGTGCGCGGCCACGTGGCGATTCGCCTGGTGGTCGGGGTAGGGCTGGACGACTTCGGCTGCGCCGACAAGGAACTGCCGCATGTGCTCGAACACCTGCTGTTCAGCGGCATCGACGCCAGCGGTGAGGGCGGGCTGGAGGAACGCATGCAAGCTCTGGGCGGCGAGTGGAACGCCTACACCAGCAATGCCGATACCACGTTCGTCATCGAGGCTCCGGCGAAAAACCAGCGCAAGGTGCTGGACCTGCTGCTGGCCCTCTTGACCCGTACCGAGCTCGACGACAACGCATTGCAAACGGCGAAACGGGTGGTCGAGCGCGAGGACGGCGGGCATTACTCGCACCTGCAACGCTGGCTGGACCGCCAGGACCTGGGCCATACCGCCAGTAATCAGTTGGCGGTGGAGCTGGGCCTGAAGTGCGCCGAACGGGCCGAGGTCGATCAACTGACCCTGGAACAGCTGGAGCAGCTGCGCAAGAACTGGTACGCGCCGAACAACATGACCCTGATCGTCGTCGGCGACCTTGACCGCCTGCTGCCGGCCTACCTGGAACGCAGCTACGGGGCGCTGGAACCGGTGGAGCCCAGCGAGCACCAGGGCCTGCCGGACATTCAACAAACGGCCGCCGCCGAGCGCAGCCTGATCCACGGCTGGGTCGGCGACAGCGCCAAGCTGCACTGGCTGTTCCCCGAGCCGATCCTCGACCGGCAGCACGATGAAACCTTCGATCTGCTCAAGGATTACCTGGACTGGGCGCTGTACCAGAAGCTGCGCCTGCAACATGAGCTGTCCTACGGGCCGAACAGCGAACGCGAGGTGTTCGGCGGCGTCGGCTTTCTCAGCCTGAATGCCGACCTGGAGCGCGCGGACGTCCCCGAGGCCCGGCAAGCGATCGACGAGCTCAAGGCGCAGCTGCTCAAGGACGGCCTGGAGCCGACCACCTTCGCCCGTCTGCAACAGGCCGCCATTGCTCGCCAGGCCTGGGCGGTACAGGGCAATAGCGCCCTGGCGGACTACTACTGGGGCGCCTTGAGCGACTACGCGGACGGGCGTTTCAGCGACCCGGCCAAGCGCCTGCAAGCCGTCAGCCTGAAGCAGGCCAACCAGGCCGTGCGCCAACTGCTGGAACAGCCCGGCTACCTGCGGATCGAAAAACCGCTGCTGAGCTATACGGTCTTGAGCGGGCTGATCGGCGCACTGCTATTGATTGTTTTTGCTCTGTTCGGCTGGCGGGCTTATCGCAAACGAATCCGTGCCTGATGCGTCTTTTGTCATGCTAAACCGTTATTCTGTCGGGGATTTTTTCTAGTGTGATCGCCGAATGCCAAACCTGACTCATTACATGCAGCGCATCCTGGAACTGATGAAGCGCTACCCAGGGGTCATTGCGCTCGGCGGTTTCATTTCCGGTGTCGGCAGTTTCATCCTGGTGGACCGCCAACAGGGCCTGGCCACCTGGATCGCCGTGATCATGCTGGTGAGCTGGATCTGGCTGATGCTGGAAAACAGCCTGACCCAGCTGTTCACCAGGATCTTCAAGCGGGAAATCCCCCAGCCGCTGCTGCGTTACGCAACGCAGATGATTCACCAGGAAAGCCTGTTTTTCGTCCTGCCGTTCTTCTTCATCACCACTGCCTGGAACAGCGGGCAGCTGGTATTCACTGGCCTGCTGGGCGCCTCGGCGCTGGTCTCGATCATCGACCCGCTGTACTACAAATGGCTGGCCCCACGCCGCTGGCTGTTCCTCGCCCTGCACACCCTGACGCTGTTCGCCGCATTGCTGACCGCGCTGCCGATCATCCTGCACCTGACCACCGCGCAGAGCTTCAAGCTGGCCCTGGGCATCGCCATGCTGTTGTCGTTCCCCAGCCTTGCGTCGATCTTCCCGATCCGCAACCTGCGCGGCGCGCTGATGCTGCTGGGCATGACCCTGGCCATCGGCGGCACTGGCTGGCTGCTGCGCTCCTGGGTTCCGCCGGCGACCTTGTGGATCGCCGAGGAAGCCATCAGCACCCAGTTGCAGGACCGCACCCCCGGCGCCAGCCTCAAGGAGGTCAGCGCCAACGACGTGCGCAGCGCCGGGCTGTATGCCTACACCGCGATCAATGCGCCGCGCGGGCTGGACGAGCGCATTTATCACGTCTGGCAATTCAACGGTAAAGAGGTCGACCGGGTGGCCCTGGACATCCACGGCGGGCGCAAGGAGGGCTACCGCGCCTGGTCGCACAAGCAGAACTTCCCCGGCGATCCGACCGGCAGCTGGCAGGTCCGGGTGCTGACCGAAGACGGGCAGGTGATCGGCGTGCTGCGCTTCAAGATCACCGGCACCAACGGGCAAGACTCAGCACCTTAGTACAAGGCAAAGTCGTCTCGATCGTGGTATTACGTAGCACTGCGTAAAAACCATGCAAGCACGGAGCTTATGACTCAGAGCACGACGGCCGGCAGTGCCCAACTGGATACGTCGAGTTCCCCCTCGCGGTTGCGAGTCGCGGGAGACTGGACGCTCGTCCATTACACCGAGCTCAAGCACCTCTGCGAAAAGCTCACCGGACAGTACGACGCCAGCACCCACATCGACCTCAACGGCCTCGGCGCCCTGGATACCGCGGGCGCCTCGCTGCTGGTCGAGCTGCTGGGCTCCGAGCGTCTCGGCCAGTCCACCGAACACCCCGATTGCACCTTGTCTTCGGCCGACCGCGCGCTGCTGCAGACCGTCTACTGCTCGCTGACCGACTTCTGCGTGCCGCTCAAGGAGCCGGAAATATCGGTCGGCATCCAGTTGCTGACCCGGATCGGCAAGGCGGTCGACGCCATCTGGCAGGACAGCCTGAAGCTGCTGGGTTTCGTCGGCCTGATCCTCGAAACCCTGGCCCGCGGCCTGCTGCGCCCCAAGCGCTGGCGCATCACGCCGATGGTCGCGCATATCGAGCAGACCGGCCTCGACGCCGCGCCCATCGTCGCCTTGCTGACCTTTCTGGTGGGCGCCGTGGTGGCCTTCCTCGGCGCCACGGTGCTGCAGAGTTTCGGCGCCAGCATCTTTACCGTGGACCTGGTGGCGTTCTCCTTCCTGCGTGAGTTCGGTGTGCTGCTCACCGCGATCCTCATGGCCGGGCGAACCGCCAGCGCCTTCACCGCGCAGATCGGCTCGATGAAGGCCAACGAGGAAATCGACGCCATCCGCACCCTGGGCCTGGACCCGATGGAGCTGCTGGTGCTGCCCCGGGTCCTGGCGCTGCTGGTGGCGCTGCCGATGCTGACCTTCCTGGCGATGCTCTCGGGGATTGTCGGTGGCGGGGTGGTCTGTGCGCTGTCGCTGGATATCTCGCCGGCGATGTTCCTCGCCTTGCTGCAATCGGACATCGGCGTGCAGCACTTCCTGGTGGGCATGGTCAAGGCGCCGATCTTCGCCTTCCTGATCGCCGCCATCGGCTGCCTGGAAGGCTTCAAGGTCAGCGGCAGCGCCGAATCCGTGGGCGCCCACACCACCTCCAGCGTGGTGCAATCGATCTTCGTGGTGATCGTCCTCGATGCCGTCGCCGCGCTGTTCTTCATGGAGATGGGCTGGTGAACCGTTCAACCCGTCCGCCCGCCGAGGCGGTGATCGAAGTCCGTGGCCTGTGCAATCGCTTCGGCCCGCAGAGCGTGCACGAAAACCTCGACCTGGACCTGTACAAGGGCGAGATCCTCGCGGTGGTCGGCGGTTCGGGCAGCGGCAAGTCGGTGCTGCTGCGCAGCATCATCGGCCTGCGCCAGCCCAGCGCAGGTTCGGTACGGGTCTTCGGCCAGAACCTGCCGAGCCTGGCGGAACATGAGCGCTCGCTGATCGAACGGCGCTTCGGCGTGCTGTTCCAGAAGGGCGCGCTGTTTTCGTCGCTGACCGTGACCGAAAACGTCGCCCTGCCGCTGATCGAGCATGCCGGCCTGAGCCGCGCCGACGCCGAGCACCTGGCGGCGGTGAAACTGGCGCTGGCCGGGCTGCCGCTGTCGGCGGCCGACAAATACCCGGCCTCGCTGTCCGGCGGCATGATCAAGCGCGCCGCCCTGGCCCGGGCGCTGGCCCTGGACCCGGACATCCTGTTTCTCGACGAACCCACCGCCGGCCTCGACCCGATCGGTGCCGCGGCGTTCGACCAATTGATCCTGACCCTGCGTGACGCCCTGGGCCTGAGCGTGTTCCTGGTTACCCATGACCTGGACACGCTGTACACCATCACCGACCGGGTGGCGGTGCTGGCACAGAAAAAGGTGCTGGTGGCGGATGCCATCGACCAGGTCGCCGAGACCGACGACGCCTGGATTCACGAATACTTCCATGGCCCTCGCGGCCGCGCGGCGTATCAGGCCGCTACACAGCTCAACGAGGTATGACATGGAAACCCGAGCCCATCATGTCCTGATCGGCCTGTTCACCGTGATTGTGGTGGTCGGCGCCCTGCTGTTCGGCCTGTGGCTGGCCAAGTCCAGCGTCGACACGGAGTTCAAGGACTACGAGATCATCTTCAACGAGGCCGTCAGCGGCCTGTCCAAAGGCAGCGCCGTGCAGTACAGCGGGATCAAGGTCGGCGATGTGGTCAGCCTGCGCCTGGACCCGAACGACCCGCGCCGGGTCCTGGCGCGGATCCGCCTGAGTGGCGAAACCCCGATCAAGGAAGACACCCAGGCCAAGCTGACCCTGACCGGCATCACCGGGACCTCGATCATCCAGCTCAGTGGCGGTACTCCACAAAGCCAGTCGCTTCTGGGCAAGGACGGCAAACTGCCGGTGATCGTCGCTTCGCCATCGCCGATCGCCCGCCTGCTGAACAACAGCGAAGACCTGATGACCAGCGTCAACCTGCTGCTGCACAACGCCAACAGCATGTTCTCGCCAGAGAACGTCGAGCGCATCGGCAACACCCTCGAACACCTGGAGCAGACCACCGGAGCCATCGCCGAACAGCGCGGCGACGTACGCCTGGCCATGCAGCAACTGGCGTCCATCGGCAAGCAGGCCAGCGCCACCCTGGAACAGACCACCGCACTGATGCGCAACGCCAACGGCCTGCTCAACGAGCAGGGCAAGCAGATGTTCGGCAGCGCCGGGCTGGCCATGCAATCGCTGGAACAGAGCAGCGCCACCATCAACAAACTGCTGACCGACAACCAGGACTCGCTGAACAATGGCATCCAGGGCCTCAATGGCCTGGCGCCGGCCGTGCGTGAGCTGCGCGATACCCTGAGCTCGCTGCGGGCCATTTCGCGTCGCCTGGAAGCCAACCCCAGCGGCTACCTGCTGGGCAGTGACAAGAACAAGGAGTTCACGCCATGAAGCGTGCCTATCGCCCATTTGGCCGGCTGGCCCTGGCCGCCGGATTCGCCTTGAGCGGCGCCTGCTCGATCCTGCCCCAGGCCGACCCGGTGGATATCTATCGCCTGCCCACGGCCCAGAGCGCCACAGCCCGGCCTCAGGGCCACGCGCAGCCCTGGTCCCTGCGCCTGACCAAACCCCTGGCGAGCGACGCCTTGAACAGCGCGAGAATCGCTGTGATCCCCCAAGGCGATGTGATCAGCAGCTACAAGGACGCGCGCTGGAGCGATCCGGCGCCGGTGCTGCTGCGCAATCGGCTGCTGGACGGATTCCTCGCCGATGGCCGGGTGCAGTTGCTGGGCACCGACGACAGCGATGTGCAGACCGATCTCGAACTGGGCGGCAACCTGCAGGCATTCCAGAGCGAATACCAGGGCAAGGCGGTGGCGGTGGTGATCCGCCTGGATGCGCGCCTGGTGCGCGGCTACGACCAGAAGATCCTGGCCAGCCAGCGCTTCGAAGTGCGCCAGCCGCTGAACGATACCAAGGTGCCGGCGGTGGTCGCCGGGTTTGGCCAGGCCGGGGATGCCTTGAACCGGCAGGTGGTGGAGTGGACGGTGAAGCAGGGCAGTCAACTGGTCAGGCGCTGATGGCCTCATCGCGGGCAAGCCTCGCGCCTACAGGATGGTCCTGGTAGGAGCGAGGCTTGCCCGCGAATCGTTCCGAGCCTTAACCGAAGAACCAGTAGCACACCGCAATCGCCGCCACCACGCCGGCCAGCTCGGCCAGCAGGGCGCAGCCGACGGCATGGCGCGCCCGCTGGATACCGACCGAGCCGAAGTACACCGCCAGCACATAGAAAGTGGTCTCGGTACTGCCCTGGATCGTCGCCGCGGCCAACGCCGGGAAACTGTCCACGCCCTGGGTCTGCATGGTTTCGATCAACATGGCCCGCGCGGCGCTGCCGGAGAAGGGCTTGACCAGGGCCGTTGGCAGGGCATCGACGAAGCGTGTGTCCCAGCCAGCCCATTCCACCAGATAGCGGATGCCGTCCAGGCCGAAGTCCAGGGCGCCGGAGGCGCGCAGCACGCCCACCGCGCAGAGCATGGCCACCAGATACGGCAGCAGGTTCTTGGCGACGTCGAAACCTTCCTTGGCGCCCTCGACGAAGGCCTCGTAGACCTTGACCTTGCGCAGCGCGCCAATCACCAGGAACAACATGATCAGGCCGAACAACGTCAGGTTGCCCAGGATCGACGACAGCGACGCCAACGCGGTGGCCGACAGCGTGGCGAGCAAGGCCATGAAGCCGCCCAGGGCCAGGGCGCCGGGAATCAGGTAGGCCAGCACCACTGGGTCCCACAGGCGCAAGCGCTGCATCACCGCGACCGACAGCAGGCCGACCAGGGTCGAGGCGCTGGTGGCCAGCAGGATCGGCAGGAACACCAGGGTCGGGTCGGCGGCGCCTTGCTGGGCGCGGTACATGAAGATGGTCACCGGCAGCAGGGTCAGGGACGAGGCGTTCAGCACCAGGAACAGGATCTGCGCGTTGCTCGCCGTGGTCGCGCTGGGGTTGAGGTCCTGCAAGGCGCGCATGGCCTTGAGGCCGATCGGCGTGGCGGCGTTGTCCAGCCCCAGGCCATTGGCCGCGAAGTTCAGGGTGATCAGGCCGATGGCCGGGTGGCCGGGCGGCACTTCCGGCATCAGGCGACTGAACAGCGGGCCCAGGGCCTTGGCCAGCCAGTCGACGATCCCGGCCTTTTCGGCGATCCGCAAAAAGCCCAGCCACAGGGTCAGGGTGCCGAACAGCAGCACCATCACTTCCACCGACAGCTTGGCCATGGCGAAGATACTTTCCACCATCGCCGCGAAGATCCCGGCGTTACCGCCGACCAGCCACTGCGCCAGCGCTGAAACGGCCGCCACGATGAAGAAGCCAAGCCACAGGCCATTGAGCATCAGTTATTCCCCCAGAAGATGCGGCGAATGATAGCGGTGCAGACAGAAACGACAAACCCCGGATTGACCGGGGTTTGTCGATGATCACGGCTACAACTGTCAGCCTTTGGTGACTTCACCGGCCGGCAGCGGCTCCTTGCTGCGCCAGTGCGGCAGGGAATTCCAGTAGCGCTGGCCCTTGGCGTCGTCGTACATGCCTTCCCAACGCGCGATGACCAGGACCGCCAGGGCGTTGCCGATCACGTTCAGCGCGGTACGGGCCATGTCCATGATGCGGTCGACACCGGCGATGAAGGCCAGGCCTTCCAACGGAATGCCCACGCTGCCCAGGGTCGCCAGCAGCACCACGAAGGACACGCCCGGTACGCCGGCGATGCCTTTGGAGGTGACCATCAGGGTCAGGACCAGCAGCAGTTGCTGGCTGATCGACAGGTCGATGCCGTACAGCTGGGCGATGAAGATCGCCGCGATGCTCTGGTACAGGGTCGAACCGTCGAGGTTGAACGAGTAACCGGTCGGTACCACGAAGCTGCAGATGGCTTTCGGCGCGCCGTAGGCTTCCATCTTCTCGATCACCCGCGGCAGCACGGTTTCCGAACTGGCGGTGGAGTAGGCCAGCACCAGCTCATCCTTGAAGATGCGCATCAGCTTGATCACCGAGAAGCCGAACAGGCGAGCGATCAGGCCCAGGACCACGAAGGCGAAGAAAACGATGGCCACATAAACCAGGATCACCAGCTTGGCCAGCGGCAGCAGGGAGGCGAAACCGAAGTTGGCCACGGTCACCGCGATCAGGGCAAATACGCCGATCGGGGCGTAGTTCATGATCATGTGGGTGACTTTGAACATGCTTTCCGAGACGCCCTGGAACATCTTCACCAGCGGCTCGCGCAGGTCGGCCTGCAGGCTCGACAGACCGAGACCGAACAGCACCGAGAAGAAGATGATCGGCAGCATCTCACCGCGGGCCATGGCCGCGAAGATGTTCGATGGGATCAGGTTGAGGATGGTTTCGATGAACGCGTGTTCATGCTGTACCTCGGCGGCGGTCGCCTGGTACTTGGAAATATCCACGGTACCCAGGGTGCTCATGTCGATACCGGCGCCCGGGTGGAACACGTTGGCCAGCACCAGGCCGACCAGGATCGCGATGGTGGTGACGATTTCGAAGTAGATGATGGTCTTCAGGCCGATACGCCCGAGCTTCTTCGCGTCGCCCACGCCGGCGATACCGACGATCAGCGAGGAGATCACGATCGGGATCACGATCATCTTGATCAAGCGGATAAAGATATCGCCCGCAGGTTGCAGGACGTTGCTGATCCACCAGGCTTTTTCGGCACTGAAATGGTTGAGCAGCGCACCAATTGCAATCCCCAGCACCAGACCGATGAGGATCTGCCAGGCGAGGCTTAGTTTTGCCTTCTTCATATCATTACCCTTACTTCAGTTGGACTCGGGCTGATGCGCGAACTGGAACGCTCAATGGCGGAAAAGTCTGTGCATCGGCCCCCGTATAAGGTCACCCCGAGCGAGCATTTACGGCTCTCTGCAGGCGAAAAAAGGCGCAACTATTCCGACGCAAGGGGGGCGCGTCTAATGCCGTAAACGCCTACCCTATGCCGAATCGGCATGAGTTTTTCTAAACGAAACGGGCGTCCCAACCGGTTCGAATGTGACATTTCGGCCCGACCATCTGCCGTGAAACGGCCATTTCAGGCGGCATTCAGCGCTTTTGGGCGGGCTCGGAATGACCCTCGAAAGAAGGGAAAGTTCTTACGTTAGAACCAGAAATCTCATCTGGAAAAAGCCAAAAGTTTCTCGATGTACGGTCGCAAGGAAACACCGTGAAACGGTTAGACCAGGCAACTCGGAATATTTGTCGCGACCCCCTGCCTGAAAAAGCAGGCCACCGCTCTGCCACAAAGGTTTGTGGCATTCAAACACGACGCAAGTCGTCAAGCCTGAGCGGCTGGCGAACTTGCGCCGCAGTTTTTCCTGACCCGGCCCTCGCGGAGGCACTCCCTGTACCCCTAGGTCACTCCGATCCGGTTGCGATCAGAACGTCCCGGCCCCCTGGTCATGCGCGGCCCCTCCTCGGGGCGGTGCAACAGAAAGCAAGGCTCGGATGGGCGCTTGCTTTCCATGGTCGAACCTTCGAACAGTCAACTCAGTACCAGTTCGGGTCCTTTTTCAGCTGTTCCTTGAGCAAGCCCTGCATGCCAGCGTCCGGCTTGCCGAGAAAGCGGTATTCGGCATGGCGGGTCGGCGACTTGTCCGCGGGCAGGCCCGCCGGCACTTCGACCAACATGGCGTAGGCGTCCTTCTTGTCGAAACTGAACGCCACGATCAGGCGCTGGTTGCGACAGGTATCGCGGGTTTCGCAAAGCGGACCGACCAGGTACTTGTCGCCGTCTTCTTCCACCGCATTCATCTGCTGCGCGTCACCGGACAGGTTCATCACCCATTCCGGCAGGCGCTCTTCCTTTTCGACGACTTCCTGCCAGGTTTCACGGTATTGCGGGTCACTGTTCAACAACTCGTTGACCCGGGTCTGACCGTCGTTGGCCGCCATCGCCGTGGCCGCGCCGCCCAGCAACAGGGCGGCGGCCAATGTTTTCAAAGAAACGCTCATGCTCAACCTCGACCACGACGGCCAAAGAAGAAGGAAACGATGAACATCACCAGGAAAACGACAAAGAGAATCTTGGCGATACCCGTGGCGGTGCCCGCGATACCACCAAAGCCCAGTACCGCGGCGATGATGGCAATGATCAGGAATGTGATTGCCCAGCTCAACATGGTCATTCTCCTTACGCTTCTATTTAGAGGTACTGCCTAGCCGGCCCGCCGTTGCGCACCGACTGTCCTGCCTAGAACACCCAGCGCTCCTGATAAGCCGTGTCGGTGGCAGGCCGAGCCTGGTCGACGTCCATCAGAAGTATCGGGGCGGAATCGGCAAACCGAGTGCTGACTGCACTGAAGTGGGTTTGAGTGGGGTGAGAAACCGGCAACCTCACAGCTTCTTGCTGCTGACTTTGCTCCCAACGTGAAAACTGCTGACCGCCAATCAAGGTCACCAGCAATGCCAGGCTGGCGAACAATCCCTGCTGCAGATGCAGGGACGAAACAGACAATGGGGCGAGACGTTGGCGTTTCATCCGGAAGCTCCTCCCATGGGGGTCATTGTTCTCAACGCTTGTTGCTGTGCCTGCGGCTTGTTCAACCGAGCCTGATCAGGTTGTTGCAGCCTGCATGCCAGCTTTCATGATTAAAATAATCTCAATAAAAACAATTGCTTGTAATCAGATTGGGAGGTTTGCCATACGCCATCCTGCACGATGCCGCCCTGGATACCGTGCGAATTGCACGATCGGCCCGGTACTTGAGGAAAAAAGCGCAGCTGAAAATGCATGGAGTACAGTGGCGAAATCGGGAAAGGCCTGCGGGCAGGTCCTAAAATCAATAAAAAACCTATTGTTTTCAACCGATTAGCAATAGAGCCAGGAGATAACTAATCTGCACGCCGTGAAATCGATCAGAATTAACCATGCAACTTGCCCGATTTTTCCGGGACTAAATAAGATCACTCACTTCAGGAGCCTCGGACATGGAATCAGCACCGGAAAATCAAGGCCGCATTCTTCTGGTAGATGATGAGTCCGCGATCCTTCGTACCTTCCGTTACTGCCTGGAAGACGAGGGCTACACCGTCGCCACGGCCAATAGCGCCGCTCAGGCCGATACCTTGCTGCAACGCCAGGTGTTCGACCTGTGTTTCCTCGACCTGCGCCTGGGCGAGGACAACGGCCTGGACGTACTGGCCCAGATGCGCATCCAGGCCCCCTGGATGCGGGTGGTCATCGTCACCGCCCATTCGGCCGTCGATACCGCGGTGGACGCCATCCAGGCCGGCGCCGCCGACTATCTGGTCAAGCCCTGCAGCCCCGATCAACTGCGCCTGGCGACCGCCAAGCAGCTGGAAGTCCGCCAGCTCTCGGCGCGCCTGGAGGCCCTCGAAGGCGAAGTGCGCAAACCCAAGGACGGCCTGGACTCGCACAGTCCGGCGATGAAAGTGGTGCTGGAAACCGCCCGCCAGGTCGCCGGCACCGACGCCAACATCCTGATCCTCGGCGAGTCCGGCACCGGCAAGGGCGAGCTGGCCCGGGCCATTCATGGCTGGAGCAAGCGCGCCAGGAAATCCTGCGTCACCATCAACTGCCCGTCGCTGAACGCCGAGCTGATGGAGAGCGAGCTGTTCGGTCACAGCCGCGGGGCCTTTACCGGCGCCAGCGAAAGCACCCTTGGCCGGGTCAACCAGGCTGACGGCGGCACGCTGTTCCTCGACGAGATCGGCGACTTCCCGCTGACCCTGCAACCCAAGTTGCTGCGGTTCATCCAGGACAAGGAATACGAGCGGGTCGGCGACCCGGTGACCCGCCGCGCCGACGTGCGCATCCTCGCCGCGACCAACCTCAACCTCGAGGACATGGTGCGCGATGGACGCTTCCGTGAAGACCTGCTGTACCGCCTGAACGTGATCACCCTGCACCTGCCGCCGCTGCGCGAACGCAGCGAAGACATCCTGACCCTGGCCGACCGTTTCCTGGCGCGCTTCGTCAAGGAATACGCCCGTCCCGCCCGTGGCTTCAGCGACGAGGCCCGCGAAGCGCTGCTCAACTACCGCTGGCCGGGCAATATCCGCGAGCTGCGCAACGTGGTGGAACGCGCCAGCATCATCTGTCCCCAGGAAAAGGTGGAGATCAGCCACCTGGGCATGGCCGAGCAACCGACCAACAACACCCCGCGCATCGGCGCTGCCTTGAGCCTGGACGAGCTGGAGAAAGCCCATATCGGCGCCGTGCTGGCCACCAGCGATACCCTCGACCAGGCCGCCAAGACGCTCGGCATCGACGCCTCGACGCTGTACCGCAAACGCAAACAGTACAACCTGTGAGCCGCCCCTCATGAAGTTAGCGATGAAACTGCGCACGAGACTGTTTCTGAGCATCTCGGCGCTGATCACCGTGGCGCTGCTCGGCCTGCTGCTCGGGCTGGTCAGCGTGATGCAGATGGCCAAGACCCAGGAAGCGCTGATCCGCAACAACTTCATTACCCTGGACCTGGGGCTCAAGCTGCGACAGACCCTGGGCGACCAACTGCTCATCATGCTCAACCACAACCCTGACCGGACGGCGCTGGACGACTCCAGGCAGGAATACCTGGCCCTGCTCGAGCAGGGCATCGAGCATGAACGGCAAAACAATGTGCGTAACGGCTTCACCCAGGCACGCGACGACTACCAGCGTTTCTTCGAAGCCTTCGAGCGCGCCGACGGGACCCCGGCAGGGGTCAATGGCAATACCGAACTGACCCACCGCTTCAATACCCTGCGCAATGGCTTGATCGGCGAGCACAAGCAGGCCCTGGACAACATCAATGACATCGAGCACCAGGCCCGCAATCGCGCCCTGCTGATCGCCGGCCTGCTCGGCCTGGTCGGGCTGGCCGTGCTGATCATCGGCTTCATCACCGCCCACGGCATCGCCCGGCGCTTTGGCGGCCCCATCGAAGCGCTGGCCAAGGCCGCCGACAATATCGGCCAGGGCAACTTCGACGTGACCCTGCCCCTGTCTGCGGCTGCCGAGATGAACTTGCTGACCCGGCGCTTCGGAATCATGGCCCAAGCCCTGCGCGAGCATCAGGCCACCAATGTCGACGAACTGCTCGCCGGCCAGCAGCGCCTGCAATCGGTGCTCGACAGCATCGACGACGGTTTGCTGATGATCGACCGCCAGGGTCACCTGGAACACCTCAACCCGGTAGCCCAACGCCAGCTGGGCTGGGACGATGAATGCCTCGGACAAGGGCTGGGCAGCGCCCTGCAGCGACCGGAACTGGACGAGCAACTGCAACTGGTATTGCGCGGCGGCACCCTGGAACGGGCGCCGGAAGACCTCAGCGTCGAGGTCGATGGCGAATCGCGCCTGCTGACCTACAGCCTGACCCCGGTCAGCCATCCCCAGGGGCATATCCTCGGCGCGGTGATGGTGCTGCACGACGTCACCGAGCAGCGAGCCTTCGAGCGTGTGCGCAGCGAGTTCGTATTGCGTGCCTCCCATGAATTGCGCACCCCGGTCACCGGCATGCACATGGCGTTCGGCCTGTTGCAGGAACGCCTGCGCTTCCCGGAGGAGTCCCGCGAAGCCGACCTGCTGAACACCGTCAACGAAGAAATGCAGCGCCTGATGCAACTGATCAACGACCTGCTGAACTTCTCGCGTTATCAGAATGGCCTGCAGAAGCTCACCCTGGCGCCTTGCACCCTGGAAGAGCTGCTGGAGCAGGCGCGCAACCGCTTCATCGGCACCGCCACGGCGCAGGGCATCGAGCTGCGGGTGGAGCTCCAGGCGCCGTTGCCGCGGCTGCACGCCGACCGCATGCAACTGGAGCGGGTGCTGGACAACCTGATCGACAATGCCCTGCGGCATACCGCCAAGGGTGGCCTGATCCGCTTGCAGGCCCGCCGGCATGGCGAGCGGGTCATCATCAGCGTCGAAGACAACGGCGAAGGCATCGCCTACGGGCAACAGGGGCGGATTTTCGAACCCTTCGTCCAGGTCGGACGCAAGAAAGGCGGGGCCGGCCTGGGCCTGGCGCTGTGCAAGGAAATCGTGCAACTGCACGGCGGGCGCATGGGCGTCTATTCACGGCCCGGGCAGGGAACCCAGTTCTATCTGGCCTTGCCCCTCTAGGGGCTAGGCCCCGTCATCCAGGCGCCGCGGCCCCAGGCGGCGCCCGCGGGTAATCAGGTCGATGAATTGCACCGCGCTCAGCGCATGGGCGAACAGCCAGCCCTGGCCAAAACGCACACCCTCGCTGCTCAGCAGCAACGCCTGATCCTCGAACTCGATGCCCTCGGCAATCACCTTCAGCTGCAGGGCATGGGCCATGCGAATGATGTGCGGGGCGACGCCGCTGCTGGCGGCGTCATGCCCCAGGGCATCGATGAATGCCTTGTCGATCTTCAGGTAATCCACCGGCAGGGTCTGCAGGTACGCCAGGCTGCAATAACCCGTGCCGAAGTCGTCGATCAGCACCTGATGGCCAACGTCCCGCAAGGCTTGCAGGTTATGCCGGGCGACCACCACATCGATCAGCCCGCGCTCGGTGACTTCGAAGGCGATCTGCCGCGCCGCCACCCGATGCAGCGCCAACAGGCGCGCCATCACCTTGCCGATCCGCGGCACCATGACATCGCAGGCCGCCAGGTTGACCGAGATGTACAGCTGCGGGTTGGCCCGCAACAGATGCCCCAACTGTTCGAGCAGGCGTTGCAGGACAAAATCGGTGATCGGGCGGATCTGCCCGGTGTTCTCCGCCATGGGAATGAACAGGTCCGGGCTGGTCAGGGTGCCGTCCGGACGACGCCAGCGCAGCAGGGCCTCGGCGCCGACACACTGGCGCGTTCGCAGATCGAAGATGGGTTGATACAGCACCTGCAGCTCGCCGCGGCGCAGTGCCCCCTGCAATTCGGCGCCCAGGGATTGGCGCTGCCCGGCCAGTTGAAAGGCCAGGCCGCCAATAAAGACCGCCAGCACCAGGCTGCTGGGCAGCAGCCACCACCACCCCTCGAAGATTTCTCGCTGCATGTTGGTGCGGGGGGTGACGAGCACCATCTGATACTCCGGATTGCTGGTGGGCATCCGGTAGATCAACTGGTCCTGGGTCACCAGCAACGGGCTGCGTCCCGTGGGCGGCCACGGTTCGGTCGGCGGCCAGTCCAGCGCCGGTCCCAGCACCGGGATGGCCCGCGAGCCATGGTCGAGAACCACCATCAGGCTACTGTTGGCGGGCAGGTCGACCATATCGGTCAGGTGCCCGCGAGACGTCGCCACGCGGAAGTTGCCGCGCCCGAGCATCAGGGCCGCGCGGTTTTCATTGGGTTCGGCGGAAGTGTTCAGCCAGTAGCTGTAGGTCGGGCCGCGGATATCCGGCGGCCGCATCACGGCCAGGTTGTCCTGGAGCGGCCAGTTGGTGCAGGCCTGGGCTGCATCGATATAGGCCGCCTCATAAATGAAGCGATAACTGAAGCTGATCTGCTGCAGGGCCACGACCATCTCGGGGCTGCATCCGCGCAGGGGCTGCGCCTCGAGTACGTCCAGGCCTTCACGCAACTGACCGAACAGTTGCTCCAGGCGTTCGAGAAAACGCTGGCCCTGGGCATTCATCTGCTCGCTTTCGCGTAGTTGCGCCTCGTGCATCGCAATGCCCAGGCTCGCCGCCAGCAGCAGGGCCGCACTCAACACAGCCGCACACATCGCCAACAGCCAGGGGCGATAGAACCAACTGCGTAGGGGTTCGCGAGCGGCCGGCATCATTGGATATCCGAGGGTTACCAATGAGTTATAGCTACTGATTGAGAAAAAACCCTGACCGTCGGGCGGGCGTCATTATTTTGTCTGGTTGAGCACCTGCAGGATCGCAGCGCTTTCTGCATCCGGCTGGCCGTCGAAACGCGACGACCGGTAATGCATCTGGAACGCGGCCAGCACGTGACGGGTCGCCACATCCAGTTCGCCGGTCTGCGGCGTCTCATAGCCCAGGCGAGCCAGCTCTTGCTGGAACCAGGCGATGCTCGGCAGCGACGCGGCAAAGAACGCCTGCTGGCGCGCCACCGCCTGGGCGTTCGGCCACCGGCCCAACCCGGCTTCGGCCAGACGCTTCCAGGGGAACAGCGGACCCGGGTCGAGCTTGCGCAGGGGAGCGATATCACTGTGGCCGATAATGTGCTGTGGCGCGATGTTGTTGCGCTTGCTGATGTCCTTGAGCAGCACGATCAGGCTCTGGACCTGCGCTTCGCTGTAGGGATACCAGACACGCCCGGTGGGCAGGTCGCGAAAGCCCGGGTTGACGATCTCGATCCCGATGGAACTGGAGTTCAGCCAGGTACGGCCTTGCCACTGGCTCTCGCCGGCGTGCCAGGCGCGGTATTGCTCGTCCACCAGCTTGTAGATGGTCGCCGCCTTATCGTCGCCGATCAGGTAGTGGCTGCTGACCTGGCCATGGGTCAGCAGTTGCAGGGAGCGCTCCATCGAGGCCGAGGTGTAATGCACCACCACGAATTGCACCCGCTCATCGAAGTTGACCGAAGGGTGGCTGGTATCGAAACGCGGACCGCTGGCGCAACCGGCCAGCAACAGAAGGGACAAGGCGAGGACAAGAACTTTCATGGCGGAAGGCAGTACGCTGGAGAAAATAATGCAACAGTGTAACGTACTGCCTTTGCGGAAAACCGGCGAAAACACCGGTTTATACAAAATGGAACAAATTATGCGTCAACCCAGTTCCACCCGGTTGCGCCCCGCCTCCTTGGCCCGATAGAGCGCCTGATCGGCTCTCTTGAGCACCAGATCGCTGCGCTCTCCCGGCTTGAAGGCACTCATGCCGATGGACATGGTGATGGTCACCCGCTCGCCCTTGAAGTGAAACGGACAGGCTTCGATGGCCGCCCGCAGGGATTCCGCCAGGCGCGCCCCGACCGGCCAGGTGGTATCGGGTATCAGCAGGACGAACTCTTCACCGCCGAAACGGGCGATGAAATCGTTGCCGCGCAGGCGCTTGCGCAGCACGCCGGCGATGATCTTCAGCACCTTGTCGCCGGCCAGGTGACCGTAGTTGTCGTTGATGCGCTTGAAGTGGTCGAGGTCGAGCATCGCCAGCAACAAGGTGTTGCCATGCTGCTGCCACTGCGCCACTTCATGCTCCAGACGCTCGCTCCAGGCCGCCCGATTGGGCAGGCCGGTGAGGGGATCGATCAGCGCTTTCTGCCGCTGTTCTTCCAGGTGCTCGCGGTAGCCCTGGGCTTCCTGCTCCATGCTCGACACCCGCTCGGCCAGGCTTTGCAGGCGAGCAGCCACTTCCTTTTCGCGTTCGTCACGCTGCTTCTGGTGATGGTCCATGGTGCCAAGCAGGCCTTCCAGGTGGCTTTCCAGCACCTGCTTGAGATCGTCCAGATCCGCCGCTTCCTGAACGCTGCTTTGCAGGCCATCGACCTGCTCGCGAATCTGCGTGTCCATCTCCCGCGCCGCCGAGCTGCTGTCGGCGTGACCTTCGCTGGCGGCCTGCAGGTTGCTCTGGAAGGATTCCAGGCGCTCGTTGAGTCGCTTGAGATACGCCTCGAATTCATGCTGGCCGCTATCGGTGATCGCCAGCATCAATACTGCCAGATCGTCGAGGATCGGCAGCAATTCGTACCAGTTCAAACCATGTTGCAAGCGATCGCGCATGGACTCGGCTTGCGGCCGATGACGTTCTGGCAGGCTCAGGTCATCCAGAAGGCCGAGCAGGGTATGTTCGATGTGCTTGGCCACCGAACTGTAGGAGGGCTCTGGCGTGTCGGGCAGGGCATACAGCACATCCTGCTCGGCCTGCTGCGGGTCGATCGCCGCCAGCGCCTCGGCCATGGCCGCCGGCAACGGCAAGCGATCGAGCAGCACAGGCGCCGGGGCCGCCTCGGCGGGGGCGGCAACGATCAATTCGTCCGGGTTGGAAAGAGCAACCGCAGCCTCGACAGTCGAAGGCTGCACGGCCGGCGGCACTTCAATGGATTCAGGCGTGGCCGGCGACGGCGATTCCTGTGAGTCCAGCAGCGGCGGGGCCGGCTCGACGGCGATGGGTTTCTCCGACTCCAGCACCGGCGGTACAAAGGCCTCGACCTGGGCAGCCGTGGTTACCTCGGGCAGTGCTTGCGGTTGTGGCTCGGGCGGCAGGCTGGCAGCAGCGAGCTCCTCGACCACAGGCGCAGGCACAGGGGCTTCGGACGGCCGTGCGGACGCGGCTTCGACACGAGGCGGGGGGGGCGTTTCAACCGTAGCTCTTTCAGCCGTTGCCAGTGGCTGTACCGCAACCGGGCTCGCCACCACCGCAGGCATTTCGGCCGCGGACAGGACAGGCGCTTCGTCAGCGTCACGACCACCAAACAGACGCTGCAGCAAACCTGGGCGGGGCGGCTCCGCGGGGTTCTCCAGCTGGCTCAGCGCCTTGCCTTGCAGGCCGCTCAGTTCACCCAGCAACAGTGGAATTTCCCGGGCTTGCCCGACGCGACCATCCAGTTGCTTGGCGAAGTTTTTCAGCGGACGGCTCACCTCGCGAGGCAACGGCAGCTTCTGCAACTGGCTGACCAGCGAGGTCAGGGCCGTGCTCATTTGCTCGATGCGGGTCTCGCGGCGCTGCTCGGAGTCCAGCACGGCTTTTTCCAGGCGCGGCAACAGGGCCGCCAGGGCCGCATCCATATCGTCGGTGCGCACCACCTCGCGCATTTCCTTCATGCACTGGTCGACAGCGCGATCAGTACCTTCGGCCGCCAGCGTGCTGCGCACCAGGCCACGGCGAAGCAGGTCGAGGCGGGCATTCCAGCGTCGCTCGAGTTTTTCCTGTTGTTCGATACTTTTGAGGTACTTCTCTTTCCAGCGCTGGGCGTCGTCGCTCATTCATGGGTTCCGCGAGGGGCAGGACTCAGCGCGGGCAATGCATCGGCCGTGAGCGAACCCGGCAGACGAATCTCTACCGCGACCGGCAGGTGATCGGAAATCGGTTGGGCCAGGACTTCGACCCGCTCCAGCGTCAGGCTGGGGCTGAGCAAAATATGATCAAGACAGCGTTGCGGGCGCCAGCTGGGGAAAGTCGCTTCCAATTGCGGCGCCAGCAGGCCGAGGTCGCGCAACGGCGAATGTTCCAGCAGATCGCTGGCATGGGTATTCATGTCGCCCATCAGCACCTGATGCTTGTAGCCGCCGATCATCTCGCGGATGTAGGCCAGTTGCCGGGTACGCGTACGGGCGCCCAGGGCCAGGTGCATCATCACCACCACCAACGCCTCGGGACCATCGCCGAAGCGTAAAAGAATCGCACCGCGGCCCTTGGGGCCGGGCAGCGGATGATCTTCGATCGCCCAGGGACGCAGGCGGCTGAGCACGCCATTGCTGTGCTGGGCCAGGCGGCCAAGGTTGCGATTGAGCTGTTGGTACCAGTAGGGGAAGGCGCCGAGTTGGGCCAGGTGCTCGACCTGATTGACGTAGCCCGAGCGCAAGCTGCCGCCATCGGCTTCCTGCAGGGCGACCAGATCGAAGTCGCCCAGCAGATCGCCGATCCTTTGCAGGTTGTCGGCGCGCCCGTTGTGCGGCAACAGGTGCTGCCAGCCACGGGTCAGGTAATGCCGATAACGTTCGGTACTGATACCGACCTGGATATTGAAACTGAGCAACCGCAGACGGCTGTCTGCCGGCAGGCCGGAGGACGCCACATGGTGCTCGTTGACCCGCGGATCATGCAGGCCAACGATGCGCTCCGTACCCCAACGTCGCATGGCCGGGGCCCGCTTACTTGGCCGCCCGCTCTTTGGCGATCAGCTGGTCGGCGACGCTCAGGGCACCTTCAGGGCCACCGGCGGTGCCCAGGTCGAAGCGGTACTTGCCGTTGACGACCATGGTCGGCACGCCGGAGATCTGATAGGCCTGAGCCTTCTTCTTCGCGTCCTCGACCTTGCCTTTGACGGCGAACGAGTTGTAGGTGCTCAGGAATTTGTCCTTGTCGACGCCTTCGCCGGCCAGGAACTCGGCCATTTCCTCTGGGGATGCGAGTTTCTTGCCGCCATGGATGGCTTCGAATACCGCTTTGTGGACCTTGTGCTCGACACCCATGGCTTCCAGGGTGATGAACAGTTGGCCGTGAACGTTCCAGATACCGCCGAACATGGCAGGGATGCGCACGAAGTTGACGTCGGCCGGCAGTTTTTCAGCCCATGGGTTGATGGTCGGCTCGAAGGCGTAGCAGTGTGGGCAGCCATACCAGAACAGCTCGACCACTTCGATCTTGCCAGGCACCGCAACCGGAACGGCGCTGCTCAGCTCTACATATTGTTTACCGGCTTCAAGTGGCTCGGCGGCTTGAGCAGTCATGCCAAACAGGCTGGCGGTGACGAGAGCGGCGCTGAGAATCAGATTACGCATGCTTTACTCCTGAACAAGTAAGGTCGCCTCGCGCGGCCTGTTCGCAGACAGGTCATAGCAGGGCTTGAGTTCGCTAGTGTAGCGGCAGACGCCATAAAAAAGGGCGGCCTGAGCCACCCTTTATGCTTTCATCGACAGATTAATCGATCATTAACGTTGCGCAAGATAGACCCTTTCGCAACATGATCGCCGGCCTCAGTGCAGGCCCTGGATGTAGCTGGATACCGCTTCGATGTCCTTGTTGCTCAGCTTGGCGGCGATGCTGCGCATGATCATGGTGTCGCCGTCGTTGGTGCGGTTGCCTTCGCGGAAGTCGGTCAACTGCTTGGCTACGTACTGAGCATGCTGGCCACCCAGGTGCGGGAAGCCGGCGGCGGCGTTACCCGTGCCATTTGGCGAGTGGCAACCGGTGCAGGAAGGCATGCCTTGATCCAGCTTGCCGCCACGGAACAACTCTTCACCGCGAGCCACGACTTTCGGGTCTGCCGCGCCGACGCTGCCTTTCTGGCTGGCGAAGTAGGCGGAGAGGTCGGCCAGGTCCTGGTCGCTCAGGTTGGTCAGCAGGCCGGTCATTTCCAACACCTGGCGCTTGCCGGACTTGATGTCGTGCAACTGCTTGTTCAGGTAACGCTCACCCTGACCCGCCAGCTTTGGAAAGTTAGGCGCCATGCTGTTCCCATCCGGACCATGGCAAGCACCACATACGGCGGCTTTCGCCTGACCGGCAGCAGCGTCGCCTGCAGCATGGGCGACACCTGTGATGCCCAAGGTCAACAGCAGACTCACGAGTAATTTGTTCATCAGCTAATCCAACTACGGCTAAGGGTTAAGAGTTATGGACCGGGATCACTCGCTCATCCAAAGGATGATGGCTCGGTAATCCTCGGCACTGCAGTCCATGCACAAACCACGCGGCGGCATCGCCTTGAAACCCTGGGTCACGTGTTGCACCAGCGTCTCCATACCTTGCGCCAGCCTCGGCGCCCAAGCTCCCTGGTCCCCCTTGCGGGGAGCCGTTGGTAGTTGGCCGGAATGACAAGCCCCACAAACACGGTTGTACACAGCTTCCGGATCCTGTGTAGCCTGAGCGCTGTAAAGCGGTATCAGGACGCCGGCAGCCAGCAGCCATTTCGTCATAAAACGACCTTTTCAGGGTTGAGAGCGTGCTGCGTTCTAATGCGCAATCAAGGTCTATCGCTCTCGTGAACTTCATCCTACGCTGGGACAAAGCGCACACAAAATCTGCGGCATTATATACTGGCGCTACTGAAACGGAAACGACACCGCTCGCCGCGTCCATTCTCGGCACCGCCCCTATCGGAAATCCCATGCAACTCAAAAATCCCATTCTTGGTCTGTGCCAACAGTCCACTTTCATGCTCAGCGCCGCCAAAGTCGATCAATGCCCCGACGACGAAGGCTTCGAAGTGGCCTTCGCCGGGCGTTCCAACGCCGGCAAATCCAGCGCCCTGAATACCCTGACCCATGCCAGCCTGGCACGCACCTCGAAAACTCCGGGCCGCACGCAGCTGTTGAACTTCTTCAAGCTAGACGACGATCGCCGTCTGGTCGACCTGCCGGGTTACGGTTACGCGAAAGTACCGATCCCGCTCAAGCAGCACTGGCAGCGTCACCTGGAAGCCTACCTGGGCAGCCGCGAGAGCCTGAAAGGGTTGATTCTGATGATGGACATCCGCCATCCGATGACCGACTTCGACCTGCTGATGCTCGACTGGGCCGTCGCCAGCGGCATGCCGATGCACATCCTGCTGACCAAGGCCGACAAACTGACCTACGGCGCGGCCAAGAACACCCTGCTCAAGGTGCAGTCGCAAATCCGTAAGGGCTGGGGCGATAACGTCACCATCCAACTGTTCTCGGCACCAAAACGCATGGGCCTGGAAGAGGCCTACACTGTACTGGCGGGCTGGATGGAACTGGCGGACAAAGGCGCAGAAACCGAGGCCTGAAAGACATACGCAAAACTGCCTGTGGTGTGATCAGGCAAGGCAAAAACTGGCGGGAACGGCTGGGGTCGCATTCGACTTTAGGGGCCTAAATGAGCATTTCCCGCCAGTTTTTAACGCAGCATGATCGCGCCACAGGCAGTTTTGGGGCAAAAAAAACCCCGGACTTCGTATGGGGAGGGGAAGTTCGGGGTCCAAGTTCCGGACCGCTAGGGCGGGGTCCAGATATCTGCCAACACTTAACACAACATAGGAGCATCGAAGGGCTTCACCAGCCATTCAGTTACTCTGAGTGGGCTTTCACGGATTAAGTTCCGGGAGGTTTCAAAAACTATTGGCAATAGTCGATGAAATTTTCCGCACTAATAGCTCTTCGCTAGCCTTCGCCGCGACACTGTGCCGCGGCCAAAGTACTGCCTTCTCGCCTCAGTGCGCCTCATCCCAGTTGCTGCCCACCCCGACTTCGACCAGCAGCGGCACATCCAGGGTCGCGGCATTGCTCATGTAGCCGCGAATCTCCTCGCTCACCTTGTCCACCAGGTCTTCGCGCACTTCCAGCACCAGTTCGTCGTGCACTTGCAGGATGACCTTGGCATCCAGGCCTGAGGCCGTCAGCCAGCTGTCTACCGCCACCATGGCCTTCTTGATGATGTCGGCCGCCGTGCCCTGCATCGGCGCGTTGATCGCCGTACGTTCGGCGCCGGCGCGTTCCTGCGGCTTGTTGGAGTTGATCTCCGGCAGGTACAGGCGGCGGCCGAACAGGGTTTCCACATAACCCTGTTCCGCGGCCTGGGCGCGGGTGCGATCCATGTATTCGCGCACGCCGGGGTAGCGGGCGAAGTAGGTGTCGATATAGGCCTTGGCAGTCTTGGTATCGACGCCGATGTCCTTGCCGAGCTTCTGCGCGCCCATGCCATAGATCAGGCCGAAGTTGATCGCCTTGGCACTGCGGCGCTGATCGGAACTGACGTCCTTGAGTTCAACCTTGAACACTTCGGCCGCAGTGGCCGTGTGCACGTCGAGGTTATTGCGGAAGGCATTCATCAGCCCTTCGTCGCGGGACAGGTGCGCCATGATCCGCAGTTCGATCTGCGAATAGTCCGCCGCCAGCAGCTTGTAGCCAGGCGGCGCGATGAAAGCCTGGCGGATGCGTCGGCCTTCGGCGGTACGCACCGGGATGTTCTGCAGGTTCGGATCGCTGGAAGACAAACGCCCGGTAGACGCGACTGCCTGGTGATAGGAGGTGTGGATTCGCCCGGTACGCGGGTTGATCTGCTCCGGCAGACGGTCGGTGTAGGTGCTCTTGAGCTTGCTCATGGAGCGGTATTGCATCAGCACCTTGGGCAGCGGGTAGTCGTCCTCGGCCAGCTTGGCCAGCACTTCTTCAGCGGTGGACGGCTGGCCTTTGGCAGTCTTCTTCAGCACCGGCAGGCCGAGCTTGTCGTAGAGGATGACTCCCAGTTGCTTGGGCGAACCCAGGTTGAATTCTTCGCCAGCGATCTCGAAGGCTTCACGCTCCAGCGCCACCATCTTGTCGCCCAGTTCGATGCTCTGCACGCCAAGCAGGTCGGCGTCCACCAACGCACCCTGGCGCTCGATCCGCGCCAGCACCGGCACCACGGGCATTTCGATATCGCTGAGCACGCTGGCCAGGCTCGGGATCGCGGCCAGTTTTTCATGCAAGACCTGATGCAGGCGCAGGGTCACATCGGCGTCTTCCGCCGCATAAGGCCCGGCCTGCTCAAGAGCAATCTGGTCGAAGGTCAGCTGCTTGGCGCCCTTGCCGGCGATGTCCTGGAAACTCACGGTGGTGTGGCCCAGGTATTTCTCCGCCAGGCTGTCCATGTCATGCCGGGTGGCGGTGGAGTTGAGCACGTAGGACTCGAGCATGGTGTCGAAGGCGACACCGCGCACCGTGATGCCGTTGGCCTGATCGCCGCCGATGGCGCAGTTGGCCAGGATATTCATGTCGAACTTGGCGTGCTGGCCGACCTTGAGTTTGTTCGGGTCTTCGAGAATCGGCTGCAGGGCGCGCAGGACGGTGTCACGATCCAGCTGCTCCGGCACATCAAGGTAGGAGTGAGTCAGCGGAATATAAGCCGCTTCGTTGGCCTGCACGGCGAAGGACAACCCCACGAGCTGCGCCTGCTGGGCGTCGATGCCGGTGGTTTCGGTATCGAAGGCGAACAGCTTGGCGTTCTTCAGTTTTTCCAGCCAGACATCGAAGCGCGCCTGATCGAGGATGGTTTCGTACTGGGCTTCGACAACCACCGGCACTTCGATCTCGACCTCGACCTGAGTCAACAAGTCGGCCACCGGCTCGGAGGCGGCAACACTCAGCTCCAGGCGCTTGGCATCGCGCTGCAGCTCGTCGAGCCAGCTCTTGAACTCCAGCAGGCTGTACAGCTCGACCAGTTTGTCGCGGTCCGGTTCGCCCAGGTGCAGGTCGTCCAGGCCGATATCCAGCGGCACATCGACCTTGATCGTCGCCAGCTGATAGGAGAGGAAAGCCATCTCTTTGTGCTCTTCGAGCTTGGCCGGCAGGGTCTTGGCCCCACGAATCGGCAGGCTCGGGACGATATCGAGCTGTGCATACAGCTCGTTCAGGCCACCGTTGACCCCCACCAGCAGGCCGGAAGCAGTCTTCGGGCCGATGCCCGGCACACCCGGGATGTTGTCGGAGGAGTCGCCCATCAGCGCCAGGTAATCGATGATCTGCTCGGGAGCGACGCCGAATTTCTCCTTCACGCCCTCCACGTCCATGCTGCTACCGGACATGGTGTTGACCAGCGTAATGTGCCCGTCCACCAGTTGCGCCATGTCCTTGTCGCCGGTGGAGATCACCACCGGCCGGTCGGCCGCCGCGCTGCTGCGGGCCAGGGTGCCGATCACGTCGTCCGCCTCGACGCCCTCGACGCACAGCAGCGGAAAGCCCAGGGCGATCACGCTGGCGTGCAGCGGTTCGATCTGCACCCGCATGTCGTCGGGCATGCTCGGGCGATTGGCCTTGTACTCGGCGTACATGTCATCGCGGAAGGTCCCGCCCTTGGCGTCGAACACCACGGCGAACGGGCTGTCCGGGTACTGCTTGCGCAGACTCTTGAGCATGTTCAGCACGCCCTTGACCGCACCGGTCGGCATGCCTTTGGAAGTGGTCAGCGGGGGCAGCGCGTGGAAGGCGCGGTACAGGTAGGACGAACCGTCCACCAGGACGAGGGGGGCTTGGCTCATGAGCAGGATCAACCTTTTCGGCGGGTCCGGCGCTAGAATAGCGGGACCGTTGACGACAAAGGGACAAGGTTATCATGCGCACACTAAATCGCTTGCTGCTGGCCAGCCTGATTGCAATCGCGCCGATGGCCGTGATTGCGGCGGAGGATGCGCCATCGGCGGATCCGGAAGTAACCATTCGCACGGAAGGCGACAAGACCATCCAGGAGTACCGCCAGAACGGTTTCCTGTACGCCATCAAGGTCACACCGAAGGTCGGCAAACCCTACTTTCTGGTGCGCGCCGACGGTTCCGATGGCAACTTCATTCGTTCTGACCAGCCGGATATGCTGATTCCGGCGTGGAAAATTTTCGAGTGGTAAACCACTCCTAACTTCAACCGGCGCTGGCTCGACAGCGGCGCCCGTACTGGCAGTTTTTAACCATGTCTGTGTTCACTCCCCTGGCTCGGCCCGAGCTGGAAACCTTTCTCGCCCCTTACGGGCTCGGCCGCCTGCTTGACTTCCAGGGGATTGCCGCTGGTAGCGAAAACACCAACTTCTTCATCAGCCTGGAACAGGGCGAGTTCGTCCTGACCCTGGTCGAGCGCGGTCCGGTCCAGGAAATGCCGTTCTTCATCGAACTGCTGGACGTGCTGCACGACGCCGACCTGCCGGTGCCTTACGCCCTGCGCACCACCGACGGCGTGGCCCTGCGCGAGCTGGCCGGCAAGCCGGCGCTGCTGCAGCCGCGCCTGGCCGGCAAGCACATCAAGCAAGCCAATGCCCAGCATTGCGCGCAGGTCGGCGAGCTGCTCGCTCATCTGCACCTGGCGACCAAGGACAACATGATCAAGCGCAAGACCGATCGTGGCCTGGACTGGATGCAGGAAGAAGGCTCGCAGATGCTCTCGCATCTCGATCCGCAGGCACGGGATCTGTTGCAGCGAGCCCTGGATGAAATCGCCGAGCAGAAGGTGAAGATCCTCGCGCTGCCTCGGGCCAACATCCACGCGGATCTGTTCCGCGACAACGCGATGTTCGAAGGCACGCACCTGACCGGGCTGATCGACTTCTATAACGCCTGCTCCGGGCCGATGCTGTATGACGTGGCGATTGCCCTGAACGACTGGTGTTCCGACGCCGACGGCCTGCTCGACGGCTCGCGCGCCCGGGCCCTGCTGGGCGCCTACGCGGCCCTGCGCCCGTTCACCACCGCCGAGGCCGAGCTGTGGCCAACCCTGTTGCGGGTGGCCTGCGTGCGCTTCTGGCTGTCACGCCTGATCGCCGCCGAGTCCTTCGCCGGACAGGACGTGCTGATTCACGACCCGATGGAGTTCCAGCTGCGCCTGGCCCAGCGCCAGCAGGTCAGCACGCCATTGCCGTTCGCCATCTGAAAGCATCGCGGGCAAGCCCGCCCCTACGATCTCTTGTAGGAGCGCGGCTTGCCCGCAATAGCGCCAGCAGTCTTTACAGCGATTCCAGGCAGCCTGCCAGATCATTGCCCAGCTTCTCCAGCACCTGCTCGTACCCCTGCGCGGTGGCCGGGGTGTAGCCGCCCAGCGCATCGAGCTCCGCCAGCTTCACCGGCAAGCCCGCCACCAGGGTTTCGGCCAGGCGCGGGCGCAATGGCGGCTCGCTGAACACACAGGTCTTGCCGACCTGCTGCAAGCGCGTGCGCATCGCCGCTACGTGCTGCGCGCCCGGCTGCACCTCGGCTGCGACGCTGAACACGCCCGCATGCTTGAGGCCATAAGCGTCTTCGAAATAATCGAAGGCTTCATGGAAGACGAAATAAGGCTTGCCGGCGATTGGCGCCAGGCGGGTTTTCAAACGGGCGTCCAGGGCATCCAGGCGCTGGTCGAAGGTCTTGGCGTTGCTCTGGTAACGCGCGGCGTTGGCCGGGTCCGCGGCGCTCAGGTCGGCCGCCATGCGGTCGGCGATGACCCGCGCGTTGACCGGCGACAGCCACAGGTGCGCATCGAGGCTGCCTGGACGATGATCGTGGTCATGTTCGTCGGCTTCTTCAGCATGCGAGTGGTTATCTTCGGCGAAATGACGGAGTTTCAGGCCTGGCAGGTCCTGCACCGCCAGCGATGGCAGCGTGCGGCCCTTGAGGACCCGCGGCAGGAAGCTCTCCATGTCCGGGCCGATCCAGTACAGCAACTCCACCGACTGCACCTTGCGCACGTCGGAAGGGCGCAGCGCATAGTTGTGCGGCGAGGCCCCCGGCGGCAGCAGGACCTCAGGCACGGCGATGCCGTCCTGGACGGCGGCGGCGATCAATTGCAGGGGTTTGATGCTGGTCAGGACCCGGACTTCGGCCTGGGCCGAGCTGATCACGAACAAACTGGCGGTAAAAGCGACAAAAAGGGCAAAAAGTCGGGACACGATGACCACTCGAAGAGGCAAGAACGGGTAACATAATAACGTCTCTCACCATTATCGTCGCCGCTCATGCCTAAAACCCCCCTTGCCAGTCGCCCCCACGACCACTCTCACTGCGTACACAGCGCACTGTCCGAGGCCGATGCCCTGTGCGCCCGCCAAGGCCTGCGCCTGACCGCCCTGCGTCGGCGGGTGCTGGAACTGGTCTGGCAAAGCCACAAGCCGCTGGGTGCCTACGACATCCTCGCCGTGCTCAGCGAACAGGACGGTCGCCGCGCCGCACCGCCAACCGTGTACCGCGCCCTGGACTTCCTCCTGGAAAACGGCTTGGTGCATCGCATCGCATCGCTCAACGCCTTCGTCGGCTGCAATCACCCGGAACACGCGCACCAGGGCCAGTTCCTGATCTGCCGCGTCTGCCACGCCGCCATCGAGCTTGAACAGAAATCCATCAGCGACGCGATCATCAGCAGCGCGCGCGATGTCGGCTTCGTCGTCGAAGGCCAGACCGTCGAAGTGGTCGGCCTCTGCTCGGGTTGCCAGGGGGCCTGATGAGCAATGCCTTGATCCGCCTCGATCAGGTCGCAGTGACCTTTGCCGGGCAGACCGTGCTGGACAACATCCAGCTCAGTGTCGAGCCTGGGCAGATCGTCACCCTGATCGGCCCCAACGGCGCCGGCAAGACCACCCTGGTGCGCGCCGTGCTCGGCCTGCTCAAGCCCGACAGCGGCAGCGTCTGGCGCAAGCCGAAGCTGCGGGTCGGCTACATGCCGCAGAAGCTGCACGTCGATCCGACATTGCCGCTGTCGGTGCTGCGCTTCCTGCGCCTGGTACCGGGCGTGGACCGCGCGACAGCCCTGGCCGCACTGAACGAAGTCGGCGCCGAACAGGTGATCGACAGCCCGGTGCAGAGCATTTCCGGCGGCGAGATGCAGCGTGTGCTGCTGGCCCGCGCCCTGCTGCGCGAGCCGGAATTGCTGGTACTGGACGAGCCGGTACAAGGCGTGGACGTCGCCGGCCAGGCCGAGCTGTACAGCCTGATCACCCGTTTGCGCGACCGCCACGGCTGCGGCGTGCTGATGGTCTCCCACGACCTGCACCTGGTGATGAGCACCACCGACCAGGTGGTCTGCCTCAATCGCCACGTGTGCTGCTCCGGCCACCCGGAACAGGTCAGCGGCGACCCGGCCTTCGTCGAGCTGTTCGGCCAGAACGCGCCGAGCCTGGCGATCTATCACCACCATCACGACCACGCCCACGACCTGCACGGTTCGGTGGTCACCGGGGCCGCGGCCGGCCACGTTCATGTTCACGGAGATAGCTGCAAGCATGGCTGATTTTCTGTTGTACGCCCTGCTCGCAGGCCTGGCGCTGGCGCTGGTGGCAGGTCCCCTCGGATCGTTCGTGGTCTGGCGGCGCATGGCCTATTTCGGCGACACCCTGTCCCATGCCGCCTTGCTCGGCGTGGCCCTGGGCTTTCTGCTGGATGTCAGCCCGGCGGTGGCGGTGACCGTCGGCTGCCTGCTGCTGGCGGTGCTGCTGGTCACCCTGCAACAGCGCCAGCCGCTGGCTTCCGATACGTTGCTGGGGATTCTCGCTCCCAGCACCCTCTCCCTCGGGCTGGTGGTACTAAGCTTCATGCATGACGTGCGGATCGACCTGATGGCCTATCTGTTCGGCGATCTGCTGGCGATCAGCCCCGGCGACCTGGCGTGGATTCTTGGCGGCAGCGCCGCAGTCCTGCTGCTATTGGTAGCCCTGTGGCGGCCGTTGCTGGCGATCACCGTGCACGAGGAGCTGGCCAGGGTCGAAGGCTTGCCGGTGGCGTCGCTGCGCCTGGCGCTGATGCTGTTGATCGCGGTGGTGATCGCGGTAGCGATGAAGATAGTCGGGGTGCTGCTGATCACTTCGCTGCTGATCATCCCGGCGGCTGCGGCCCAACGTCACGCCCGTTCCCCGGAGCAGATGGCGCTGGGCGCGAGCCTGCTGGGCATACTCGCGGTCTGTGGCGGGCTGGCGCTGTCGTGGTTCAAGGACACCCCCGCGGGGCCATCGATCGTGGTCACGGCGGCCGCATTGTTTCTGCTGAGTTTTGTCCTGCCCCGTCGAGGGGTGTAGACTTGCTCGCTTTTTGCGCAATTAGAGAGTCGCAGGAATGAAGCCGTTCGCCTCCCGTTATCTGCTCCTTGTCGCATTTTCCCTGCTGCTGGGCGCCTGCCAGAGCACGCCGCCGGTTGAAGTGCCCGACGCCCGCGCCACGGCCATCGCACAGCTGCAGCAAAATATCGCCAGCAGCGAACTGGCCACCGCCGAAGACCAGTTGAGCGCCTTGCAGGCCCAGTCGCCCAACGACCCGCAGCTCGAGCAATACCAGCGCCAGCTGGCCGAAGCCTACCTGCAGCGCAGCCAGATCGTGTTGCAAAAGGGTGATGTCAACGCCGCCGCCACGGCCCTGAGCCGCGCCCGCGCGCTGATGCCCAAGGCACCGGCCCTGACCGGCGGCGTCGATGGCGCTATCACCCAGGCCCGTAAAGCCGAGCTGGAAAAAGCCGAAGCCGCGCTCAAGGCAGCTGAAGCCCGGCCGCCAGCCAAGCTGATCGACCCGGCCGCCGAGAGCACCACCATTGCGCTGAACCTCAGCGATATCAAGCAACTGCGTCGGCAACTCGATGCGATCGCCGCCGATGTGGTGAATTACCAGTGCGACGTGAGCATCCAGGCGCCACGCACCGAAGATTACCCCTGGCTGAAGACCCTGCTGAGCAAGCGAGTGAAAAAGCTCGACGGCGAATTCGACCTGCAGATCGAGCGGCAGATCCTGCGCCACATCCCGGCACAGATGGTGCTGACGCCACGCAAACCCCAATAACCCCACCTCTGTAGGAGCGAGCGGGCGGCGATCCGACTTGCCCGCGATAAACGCTAACGCGGTGCCAAACTCTTTCGCACGCAAGCTGTGCTCCTACAGAAGCGTCAGCAGCATCAGGCCGGGATCGCCTTGGCCTTCGGCTCCCGCTCCCAGACCCGGTGATGGGCAATCGCGTTGAAGAACGCCTTCAACGCCTTGGCATCCCCGCCAACGATCAACCCCGCATCCACTTCCAGCTTGAGCACATCCAGCAATTGCTTGGCCTCGCCTTGCAAGGCAATCGCCTTGAGGTGCTTGTAGGCTTCGAGCAGGTAATGCAGGGCCACGCCATCGCCGCTCAAGGCCTGTATCGACTTGGCGCCACCCGGCACGAACACCGCGTCGAACGCCACTGACGGCAGTCCTTCCATGGAAGCGTCCACCGGCAGGGTCTTGCCGTCCGCGGTGGTCACGGGCGCCGAGGTCGGGCCCAACAACTTGGCGTGGGCGCCTTCGGCTTGCAGGGCCTTTTTCCAGGCGTCGATCGCCTTGCCGTCGACCCCGTTCGCCGCCAGGATCGCCACTTTGCGGGTCTTGATATCCCCCGACAGCAGGTTGGCCTGGCTCAGGGCCGGCGAGTGATCGAGGGACAGCTCAGGCACATCGACCGTACCGCGCTTGGGCACCGGCAAGCCCAGGTTCTGCGCGACCCGCTTGGCCAGTTCGAGATCGATATTGGCCAGGATCTCGTTGACCTGGCGCACACGGATCCACTCGCGCTCGACCTTGCCCAGCTCGAAGCTGTAGGCGGCGATGATGTGTTCTTGCTCATGCGTGCTCATGCTCTTGAAGAACAGTCGCGCCTGGGAGAAGTGGTCGCTGAAGGACGGGCTGCGCTGGCGGATCTTGTGCGCGTCGATGCGCTCGTTGTAGCTCTCGAAACCGCCATCCTCGGCCGCGGGCGGCGTCTCTTTCGGCCAACCGCCATCGATGGAATTGGGCTCGTAGGACGCCCGGCCCTTATCGATGGTGGTGCGGTGCATGGCATCGCGCTGGCCATTGTGGAAGGGTGCCAGCGGGCGGTTGATCGGCAGCTCATGGAAGTTCGGCCCGCCGAGGCGGCTGATCTGCGTATCGGTGTAGGAGAACAGTCGGCCCTGCAGCAGCGGATCGTTGGAGAAGTCGATGCCCGGCACGATATGCCCCGGGCAGAAGGCAACCTGCTCGGTCTCGGCGAAGAAGTTGTCCGGGTTGCGGTTGAGCACCATCTTGCCCAGGGGCGTGATCGGCACCAGCTCTTCGGGGATCAACTTGGTCGGGTCGAGGATGTCGAAATCGAACTTGTGCTCGTTTTCCTCGACGATCACCTGCACACCCAGTTCCCACTCCGGGTAATCGCCGCTCTCGATCGACTCCCACAGGTCGCGGCGATGGAAGTCGGTGTCCTTGCCCGCCAGCTTTTGCGCCTCGTCCCAGACCAGGGAACAGGTGCCCACTGTCGGCCGCCAGTGGAATTTGACGAAACTGGATGTGCCTTCGGCATTGATGAAACGAAAGGTGTGCACGCCAAAACCCTGCATGCTGCGCAGGCTTTTCGGAATCGCCCGGTCGGACATGGCCCAGATCACCATGTGCGCCGATTCCGGCTGCAGCGACACGAAGTCCCAGAAGGTGTCGTGGGCCGAGCCTCCGGTGGGGATCTCGTTGTGCGGCTCGGGTTTGACCGCATGGACGAAGTCGGGAAACTTGATCGCGTCCTGGATGAAGAACACCGGCATGTTGTTGCCCACCAGGTCGAAGTTGCCTTCGTCGGTGAAGAACTTCACGGCAAAACCGCGCACGTCGCGCACGGTGTCGCCAGAGCCGCGCGGACCCTGCACCGTGGAGAAGCGCACGAACACTGGGGTCTTCTTCCCCGGATCACGCAGGAAGCCGGCCTTGGTCAGGGCCGAATGATTCTCGTAGGTCTGGAAGTAGCCATGGGCGCCGACGCCACGGGCATGGACGATACGCTCCGGAATCCGCTCATGGTCGAAGTGCGTGATCTTCTCCCGCATGATGAAGTCTTCCAGCAGCGAGGGCCCACGGGCGCCGGCCTTCAGGGTGTTCTGGTTATCGGCGACCTTGACCCCCTGGTTGGTGCGCAACGCCTGTTCGGTGGCGTCGGAGCGGAAGGTCTCCAGGCTGTGCAGCTTGCTGTTGGTGTTGCCGCGATCCAGGGTATCGGTCCCGGCCAGCTGGCTTTTCGATGCGCTTGGCTTCTTGCTACTCATCAGGCAAAACTCCTCGTTGGCGAAGCCCCGGCGGGGCGGGGCTTCATCGGTCAAAATCGCCAGGCACGGCACCTGGCTTTTTTCGAGTGGCTTATTGAGTGACTGATGAGGTTTGGCGCCGTTCCTTTTTTATGACCTTTGATCGCGTTATTGCCAAATCGAAGGATGAATACAAAATAAATGCTAAGAACCTCTATACGGACAGGCTAAAATGCGCGCCCGGCTAACCGCTGATCCTTTTCTAACGCGCCCCACAAGGTTCGCTACGTGATCGAGTTTCAAAACGTCCATAAAACCTACCGGGTCGCCGGTAAGGATATTCCCGCCCTGCATCCGACCAGCCTGAAGGTCGAGAACGGCCAGGTATTCGGCCTGATCGGCCATTCCGGCGCGGGCAAAAGTACCCTGCTGCGCCTGATCAACCGCCTGGAAAACCCCAGCGGCGGCAAGATCGTCGTCGACGACGAGGAAGTCACCGCCCTGGACGCCAACGGCCTGCGCCGCTTCCGCCAGCAGGTCGGGATGATCTTCCAGCACTTCAACCTGCTGGCCTCCAAGACCGTGGCCGACAACGTCGCGCTGCCGCTGACCCTGGCCGGCGAGCTGTCGCGCAGCGCGATCGACCAGCGCGTGGCCGAGTTGCTGGCCCGCGTCGGTCTGTCCGATCACGCCAAGAAATACCCAGCCCAGCTGTCCGGCGGGCAGAAGCAGCGCGTCGGCATCGCCCGCGCCCTGGCGACCAAGCCGAAGATCCTGCTGTGCGACGAAGCCACCAGCGCCCTGGACCCGCAGACCACCGCGTCGGTCCTGCAGCTGCTGGCCGAGATCAACCGCGAACTGAAGCTGACCATCGTGCTGATCACCCATGAGATGGATGTGATCCGTCGCGTCTGCGACCAGGTGGCGGTGATGGATGCCGGGGTGATTGTCGAGCAGGGCTCGGTGGCCGAGGTGTTCCTGCATCCCAAGCACCCGACCACCAAGCGTTTCGTCCAGGAAGACGAGCAGATCGATGAAAGCGAACAACGCGACGACTTCGCCCACGTACCCGGCCGCATCGTGCGCCTGACCTTCCAGGGCGATGCCACCTACGCGCCGCTGCTGGGCACCGTGGCCCGCGAAACCGGGGTGGACTACAGCATCCTCGCCGGCCGTATCGACCGCATCAAAGACGTCCCTTACGGGCAACTGACCCTGGCTATCACCGGCGGTGACATGGAGGCGGCCTTCGCCCACTTCACCGCGGCGGATGTCCACATGGAGGTGCTGCGCTAATGGAACTGCTGACAAGTTTCTTCGCCAATATCGACTGGTACGAAATCTGGCTGGCCACCGGCGACACCCTGCTGATGCTCGGTGGCTCGTTGCTGTTCACCGTGCTGCTGGGCCTGCCCCTGGGCGTGCTGCTGTTCCTCTGCAGCCCGCGCCAGTTGCTGGAGCAGAAGAGCCTCTACGCCCTGCTGTCGCTGCTGGTGAACATCCTGCGCTCGCTGCCGTTCATCATCCTGCTGATCGTGATGATCCCGTTCACCGTACTGATCACCGGCACCTCGCTGGGTGTCGCCGGCGCGATCCCGCCCCTGGTGGTCGGCGCCACGCCGTTCTTCGCCCGCCTGGTGGAGACCGCCCTGCGCGAAGTGGACCGCGGCATCATCGAGGCCACCCAGTCGATGGGCGCGACCACCCGGCAGATCATCACCAACGCCCTGCTGCCGGAAGCCCGCCCAGGTATTTTCGCGGCAATTACCGTGACAGCGATTACCCTTGTTTCCTACACCGCCATGGCAGGCGTGGTAGGCGCGGGCGGTCTCGGCGACCTGGCGATCCGCTTCGGTTACCAGCGCTTCCAGACCGATGTGATGGTGGTCACCGTGGTGCTGTTGCTGGTGCTGGTTCAAGTTCTGCAAACCGTCGGCGACAAGCTGGTGGTGCACTTTTCCCGAAAATAAGTCGGCCCTGGCCGGCAGGCGTCCGGCACCGGGCGCCTCACAAGGAGCTAGCTGGATGAAAAAACTACTCGTCGCTTTCGCCGCCGTTGCCGCGTTCTCCGCGCACGCCGCTGACACCCTGACCGTGGCCGCCACTCCGGTGCCTCACGCCGAGATCCTCGAATTCGTGAAGCCGGCGCTGGCCAAGGAAGGCGTGGACCTGAAGGTCAAGGTCTTCACCGACTACATCCAGCCGAACGTGCAGGTCGCGGAAAAGCGCCTGGACGCCAACTTCTTCCAGCACCAGCCGTACCTGGATGAGTTCAACAAGGCCAAGGGTACCCACCTGGTAAACGTCGCCGGCGTGCACCTGGAGCCGCTGGGCGCCTACTCCAACAAGTTCAAGAAGCTCGAAGAACTGCCGGGCGGCGCCAACGTGGTGATCCCCAACGACGCCACCAACGGCGGCCGTGCCTTGCTGCTGCTGGCCAAGGCCGGCCTGATCAAGCTCAAGGATTCCAACAACATCCTGTCCACGGTCAAAGACATCACCGAGAACAGCAAGGACCTGAAATTCCGTGAGCTGGAAGCCGCGACCATCCCGCGCGTGCTGACCCAGGTCGACCTGGCGCTGATCAACACCAACTACGCCCTGGAAGCCAAGCTGGACCCGTCCAAGGACGCCCTGGTGATCGAAGGCAAGGACTCGCCTTACGTGAACATCCTGGTGGCCCGTCCTGACGACAAGGACTCGGACGCCATGAAGAAACTGGTTGCCGCCCTGCACAGCCCCGAGGTGAAGCAATTCATTCTCGAGAAGTACAAAGGCGCCGTGGTTCCGGCGTTCTGATCGGTTGCAGAAACACAAACGGGGCGCCTCAAGGCGCCCCGTTTCGTTTCAGTTGCCTGCCGAGTTCCCTGTAGCCGCTGCCGCAGGCTGCGATCGGCTCCGCAGGAGACGTGCTCTTGAGGCCCTCGGAAGGCGCTACGCGCCTTATCGCAGCCTGCGGCAGCGGCTACAGGATTCAGGCGCCCCGAATTACTTGCGCTGCAACATCACCGGCAGCTGAGCCACCAGCTTCTGGTTGTTCAGCGGCGCGCGGATGAAGCCGCGCTGGGTGCCGTCCGGGCCGATCACCGCCAGGTTGCCGCTGTGATCGACCGTGTAGTTGGGCTTGCTGGTGTCCGCTGGAATGAACGGGATGCTCACCGCGTTGGCGAGCTTCTGCACGTCCGCCACCGAGGTCGCGGTCAGGCCCTTGAAGTCCTTGTCGAAGTAGCCCAGGTACTGTTTCAGCTGCTGCGGCGTGTCGCGGTTCGGGTCGACGCTGACCAGCACCACCTGCAGGTTGTCCACCGCCTCCTTGGGCAACTCGCTCTTGATCTGGCGCAGCTGGGCGAGGGTAGTCGGGCAGATGTCCGGGCAGAAGGTGTAGCCGAAGAACAGCAGGCTCCACTTGCCCTTGAGCTCATTGAGCACCACCGGCTGGCCTTCCTGGTCGGTCATCTTCACATCCGGCAGGTTGCGGCTCTGGGGCAGCAGGATGATCCCGGCGTCGATCAACGCGGTCGGATCCCCCTGGTTCTTGCCGGTCAGCACTTTGTTGACGGTGAGCCCCAGCACCAGGGCCACCAGCGCCACGAGAATAAAGACGGTTTTCTGAGTTCGAGTCATAGGTTCAACAATAGGTAGTGGTCTACGAGCAGCGCGATAAACAGCAGGAACAAGTAATAAATAGAGTACTTGAAGGTGTTGATCGCCGCGTGCGGCCGACTGCCACGGTACAGCACCCAGGCCCATTGCAGAAAGCGCGCGCCCAGGCCTAGGGCACACATCAGGTAAAGCATGCCGCTCATGTGGATCGCATAAGGCAGCAGGCTGACCGCCAGCAAGGCGCAGGTGTAGAGCAGGATATGCACCTTGGTGTAGTGCTCGCCGTGAGTCACCGGCAGCATCGGGATATCGGCCTTGGCGTATTCCTCCTTGCGGTGAATGGCCAGGGCCCAGAAGTGCGGCGGGGTCCAGGCGAAGATGATCAGCACCAGCAGCAGCGGTTCGGCCGTCACATGGCCGGTGGCCGCGACCCAGCCCAACAGCGGCGGCGCGGCCCCGGCCAGGCCGCCGATCACGATGTTCTGCGGGGTCGCCCGCTTGAGGAAGCCGGTGTAGATCACCGCATAACCGAGCAACGACGCCAGGGTCAGCCAGGCGGTCAGCGGGTTGGTGAACGCCAGCAGCAAGGCTTGCCCGGCGATGGCCAGCAGCAGGGCGAAACCCAGCGCCGCCGCCGGCGACACCCGGCCTTCGGCCAGCGGCCGTTTGTGGGTGCGCGCCATGACTGCATCGATCCGCCGGTCCACCACATGGTTCACCGCCGCCGCCGCGCCGGCGCACAGGGCAATGCCCAGGTTGCCGAACACCAGCACCGTCCACGGCACCCCGGCGCGAGTGGCGAGGAACATGCCCACTAGCGAGGTGATGAGCATCAGCACCACCACCTTGGGCTTGGTCAGCTCCAGGTAGTCACGCCAGATCGCCTGGCTGTGACGCTCGCCGATCAGAGTCGCCATGGCATCTCTCCTTTAATGGTTATGGGCCCGGCGGCGTGTTTGCGCGGGCTCAGGCGCCAGCCCAGCGGCAGGTGCGAGCGCGCGCGGACCAGGCTGGTGCGGGCGTGATAATTGACCAGCACCAGGGTCAGCAGCAGCGCCGCGCCGCCGGCGTTATGCGCTACGGCCACCGGCAGCGGCAGGTGGAACAGCACATTGCTGATGCCAAGGGCGATCTGCGCCGCCAGCGCCACCAGCACCAGCCCGGCGAGGCGGGTCATGCCCACATGCTTGAGTTGCCAGGCCAGGCCGAGCAACACCAGGGTCACCAGCAGCGCGCCGATGCGATGGGTCAGGTGGATGGCCGTGCGCGCGTCACTGTCGAGCTGCCCGCCCAGGTAGTTGGGGCCGATGTGCTGGGTCAGGTGAAAGCCATTGGCGAAATCCACCGCCGGCCACCACTGGCCGTGACAGGTCGGCAAGTCGATGCAGGCCACCGCCGCATAGTTGGAGCTGACCCAGCCGCCCAGGGCGATCTGCCCGATCACCAGCACCAGCCCGGCCGTGGCCCAGTATTGCAGGCGCCTGGGCACGATCAGCGCCGGCAGCACCCCGGACAGCCGTAGCGTCAGCAAGAACAGCAGGCTCAGGGTGGCGAAGCCGCCCAGCAGGTGCGCGGTGACGACTTGCGGCCACAGCTTGAGGGTCACCGTCCACATGCCGAACAAGGCCTGGGCGAACACCACCGAGAGCAGGAACAGCGGCAACTTCAGCGGTTGCCCGGGATGATGCCGGTGGGTCCAGGAGCGTGCCGCCAGCAGCACGATCAACAGGCCCAGGGTGCCGGCGAAATAGCGGTGGATCATCTCGTTCCAGCCCTTGTGGGCTTCCACCGGGGTGTCGGGAAAATGCAGTTCGGCATGGGCCAGCTGGGCTTCGCTTTTCGGCACGCTGATGAAACCGTAGCAACCCGGCCAGTCCGGGCAGCCGAGGCCGGCGTGGGTCAGCCGGGTGTAGGCACCGAGCAGCACCACGATCAGTGCCAGCAAGGTGGCAAACAAGGCGAGGCGAAATCCAGGTTTGGCCATGACGATGCCCTTATCCGATGTTCGACAGTTTCAGCAGATGACGCAGGTCGTTGAGCAGGTCCTTGCCCTTGACCCGGGCGTCGTAGCGCAGGACCAGGTTGCCGTGCGGGTCGACGATCCACAGCAGCGGCGCGCCCTGGTTGCTGGCGCCCTTGGTGAAGATCGGCAGGTCCAGTGGGTAGCGTTGCAGTTGCGGATATTCGCGTTGCAGCTTGGCCTGGTAGTCGGTGTCCAGCGGCTGGGCGGCGGCCAGGGCGTGGCTGGCCCGGGAGGCGTCGCGGCCGAGGGAGATCTGGATCTGCCGCGCCAGGTACACCAGTTGCTGGCAATCCACGGCGCAGTCCCTGGGCGCGGTGACCAGGATCTGCCAGCGCGTCTCGTCGGCCTGGACCCCGATGTCGGCGCGGCTCTGGCCGTTGCCGATCAGCTCGCCGTGGTAGCTGCGGCTTTCCGGTACCCAGAACTGCAACTTGTACATGCCGGTGGCGAGGATCATCGGGCCGATCACCATGGCCACGATCAGCAGCAGCTGCCAGCGTCCGCGGCGCCGGTTGTGGGGCACCTGGGCCTCAGAAATGTTGGGTGGATTCATGGCCGCTCCCATGGTGTTTCTCCCTTGCGTTATGCCATCCGAGATAGAGGTACAAAGCGCACAGGGCCAGCGCCATGGCGAACCACTGCACGGCGTAGCCCAGGTGTTTTTCCGGCCCCATGGCCACTACCGGCCATTCGGTCAGGTAGGCGCCCGGGCCGGCCTCCTGGCGCAGCTCGTAGGCAAAACCGCTGCGTCCCAGTTCGCTCCAGAGCCTGGCCGGATCGATCGTCGTCACCAGCCGCGGCCACTGGGCATTCAGTGGGTCGGCGTGCAGTTGAAAGGTCGCGCCGGGGGCGACATAGACCCAGGCATCGAGGCTCAGGGACTGTTCCGGGGTGCTGAATGCGGGTGGCGTGCGCCGGTCCGGCCAGGGCAGCCAGCCACGGTTGAGCAGCAGCCATTGACCGCTGGCCTGGTCGAGAAAGGGTTGCAGCAGCTCGACCCCGACCTTGCCTTCATGCATGCGGTTATCCAGCAGCAGGCTGTGGGCCGCATCGAAGCGGCCATGCAATTGCACCCGGCGGAAAGCTGGATCGCTGGCAGCCTGCAGCTCATCCACGGTCAAAGGCTCGGCCACGCGCCGTTCGGCGTAGCTGGCCAGCAGCTCGCGCTTCTGTTCGCCCCGGCCCAGTTGCCAGAACCCGAGCGTCACCAACACCGGCAGCAACACCAACACCACCAGGGTCGGCAGCACGCCCGGACGAAAACCGTTCATGGCCGTGCCAGAAAGTGGCGAGATCGACTGGCTATACTCAAGCGCATCGCGTTTCTCCCGGAGCCCACCATGCTTAAAGCGGCCATCGTCCTGTTGCTGATCGCCACGCTCATTAGCCTGTTCAGCGGCCTGTTCTTTCTGGTCAAGGACGACAGCAGCTCCCATCGCCTGCTCAGGTCGCTGACCGTGCGTGTGTGCCTGGCCGCGCTCACCGTCGGCTTGATCGCCTGGGGTTTCTTCAGCGGCCAGTTGGTATCGCACGCGCCCTGGTAACGCCGCGCTCAGAGCACGTAGACGAAGACAAACAAGCCGATCCACACCACATCGACAAAGTGCCAATACCAACTGGCCGCCTCGAAACCGAACTGATGCTCGGCGTCGAAGTGCCCCTTCATGATGCGCATCAGCATCACGAACAAAATCACCGTGCCGATGGTCACGTGGGCACCGTGAAAGCCGGTGAGCATGAAAAAGGTGGCGCCGTAGATGCCCGACCCCAGGGTCAGCCCCAGCTCGTGGTAGGCGTGCAGGTATTCCTCGGCCTGGAAGCCGAGAAACGCACAGCCCAGCAGCACGGTGATCGCCAGCCAGATCTTCAGCGCACCGCGATGGCCGTTCTTCAGGGCGTGGTGAGCGATGGTCACGGTGACGCTGGAACTCACCAGCAGCACGGTGTTGAGCAGCGGCAGGCCCCAGGGGCTGATGACTTCCTTGGGCGGCGGGAACAGCTTGGAATCGGGGTTTTCGAGCAATGGCCAGACGAACTCGAAGTTCGGCCAAAGCATGTGCGCGATGCCCTTGCTGCCTTCGCCGCCCAGGGCCGGGCCGGTGATCTGGCGCACGTAGAACAGCGCGCCGAAGAAGGCGACGAAGAACATCACTTCGGAAAAGATGAACCAGCTCATGCCCCAGCGGAACGAGCGATCCAGCTGGGCGCTGTACAGGCCGGCGCGACTTTCCTTGATCACCGCGCCGAACCAGCCGAACAGCATGTAGGCCAGCAACAGGCTCCCGACGAAGAAAATCAGCGGGCCATGGGATTCCGGGCGCGCGGCCTTGAGGTCGTTGAACCAGGTGGCCAGGCCGAACACCGTAACGAACATGCCCACCGTGGCGATGATCGGCCACTTGCTCTGGGCGGGAACGTAATAATGCTCATGAGTTGCCATTTATTGTTCTCCTTATCGGGCACCGTCTTAACCGCCGGTGTTGGTGCTCACGGCCACCGGTGGATGACGCGCGGTGATATCGAACAGCGTGTAAGCCAGCGTCAGGTGCTTCACATCCTTGGGCATGTCGCGGTCAACGATGAAACGTACCGGCATCTCGATCTGCTGACCGGGCTGCAGCACTTGCTGGGTGAAACAGAAGCATTCGGTCTTGTGGAAATACATCGCGGCGCTGCTCGGCGAAATGCTCGGGATCGCCTGGGCGCTCATCGGACGGTCGCTGGGGTTGCGGGCGATGAAGATCATCTCGTTCACCGCGCCAGGATGAACCACGATGTCGTCGGCCTTGGGATAGAAGTCCCAGACCATGTCGATCGCGTTGGTCGACAGGAACTGCACGCGCACCTGGCGCGAGACATCCACTTGCTGCTCGCCGGAATACTGCCCGCCGGTCTTGCCGTTGATGCCCAGCGCCTTGCACATCACGTCGTAGATCGGCACCAGGGCAAAACCGAAGACGAACATCGCCGCCACCACCAGCAACAGGCGAGTGACCAGCTTCTTCATCGAAACCTCGGCCATCAGCAACCCCCAGCTGTTTCAGCGGCGAGCGGGCAGCGCACCAAGCTGTTCATTTCACTTCCGGTGGCGTGGTGAAGGTGTGGTACGGCGCCGGCGACGGCACGCTCCACTCCAGCCCTTCGGCACCATCCCAGGGCTTGGCCGGCGCGGGTTGGCCGCCACGGATGCACTTGATGACAATGAACAGGAAGAAGATCTGCGTCGCGCCGAAGGTGAACGCGCCGATGGACGACACCATGTTGAAATCGGCGAACTGCAGGTTGTAGTCCGGGATCCGCCGCGGCATCCCCGCCAGGCCAACGAAATGCATCGGGAAGAACGCCATGTTCATGCCGATGAAGGACAGCCAGAAGTGCAGCTTGCCCAGGGTTTCGTCGTACATGTGCCCGGTCCACTTCGGCAGCCAGTAATAAGCCGAGGCGAAGATGCCGAAGATCGCGCCCGGCACCAGCACATAGTGGAAGTGCGCGACCACGAAATAGGTGTCCTGGTACTGGAAGTCCGCCGGGGCGATGGCCAGCATCAGCCCGGAGAAGCCGCCGATGGTGAACAGGATCACGAAGGCCACGGCGAACAGCATCGGCGTCTCGAAGGTCAGCGAGCCCTGCCACATGGTGCTGACCCAGTTGAAGACCTTGACCCCGGTCGGCACCGCGATAAGCATCGTGGCGTACATGAAGAACAGCTCGCCCACCAGCGGAATGCCGACCACGAACATGTGGTGCGCCCAGACGATGAACGACAGGAAGGCGATACTCGCCGTGGCGTAGACCATCGAGGTGTAGCCGAACAGCGGCTTGCGCGAAAAGGCCGGGATGATCGCGCTGACGGCACCGAAGGCCGGCAGGATCATGATGTACACCTCGGGGTGACCGAAAAACCAGAACACATGCTGGAACAGCACCGGATCGCCGCCACCGGCGGCGCTGAAGAAGCTGGTGCCGAAGTGGATGTCCATCAGCATCATGGTCACGCAGCCGGCCAGTACCGGCATCACCGCGATCAGCAGGAACGCGGTGATCAGCCAGGTCCAGACGAACAGCGGCATCTTCATCAGGGTCATGCCGGGAGCACGCAGGTTGAGGATAGTGGCGATCACGTTGATCGCGCCCATGATCGAGCTGATGCCCATCAGGTGGATGGCGAAAATGAAGAAGGTCACGCTTTCCGGCGCGTAGGTGGTGGACAGCGGGGCGTAGAAGGTCCAGCCGAAGTTGGGTCCGCCACCGGGCATGAACAGGGTCGAGACCAGCAGCAGGAACGCCGCCGGCAGCAACCAGAAACTGAAGTTGTTCATCCGTGGCAGGGCCATGTCCGGCGCGCCGACCATCAGCGGGATCATCCAGTTGGCCAGGCCGACGAAGGCCGGCATCACCGCGCCGAAGACCATCACCAGGCCATGCATGGTGGTCATCTGGTTGAAGAATTCCGGCTGCACGATCTGCAGGCCGGGCTGGAACAGCTCGGCGCGGATCACCATGGCGAACGAGCCGCCGAGCAGGAACATGGAGAAGGCGAACCACAGGTACAGGGTGCCGATGTCCTTGTGGTTGGTGGTCAGCACCCAGCGCATCAGGCCCTTGGCGGGGCCGTGGGTGTGGTCGTGATCGCCAACGATGGCATGACCCTGTTCGTCGCTCACAGCGTTCATGGCCTGTCTCCTGTAAACGGGTGGGCTGGACGATCGAGGGCGGCACGCCCTGATCGGCTGCGGGAACACGCAATGGACCGGGTCATTTGCTTTGCGCCTGTTTCAGAGCCAGGACATCCTTGGGCGTCACCATGTCGCCCTTGTTGTTGCCCCAGGCGTTACGTTCGTAGGTGACCACCGCTGCCAGGTCGACTTCCGACAACTGCTTGCCGAACGCCGCCATGGCGGTGCCGGGCTTGCCGTGGAAGACGATGTTCAAGTGATCCGCCACCGGCCCGGTGGCGATCTTCGAGCCCTTGAGCGCCGGGAACATCGGCGGCAGGCCCTGGCCTTCGGCCTGGTGACAGGCCACGCAGGTGGTGTGGTAAACCTTGTCGCCACGGGCCACCAGCTCTTCGAGGGTCCATTCCTTGCTGGTCAGTTCCTTGAGCTTGAGGGCTTCGGCCTTGCGTTCGCCCAGCCAAGTGTCGTAGTCGGCCTGGGTCTTCACGTCGACCACGATCGGCATAAAGCCATGGTCCTTGCCGCACAGTTCGGCGCACTGGCCGCGATATAGGCCGGGCTTGTCGACCCGGGTCCAGGCTTCGTTGACGAAACCGGGGATCGCATCGCGCTTGACCGCAAAGGCCGGGACCCACCAGGAATGGATGACGTCGGCGGAGGTCACCAGAAAGCGCACCTTGGCGCCGATCGGCAGCACCAGCGGCTGATCGACTTCCAGCAGATAATGCTCGCCCTTGGCGCTCTGGTTATGAATCTGGTCGGCGGGAGTGGTCAGGTTGCTGAAGAACTCGACGTCCTGGCCCAGGTATTTGTAGTGCCACTTCCACTGATAGCCGGTGATCTGGATGTCCACATCCGGTTCGCTGGCGTCGTACATCTTGATCAGGGTCGCGGTGGCGGGAACGGCCATGGCCACCAGGATCAGCAGCGGCACCACGGTCCAGAGGATTTCCACCGTCGTGCTTTCGTGGAACTTGGCGGCCACCTGGCCGGTGGAGCGGCGGTGCAGGATCATCGACCAGAACATGGCGCCAAAGACAATGACGCCGATCACCACACAGATCCAGAAGATGGTCATGTGCAGGTCGAATACCGCGTGACTTATATCAGTCGCTCCAGGCGCCATATTCACGGTCCAGGCGCCATGCGCCTGGCTGAATACCGACCACAACAGGAGGCCCATCCAGACTTGTGGATGTCGCATCATTGCGGGTTCCCCTTATCGTTCTTGTTATCCCGCCGGCTTGCACCTGCGGCCAAGGGAGCGGCTGCCTAGACTACGAACTTAAACCGCCGAGCCTTCGCTGCGCATGCAGTCGGGCGTCATCAGCTAACTTCATTCAGACCCGAGTATAGACAGCGACCTCGACCTCGCAACGCGGTGCCGTAAATCCACTGAAACAGTTTGCCGCTGCCTTATAGGCCACGGTTGGAAAGGGATAGGGGATCAATGATGGCGAAGCGATATAACCCAGATGACTAACCATGAAATAATTATGAAAAATACGTCTTAAGCGATTTCGTGAGCAGGCTAACTTATGTCTTCCCTAATTAATTGCCCTTGTTTCCTGGAGTATTCATGAACACCGCCGCATTGCGCGAGCAGATCCAACGAGCCCATCAACATGAGTCCGGCACCGGGCAATTGCGCCGCCAGCTGGAAACCCAATTGCCACACCTGCACCCCGCCATCCAGCTCCCCGAAGTGGACGCCCAGGGGGTGATGACCCGTTTTGTCGCCGCTTATATCGATCAGGTTCCCGACCTGCTGGACGCCGCCAACGAAGTCGCGCGCGAAGCCGGTATCGAGTCGCAGATCAAGCCGGTGCTGAAGATCGCCGAGCAGTTCTTCCTCCAGCCGCCCGCCATCATGGCCGGCCACGAAGGCCTGGACAGTCTGCTGGACGAAGCCTATCTGGCCCATCGCCTGGTGGAGGAGGTCAACGACCTGTACATCACGCATTTCGGCCAGCCGCTGATTCCCCTGGACACCACGGTGGCCAACCTGATCGCCCACCAGTTGATCGGCGAAACCTTCGCCAACCAGCTGGACGAAGCGGTGCACCATGCGGTCGACGCGATGCTCGACGAAGAGAGCTTCGCCCTGGAGTCGGTCGAGGCCTACCGGGAAAAGCTCAACAGCCCCGACACCGATGCCGCCTGGAAACGCTGGCCGTGCCTGTCGCGCCAACTGGGCGTGGAACTGGAACTCGACCAGCCGGCTGCCTGATGATTGCAGGTGGCGGCCCTGTAGCCGCTGCCGCAGACTGCTATCGACCGGCACGGTCGCAGCGATATCACCGACGCTGAAGGCCCTTCGGACCTTATCGCAGCCTTCGGCAGCGGCTACAGGGCTACAGACTTACGCCCGGCTCAGACCTTTGGCCTCCAGCTTCGAGGCCGGGCTCACGCCGACGTTGGTGTGCAAGCGCCCCTCCAGGCGGCGCTTCAACCCGCGCGACTCGATCACCAGCTTCGAACCCTTGGCCGCATTGGCCCGTCCCCACTCCTCGAGCAGCTCCAGGCAGGCATGGTCGATGTAGCCCAGGTTATTGAGCGGCACATGCACGGTGGTGCCCGCTGGGATGCTGCCCAGCGCCTGGGTCAGGGCCGGCACCTTGAGGAAGGTCGCGGCGCCCACCAGGCGCAGCTCCATTTCGCCTTCGGCCGGCAGGTCCACCAGGCTGATCTTCAGCCGCGAAGCGCCCCAGGCCAGCTTCACCAGGGTCAGGCCAAAACCGATCAGTACACCGGTCAGCAGGTCGGTGAAGACAATCGCCAGCGCGGTCACGCCGTAGGTCAGCATCGGCATCGGCCCATAACGACCCAGCTTGCGGAACGACTTGAGGTCCACCAGCTTGAACCCGGTGTACACCAGCACGCCCGCCAGGCTGGCCACCGGAATGCTTTGCAGCACGCTGGACAGCAACAGCACGAACGCCAGCAGCCACAAACCGTGGAAGATCGCCGACAGCCGCGTGGTCGCGCCCGCCTGGACGTTGGCCGAGCTGCGCACGATCACCCCGGTCATCGGCAGGGCGCCGAGCAACCCGCAGAGCATGTTGCCGATCCCTTGCGCCGACAGTTCACGGTCGAAATCCGAGCGCGTACCGCTGTGCATGCGATCCACCGCGGCGGCGGACAGCAGGGTTTCGGCGCTGGCGATAAAGGCCACGGCAAAGGCCGCGATCAGCAGTGTCGGGTCCGCCAGGTTGAGCAGGTCGGCCGGCCGCAGCCAGTCGATCGCCTCGGCAAGGTTTTCCGGCACCTCGACCCGCTTGACCTGCAGCGCCAGGGCCAGGCTGGCAAAGGTCGCCAGGCCGACGCCCAGCAGGGCACCGGGGATGAAGCGCAGCGAATGCGGGCGCAGTTTTTCCCACAGGAACATCACCGCCATGGTCGACAGGCCGAGCAGCCCGGCCTGCCAGCCAAAGCCACCGCCCAGGCTGGGCAAGGCCTGGGCCACCGCCTCGGGGAAGCCCGCGAGGTTATCCAGGCCGGACGCCTGGGGCTGGGCGTCGAGCATCACGTGCACCTGGGAGAGCACGATCAACACCCCGATCCCGGCAAGCATGCCGTAGACCACCGCCGGCGCGGTGACCCGAAACCAGCAACCCAGGCGCAGGCGCCCGGCCACCAGTTGCAGGAAACCCGCCAGCAGCAGGATCGGCCCGAGCATGGCGATACCGTGCTGGCGTACCAGCTCGAACACCAGGACCGCCAGCCCCGCGGCCGGACCGCTGACCTGCAAAGGCGAGCCGGCCAGCCAGCCCACCACCAGGCCACCGATGATCCCGGTGATCAACCCCTTGGCCGGCGGCATGCCGGAAGCGATGGCGATACCCATGCACAAGGGCAGGGCCACCAGAAACACCACCACGGAAGCGAGCAGCTCCCGTGGCAAAACAGCTTTCAATTGTGCTGCACGCATGATGATTCTCCCGAAGCTTTCTTCAGGCGTGGCAAAGCCTGACCGCGCAGACGGCAGTCATGGCTGAACCCCACTGGGATTTAGGAGGATTTAGAAGCGCGCTTTAGGCGTCGCAACCGGGATCGGATGGCGTCCGTCCAACGGCAGGAAACACCCTTGATCCGCGTCGTAGGCTTTGATTTCGCTGGTTTCGATGTTGTACACCCAGCCATGGATGAACAACTGGCCGTTGGCCATGCGCGAAGCCACCGAAGGGTGGGTGCGCAAATGCTGCAACTGGGCGATGACGTTCTCTTCGGTCAGCACATGCATGCTGGCGTTCTCGTCGGCGCAGTCGCAGTTCTCCTGGACCATGGTCTTGGCCACTTCGGCGTGGCGCAGCCAGGCTTTGACCGTCGGCATCTTTTCCAGGCTCTGCGGGTTGAGCACCGCGCGCATGGCGCCGCAGTCGGAATGGCCGCAAACGATGATGTGGTGCACACCCAGGGCCATGACCGCGTATTCGATGGCCGTGGACACACCGCCGTTCATCTGCCCGTAAGGTGGTACCACGTTACCGACGTTGCGGGTCACGAACAGGTCGCCCGGGGCGCTCTGGGTAATCAGTTCGGGGACGATGCGCGAATCCGCGCAGGCAATGAACATCGCCCGCGGCCGCTGGGCCGTGGCGAGTTTCTTGAACAGTTCTTCCTGCTGTGGGAAGACCTCGTGATGAAAATGCAAAAAGCCGTCAACGATTATCTGCAGCGCTGCATCGGCGCTTTCGGCGACCTCCGGGGACGCTGAAGCCGACGCAGCCAACGGCTGTTTATCCTTGTCACTCATGATTCATCCTCTTTTGACGGATTAGGTGAATTTTCCAGTTTTATCCGGCACGACGCCAGCGATTGATTAAAAAACAACCAGACCGCTGACAGCGACCCATCGGTCACTTGGTGAACAAGGTAGCCTTCCAAACTTAACTCAAACTGAACCGGCCGCTCTAAAACGCCACTATTGGCGATGCAAAAAGGTGACCAGCGTAGAGACGGCGGTGCATCGGTACTACTCCACCATAGGCCAATACATCCTAGAGCAACGACATCTGCCCACCCGGCGGACAGAACGCCGTGCAGTCGAGGTTGTAGCCTTCGCGCCGATCGAGCCCCAGGCGTTTGCTGGCCTTGGCGAAACGCTGCGCCAGCAGGGCCGCGAAGGGGCCTTCGCCGCGCATCCGTGCGCCAAAACGGCTGTCGTACAGCTCGCCGCCGCGACACTGGCGGATCAGGCTCAGGACATGGGCCGCCCGCTGCGGATAGTGGGCGTTGAGCCATTCCTCGAACAGCGGCGCCACTTCCAGGGGCAGGCGCAGCATCATGTAGGCGGCGCTTTGCGCGCCCGCGGCATGGGCCTCGGCGAGCAGGCTTTCCAGCTCGCTGTCGTTGATCATCGGAATCATCGGCGAACACAGCACGCCCACGCGAATCCCCGCCTCGCGCATCACCCGGATCGCCCGCAACCGCGCCTTGGGCGCCGCCGCCCGGGGTTCGAGGATGCGCTTGAGCTCGTCGTCCAGGGTGGTCAGGCTGATCATCACCGCCACCAGCCGCTGCTCGGCCAGTTCGACCAACAGGTCGAGGTCGCGCAGGATCAGCGAGCCCTTGGTGACGATGGTCACCGGATGCCGGTAGCGCAGCAGCACCTCCAGGGTCCGCCGGGTCAGCTGGTGTTCGCGTTCGATGGGCTGGTAGGGGTCGGTGTTGGACCCCAGGTTGATCGGCGCGCACTGGTAGCCGGGCTTGGACAATTGTTGTTCGAGCATCGCCGCGGCATTGGTCTTGGCGATCAGCTTGGTCTCGAAGTCCAGCCCCGGCGACAGGTCCCAATAGGCGTGGCTGGGCCGCGCATAACAGTAGATGCAGCCATGCTCGCAACCGCGATAGGGGTTGATGGAGCGGTCGAAGGGCAGGTCCGGCGAGCTGTTGCGGGTGATGATGGATTTCGCCGTCTCAAGGCGCACCTCGGTGCCCTGGGTCAGCGGGGCTTCCTGGTACCAGCCGTCGTCGAAGGCCACCGAGCGCTGGGGCGCAAAACGGTTGTGCGGGTTGGTCGCGGTGCCACGGCCGCGTGGGGGCAGGGGGCTGGACATGGGCAGGCACTCCATTACTGTATTTATATACAGTAATGGAGGTTTGAGCTGTTGCAAAGCGCCGTCGGGCGGAGCACGCCGTTGGCGCTGATCGCGAGCAAGCTCGCTCCTACAGCTTTTCTGGCGCGCCATTCATTGATGATCGACGCGCCCCCTGTAGCGAGCTTGCTCGCGATAGCGGTCGATCAACCGCCGCTGTGCTTCGTCACCTGCCCCAGATCGTCGTTCGAGGTGCTTTGCAGGTCGCCCTTGCGCAGTCCCGCCACATCCGCGGCCTTCACCTCGGAACCCTGGTTACCCCAGCTGGTGCGGATGAAGTTGACCACATCGGCCACCTCCTGGTCCGACAGGCGCCAGGCGAAGGCCGGCATGGTGAAGGTCGATGGCGCGGTATGGGTCGCCGGCAAGGTACCGCCCTTGAGCACGATGTGGATCAAGGACGTGGCATCGGCGCTTTGCAGCACCGGGTTGCCCGCCAGCGCCGGGAACACCCGGGTATAGCCATGGCCGTCGGTACGGTGGCACGCCGCGCAGTTGTCGATGTACACCGCCGCCCCCGGCTTGCTGTCGTCACCTTTCCACAACGCCTCGGCCACCGCCTTGTCGTACTGGTGCGGCTGGTCGTTGGCATCCACCGCCGGCAGCGACTTGAGGTAACGGGCGATGGCCGTCAGGTCGTCCGCGGACATGTACTGCATGCTGTGCACCACTACGTCGCTCATGCCGCCGAACACCGCGCCGCGGTCGCTGCGACCGGTCTTGAGGAACTGCACCAGCTGCTCTTCGCTCCAGCTGCCGAGGCCGTCCTTGTGGTCACCGCGCAGGCTCTTGGCGATCCATCCTTCCAGCGGCGCACTGCCGGCCAGGAAGTCGCTGCCTTCGCTGGCGCTCAGGGCTTTCTCCTGCATGGTCAAGGCGCGCGGCGTATGACAGGCGCCACAGTGGCCGAGGCCTTCCACCAGGTAGGCACCGCGGCTGACCACCGGGTCTTGCGCAGCCTGCGCCTGGCCGCTGCCTTGCGCGCCCGCCACGCTCGGCGCGAACATCCAGCGCCAGCCCGCCAGCGGCCAGCGCATGCTCAGCGGCCAGGGGATGTCGCTGTCGCGGTTCTCCTGGACCACCGGCGCCACGCCTTGCATGAAGTAGGCATACAGCGCCTGCATGTCGGCGTCGCTGACCCGCGCATAGGACGGGTAGGGCATGGCCGGGTACAGGCTGCTGCCGTTCTTGGCCACGCCATGGCGCACGGCCTTGTCGAAGTCCTCGAAGCTGTACTCGCCGATGCCGGTCTTGTCCGGGGTGATGTTGGTGGAATAGATCGTGCCGATCGGGGTTTCCATCGGCAGGCCACCGGCGAACGGCTTGCCGTCCTTGGCGGTATGGCAGGCCACGCAGTCACCGGCGCGGGCCAGGTATTCGCCCTGCTTGATCAAGGCTTGCCGATCGGTTTCGGCGGCGCAGAGGGAAGCGCTGCCGAGCAGCGCCAGGGTCGCGATAACGAGGGTTTTCATGGTCATCGCTCCTTATGCCTGGACCAGCGGGCCGGGGTTCTTCAGGTACTGCTCGCGGATCGCGCGGGCCGACCAGTAGGTCAACGCGGCCACCAGGCCGGTCGGGTTGTAGCCCAGGCCCTGGGGGAAGGCCGAAGCGCCCGGGACGAACACGTTGTGCACGTCCCAGCTCTGCAGGTAACGGTTCAAGGCACTGGTTTTCGGATCGGTGCCCATGATCGCGCCACCGTTGAGGTGGGTGGTCTGGTAGGACGCGGTGTTGAAGTGCTCGCCGACCTTCTTGCCCAGCACCGCGATGGCCTTGGGGTTCATCGCCTCGGCGATCTTGCCCATCTTCTCGACCATGAAGCGGTTCATCTTGATGTCGTTTTCCTGCCAGTCGAAGGTCATGCGCAGCAGCGGCAGGCCGTAGGCGTCGCGGTACACCGGGTCGAGATCGAGGTAGTTGCCACGATAGGACTGGTGGGCACCGTGGGCGTCCATCGACACCTGGTGGGTGTAGTAGTCGGCGGTGGCCTTCTTCCAGGCGCTGCCCCAGGCCGGGGTGCCCGGCGGGTTGGAGGTGCCAGCGATCGGCCGGCTGCCGGCCTGGTTGACCCAGAACGGCGAGCCACCGACGAAGCCGTGGGGGCCGTGGTCGAAGTTGTCGGCGTTGAAGTCGTCCACCGCCACGCCATTGCCGCCGGCGCCGATGAAGTTATTGGTGTGCACGTCCTTGTCGAAGTAGGCCTTGATGGTGGCCATGTTCTGGTAGGCGAAGTTCTTGCCCACCACGCCTTCGCCGGTGATCGGGTCGTACGGCTTGCCGATGCCGGACAACAGCATCAGGCGCACGTTATGGAACTGGAAGGCGCCGAGGATCACCAGGTCCGCCGGCTGCTCGATCTCCCGGCCCTGGCCATCGACGTAGGTAACGCCGGTCGCGCGAGTCTTGGTGCTGTCGAGGTTGACCTTGAGCACGTGGGAGTTGGGGCGCAGCTCGAAATTCGGCAGCGGCTTGAGGGCCGGCAGGATGTTCACGTTCGGCGAAGCCTTGGAGTACATGTAGCAGACGTAGCCGCTGCAGAACCCGCAGAAGTTGCACGGCCCCATTTGCGCGCCATAGGGGTTGGTGTACGGCCCCGAGGTGTTGGCCGACGGCAGGTTGTAGGGCTTGTAGCCGACTTCGCCGGCGGCTTTCTGGAACAGCTGGGCGGAGTAGGTGTTCTTCTGCGACTCCAGCGGGAAATGCTCTGAACGGTCCGGCGCGTAAGGGTTACCGCCCTTGCCTTCGCCGACCAGCTGGCCTTTCACGGTCCAGGCCTGGCCCGAGGTGCCGAAGACTTTTTCCGCGTAGTCGAAGAACGGCTCCAGTTCTTCGTAGGTGACGCCGAAGTCCTGGATGGTCATGTCCTTGGGGATGAAGTGCTTGCCGTAGCGTTCTTCATAGTGGCTGCGCATGCGCAGCTCGATCGGGTCGGCGCGAAAATGCACGCCGGACCAGTGCAGGCCGGCGCCGCCGACGCCGTTGCCCGGCAGGAACGCGCCCAGCTGGCGATTCGGCAGGGCCACGTCGTTGACGCTGTGGCGAATGGTCACCGTCTCCCGGGAGATGTCCTGGAAGAGCTTCTTGCGCACGCTGTAGGTGAGTTCGTCGATCACCTGCGGGTAGTTGCCGTCCGGGTAGGTGTCCTGCATCGGCCCGCGCTCCAGCGCCAGCACGTTGAGGCCGGCCTCGGTCAGCTCCTTGGCCATGATCGCGCCGGTCCAGCCAAACCCGACGATCACCGCGTCGACCTTCTTCATTACCGTTGCCATGCTCAAGCCCTCTCGCCGCGAATCGACACTGCCGGGAAAGGGTATTGCTCGTTGCGTTCCACCCAGTCCATGAAATCGGCGCGAGCGCCGGGGAAGCCGATCAAGGTCCAGCCGACCATGCCTTTATTGCCGCCGTGGATCGGGTCGCAGAAGAACCCTTCCTTGGTGTTTTGCAGCAAAAGGTTGAAGAAAATCTTCGGTGGAACGCTGTCGAATGGGGGTTTTCCCGCTTCGAGCTGCTTGAGCAAATCGTCTCGGGTAGCGCTGTCTTGCGCAGCAAATGTTTTACCGTTGAAGGCTTTCGACCATGCATCCGTCGCGGCAATGCCCAGGCGATAGATCTCCTTGGGCACCAGTTTGCTCTGCCAGCCCATCTCCGGCGCGGCGTCGGCGTTGAACGGACCTTGCATGTACCACAGGGCACCCGCGGCGTAGGGGGTGTTCATCTGTCGGTCGATGTATTCCGGCACACCGGCTTCCAGGGCGCCCGGGCCTTGTTCGTCGGCCGGGATCAGGCGCTCTACCGCGGCCTGGACAAAGGCCCACTCTTCGGCGGTGAAATAGGTCGGCTGATAAGCCTCGGTGCTGACCGGGGTTCGGGCCGGTTCCACCGGCTTGGGCGCTTCGGGGGCGGCCATCAGCATCGAGCTGCCAAGACCGGTACTGGCGACCGTGACCACCGGGATCAAGGTCAGGGATTTGCGCAGAAACTCACGCCGCGGGTTGTCTTGATCGTGATCAGACATGGGGGTGCACCTCACACTAGGCATTCACGGGTTGGGCAGCCGCGTCATGGCGTGGCTTGTCGTTCTGGCGGCGATTGGGAGCGCCGGGGAAACACAGTTCAGCAAACTTTGGTTACAAATGGTAGCAGGCTAAGCATTCGAATAAATCGTTTGCGCACGAAAAAAGTCGCGATTGCCGAGAAAAAACCTCTATCGCAGCGGCTTCACGTTTCTTTGACGAGCGCCTCACAGGGCGTTGACCGGCCCGGATGGAAGCTAGGCTCCATCCATCCCCATTTCCGGTCACGGCCTTGCGCATGCACAACTTTCCTACCCTTCCCGCCTTCTGCCTGTTCCTGCTGACGCTGCTTGCCTGGCCCCAGACCCAGGCCGCCGAAACCGGCGCGACCCGCCCGGCCCAGTGGGCCCAGCCGGTGGAAACCCACTACAACCTGTACCAGATGTCGCCGACGCTCTACCGCAGCGCCTTGCCGGACAGCGGCGCCGTGCCTTTGCTGGAAAAGCTCAAGGTGGGCACGGTGATCAACTTCCTGCCGGAGTCCGACGCCAGTTGGCTGCAGGCCCCGGCAATCAAGCAGGTGCAATTGCCTTACCGGACCAATCACGTGGACGACGCCGATGTGCTGGCGGCCTTACGCGCGATCCAGAACGCCGAAAGCGAGGGCCCGGTGCTGATGCACTGCAAGCACGGCTCGGATCGCACCGGGCTGATGTCGGCGATGTACCGGGTGGTGATTCAAGGCTGGAGCAAGGAGGAGGCGCTGAATGAAATGACCGGAGGCGGGTTTGGCGACAGTTCCCACTTCAAGGACGGCATTCGCTACATGATGCAGGCCGATGTCGACAAGTTGCGCACCGCCCTGGCCAATGGCGATTGCAGCACCAGCGTGTTCGCCACCTGTTCGGTGAAAAGCTGGTTCGAGACAGTGAGCTTCAGCAAGCCGGCGAATTGAGCAAGGGAAAGGGCGATGCGGTCACTGTAGGAGCGAGCTTGCTCGCGATAGCAGTGTGTCTGATACGCCGCTATCGCGAGCAAGCTCGCTCCTACACCTACAGAGCTACTTGGGTTCGTCGGTCTTTTTCTTCAACTTGGGGTTGGGGAAAAACTGCACCGACTGGACCTTGGCATCCGGCGCCTTGAGGGCCGTGGTGTTGACCCGCGTGCCCAGTTCCTTGGGCACCGACAGCCCCTGCTCATTCAGGGTGTCGGAATAACCGCAGGCCACGCACTCGCGATGGGGAACGTCGTCTTCGCTCCACATCATCAACTTGTCCTGTTCGCTGCACGCCGGGCAGACCGCCCCGGCGATAAAGCGTTTTTTCGTCTTCACTGGCCCCTCGCTCATGCCGCTGCGTCCTCGGTGAGGCCGCTGTGGCGCAAGAGTGCGTCAATCGACGGTGCGCGTCCGCGGAAGTCGACGAACAGCACCATCGGCTCCTGGGAACCGCCACGGGCCAGGATCGCCTCGCGGAACGCGCGACCGGTCTCGGCATTCAGCACGCCTTCTTCCTCGAACTTCGAGAACGCATCGGCCGACAGCACTTCGGCCCACTTGTAGCTGTAGTAACCCGCCGCGTAACCGCCGGCGAAGATGTGCGCGAAGCTGTTGGGGAAGCGGTTGTAGGCCGGCGGACGCATCACCGAGACCTCGTCGCGCACGCCTTCGAGCACTTGCAGCACGCTACGGCCGTCGCCATGGGTGGCATGCAGTTCGAAGTCGAACAGCGAGAATTCCAGCTGGCGCACCATCATCAGGCCGGACTGGAAGTTCTTCGCCGCGAGCATTTTTTCCAGCAGGTCCTGGGGCAGCGGCTCGCCGGTTTCATAGTGACCGGAGATCAGCGCCAGGCCTTCCGGCTCCCAGCACCAGTTCTCCATGAACTGGCTCGGCAGCTCCACCGCGTCCCAGGCCACGCCGTTGATGCCGGAAACACCGGCATGTTCGACGCGGGTCAGCAGGTGGTGCAGGCCATGGCCGAACTCGTGGAACAGGGTGGTGACTTCATCGTGGGTCAGCAGGGCAGGCTTGCCGCTGTCGGCCGGGGTGAAGTTGCACACCAGGTTGGCCACCGGGCTTTGCAGTACTCCGTCAATGGTGCGGCGACGGTCGCGGGCGCCGTCCATCCAGGCACCGCCGCGCTTGTTGGCGCGGGCATACAGGTCGAAGAAGAAACGCCCCACGTGCTGGCCGTTTTCCTTGATCTCGAACAGGCGCACATCCGGGTGCCAGCTGTCGAAGCCTTTCAGTTCGGCGATCTCGATGCCGTACAGGCGCTGGACGATGGCGAACAGGCCGCCGAGTACCTTGTCGATCGGGAAGTAGGCGCGCAGGGTTTCCTGGGCCACGCTGTAGCGCTGCTCGCGCAGCTTCTCGCCGTAGAAACCGCTGTCCCAGCTTTGCAGGTCCGGGCAGCCTTGCTCGGCGGCGTAGGCCTTGAGCTGTTGCAGGTCCTGGGCGGCGAACGGCTTGCTGCGCTTGGCCAGGTCCCGCAGGAAACTCAGCACCTGATCGCTGGACTCGGCCATCTTGGTGGCCAGGCTCAGCTCGGCGAAGTTGGCGTAGCCCAGCAGTTGGGCCAGTTCCTGGCGCAGGTCGAGGATTTCCTGCATGACCGGGCCATTGTCGTTCTGGCCGGCGTTCGGGCCCTGGTCCGACGCGCGGGTGCAGTAGGCGGCGTAGACTTCTTCGCGCAACGCGCGGTCTTCGGTGTAGGTCATTACCGCGTAGTAGCTGGGGAATTCCAGGGTGATCAGCCAGCCTTGCAGGTCCTTGGCCTGGGCCGCGGCAGCCATCTGCGCCTTGGCCGACGCAGTCAAGCCGGCCAGGGCCGCTTCGTCGGTGACGTGCTTGGTCCAGGCCTGGGTGGCGTCGAGCAGCTGGTTGGAGAAGCGGCTGCCCAGCTCGGAGAGCTTGCTCTGCACTTCGGCGTAACGCTTCTGCTGCTCTGGCGGCAGGTCGATACCCGACAGGCGGAAGTCACGCAGGGAGTGTTCCAGGATGGTTTTCTGCGCCACGTCGAAACCGGCGGCTTGCGGGCTGCCCGCCAGGGCTTCGAAGGCCTGGAACAGCTCGCGGTTCTGCCCCAGCTCGGTAGCGTAGGCGCTCAGGGCCGGCAGGCAGGACTCATAGGCCTCGCGCAATTCGGCGCTGTTGCACACGGCATTGAGGTGGCTGACCGGACTCCAGGCCGCGCCCAGGCGGTCGTTGAGTTCGTCCATGGCCAATACCAGGCCGGCCCAGGTCGGTTGCGCGCCCTGGTTCTTGAGGATTTCAGCGATGGCGGCGCGGTTGTCAGCCAGGATCTGTTCGATGGCCGGCTGTACATGCTCGGCGCGGATCGCCGAAAACGGCGGCAGGTCGTAGGGCTGCAGAAGAGGGTTGTTCACACTCACGGTTGGCACCTTGGCTGGAAGAAACATTGGGCCATCTTAATTACAATCGACGCCCACCGCAGCTATCGACCCCATTAATAAATGTCAGAGCAGGTATCCAACTTGGCCATTCGCAGCTATCAGAACCACACGCCCATCCTTGGCCCGCGGGCCTTCGTCGACAGCTCGGCGGTGGTGATCGGCGACGTCGAAATCGGTGCCGACAGTTCGGTCTGGCCACTCACGGTGATCCGCGGCGACATGCACCGCATCCGCATCGGCGCCCGCACCAGCGTGCAGGACGGCAGCGTGCTGCACATCACCCACGCCGGCCCCTTCAACCCGGACGGCTTCCCGCTGCTGATCGGCGACGACGTGACCATCGCCCACAAGGTGATGCTGCACGGTTGCAGCGTCGGCAGCCGGGTGCTGATCGGCATGGGCAGCATCGTCATGGACGGCGCGGTGGTGGAAGACGATGTGATCGTCGGCGCCGGCAGCCTGGTGCCGCCGGGCAAACGCCTGGAAAGCGGCTTCCTCTATGTGGGCAGCCCGGTGAAACAGGCCCGCCCGCTGACCGACAAGGAACGCGCCTTCTTCACCTACAGCGCCGCCAACTACGTGAAGCTCAAGGACCTGCACCTGGCCGAAGGCTACGACCAGGCTTGAGCCCCGACCCACTGCCCAGGAATTCCCATGCATTACCAAACCGTTCTGTTCGACCTCGATGGCACCCTGACCGACCCGCGCGAAGGCATCACCCGCTCGATCCAGTTCGCCCTCGGCAAGCTGGGCATCGACGAACCCGACCTGAGCAAGCTGGAACACTTCATCGGTCCGCCGCTGTTGCAGGCGTTCATGCAGTTCTACGGCTTCGACGAAGCCAGGGCCTGGGAGGCGGTGAATTTCTACCGCGAGCGTTTCAAGGTCACCGGCCTGTATGAGAACCGCGTGTTCGACGGCGTCACGCCCCTGCTGGAAACCCTCGGCGGGCAAGGCCGCCAGCTGTACATCGCGACCTCCAAGCCATGGGTGTTCGCCCGCGAGATCGCCCGGCACTTCGATTTCGCCCGGCACTTCAAGGTGATCTACGGCAGCGAACTGGACGGCACCCGCACCGACAAGGTCGAGCTGATCCGCCATCTGGTCAGCGAAGAAGGTCTGGACCCCAGCGATACCCTGATGATCGGCGACCGCAAGCACGACCTGATCGGCGCCCGCCGTAACGGGCTGGATGCGGCGGCGGTGGGTTATGGCTTCGGCAGCCACGAAGAACTGAGCGCCGAGGCGCCGGCCTACCACTTCCAGACCCTGGATGAGCTGCATCAGGCGTTCCTGCAGCGCTGAGCCACCGGCCATCGCGGGCTTCTGCTCGACGCTCGCTTGCCCGCGATGGCGTCCTTTTCAGGCGGCGTTCATCAGTGCTTGCAGCGCCGCCTTGCGCTTTTCAGCTGGCAGCGCGCCGAGCTTCTCCACGGCCTGGTAAAAGGCCGGCCAATCCCCGTTCACCTGCTTGAACAAGGCGGCGAATGCCGGCACCCACTGGTCGTACAGGCCAAAAGGCAGCAGCCTGGCATTGTTCAGCGGGGTGTTGATCCAGAAGTCGTAGCGCGCGTCGCCATGCCATTGGCTGTCCTTCAGCTGCCGGTAGTCCCGGCGCAGCTGTTCGAATTCGGCTGCCTTGCGCTGGCGCATCTGCTCGGCTGGCAGTGGCAGGGCATACAGGCGTTCCAGGCGCTGGCGGGTATCGAGGATCAGCTGGATAAACTGGTCCTTCTGCTTGACCAGGGCATCGCTAGCCGGCGCCAGGCCGCGGGCCGCGCGCCATTGCCGGGTGCCTTCCTGCTCGACGAAGGTGGCGAAGGACTCGTTGAACTCGGTGTCGTCCTTCACATAGAAGCGCTGATGGGCCAGCTCGTGGAAGATCAGGGTCGCCAGGCGCTCGTCGCCCCAATGCAGCATCGAACTGAGGATCGGGTCGTTGAACCAGCCCAGGGTCGAATAGGCCTCCACCCCACCAATGGCCACATCCATGCCCTGCTGTTTCTGCAAGGCCGCCTCGCCGCGGGCCGCGCCCTGGCTGTAGTAGCCGCGATAGGCCACGCAGCCGGCAATCGGAAAGCAGTGGGTCTTGGGGCTCAGGGAAAACTCAGGGGTGCTGAATACATTCCACACCACGTAGGGCCGGCCGATGTCGGCGTAGAGGCGGTAGCTCTGGTTGTCCGGCAGGTGCAGGTGCTGGCTGGCAAAAAGCCGGGCTTTCTGCGACTGGGCCAGATGGGCGCGCAATAACGGGTCGCGAGCCGGGTCGGCGATGACCTGCTCGACCGGCGTGCGGGCCTGCAACAGCTGCCATTGGCCACTGGCCAGCTGGCCGTAGTAACCCACGCTGGAACAACCGTTGAGCAACAAAAGCAGCAAGCCCGGAAACAAAAAGCGCAAAAGATGATCAAGTAACCCATGGCTTGAACGCGGCCTAATCAAATCGAATCATCCTTCGAGAGTCTGCCCCCAAGACTATCTCGCCTGCCTGGAGTTTCGCTATGCGCGTGTTGCTGCTGACCACCGGACTCTTGACCTTGAGCGGCTGTGCCGGATTGCCCGCCCCCGATCCGACGCAAGCCTGGATCGACCTCGACACCCACCAGGACACCGCCCTGCAGGCGCTGGAGGTCGACGAAAAGGCCTGGGTGGACCGCCGATATTTCGAGGTACAGCCCGGCAACCATGAGCTGAAGGTGCGCTACCAGTTCGCCGTGGAGCCCACCAATATCGGCCCGGACAGCGAACCGCTGTGGCGCGACTGCCAGCTGAATGTGAAATACAAGGACTTCAACGCCGGCCAGCGCTATCAGTTGCAGACCGGCAATATCGGCTTCCGGCCCTGGGCCAAACTCTATGACCAGCAGCGCAATCTGGTGGGTACCGGCCAACCGGCGGGCTGCCAGCGCACCTGATCGGCGCTATGCTTGAGGCCTTTCCCCGGACGGCCCGACCTCATGCGCCAACCTTTGCTGCTGCTTGCCCTGACCGGCCTCGTTGCCTGCTCCAGCCCCCTGCCGGCGGTGGATCCGCAGCAGGCCTGGGTCGATTTCGCCACCCCGACGCCGGGCGGCAAGCTGCTGATGGCCGAGCGCCTGGACAACCAGCGCCTGACCGACGGCCGCTATTTCCAGGTCACCCCGGGCAGTCATGAGTTGATGGTGCGTTTCGATTTCGAGGTGTTCAGCGGGCGCCTCGGCCTGCTGAACGATCCGGCGGAGCGCCTGTGCTACCTGAGCGTGCGCTACGACCATTTCGAAGCCGGCCAGCGTTACCTGCTGGAAGCCCGCTCGCTGGGTTTCACTCCCAGTGCCCGGCTGTACAACGCCAAGCGTGAGCTGCTGGCCGAAGACCATAGGGTCAACTGCGTGATCTGAACGATCAGCTGTCGTTGCGCTGATAGATGATTGCCTTGGTGCCGTTTTCACAAGTACCAACCACCATGGCCACGTCGTGCTTTTCGGCCTCCTCCTTGCTGACAATCTCCAGGGTGTAGGAGGGCACGGCGTTGGCCTGGATCTTGATTTCAATCTCTTTCTTGAGTTCTTCGCAATCCTTCGGAGCCGCCAGGGCCGAGGTGGCCAGCGCGCAACAAACAACTGCCAGGGCAAAACGTTTCATGATGTGGAGCTCCCTTTGATGCAGCGCCCATGGTCATGGGCTGAGCCTGCAGTCGGCTATTCGACCACATTTTCATGAAGCGAGTTCTGACGCCGCGCATATCGGGCGCGGGAGTTTCGGCAGGATCGCAATCGCGAGCCAGTTCGCGCCTACGGGTTCGAAGGCGTGAGCGAGCTGGCTCGCGAAGCGATAGGGCAGGTTAAAACACCGTCAGCTGACCAGCGTCGCATCCAGGCTGATCCTGGCATTCAGCACCTTGGACACCGGGCAACCTTCCTTGGCCTTCTTGCTCAGCTCATCGAACTGTTGCTGGCTGGCGCCGGGAATCTTCGCCTTGAGGATCAGGTGCACCGCGGTGATCGCAAAACCGCCATCGACCTGGTCCAGCGTCACTTCGGCGTTGGTGTCGATGCTGTCGGCCTTGAGCCCGGCCTCGCCGAGAATCATCGAGAAGGCCATGGAAAAACACCCCGCGTGCGCGGCGCCGATCAGTTCTTCCGGGTTGGTGCCCTTGCCGCCCTCGAAACGCGCCTTGAAGCCGTAAGGTGCATCGCGCAGTACCCCGGTTTCCGTGGAAATCGAGCCAATGCCGGTTTTCAGGTCGCCTTCCCAGTGAGCCGAAGCTTTCTTGATGATGCTCATGTCTATCTCCTCGAGAACGGGCGCGAAAGACCGCGCCCTTGTGGTTTTCTGCTACTCAGGGTTCTAGAGGATAGAAGGCCCGGCGAAGTTCATCCTGTCTGAATCCGCCGTTTATCCGGACAGCAAATTCAGCCTGGCTATTGAAACTCGGGTATATGCCCACATTGCATGAAACAGGCTTACAGCATTCGGCAGGTTTTGGCTCATGACAAAGGCCTGCACACCAAAGGAGAAGCAGGTTCATGAAACCACTGTCCGACGTTAAGTTTTCCACCCTCGACCTGGTCCCCGTGCGCGAGGACGGCAGCCCGGCGCAATCGCTGCGCAATTCCCTGGACCTGGCCCGCCATGTAGAGAAATTCGGCTACACCCGCTTCTGGGTCGCCGAACACCACAACATGGACGGTATCGCCAGCTCCGCGACCTCGGTGCTGCTGGGCTACCTGGCCGGCGGCACCTCAAGCATTCGCGTCGGCTCCGGCGGCGTGATGCTGCCCAACCATGCGCCGCTGGTGATCGCCGAGCAGTTCGGCACCCTGGAAAGCCTGTACCCGGGGCGCATCGACCTGGGCCTGGGCCGCGCGCCGGGGTCAGACCAGATGACCGCACGCGCCCTGCGCCGCGAACGGTCCGGCAGCGCCGACGACTTCCCTGAAGACGTGGCCGAGTTGATGGCCTACCTCGGCCCACGCACCCCGGAACAACGGGTGATCGCGGTGCCGGGAACAGGTACCCAGGTGCCGGTGTGGTTGCTGGGCTCGAGCCTGTTCAGTGCGCAACTGGCCGGCGAACGCGGCTTGCCTTACGCCTTCGCCTCGCATTTCGCGCCGCGCTACATGCACGAGGCGATTCGTGTGTACCGCAATCACTTCAAGCCTTCGGCCGTGCTCGACAAGCCTTATGTGATGCTCGGCGTGCCGCTGGTGGCCGCCGATACCGACGAACAGGCCGACTATCTGGCGACCTCGGTGTACCAGCGGATCCTCGCGTTGATGCGCGGCCAGAGCCTGGTGCAGCGCAAACCGGTGAAGAGCATGGACGGCCTGTGGCTGCCCCATGAAAAAGAGGCCGTGGGCAGCTTCCTCGGCCTGGCCATGATCGGCAGCCCGGCGAAGATCCGCGCCAAACTCGAAGTGCTGATCGAACAGACCGGCGCCGATGAGCTGATCTTTACCTGCGACCTGTACGAGCACGCCGACCGCCTGCATTCCTACGAACTGCTGGCGCAAGTGATGAAGGGTTGAGTCTGCAATCGGGCCGAAGGACTGGGTGATCCAGAGGCCCTGCGCGCCCTTCGGTCGCGATCGCAGCCTGCGGCAGCGGCTACAGGGGCATGCCTGGCCTGAGTAATAACCGGGCACAAAAAAGCCGACGCATTGCGTCGGCTTTGTTCATTGCTACAAGGGCTCAGCCGCGCTTGTAGACGATTTCCTTGGTACCGCCTTCGCAGGTACCGACCACTTTGCCGTCAGTCGCGCTGCCTTTTTCGACAATTTCCAGCGAATAACCCGACACCCCTTTGGCATCGATCTTCGCGGCGATTTCGCTTTTCAGCTCTTCGCATGATTTGCCGGCAGCAAGGGCTGTTCCCGCGACACTCAACAACGCTAAAGCCATTACCAGTTTTTTCATCGGTCACATTCCCTGGTCGAATCAAAATAAGCGTCAAGCCCCGGCCTGTTCGGCATCGAGGCAGATATAGCGCTTTGCCATTCCCTATGGCAATCGGCCAGCGCACAAGTTCAACAGCCTAGCCCAGGTTCAGCTGTTGGCAATGCGGAAACCGACTTTGAGCGTGACCTGGAAATGCGCAGCCTTGCCATCCTTGATATGCCCACGGGTTTCCGTGACCTCGAACCACTCCAGGTGCTGGATGCTTTTGCTGGCTTCGGCCAGCGCATTGTTGATGGCGTCTTCGATGCTGCTAGGGGACGAACCGACCAGTTCGACTTTCTTGTAGGTGTGATGATCAGACATGGCGCGCTCTCCTTATGAGGTAGATCAAAGCCTAGCAGCGATTAGCGGCAACACTTGAGTGAGCCCCGGCCCATCGAAGTTCAGATTTAATGCACTTTCGCCAGGCCGCGCAGTCGGACCCTACAGACCCTCAATCAACAATGCAGGAGAGCCACCATGGCCAACACTTCGTTACGCAAAGCCTCATTGGAAAGCATGGAAGCCGAGATCGAAAGTCTGCTCAAGTCCCTGGAGAGCCTCAAGGACGACGCTTCGGACGAATCGCGCAAAACCCTCAAAGCGCTGAAAAGCAACGCCGAGAGCGCGCTGAGACATTCGCGCAGCCTGCTCAGCGATGCCTATGAAGAAGTCAAAGTGAAAACCCGTGAAACCGGGATCGCCACCCGCGACTACGCCCAGCAGCACCCCTGGACCACCGCCGGCGTCGCCGTGGGCGCGCTGGGCCTGCTGGCCGCTTACCTGCTGTGCAAGCGCGGCAATTAAGGCGTCTGGCGCAGCTCGTTGCTGAGCCACTGCGCCAGTTGCCGGGCGCGCCCGTCGGCGGCGCGCTTGGGTAGCCACAACGCCAGTTGCCCCGGGGTTTCACAGAAGCCCCACGGGGCAACCAGGCGTCCGGCACGCAGGTCCTCGGCCACCAGCGGCTGCGGCGCGATCGCCACGCCCAGCCCGGCCACCGCGGCCTCCAGCAAATAATACAAATGCTCGAAACCCTGGCCGAACTGCAGCGCCCCGGCGTCGATGCCGTTCTGCCGTGCCCAGCTGGGCCAGGCCTGCGGGCGCGAGGTGGTCTGTAGCAACGTCTCGTTGAGTAGCGCACTGGCCGGCGCCTCGCGCAGTTGCTCGTAACGGCTGTAGCGCGGGCTGAGCACCGGGCCGATGCGCTCGCTGGCCAGCTCAAAGACCTGCATGTCCGCCGGCCACGGCGGTTCGGCGAATACCAGCAAGGCATCCAGCCCCGGCCGGCGCGGGTCGAGATCGCCTTCACCGGCCGACAGGTGCAGGCGCAGGTCCGGCAGGTCGGCATTCAGCCGCCCCAGGCGCGGAATGAACCAGCGCGCCAGCAGGCTGCCGGAGCAGCCGAGTACGAAGGGCGCATCGACGGTGCTCTGGGTCAGCTCGGCGCAGACCGTGCGCAGGCGCTCGAAGGCATCGCTGCTGGCATCGCGCAGGCGCACACCGGCATCTGTGAGTTTAAGGCCGCGCCCTTCCTTGACGAACAGGCTCACCCCAAGATGCTCTTCGAGCACCTTCAACTGGCGGCTGACCGCGCCATGGGTGACGTGCAGCTGTTCGGCTGCCTGACTGACACTGTTCAGGCGAGCGGTGGCTTCGAAGGCCCGGAGGGCGTTCAGCGGGGGCAGGTCGTGGCTCATGGGATATGTGAGTTTTCCTGACAGGTTGTGGCGATCTTATCGGTTTTCAGCCTGGGGCGTCAGGGGTAGAGTGAACGCCATTGTCTTTCCAGCATTCACCCTTTTGACGAATCACCGGGAGCGCCCCATGAACCAGACCAACCTGCGCAACGGTCCTGATGCCAACGGCCTGTTCGGCGCGTTCGGCGGCCGTTACGTCGCCGAAACCCTGATGCCGCTGATCCTCGACCTGGCCCGCGAATACGAAGCGGCCAAGGAAGATCCGGAGTTCCTCAAGGAACTGGCCTACTTCCAGCGCGACTACGTCGGCCGTCCAAGCCCGCTGTATTTCGCCGAGCGCCTGACCGAGCACTGCGGCGGCGCCAAGATCTACCTCAAGCGCGAAGAGCTGAACCACACCGGTGCGCACAAGATCAACAACTGCATCGGCCAGATCCTCCTGGCGCGGCGCATGGGCAAGAAACGCATCATCGCCGAGACCGGCGCCGGCATGCACGGCGTGGCCACCGCCACCGTGGCGGCCCGTTTCGGCCTGGACTGCGTGATCTACATGGGCACCACCGACATCGAGCGCCAGCAGGCCAACGTGTTCCGCATGAAGCTGCTGGGCGCCGAAGTGATCCCGGTGGTCGCCGGCACCGGCACCCTGAAGGACGCGATGAACGAAGCCCTGCGTGACTGGGTGACCAACGTCGACAGCACCTTCTACCTGATCGGCACCGTGGCCGGTCCGCACCCTTATCCCGCCATGGTCCGCGACTTCCAGGCGGTGATCGGCAAGGAAACCCGCGAGCAGTTGCAAGCCCAGGAAGGCCGCCTGCCGGACAGCCTGGTGGCGTGCATCGGCGGCGGTTCCAACGCCATGGGCCTGTTCCATCCGTTCCTCGACGACAAGAGCGTGCAGATCATCGGCGTCGAAGCCGCCGGCTACGGCATCGAGACCGGCAAGCACGCGGCCAGCCTGAACGGCGGCCTGCCTGGCGTGCTGCATGGCAACCGCACCTTCCTGCTGCAGGACGAGGATGGCCAGATCATCGACGCCCACTCGATTTCCGCCGGCCTCGACTACCCGGGCATCGGCCCTGAACACGCCTGGCTGCACGATATCGGCCGCGTCGAATACACCTCGGTGACCGACGACGAAGCCCTGGCCGCGTTCCACCAGTGCTGCCGCCTGGAAGGCATCATCCCGGCCCTGGAAAGCGCCCACGCCCTGGCCGAAGTGTTCAAGCGCGCGCCGAACCTGCCCAAGGATCACCTGATGGTGGTCAACCTCTCGGGCCGCGGCGACAAAGACATGCAAACCGTGATGCACCACATGGAACACTCTCAACAAGAGCAATCCCAGCAGGAGAAACACTGATGAGCCGCCTGCAAACGCGCTTTGCCCAGCTTAAGCAACAGAACCGCGCTGCCCTGGTGACCTTCGTCACCGCCGGCGACCCGGGCTACGACGCTTCCCTGGCGATCCTCAAGGGCTTGCCGGCCGCCGGCGCCGACGTGATCGAACTGGGCATGCCCTTCACCGATCCGATGGCCGACGGCCCAGCGATCCAGCTGGCCAACATCCGCGCCCTGGAGGCCAAGCAAAACCTGGCGAAAACCCTGCAAATGGTTCGCGAGTTCCGTGTCGGCAACAACGACACGCCGCTGGTGCTGATGGGGTACTTCAACCCGATCCACCACTACGGCGTACCGCGCTTCATCGCCGAAGCCAAGGAAGCCGGGGTCGACGGCCTGATCGTGGTCGACATGCCGCCCGAGCACAACGCCGAGCTGTGCGACCCGTCCCAGGCCGCCGGCATCGACTTCATCCGCCTGACCACGCCGACCACCGACGACGCGCGCCTGCCGAAGGTGCTGAACGGCAGCTCGGGCTTCGTCTACTACGTCTCCGTGGCCGGTGTGACCGGTGCCGGTTCCGCCACCCTGGAGCACGTGGAAGAGGCGGTGACCCGTCTGCGTCGCCACACCGACCTGCCGATCAGCATCGGTTTCGGCATCCGTACGCCGGAGCAGGCCGCGGCCATCGCCCGCCTCGCCGACGGCGTGGTGGTGGGTTCGGCGCTGATCGACCAGATCGCCAATGCCAGCAGTTCCGAGCAAGCGGTGGATGGTGTGCTGAGCCTGTGCGCCTCCCTCGCCGAAGGGGTGCGTCAAGCCCGTGTCAGCCAAGGGTAAAGTTCCTGATACAGAGGAATTCGCCTCAGAGTCCACAGACTAACCAGCAAGACCAAGGGGTTCAGAACCAGGTTCTGAGCCCCTTTTTGTTGTTCGTGCTCTGAGGAAGACCCGATGAAAATGCCCAAACGCCTGATTGCCGGTCTCGGTGTGCTGATGCTCAGCGCCAGCCCGCTGCTGCATGCGGTCGCGGACCCACGTGACGACCACGACCGCGGCGGCCCGCAACCGGGTCGCTACGACAATCGAGGAGACAATCGCGGGGATAATCGGGGCGATGAACATCGCGGCCCGCAGGCCGACCGCCGTGGTGGCCCACCCCGGGATTTCGGCCCGGTGCGCGAGACCATTCGCGACAACCACACCTACTTCGTACGCGGCGCGCCGCCGCCCCACGGCATCCATCTGCTGCGCGGCCAGCCGCTGCCCCGCGGCTACTACGGCGAACGCCTGGACAACCGCGCCCTGGCGCACCTGCCGTACTACCCGGGTTATGAATGGCGGCGCATGGGCGCCGATATCGTGCTGATCGCAGTGGGCACGGGGATCGTCTACGAGATCCTCGATGGCGTGTTGTATTGATCGGGGCTGATGGCGCTTGAAAGGATGCCATCGCGAGCAAGCTCGCTCCTACAGAAAGCGCCTGACCTTGTAGGAGCGAGCGTGCTCGCGAAAAACCTTAAAAAATCGATAGGTCCAGCGGCCGGATCGCCCCCATCCAGACCGCATGCTCCGTGTGATCCTTCAGGTCGTCCCCGGTATCCGGGTGCAGGAATACCACCAGCCCGCTGCGATTGAGCGCCAGCCACGGCAACACCTCGCCCAGGTACTGCGGCTCGAACGCCAGCTGGCAGCTCCAGTCCGGGTGCGGGCCGACCGGCCGTTCATGCACCCGCCCCATCTTCAATGGAAACAATTGCGCCGCCTGCTCGCACAGCGCCCGCGCCTGGTCGATGGTGCTGGCGTCGAAATAGACATGGGCGTGATAGCCCTTGATGCGTTGCATGGAACCTCTCATGACAAAGTCGAACCCTGGCGACAGCCCACAGGTCATAACCTTAGCAGTGTAAAGAAACGGGCCGCGCCATGAAAAATGCCGAAACCCCGGTGGTCAAGCTGGTGCTCTACGGTGCCATGAGCAGCCTGGGCAGCGCGCTGATGGCGGAATTCCTGCGGCGCCAGCATGAAGTCATCGCCATTCTCGACGACCTGACGGCCCTCGCCCCCCTTCCCGGCTTGCGCACCAAATGCGGTGACCTGTTCGATGCCGCGCGGGTCAGGCAAAGCGTGGCCGGAGGCGACGTGGTGGTCTGCCTGCTGGATGCCCCGGGGCTGCCCATGGGCCTCGAACAGCAGGAAAACCTGCTGCTCGAACCCCGGGAACAACTTCGCGCGGTCGATGCGCTGATCGCTGGCATGCAGGCCGCGGGCGTCCGGCGCCTGTTCCTGGTGGGGCATTTCGAGGTGCTGGACCAGCCGGAGATGGAAGGCTACCCACACCGCCAGACGGCCGAAGCCATCCTCGACGCGCTGCAAGGCAGCAGCTTGCGCTGGACCCTGGTGAATGCGCCGCAAAGCGTACCCGGGCTGACCCTGGAACACTTCAGCCACCCCATCGACAGCCTTGCACCCGAGCGGGTCGAGCCGGTGCAGCGACTGGCACGGGTAGCTGCCGGCATCGCCGATGAACAGCAGTTGAACCTGCATGTGGGCGAACATGTGAACTTCGTGTGCTGAATCCTTATCGCGAGCAAGCTCGCTCCTACAGAAGGTTATGCGATCCCATGTAGGAGCGAGCTTGCTCGCGATGGCTTCCACGCCAACCCCAAACCTCAGATGGCAATCGACGGCAGGCCCAGCCCGGTCAAAGATTGCGCGCTGTCGGCCTGCTCGGCCATCAGCCAGTCGAAAAACCGCTGGATCAGCGCCCCCCGGCGTTTGCGCTGGGGCAGGACCACGTAATAGCCGTAGCGGGAAATCAGCGTTTCGCTGATCGGCCGGCACAACAGACCTTGCGCCAGCAAGTTATCCACAAGGTGGCGCCAGCCAATACCCACGCCCTGGCCACCGATCGCCGCCTGGATCAGCAGGGTGTAGTTGTCGAAACGCAGCTGCCCCGGCGCCGGCGGGGTGGCGATCCCCAACTCGCGGAACACGCCGCTCCAGTCGAACCAGTGGCTGCTGTTTTCCCCCTTCAAATGCAGCAGCGGAAACTCCAGCAGCGACTGGGCGCCCAGGGGCAGCGGCCGCTCCTTGAGCAGCAACGGGCTGCACACCGGAAACACTTCCTCGTTGAACAGCCAGTGGCTTTCACCCTGCTTGAAACGCCCATCGCCAAACAGCACCGCCACGTCGATATCGGTGCGCAGCATGTTGTGGCTGCGCTCGCTGGTGACCAGACTCACATCCACCTGCGGATTGGCGGCGTGGAAGCGGTGCAGGCGCGGCATCAGCCAGTAGGCGGCGAAGGCGAAGTCGGTGGCCACCTGCAGCACCTCATGCTGATGCTGGGCGGTGATGGCGCTCAGGCCGCTGTCGATGCTCTGCAAGCCGGCCTGCACCTGTTCGAACAACTGGCTGCCGGCCTCGGTCAGTTCGATGCCACGGTAAATGCGGTCGAACAGCCGGGTGCCGAGCTGCTCCTCCAGCCGCTTGATCTGCTGGCTGATGGCCGGCTGGGTGGTGCCCAGTTCCACCGCCGCGGCGGTAAAGCTGCGTTGGCGCGCCGCCGCCTCGAATACGCGGAACAGGTCCAGGGACAGGTCGCCGAGCGCTTCATACATAAGCTGTGCTTATCCTAGTCATTGCCGTACGTGGGCTTTACCGTAAAAGCCTTGGGTTACATGCTCGATCGCAGCACTTTCGCATAACTGCCCACTATGGAATGCCGCGAATACATGAAGCGCAAGAACATTCTTTTCATCATGGCCGATCAGATGGCCGCGCCAATGTTGCCGTTCTACGGTCCATCGCCCATCAAGCTGCCGCATCTGAGCCGTCTCGCCGCCCAAGGCGTGGTGTTCGACGCCGCCTACTGCAACAGCCCGCTGTGCGCGCCCTCGCGTTTCACCCTGGTCAGCGGCCAGTTGCCGAGCAAGATCGGCGCCTATGACAACGCCGCCGACTTCCCCGCCGATGTCCCGACCTACGCCCATTACCTGCGCCGCCAGGGCTACCGCACGGCGCTGTCGGGCAAGATGCATTTCTGCGGCCCGGACCAGATGCACGGTTACGAAGAACGCCTGACCAGCGATATCTACCCGGCCGACTATGGCTGGGCGGTGAACTGGGACGAACCGGACGTGCGCCCGAGCTGGTACCACAACATGTCTTCGGTGCTGCAGGCCGGGCCATGCGTGCGCACCAACCAGCTGGATTTCGACGAAGAGGTGGTGTTCAAGGCCCGCCAGTATCTGTTCGATCACGTTCGCGAAGACGGCGACCAGCCGTTCTGCCTGACCGTGTCGATGACCCACCCGCACGACCCGTACACCATTCCCAAGGCCTTCTGGGACCTGTACCGCGACGAGGATATTCCGCTGCCGCAGACCCCGGCCCAGACCGAGCTCGACCCGCATTCCCAACGCCTGCTCAAGGTTTACGACCTGTGGGACAAGCCACTGCCTGTGGATAAGATTCGCGACGCGCGTCGCGCCTATTTCGGTGCATGCAGCTATATCGACAGCAACGTCGGCAAACTCCTGGAAACCCTGGAGGAAACCGGGCTGATCGACGACACCATCATTGTTTTCTCCGGCGACCACGGCGACATGCTCGGCGAGCGCGGCCTCTGGTACAAAATGCACTGGTTCGAAATGGCCGCGCGGGTGCCGCTGCTGATCAGCGCGCCGGGGCAGTTCACCGCCGGCCGGGTAAGCCAGGCGGTCTCGACCGCCGACCTGCTGCCGACCCTGGTGGAACTGGCCGGAGGCCAGCTGCAACCGGGCCTGGCGCTGGATGGCCGCTCCCTGGTACCGCACCTGCAAGGGCAGGGCGGGCATGACGAAGTCTTCGGCGAATACATGGCCGAAGGCACCATCAGCCCGCTGATGATGATTCGCCGCGGCCGCTACAAGTTCATCTACAGCGAAGACGACCCGTGCCTGCTGTTCGATGTGGCCAACGACCCGCGCGAGCAGGAAGAACTCAGCCAATCGCCGCAACATCGCCCTCTATTCGAGGATTTTCTCCGCGAGGCGCGGGCCAAGTGGGATATCCCGGCCATCCACCAACAGGTACTCGCCAGCCAGCGCCGCCGTCGCTTCGTCGCAGGCGCCTTGAGCCTGGGCAAACTGAAGAGCTGGGACCACCAGCCACTGGTCGACGCCAGTGCGCAATACATGCGCAACCACATCGACCTCGACGATCTGGAGCGCAAGGCTCGTTATCCACAACCCTGCCAAAACCAATAACGTAAGGGGAAGAGCATGCAAAGGTTATCCACAACAGTGACGGCCACGCTTCTGGCGCTGGGCAGTGTTTCGATCCCGGCCCTGGCCTGGGCCGAACAGGGTTGCGAGACGGTGAAGATGGCCGACCCGGGCTGGAGCGACATCGCCGCCACCAACGCCATCGCCGGTTTCCTGCTGGACAGCATGGGCTACAAGGCCAAGATCGACACCCTGGCGGTGCCGATCACCTTCGGCGGGCTCAAGGACGGCCAGGTGGATGTGTTCCTGGGCAACTGGATGCCGGCGCAGCAGGGCTTCTACGACAAGTTCGTGGCCAATGGCGATGTCACCCAGCTGGCGAAGAACCTGGACGGCACCGAGTTCACCCTGGCGGTGCCGGATTACGTCTGGGACGCCGGCGTGCATGACTTCAACGACCTGAATAAGTACGCAGACAAGTTCGATAAGAAGCTCTACGGCATCGGCTCCGGGGCCCCGGCCAACTTGTCGTTGCAGGAGATCATCAAGAAGAACGACTTCAACCTCGGCCAGTGGAAGCTGATCGAGTCCAGCGAACAGGCGATGCTCGCCGAAGTCTCGCGGGCGGTGAAACGGCAGAAGTTCGTCACCTTCCTCGGCTGGACCCCGCACCCGATGAACGTGCAGCTGAACATGCGCTACCTCAAGGGCGGCGAGAAGTACTTCGGCGACACCGGCAGCGTCTACACCCTGACCCGCAAGGGGTATGCACAGGCCTGCCCGAATGTCGGCAAGCTGCTGGGCAACCTGAGCTTCACCCAGGAAATGGAGAACAGCATCATGGCCGAGGTGGCCAACAAGAAGGTCAGCAACTTTGACGCAGCCAAGGCCTGGATCAAGGCCAACCCGGCAGTGCTGGGCAAGTGGCTGGACGGGGTGAAGACCCTCGACGGCAAGGAGGCGCTGCCGGCGGTGCAGGCCAAGCTGTAATCCACCTGTAGCCGCTGCCGCTGGCCGCGATAGACCCGAAGGGGCGCAGGGTTTTCGAGCCCGTTGAGGTCCTGCCGGACCTATCGCAGCCTGCGGCAGCGACTACAACCGTCACTGACGGGCCTTGCACGCTCCGACCTGACACTCCACCCTGACGCCTTTCGCCCCATCCCGACCGCGAGGACCCATGGCCTGGCCCAATCGCCATTCACTCTTGCCCTTCCTGAGCTGGCTGCCCCGGCAGACCCGCGCCAGCGTCGGGCGCGACCTGCTGGTGGGCCTGAGCGGCGCCATCCTCGCCCTGCCGCAATCGATCGCCTATGCCCTGATCGCCGGCCTGCCACCGGAATACGGCCTGTATGCCGCCGTCGTCCCGGTGCTGATCGCCTGCCTCTGGGGTTCTTCCTGGCACCTGATCTGTGGCCCGACCGCGGCGATTTCCATCGTCCTCTACGCCAGCGTCAGCCCCCTGGCGGTGCCGGCGTCCCAGGACTACATCACCCTGATCCTGCTGCTGACCCTGCTCGCCGGCCTGTTCCAGTGGCTGCTGGGGCTGTTGCGCTTCGGCGCGCTGGTGAACTTCGTGTCCCATTCGGTGGTGCTCGGCTTCACCCTCGGCGCCGCGGTGGTGATCGCCCTGGGGCAGCTGCCCAACCTGCTGGGCCTGGACTTGCCGAGCGAAGCCACCGCGCTGAACAGCCTGACCTCGCTGTTCTCCCATCTCGATGCCGTGGATAACCCCTCGCTGATCCTCGGCCTGGGCACGCTGGTCGTCGGCCTGGCCCTGAAGTTGCTGGTGCCGCGCTGGCCCTCGCTGCTGATCAGCCTGATCCTCAGCGCTCTGGTGGTGTGGCTGTGGCCGGCGCTGTTCGGCCAGGTAAAACTGGTCAGCGCCTTTACCGGCCGGCTGCCGCCGTTCAGCCCGCTGCCGCTGGACCTGGACATGATCCTGCGCCTGCTGCCCAGCGCCGTGGCGGTGGGCATGCTGGGGTTGGTGACCAGCCTGTCGATCGCCCGCTCGCTGTCGGCACGCTCCGAACAGTTGCTCGATGCCAACCAGGAAGTCCGCGCCCAGGGCCTGTCGAATATCGTTGGCGCGTTTTTCTCCGGCTATCTGTCGTCCGGCTCTTTTACCCGCTCCGGCCTGAGCTACGAGGCCGGTGCCTGTTCGCCGCTGGCCGGAGTGTTCTCGGCGTTGTGGGTGGCCCTGTTCGCCGTGGCCGGCGCGGCGCTGATCGCGCATATCCCGATCCCGGCCATGGCCGGGAGCATCCTGCTGCTCTGCTGGGGCCTGGTGGACCACCGCGGCATTCGCGCGCTGTTCCGGGTCAGCCGCGCCGAGTTCGTGGTGATGGGCCTGACCTGTGTCGCCACCTTGCTCCTGGAATTGCAGACGGCGATCTATGCCGGGGTCCTGGCGTCGCTGTTCTTCTACCTCAAGCGCACCTCGCAACCGCGCGTGCAGCATGGGCGCGAAGGCGACGAGGACATCCTGCGGGTCGGTGGCTCGATCTTTTTCGGCGCCAGCCATTACCTGCAAGTGCGCATGCAGCGCTGCCATGCGCCGCGCCTGGTGATCGACGCCCGGCAGATCAACTTCATCGACTATTCCGGGGTGGCCATGCTGCACCAGGAAGCCCGCCGCCTGCTGCGGCAGAACCGCAGCCTGACCCTGCGTCGCGCGCGGGCCTCGGTGATCGAAGAGTTGAGAAAGCTCGAAGGCGCGGAGCAATGCCCGATCCGGTTTGAGGATTGAGCCGGGCGAAGATTATGTAGAAGTGAGCTTGCTCGCGATGAACCTCAACAATGATGCGCTGTGGCTGTCACACCACCGCTTCGCGGCTATCGCGAGCAAGCTCGCTCCTACAATAGAAAGAAGGAAGCAGTGTCAGAGCGCCAGCTGGCGCCGCAGCTCCGCCAGCACCGGCGCGGTGTCCGGACGCACACCGCGCCACAGGAAGAAGGCTTCCGCTGCCTGTTCGGCGAGCATGCCCAGGCCATCCATGGAAATCGCCGCGCCATACTGGCTGGCCCAGCGACAGAAGGCGGTCGGCTCCTTGCCATACATCATGTCGTAGCACAACGTCTGGCCCGGCTCGATCAGGCTGGCGGCGATCGGCGGCACGTCGCCGGTGAGGCTGGCCGAGGTGGCGTTGATGATCAGGTCCACCGGCTCGCGCAGCCAGTCGAAACCACTGGCCGACACCGGCCCCAGGTCGCTGAACAGCTCCGCCAGCAGCTCGGCCTTTTCCACTGTGCGGTTGGCGATGATCAGCGACGCCGGCTGCTCCGCCAGCAGCGGCTCCAGCGCGCCACGCACCGCGCCGCCGGCGCCCAGCAGCAGAATGCGCTTGCCCTTGAGGCTGAAGCCGGCGTTGACCGTCAGGTCGCGCACCAGGCCGGCGCCGTCGGTGTTGTCGCCCAGCAGGCTGCCATCGGCGAGTTTGCTCAAGGTGTTCACCGCGCCGGCGCGCTGGGCGCGGGCGGTCAGGCTGTCGGCCAGGCGGTAGGCCTCCTCCTTGAACGGCACCGTGACATTGGCGCCACGCCCATCCACGAAGAATCCGCGGGCACAACCGGCGAAATCGTCGAGGGGCGCCAGCAGAGTGGTGTAGACCAGCCGCTGCGCCGTCTGCTCGGCGAACAGCCGATGAATCAGTGGCGACTTGCTGTGGCCGATCGGGTTACCAAAAACGACATACTGATCCATCCAATAAAACCCTCATGCACATCCCTGTAAGGAACCAGCTTGCTGGCGACAGGGACGCTGCGCTGTTCTGTTCAATCGCATTATCGTCCAGCGCCGGCCGGCCGGCTGCAACGCTTTACGCAGAGCCCGCCAGCCAGTCGCGGTCCTGCAGGAAATATTCGGTCAGGCGCGCTTCTTCGCTGCCCGGCTCGGCTTTCCAGTCGTAGCCCCAGCGCACCTGCGGCGGCAGGGACATGAGGATCGACTCGGTGCGCCCGCCCGATTGCAGGCCGAACAGGGTGCCTCGATCGTAGACCAGGTTGAACTCGACATAACGGCCGCGACGGTATTCCTGGAACTCGCGCTGCTTCTCGGTATAGCCCAGGGCCTTGCGGCGCTGGACGATCGGCAGGTAGGCCTCGAGGTAGGCGTCGCCGATGGCGCGCATGAAGGCGAAGCTGGTGTCGAAGTCCCACTCGTTGAGGTCGTCGAAGAACAGGCCACCGATGCCGCGCGGTTCATTGCGATGCTTGATATGGAAGTAGCTGTCGCACCAGGCCTTGTAGCGCGGGTAGACGTCCGGGCCGAAGGGCGCGCAGGCCTTTTGTGCGACGCGGTGCCAGTGCACGCAGTCTTCCTCGTTGGCGTAGTAGGGGGTGAGGTCGAAACCGCCACCGAACCACCAGACCGGCTCTTCGCCTGCCTTTTCGGCGATGAAGAACCGTACGTTGGCGTGGGAAGTCGGCACATGCGGGTTGTGCGGGTGGATCACCAGCGACACGCCCAGCGCCTCGAAACCACGGCCGGCCAGTTCCGGCCGGTGGGCGCTGGCGGACGGCGGCAAGCCGCTGCCGAACACGTGGGAGAAGTTGACGCCGCCTTTCTCGATCACCGTACCGTCGGCAATCACCCGGGTGCGCCCGCCACCGCCGGCCGGCCGGGTCCAGGCGTCTTCGACGAAGCGCGTACCGCCGTCTTCGGCTTCCAGGGCGGCGCAAATACGGTCTTGCAGGTCGAGCAGGTAGGCTTTTACGGCCTCGGTGCGGGTAGTCATGGCATCACCTTGAATCGGGCAAAGCTACGCGGCGCCAGGGATACAGCGGGGGGCCTGCGCAAATGGGCGCGTAGCATAACACTGCGCGGGGGCCGGTCGCAGTTGACGGCGGTCAAGCATAGGAGTCCGATAAGGCACTTTCGCGACACGACCGAGGAGAGAGTGCAGATGGCCAAACGTATCCAGTTCCGTGCCCATGGCGGCCCGGAAGTGCTCGAGTATGTGGATTACCAACCCGCCGAACCGGGCCCGCAACAGGTCCGCGTGAGCAACAAGGCCATCGGCCTGAACTTCATCGACACCTACTACCGCAGCGGCCTCTACGCGCCACCGGCCTTGCCATCGGGCCTGGGCGCCGAAGGGGCCGGGGTGGTCGAGGCGGTGGGCAGCGCCGTGACCCGCTTCAAGGTCGGCGATCGCGTGGCCTATGGCAGCGGCCCGCTGGGCGCCTACAGCGAAGTGCATGTGCTGCCCGCGGACAATTTGGTGCACCTGCCGGACAGCATCAGCTTCGAACAGGCGGCCGGGGTGATGCTCAAGGGCCTGACCGTGCAGTACCTGCTGCGCCAGACCTACGAGCTCAAGGGCGGCGAGATCGTGCTGTTCCACGCCGCCGCCGGCGGGGTCGGGCTGCTCGCCTGCCAGTGGGCCAAGGCCCTGGGGGTGAAGCTGATCGGCACCGTCAGCTCGCCGCAAAAAGCCGCGCTGGCGAAATCCCTTGGTGCCTGGGAAACCATCGACTACAGCCATGAAGACGTGGCCAAGCGCGTGCTGGAGCTGACCGACGGCAAGAAATGCCCGGTGGTCTACGACGGCGTGGGCAAGGACACCTGGCTGACCTCGCTGGACTGCCTGCAAGCGCGGGGCCTGATGGTCAGCTTCGGCAACGCCTCGGGCGCGGTGGAGGGGGTCAACCTGGGCATCCTGGCGGCCAAGGGCTCGCTGTACGTCACCCGTCCGACCCTGGGCACCTACGCCAACAACGCCGAGAACCTGCAGGCCATGGCCGACGATCTGTTCGCCATGATCGCCAGCGGCAAGCTGAAGATCGAGATCGGCCAGCGTTACCCGCTGGCGGAAGCGGCGAAGGCGCAGACCGAACTGGCGGCGCGGCGCACCACGGGTTCGACCATTCTGTTGCCTTGAAATGCATCGCGGGCGGCGATCCGGCTTGCCCGCGATAAACGACGACGCGGTGTCAGGCCGGACGCACGATCTTGCCAGTCACCAGGTCGCGGATCAGGCTCGGGTTCTTGCGCCCGCCCAGGCTGCCGCCCAGGACCATGTCCAACTGCCCGCGGAAATACTGCTCGACGCGAATCCGCGTGCGGGCCGCAGGGCGTCCCTGAGGGTTGGCCGAGGTGGAAATCAGCGGCCCCACCAAGGCGCACAACTCACGCACCAGTGGATGATCGCTGACTCGCAGGGCCACGGTGTCGTGGACCCCGGTGACCCATTCCGGCAACAGATTCTGATGGGGTACCAGCCAGGTGTTCGGGCCCGGCCAAGTGCTGGCCATGCGATCGAGCCATTCCTGGGGAAAATCCTCGAAGAGAAAATCGAACTGGCGGATGTTGTCGGCGATCAGGATCAGGCCCTTGTCCACGGAGCGCGACTTGATGGCCAGCAACCGGTCCACCGCCTCTTCGTTCCACGGGTCGCAACCCAACCCCCAGACTGCTTCGGTTGGATAGGCAATCACCGCCCCTGCGCGAATTTCTCGTGCGGCTTGTTGCACACGCCAACTGCTGACCATTGCTGACTCTCCGGATTAAGGCTGTGCGCAGTTTACCGATCCTGCCTATAAAGCCTAGGGTCTGTACGAAAAGTCGGCGAGCGAAGGCCAGGCAAGGCAAAAACAGGCGAGGAAGCGGAGTTTAGGGGCCTAAATGAGCATTCCGAGCCTGTTTTTAACGCAGCATGGCCGAGCGCAGCCACTTTTCGTACAGAGCCTTAGCCTTTTGCCCGGGCAAACCAGCAACCGCCTTCGCACGTCGCATGGCCCTCCAGCTCCAGTTCGGTGAGCGCCGCCAGCACCCTGGGCAGGCTCCAGCCACTGGCCTGCACCAGGCCCTCGCCGGTCTGCGGCGCGGCATGCAACAGCGCCAGCAACGGGTGAGCGGGCGCAGCTGTTGGCGGGGCCGTGGATAACGGCAGCCGTTGCCAGCCACGCAGGGCTTCGAGGATATGTTCGATGGTTTCCACCAGCACCGCGCCATCGCGAATCAGCTGATGACAGCCCCGGGCCCCGGGGTGATGGATCGACCCGGGTATCGCATACACCTCGCGGCCTTGCTCGGCGGCGAGCCGGGCGGTGATCAGCGAACCACTGGCGACGCTGGCCTCCACCACCAGCACGCCAAGGGACAGGCCGCTGATGATCCGGTTGCGCCGGGGAAAGTGGCTGGCGTGGGGCCCGGTCTCCAGCGGGAACTCGGAAACCAGCGCGCTGCCCTGGGCGATCATGGCGTCGGCCAGGCGCCGGTTGCGCTGTGGATAAAGTTTTTCCAGGCCGGTGCCCAGCACGCCGACAGTCTGTCCGCCGACCTCCAGCGCAGCCTGGTGCGCCGCGCCATCGATCCCCAGCGCCAAGCCGCTGGTGATGACAAAACCGGCCGCGGCCAGGCTGCGGGAAAAGGCCGCGGCGGTGTCCATCCCGGGCCGCGAAGCGCGACGACTGCCGACCACCGCCAACTGCGGTTTTTCCAGGATGCGTGGGTCGCCGGCGACAAACAGCAGCGGTGGCGCATCGGCGATTTCATTCAACAGCGGCGGGTAGTCCGGCTGGTCCCACATCAGTAAATGCTGGCCCGGACGCTCCAGCCAGGCCAATGCATGGCTGGCGCCATCACGCACTTCGGCGTTGCGCCGGGCCTCGGCCGCGCTCGCCGGCAGGCCCAGCGCGCGCCAGGCGCTGGCCGGTGCGCTGATGGCCTTGGAGGCCGAACCGAAGGCTTCGAGCAGCAGCTGAAAACGCTTCGGGCCGAGGTCCGGCAAGCGGTGCAAACGTAGACGGGCTTCCAGTTCCGCGGGGGAAACCGGAGCCTGGGCAGACAGTGACATGGGATCATCCTTGATCGTTATAAGCCCGGTCGCAGCAGGAATAAGCTGTGGATAACTCTGTTGGTAACTTGTTGAGGGTTTTTACGGGTTACGGACTTTGTCCATGATCGCCAGGGAACGGGAAGCGTTGAGCACCAGGCCGTAACTGAGCTTGTCGTAGGTGCGGAAAACCATCAGCAGACCGGCCCGCTCATCCGGCATCTTCACTTGTCCACCGGCTACCCGGTCGCGCACGGTTTCGCCGGTTTTCATTACCGCCAGCACGTTGCCTTCAGCCAGGCCATCGCGCCGTCCCTTGTTCAACGTCACCACATCCAGCGCACCGATCTGGGTGACACCCCGTGGCACGTCGATGATCAGGCCCTCGACCGCCCGGCTCGGCGCACTGGGGACAAAGGTCGAGTTGATGACCCGCGGCTCGCCGCCGAACAGGCGGTCGCCCAGGCGCACTTCCTGGGTGGTGCGCTGCAGTTGCAGGGTGGCGATATCGCCCTCGACCGCGACCACCTCGCCGCCGCCGATTTCGTCGGCATTGATTCCCAGCAGTTCGCCGCTCTGCGGGTCGGTGTAGGTCTTGCCCTGGCGGAAGATGCCGTAGGCCGATTGCTCCGGGTCGAAGCGGCCGCGCGCGAAGATCCGGTCGCCAGTGCCGCTGAGTACCCGTTCGGCATCGCCGGCGACTATGTAGGGGGCGCTGTCGAAGGCGTCGGCCCGGTCGAGGATGCGGTTGCTCAGCAGAAAGCTGTCGATGGCCTGCAGTGGAATGCTCGGGATCGCCTCGACCAGTGGCGTGCGGCGCACCTGGGGCGAGAGCTTGACGGTGCCCCGGGAAGCGCCGCGCTCCAGGGTCAGGCGTGGTTCGCCATCGACCCGGACCAGCGCCAGGGAGTCGCCGGGGTAGATCAGGTCGGGGTCGGCGAGGCTGGAATTGGCCTGCCAGAGCGCCGGCCATTGCCAGGGATCGCGCAGGAAGCGGCTGGCGATGCTCCACAAGGTATCGCCCGCCACTACGGTGTAGCGCTGTGGATAACCCTCCCGGAGCGGCACCTGCGCCTGGCCGAAACCGGCCCAGCCCACGAGCAGCAAGGCGAGTAGTGATTTCCTCATGCGGTGAATCCCTTTATTATGTGTATTCGCGTGAAACGCCAGCGCCTGTGCGCTCCCTGCTCCTGACCGAGCACGTTTTACAACGGTTGCCCTTCCAGAACCCGCAAGGCCTCCGACTCCGAACTTACTTCACACGTGTAGCAATTACGCTTATGGCCATTTTAAACATCCTCGAATTCCCCGACTCGCGCCTGCGCACTATCGCCAAACCAGTGGCCGTAGTGGACGACGAAGTGCGTCAGTTGGTCGACGACATGTTTGAAACAATGTATGAGGCGCCCGGCATCGGCCTGGCCGCTACCCAGGTCAACGTGCACAAGCGCATCGTGGTCATGGACCTGTCCGAAGACCGCAGCGAGCCGCGGGTGTTCATCAACCCCGAGTTCGAAGCGCTCACCGACGAAATGGGCCAGTACCAGGAAGGCTGCCTGTCGGTACCGGGCTTCTACGAGAATGTCGATCGTCCGCAACGCGTGAAAATCAAGGCCCTGGACCGTGACGGCCAACCTTACGAACTGATCGCCGAAGGCCTGCTCGCGGTGTGCATCCAGCACGAATGCGACCACCTCAACGGCAAATTGTTCGTCGATTACCTGTCCACGCTCAAACGCGACCGGATCAAGAAGAAGCTGGAAAAGCAGCATCGTCAGCAAGCTTGATTCCCTTCTTCCAAAGGCTTGCAGCGGCAAGCCTTTTTCTTTTCCGCGTGTTTATTACCGAGAACTCCCATGACTGAGCCACTGCGCATCGTCTTTGCCGGCACCCCGGAATTTGCCGCCGAACACCTCAAGGCCCTGCTCGACAGCCCTTACGAGATCGTCGCGGTCTACACCCAGCCGGACCGCCCGGCCGGGCGCGGGCAAAAGCTGATGCCGAGCCCGGTCAAGCAGCTGGCGCTGGAGCACGACATCCCCGTGCTGCAACCGCCGACCCTGCGCGACCCGCAGGCCCAGGCCGAACTGGCGGCCCTCGCGCCGGACCTGATGGTGGTGGTCGCCTACGGCCTGATCCTGCCGCAGACGGTGCTGGATATTCCGCGCCTGGGCTGCATCAACAGCCACGCCTCGCTGCTGCCACGCTGGCGCGGGGCGGCGCCGATCCAGCGCGCCGTGGAAGCCGGCGACGCCGAGAGCGGCGTGACCGTGATGCGCATGGAAGCCGGCCTGGACACCGGGCCGATGCTGCTCAAGGTCAGCACCCCGATCAGCGCCACCGACACCGGCGGCAGCCTGCATGACCGTCTCGCCGAAATGGGCCCGCCCGCCGTGGTGCAAGCCATCGCCGGCCTCGCCGCCGCAACCCTGCAAGGCGAAGTGCAGGACGACAGCCTGGCCACCTACGCCCATAAATTGAACAAGGACGAAGCGCGGATCGACTGGAGCCGCCCGGCGCTGGAGCTGGAGCGCCTGGTGCGAGCCTTCAACCCCTGGCCGATCTGCCACAGCACGCTGAACGGCGAAGCGCTGAAGGTGCTGGCCGCCAGCCTCGCCGAAGGCAAGGGCGCACCGGGCACCATCCTCGGCGCCAGCAAGGACGGCCTGCTCGTCGCCTGCGGTGAGCAGGCGCTGTGCCTGACCCGCCTGCAATTGCCCGGCGGCAAGGCGCTGAACTTCAGCGACCTGTTCAACAGCCGTCGCGAGAAATTCGCCACCGGCACCGTGCTCGGACAAACGGCGGACGCCCAATGAACCCGCGTCTGGCCGCCGCCAAGGCCCTGACTTCGGTCCTCAACGGCAAAGCCTCGCTCAACAGCTCGCTGCCAACCCTGCTGGACAAGGTCGAAGCGCGCGATCGCGGCTTCACCCAGGACCTGGCTTTCGGCACCGCGCGCTGGCAGCCACGGCTGGCGGCGCTGGCCGCCAAGCTGTTGCAGAAGCCGTTCAAGGCGGCCGATGCCGACGTCGAGGCGCTGCTGCTGGTGGGCCTCTATCAGTTGCTCTATACCCGCGTCCCGGCGCACGCCGCCATCGGCGAAACCGTGGGCTGCGCCGACAAGCTGAAAAAGCCCTGGGCCAAAGCGCTGATCAACGCGGTGCTGCGCCGCGCCCAACGCGAGAGCGAAGCGCTGTTCGCCGAGCTGGAACGCGACCCGGTGGTGCGTACCGCCCATCCGCGCTGGCTGCAAAAATCTCTCAAGGCGTTCTGGCCCGAGCAGTGGGAAGCCATCTGCGCCGCCAACAACGCCCATCCGCCGATGATCCTGCGGGTCAACCGTCGCCATCATTCCCGCGCGGCCTACCTCCAGCTGCTGAGCGAGGCCGGCGTTGCCGCCAAGCCTTGCGTCTACAGCCAGGACGGCATCGTCCTCGATGAAGCCGCCGACGTGCGCAGCCTGCCGGGCTTCGCCGAAGGCTGGATCAGCGTGCAGGACGAGGCCGCACAACTGGCCGCCGAGCTGCTGGAACTGGCGCCGGGACAGCGGGTACTGGACGCCTGCTGCGCGCCCGGCGGCAAGACCTGCCACATCCTCGAAGTCGAGCCCGCGCTGGCCGGCGTGGTCGCGGTGGACCTGGAAGCCAAGCGCCTGGTGCGCGTCCAGGAGAACCTCGACCGCCTGGGGGTGAACGCCGAGCTGATCGCCGCCGACGGCCGCGACACCGCCAAATGGTGGGACGGCAAGCCGTTCCAGCGCATCCTGCTGGATGCGCCGTGCTCGGCCACCGGGGTGATCCGCCGCCACCCGGATATCAAGCTCACCCGTCAGGCCGACGACATCGCCGCCCTAGCCAGCCTGCAAGGCGAACTACTGGATGCCATGTGGTCGACCCTGGAAGTCGGCGGCATCCTGCTGTACGCCACCTGCTCGACCTTGCCGACCGAAAACACCGAGGTCATCGAGGCGTTCCTGGCCCGTACCCCGGGTGCTCGCGAACTGGACATCGCCGGGCAACTGGGTCAGCCTCCGGCCGGCCTGAAGCAACCCCACGGTCGCCAGCTGCTGGCGCAAGAGGGCGGCCACGACGGGTTCTACTACGCCAAGCTGATCAAGATTGCCGCCGCGCGCGGTTAAGAAAGGTTCGAAGGGAGTGACTGGATGAAGATCATCATCCTCGGAGCAGGGCAGGTGGGCGGTTCCCTGGCGGAACATCTGGCCAGCGAAGCCAACGACATCACGGTGGTCGACACCGACGGCGATCGCCTGCGCGATCTCGGCGACCGCCTGGACATCCGCACTGTACAGGGCCGCGGTTCGTTCCCCACGGTGCTGCGCCAGGCCGGCGCCGACGATGCCGACATGCTGGTCGCGGTGACCAACAGCGACGAAACCAACATGGTCGCCTGCCAGGTCGCCCATACCCTGTTCCACACCCCGACCAAGATCGCCCGGGTCCGCGAAGCGGCCTACCTGACCCGCGCCGGCCTGTTCGACAACGAGGCGATTCCGGTCGACGTGCTGATCAGCCCGGAACAGGTGGTGACCAATTACATCAAGCGCCTGATCGAACACCCCGGCGCCCTGCAGGTGATCGACTTCGCCGAAGGCAAGGCCCAATTGGTGGCGGTCCGGGCCTATTACGGCGGGCCGCTGGTGGGGCAGCAACTGCGCCAGCTGCGCGAGCACATGCCCAACGTCGACACCCGCGTGGCGGCGATCTTCCGCCGTGACCGGCCGATCCTGCCCCAGGGCGATACGGTGATCGAGGCCGACGACGAAGTGTTCTTCATCGCCGCCAAGGCCAACATCCGCGCGGTGATGAGCGAGATGCGCCGCCTCGACGAATCCTACAAACGCATCGTCATCGCCGGCGGCGGGCAGATCGGCGAACGCCTGGCCGAAGCCATCGAAAGCCGTTACCAGGTGAAGATCATCGAGATGAACCCGGCGCGTTGCCGCTACCTCTCGGACAACCTCGACAGCACCGTGGTCCTGCAAGGCAGCGCCTCGGACCGCGACCTGCTGATGGAAGAGAACATCGCCGACGCCGATATCTTCCTGGCCCTGACCAACGACGACGAGGCCAACATCATGTCCTCGCTCCTGGCCAAGCGCCTGGGGGCGAAGAAGGTGATGACCATCATCAACAACCCGGCCTATGTCGACCTGATCCAGGGCGGCGATATCGATATCGCCATCAGCCCGCAGCTGGCCACCATTGGAACCCTGCTGGCCCACGTGCGCCGTGGCGATATCGTCAGCGTGCACTCGCTGCGCCGTGGCGCGGCGGAAGCCATCGAGGCGATCGCCCATGGCGATGCCAAATCGAGCAAGGTGATCGGCCGCGCCATCGAGGACATTGCGCTGCCGCCAGGCACCACCATCGGCGCGATCATCCGCGACGAGGAAGTGCTGATCGCCCACGACGACACGGTGATCGAGGCCGGCGACCACGTGATTCTGTTCCTTGTGGATAAAAAACATATCCGCGATGTGGAGAAGCTGTTCCACGTGGGCTTGAGCTTTTTCTGATCCGGGACCTGCGCTGTCAGGACCGGCCAATCGCGAGCAAGCTCGCTCCTACAATGAGAGACGTACATCCCTGTAGGAGCGAGCTTGCTCGCGATAGCTGTCTCGAATACGCCACATAACCGTCGAAGGAACCCTCCCCATGCTCGAATCCCTGGAAAAAATGCTCGCCAAGGGCATGGATAACTCGCTGCTGCGCTTCGGCCTGGGCAAGGGTTATCTGGATCTGCACGAATACGCCAAGGCCGCCGAACACCTGCAACGCTGCGTCGGTTTCGACCCCAAGTATTCGGCGGCGTGGAAGCTGCTGGGCAAGGCCTATCAAGGCCTGGAGGACTATCCGGCGGCGCGCCAGGCCTGGGAGCAGGGCCTGGAAGCAGCCCGCGGGCATGGCGACAAGCAGGCAGAAAAGGAAATGACGGTGTTCCTCAAGAAGCTCGAGCGCCAGGGCAAAGGCGGACTGTAGGTAGCCGCTGCCGAGCTTGCGAGGCTGCGTACGAGGACGTAGTCCTCGCTAAACCTGAACACCGGGATTGTCAGACGAATCGCAGCGCCTGGTCTTGCGACCGCTTCGCGGCCGATCGCAGCCTCGCAAGCTCGGCAGCGGCTACAGAGGCGATGTCCGAATGCTTCACAGGTAACGCAGGCCGATACCCTCGGCGTCCACCAGCACCACCTCCATCTTCACCCGCGGCGCGTTCATCGGCAGGCCTTGCACCTGGCCGTAGACCACCGCGCCCTTGGGCAGCGCCGCCAATGCCGGGTGCTTGACGTACACCCCGCTGGCGGACAGGTTGCGCGTCTGGCCCAGGCACTCGCCGAAACTTTCGTGTTGGATCTTGATCCTCAGGGATTTGCGCGAATCGGGCATATGCTGTGCTCTGCTTCAGCCTTTGTGGATAACCTTGGGCGAAAGGTTATCCACAGATCGTGCCAGGCGGTCAGTACCAGCGTTCTTCGCCAGGCGGACGTTTCTTGAAACGCTTCATGCTCCACATGTACTGGCTCGGATAAGCCCGCACATAGCGCTCGACCACCTGGCTCATCGCCGCGCAGGAGGTTTCGGTGTCGGTGCTGTACATCGCGTCCGGCGCGGCTTCGAGGATCACCTTGTAGCCCGAACCGTCGGGCAGGCGCAGCGCATGCAGGAACACCCCGACCGCCTTGCCGCCGGCGAGCATGTTCGGCACGAACTTGCTGGTCAGCGCCTGGGTGGCGAAGAAGGGCACGAAGATCCCGGCGGATTCGGCCGGTTCCGGGTCGGCGGGAATGCCCACCGCCCCCCCTTTGCGCACTTCCTTGATGACGCTGAGGATGCCTTCCTTGGTCGAGGCCGCCACCCGGTTGCCCAGCTGGACCCGCTGCTTGCGCAGCAGTTCGTCCACCGCCTTGAGCTTCGGCGGGCGGTAGAAAATGATCGGTTTGCACTGGCTGCAATAGAAGTGGTTGAGCACTTCCCAGTTGCCCAGGTGGCTGGTGATGCCGACCACGCCCTTGCCCGACGCCAGCGCTTCTTGCAGCACCTCGAGGCCCTCGACTTCACGCACCAGGGCGATCGAGCGCTCGGCCGGCCAGATCCAGGCGCAGGCGCTTTCAGTCAGGGACTTGCCGATGTCTTTCAGGCTCTGTCCCACTAAACGCTCGCGCTCGGCGGCGTCCATCTGCGGAAAGCACTTGGCCAGGTTGATCCGCACCACATCGCGGGAACGGTTGGGGGTCTTCCACATGATCCAGCCGATGGCCGAACCGACCGCCTGCACCGCGCGCCAGGGCAGCAGGGCAAACAATCGCAGAGCGCCTACCAGCAGGGCGCCTTTAAACTTATCCACAGGTGACTCCTGATATCCGGGTCATGAACCTTGTCGCAAGCCGGTTATTCTAACCGGCCATCACAGGCTGTGTGAAAACGTCGCGAGTGAAGGCAAGACAAGGCAAAAACAGGCGAGGAAGCGGAGTTTAGGGGCCCTAAATGAGCATTCCGAGCCTGTTTTTAACGCCGTATTGCCGAACGCAGCAGTTTTCACACAGCCTGTGGAGCGAGGATGGCGTAGCGATCGCAGTCGCGGGTGTGATCCATGACCATGCCCGAAGCCTGCATCAGCGCATAACAAATGGTCGGCCCGACAAAGGTGAAGCCGGCCTTTTTCAAGCCGCGGCTCATCGCCTCGGCCTCTGGAGTCACCGCCGGGACCTCGCTGCGATCCTTGAAATGATTGACCCTGGGCACCCCGCCGACGAACGACCAGAGGAATTCCACCGGGTCTTCCAGCTCCATCCAGGCCTGGGCGTTGCGCCGGGCGGCAGAGAGTTTGAGACGGTTGCGGATGATCCCGGGATCGAGCATCAACTCATCGATTTGTGCATCGCTCATCTGCGCCACGCGCTGCACATCGAAGCCGAACAGCACCTGGCGATAACGCTCGCGCTTCTTCAGGACGGTGATCCAGGACAGGCCGGCCTGGAACCCTTCGAGCAATAACAACTCGAACAAACGCTGCGCGTCGCGTAGCGGCACGCCCCACTCCTGATCGTGGTACGCCATGTACAGGGGATCTTCGTTGCACCAAAAGCAGCGTGGCATAAGGCTCCAGTGGGCGTGCGCACAACTGAATCGGGTATACTCCCGCTCTTTAAATCGCAGCCCAAGTAACAGGTGAATTTCGTGAGCCAGCCTACGCCAGCCGTGCGTACCTTCCAAGACTTGATCCTCGCCCTCCAGCAATACTGGGCCGAGCAAGGTTGTGTGGTACTTCAGCCCTACGATATGGAAGTAGGCGCCGGCACTTTCCATACCGCCACGTTCCTGCGCGCCATCGGCCCGGAAACCTGGAACGCCGCTTATGTGCAGCCCAGTCGTCGCCCGACTGACGGCCGCTACGGCGAAAACCCGAACCGTCTGCAGCACTACTACCAGTTCCAGGTGGTCTTGAAGCCGAACCCGGAAAACTTCCAGGAGCTGTACCTGGGCTCGCTCAAGCACGTCGGCCTCGACCCGCTGGTGCACGACATCCGTTTCGTCGAAGACAACTGGGAATCGCCGACCCTCGGCGCCTGGGGCCTGGGCTGGGAAGTCTGGCTCAACGGCATGGAAGTGACCCAGTTCACCTACTTCCAGCAAGCCGGTGGCATCGAGTGCTACCCGGTGACCGGCGAGATCACCTACGGCCTGGAACGCCTGGCCATGTACCTGCAGGGCGTGGATTCGGTCTACGACCTGGTCTGGGCCGACGGTCCGTTCGGCAAGGTGACCTACGGCGACGTGTTCCACCAGAACGAAGTGGAGCAGTCGACCTACAACTTCGAACACGCCAACGTCGAGAAGCTGTTCGAACTGTTCGATTTCTATGAAAGCGAAGCCAAGCGCCTGATCGAGCTGGATCAGCCGCTGCCGTTGCCGAGCTATGAAATGGTCCTCAAGGCCTCGCACACCTTCAACCTGCTGGATGCCCGTCGCGCGATCTCCGTGACCGCACGCCAGCAGTACATCCTGCGTGTGCGCACCCTGGCGCGTTCCGTTGCGCAAGCCTACCTGCTGGCCCGCGCCAAGCTGGGCTTCCCGATGGCAACCCCGGACCTGCGTGATGAAGTGTTGGCTAAGTTGGAGGCGGCACAATGAGTGCGCAAGATTTTCTGGTTGAACTGGGCACTGAAGAACTGCCACCCAAAGCCCTGAACACCCTGGCCGAAGCCTTCCTGGGCGGTATCGAAAAAGGCCTGCAGGCCGCCGGCCTGAACTTCGAGACCAAGCACGTCTACGCCGCGCCGCGCCGCCTGGCGGTGCTGATCAGCGGCCTGGCCACCCAGCAGCCGGATCGCAGCATCAACCTCGACGGCCCACCGCGCCAGGCCGCCTTCGACGCCGAAGGCAACCCGACCCAGGCCGCCCTGGGCTTCGCCAAGAAATGTGGCGTGGAGCTGAGCGAAATCGACCAGAGCGGGCCGAAGCTGCGCTACAGCCAAAGCATCAAGGGCAAGCCGACCGCCAGCCTGCTGCCGACCATCGTCGAAGACTCGCTGAACGACCTGCCGATTCCGAAACGCATGCGTTGGGCTGCGCGCAAGGAAGAGTTCGTGCGTCCGACCCAATGGCTGGTAATGCTGCTGGGTGACCAGGTCATCGACTGCACCATCCTCGCTCAGAAAGCCGGTCGCGACTCCCGTGGTCACCGCTTCCATCACCCGCAAAGCGTGCGCATCACCTCGCCGGCCAACTATCTGGACGACCTGCGCGCCGCCTACGTGCTGGCCGACGCCAACGAGCGTCGCGAGCTGATCAGCAAGCGCACCGAAGAACTGGCGCGCCTGCAGGAAGGCACCGCCATCGTTCCAGCTGATCTGCTGGACGAAGTGACCGCCCTGGTGGAATGGCCGGTGCCGCTGGTGTGCTCGTTCGAGGAGCGTTTCCTCGAAGTGCCGCAGGAAGCCCTGATCACCACCATGCAGGACAACCAGAAATACTTCTGCCTGCTGGACGTCGACGGCAAGCTGCTGCCGCGTTTCATCACCGTGGCCAACATCGAAAGCAAGGACCCGCGCCAGATCATCGAGGGCAACGAGAAAGTCGTTCGCCCACGCCTGACCGACGCCGAGTTCTTCTTCAAGCAGGACAAGAAACAGAAGCTCGAAGACTTCAACCAGCGCCTGCAGAACGTGGTGTTCCAGGAGAAGCTGGGCAGCGTCTACGACAAGGCCGAGCGCGTCTCGAAACTGGCCGCGTTCATCGCCCCGCGCATCGGCGGCGACGCCCAGCGTGCCGCGCGCGCGGGCCTGCTGTCGAAGTGCGACCTGGCCACCGAAATGGTCGGCGAGTTCCCGGAAATGCAAGGCATCGCCGGTTACTACTACGCCCTCAATGACGGCGAGCCGGAAGACGTCGCCCTGGCGCTGAACGAGCAATACATGCCGCGTGGCGCCGGCGCCGAACTGCCAAGCACCGTCACCGGTGCCGCCGTGGCCATCGCCGACAAGCTCGACACCCTGGTCGGCATCTTCGGCATCGGCATGCTGCCAACCGGCAGCAAGGACCCGTACGCGCTGCGTCGTGCCGCTCTGGGCGTGCTGCGCATCCTGATCGACAAGAAGCTCGACCTGGACCTGACCGAAGCCGTGGCGTTCGCCGTCAGCGCGTTCGGCAGCAAGGTCAAGAGCGCCGGCCTGGCCGATCAGGTCCTGGAGTTCATCTTCGACCGTCTGCGTGCGCGTTACGAAGACGAAGGCGTGGATGTCGCCACCTACCTGTCGGTCCGTGCCCTGAAGCCGGGTTCGGCCCTGGACTTCGACCAGCGCGTGCAGGCCGTGCAGGCCTTCCGCAAACTGCCGGAAGCCGCCGCATTGGCCGCGGTGAACAAGCGCGTCTCGAACCTGCTGAGCAAGGTCGAAGGCAGCGTGCCGACCACCGTGGAAGCCAAGTACTTCGACAACGCCAACGAGTTCTCCCTGTACTCGGCGATCCAGCAAGCGGACCAGGCCGTGCAGCCAATGGCCGCGGCGCGCCAGTACAGCGAGACCCTGGCCCGCCTGGCCGCCCTGCGCGAGCCGGTCGACGCCTTCTTCGAGAAGGTGATGGTCAACGCCGAAGACGCCAACGTGCGGGCCAACCGCTACGCGCTGCTGGCACGTCTGCGAGGTCTGTTCCTCGGTGTCGCCGACATCTCGTTGCTGGGGTAAGGCGTACGTGAAACTGCTGATTCTCGATCGGGACGGAGTGATCAATTACGACTCCGACGCTTACATCAAATCGGTGGAGGAGTGGATTCCGCTCCCCGGCTCGGTCGAAGCCATCGCGCAGTTGAGCAAGGCCGGCTGGACGGTAGCGGTCGCTACCAACCAGTCGGGCATCGCTCGCGGTTACTACGATGTCGCCACCCTCGACGCCATGCACGAGCGCCTGCGCGCTCTGGTGGCCGAGCAGGGCGGCGAACTCGGCCTCATCGTGTACTGCCCCCATGGCCCGGACGAAGGTTGCGCCTGCCGCAAACCCAAGCCCGGCATGTTGCAGACCATTGCCCGGCACTACGCAGTGGATCTGGCTGGTCTATGGTTTGTGGGCGACAGTCTCGGTGACCTGGAAGCCGCAAAAGCCGTCGACTCTCAGCCAGTTTTGGTAAAGACCGGGAAGGGCGAAAAGACCCTGGGGAAAACCCTACCGGTAGGCACCTTGATTTTTGACGACCTGGCGGCAGTTGCCGCTGAACTTATCCACAATTAGAGTCCTTCTGAGATCCTGACCAAGGATTGTTCGGGAGTGCGCTTTTTTAGAGGCGGGCAATGCCCGCAACGGTAAACGCCGCTATGTCGATCCTGCAGGCAATCAGAACCTTCTTCTTTTACCTGCTGCTGGGCACCAGTTCGTTGCTGTGGTGCTCCCTGAGCTTTTTTATCGCGCCCTTCCTGCCGTTCAAGGCGCGCTATCGCTTTATCAACGTCTATTGGTGCCGCTGCGCATTGTGGCTGACCAAGGTGTTTCTCAAGATCAACGTGGAAGTGAAGGGTGCGGAAAACATCCCCGAGCGCCCTTGCGTGATCGTCTCGAACCACCAGAGCACCTGGGAGACGTTCTTTCTCTCGGCCTATTTCGAACCGCTGAGCCAGGTGCTCAAGCGGGAGCTGCTGTATGTGCCGTTCTTCGGCTGGGCCATGGCCATGCTGCGTCCGATCGCCATCGACCGCGACAATCCCAAGGCCGCGCTCAAGCAGGTCGCCAGCAAGGGCGACGAGCTGCTCAAGGACAATGTCTGGGTACTGATCTTCCCGGAAGGCACCCGGGTGCCTTACGGCCAGATGGGCAAGTTCTCCCGCAGCGGCAGCGCCCTGGCGGTCAATGCCGACTTGCCGGTGCTGCCGGTAGCGCACAACGCCGGCAAATACTGGCCGAAGACCGGCTGGGTCAGGCACCCCGGCACCATCACCGTGGTGATCGGTGCACCGATGTACGCCGAAGGCTCCGGACCACGGGCCATCGCCGAGCTCAACGACCGGGTCGCGGCCTGGAATGAGCAGGCGCAGCGGGACATGGGTTCGCTGCCTCCGGTAGCCGCGGCTCCGGACAAAATGGCCATCTGAGTTTCTGTGGATAACCTGTGTACCGTTTTATTGGAAATCGCTATATAAAATCCGTAAATAGATGATTTATATACATATTTCCTAAACCCATAAAACACCGGAAAACGTGCATAAGTTTTCTGGATACGAAAAAACCGGCCTGGAGCCGGTTTTTTTTCGCCTATCGATATTCAGTCCGTGAGCAGAGGTAATTGCAGGCTGAAGGTCGTCCCCTCGCCGACCACGCTACGGCAGACAATCCGCCCTTCATGCCGGTCGACCACCGCCTTGACCATCGACAACCCCAGCCCCAGGCCTTCGCTGCCCTGGGCCGAGGCGAAGCGCTGGTACTGCACGAACAACTGCGGCAGTTCATCGGCCGCAATGCCTTTGCCCTGGTCGGTGATATCGCAGGTCAGCCAACCCTCCGTACACGCGATTTGCACCCGGACAGTCGAGCCCGACGGGCTGTACTTGATGGCGTTTTCCAGCAGGTTGAACAAGGCCCTGGTCAGCAGGGACTGATCGGCCAGCACCATGCCTTCGGCATCGTCGTCGAGGTCATGCACCAGCTGGATGTTTTTCAGCTGGGCGATGGTCATGGCCTGGTCGAACGCATCCAGCACCAGCATGGCGAACATGCTCGGCTGGAACTGATAGGCCTCGGACTCGGCCTTCGCCAGTTGCACAAAGGCTTCGGTGAGCCCCAGGGCGCGACGCACCTGGAGTTCGATCTGACTGTAGATCCGCGTGTCGCCCGAGCCCTGGTGCCGCTGTACATCGAGCAAGGCCAGGATCGCCGAATGAGGCGCGCGCAGGTCATGGGACAGGAAGCGCAACAGGGTGGCTCGCTGCTGTTCGGCGTCCCGTTCCAGGCTCAGGTCAGTGAGGCTCAGCAGCCAGCCGATCGGCGTATCGCTGTCGATCGGCAGCAAGGGCGCCAGGTCCACGCGCAGGCTGCGCTGCTCAATATCGCGAAACTCCAAAGGCTGCAGCTGCGACAGGGCAGGGCGTTGCCCGTCCTGCAAACCGGGATAACCCAGGCCGGCCAACTGGTGGACCAAGTCCTCGCCGATCAGCGCGTTGCCAAACACTTCGCGAGCATTGCGGTTGGCCAACAACACTCGGCCGTCCGGATCGCTGATCAGGGTGGCCACCGGCAGGTATTCCAGGCCGTCGGCAATGAACCGGCGGGTGTCGCGGGTGCGGCTCAAGGCCTGCTCCAGGGCCACGATCTGCCCCTGCAGTACATCCCCTGCGGGAGCCTGGGTGCGTCGGCGCTCGGGCAGTACCTTAGGCTCGCTGTCCAGGCGTGCCAGCTCCCAGCCGAAGTAGGCCAGGATCACGCTCAGTCGGCGCCAGTTCCAGATCAGGTAGGCCAGCAGCATCCCCAACAGGCTGGCCACCGGCGGCCACCACAATCCCAGGCGCAGCAGCCCGGCCGAGCCGAGCAGGGCAGCCGCCATGCAGGCCAGGGTCAGCCACAACGCATGCCGCGGCCGCACCAGCAGCAATCCCAGCAAGGCCGCAACCAGCAGCACCGACAGCGCCGCGACCGGCCATTGCCCGAGGGCGACGATGGTGCGCTGCTGCAACAAGCCATTGAGCAGGTTGGCCTGGATCTCGATACCTGGGGTGGTGCCGACACTGGCCGACTGCGGGGTGACATAGCGGTCACCCAGGCCGGGCGCGGTAGTGCCGATCAGGATCAGCTTGTCGCGCAACAGCTCCGGCGGGACTTCGCCGCGCAATACGCTGACATAGGGAACACTGGGGAAACCGCCATGGGGACTGATGAAGGGGATGCGTACTGGGTTGCTGCGCAGCCAGCCCTGGGCGATCTGCGCGGTGTCCGAACCGGGCATCGACAGGGCCGTGCCCGGGTATGCCTGTTGATAAAGCAGCCAGGCCAGTTGCGCCTTCGGTGCCTGCGGTGGGCCTTCGCGCAGATAGACGCTGCGAACCGTGCCGTCGGCGTCGGCCTCGGCATTGATATGGCCGACCGCCTTGGCGCACTGACTCAACGCCGGCACCGGTTCGATCTCGCCCAGCGGCTGGCCGTAGCGGGCCACGCTCTCGCGCAGCAGGGGCAGGAATACCTTGCCCTCGCGGCAGACCGCCTGGGCCAGTCGTTGATCGTTTTCGGGAATGCTGTCGGGTTCGCTGAAGATCACGTCGAACAACACACCCTGGACCTTGGCCGCCGTCAGCCGATCCAGCAGGTCGGCGTGCAGGGTACGCGGCCAGGGCCACTGGCCCAGCTGCTGCAGGCTGTAGTCGTCGATGGTGATCATCAGCAGCCGCGAATCGACCGGCAGCGGGCTGAGCCGCCGCAGGTTGTCATACAGCAGGTTATTCAGCGCCAGCCCGTGGCTCAACGACAGCAGGGCGGTCAAGGGCAGCAGGATCAGGCTGACCCATGCCCATTCCCGCACCAGACCGCCAAACAGTCGCTGGGCTTGCGTCGGCTCCCGGCCCTCGGGTCGGCGCCAGCGCCTCACCGACAAACCGCCGCGCACTTACTGAACACGCGTGGTCCTGGGGTAATAGAAGATGTCATAGACGCCCGTCTCTCCTTCGAGTCCGTGCTCATCGAAAGCAGAAAGGCGGACATGATAAAAAAACGCTTCCAGGCCGCTGAAGTTGACTTCCGGCGTGCTGGAGAACTGTTCCTGCTTGATATTGAGGAAGCTTTTGTCAGTCGCCACCTGGGCCCGGTAACGCTTGGCGCCCGGCAAGGGCTTCATGATCAGTTGCCAGACCGGCAGATCGCCCGTCTGGCCCGCCTGGCCCATCAGTTGCGGCGCGGGTAACAGATCGACTGGCTTCAGCGGGCCTTCTTTCTGGATGCGCAAACCCTGGCGAGCCATGACCTGGACTTCACCGGGAACCGGCCCGACCGGTTTATCCACAGGGCGTTTCTTGCCCTGGGTCTTTTTCGGCGCTTCGTCGTCTTCGCGGTTGACCGCTACCTGGCCGTTGAGCACTTCCACCAGCGACTGCTGATCGTCGTTACGAACCCGGAAGTGCGTGCCGCGTACGCCCAGCACGCCGATCGGCGTGACAATCTGGAAACGGTCGTAATCGCTCGGGCGCTTGATGACATAGGATTCGATCTGCCCCTGCTCGAGCGCGACCTGGGGGATCGCATGTTCTTCGTTCAGGTGCAGGGTGATCTGGGAACTGGAGGGCAGTACCACCAGCGAACCATCGCCCAGGGACAGGCTGACGAATGCCGAAGGCGAGGTCTTCACCCCTTCGAGTTCATCGACGCTCATGCCTTCTTCCAGGGGCACCTGGTTACCCTTGGCATCCAGCTTCCAGGCTTCGCCCGTGAGGTGCTCGACCGTCGCCGGCAACGGCTGGCCACGGCATTGCTGGTTTTCATCGATATAGAGAGGGCGCTTGGGTGCTGCAACGGCAGCCTGCACCGTGGAAAAGGCCAGTGCGCTACCGAGAAGAAACGACACGAGCATGGCCCGGTGGCGGATGTACAAGGAGGTCATGGGTTCATAGGTCCGTAGTCGCGCTCTTCTGAAGTCCGTGCCATTAGAACTGCATTGTTAGCGTTCTGACCATACCTCTCGAACCAAGGCCGGCCAGGGTCATTCCCTTACGGGACAAACAGCACAACCGCTGGAGAGCGGCTGCGCTGTTTGGCTCCATGCCGGCCGGATGCGAATCGGCGCATCCGGCCGCACAGGTCAGTCTCGCTCGATGGAGATCAACCGATAGGCCAGGGCTCCCAGCCCTGCGCCCAACAGAGGTGCTACCCAGAACAGCCACAGCTGGGACACTGCCCACTCACCGGCGAAGAAAGCTACCGCGGTGCTGCGGGCCGGGTTGACCGAGGTATTGGTGACCGGAATGCTGATCAGGTGGATCAGGGTCAGCGTCAGGCCAATGGCAATCGGGGCAAAACCAGCTGGAGCACGCTTGGCGGTGGCACCCAGGATGATCAGGAGGAACATCGCCGTGAGCACAACTTCGGTCAACAGCGCAGCAAACATCGAGTAGCCACCAGGCGAGTGCTCACCATAGCCATTGGCCGCGAAGCCCGCCGACGCGTCGAAACCGACCTTGCCGGAAGCGATCAGGAACAGCACGCCACCCGCGGCGAGTCCACCGAGAACCTGGGCGACGATATATGGCAGCAGCCGGCTACCCGGGAAACGCCCACTCAACCACAGGCCAACCGAGACCGCGGGGTTGAGGTGAGCCCCGGAAATCGGACCCAATGCGTAAGCCATGGTCAGGACGCTCAGGCCAAAGGCCAGGGCTACCCCCAGATAACCGATCCCGAACTGCGGAACGCCGGCCGCCAGCACGGCGCTCCCGCACCCACCCAGGACCAACCAGAACGTACCGAAAAACTCAGCGCCGAATGTCTTCATCAGAGGCCTTCACAGATAAAAAATGAGGAGTTGTTTGTTGGCTGGCGGCGTCGTGGGGCCGCGCGGGAGAGGAGGGATGACACATCCCTGTGTCGAAGCATTACGTCCTGAGGAGGCACTCCCTGTATTCCCCTGTACTGCAAATCGAGGCCAAGCCTCGGTCTGACGCCCGCCAATCCGGCGGTTGACACTCCCTGTGTCGGAGCACTTCCGAATGCCCCTGTGTGCCACTCAGCGACTACGAATTTACCGGCATGGTGTGGAGGCCGGGCCGGTTTGCAATATTTGTTCAGAATTGTCTGATCTAGAACACCCAACGCTGCTGCTCCTGATAGACCATAGGCTGAGTCATCTGTGGCGCGCTGATCGGGGCGAATCCCTGGGAATCGCTGAACCCGATAGTGGTTACGGACGGACTGAAATAGCGCTGCACCGGCAAGGCGTAGTCCGAAGACGGCAGCGCAGGCTGCTCCGCGGTCGACCCCAAGCCCAGGCAAGCCGCGAGCATCAGTGTGGTAAATCGAGCCAGGCCCGCTGCCCGCGCAATGCCTGCGTAGAGCAACCGCCCCTTCCCCAGAATGTTCCCCATAGTCCTTTTCCTCGCACATTCGAGCCGGTATCGTTCTGCAATGAATGCAGGCCGGATGGACAGTACTCCTGTCGGCTACCGGCTATATGACATCAGCGTATCGAGCAAAGGTATGAACCAGAGCAATTCGCCACAATTGTTCAGATTCGTCTGATCAGCCTAAACTCAGCGCCAGGTAAGGCCTCAAATAAAGCCATCAGCATTCTCTCGCGATAAAAGGAACTGCCCCGCATGCGTGTCGCAATACTGGATGACGAGCCCGCCGAACTGGCGCGGGTGGAACAGACACTGCGACAGATCCCCGGCCCCGGGGAACAGCCATGGACGCTGCACAGCTTCGAGCGTGGCGAGGACCTGCTGCGGCAGCTGCGGCGCGAAACCTTCGACCTGCTGATTCTTGACTGGCAGCTGCCGGACCTCAGCGGACTGTCGTTGCTGCGCTGGACCCGTGAACACATGGAGGCGCCACCGGCGGCCATCATGCTCACCAGCCGCGATGCCGAGAGCGATATCGTCCAGGCCCTGAACACCGGTGCCGACGACTATGTGAGCAAACCTTTCCGCCCCAACGAACTCAAGGCACGGGTAACCGCCGTCCTGCGGCGTCACGGCTTGCAGCGATCGGCAGCCGTCGAGGTGCAAACCTTCAACGACCTGGCTTTCGATGACGCCGAGCTGACCGTGACCCGAGCCGGCAACCCGATCAGCCTCACCGAACGCGAGTACCGCCTGGCCCGCTGCCTGTTCGCCAACCTGGGTCGGCCGTTATCCCGGGAATACCTCTACGAACGTTTCTGGACCCACGAGGAAATCGTCTCCTCCCGTCCCCTGGACACTCACATCTACCGCTTGCGCAACAAGCTGGGGTTGACCGCGGATCGTGGCTGGCAGTTGCTGACCATCTATGGTTATGGCTATCGCCTGGAAAGTGTTTCAGCGGCGGAGTAGGGCGGCCCTTTTAGCCGGGCAATAAAAAAGGCCAACGCTGAGCGTTGGCCTTTTTCATTTCGGCGATGCAACCCGGATCAGAAGTCCAGGTTGGATACCGCCAGGGCGTTGCTTTCGATGAAGTCACGACGAGGCTCGACCGCATCACCCATCAGGGTGTTGAAGATCTGGTCGGCGCCGATGGCGTCTTCGATGGTGACCTTGAGCATGCGGCGCACGCTTGGGTCCATGGTGGTTTCCCACAACTGATCCGGGTTCATCTCGCCCAGACCTTTGTATCGCTGGATGGTGTGGCGCTTGGTGCTTTCGGTCATCAGCCAGTCCAGGGCTTCCTTGAACTCGGTCACCGCCTTCTTGCGCTCGCCGCGCTGAATATAAGCGCCTTCGTCCAGCAGGGAGCTCAGTTGAGCACCGAGGGTGACGACGGTCTTGTAGTCATTGCTGCCGAAGAAGTCGCGGTTGAAGGTGACGTAGTTCGACAGGCCGTGGGAGATCAGTTCGACCTCTGGCAGCCACACATTACGTTCACGGTCTTCACGCAGGCTGGCCTTGTAGACCAGGCCGGACTTCTCGACGGTGCGCAGGCGGACTTCATATTGGGCCAGCCAATCCTGCATGGCCGCGTGATCGGAGAGTTGCTCCAGGCTCACGGCCGGCAGGTAGATGAAGTGCTCGGTCAGCTCTTGAGGGTACAGGCGCGACAGACGCTTGAGGGTCTTCATGACCATGCGGAAGTCGTTCACCAGACGCTCCAGCGCCTCGCCGGAAATACCCGGTGCTTCTTCGTTCAGGTGCAGGCTCGCATCCTCCAGGGCCGACTGCGTCATGTACTCTTCCATGGCGTCGTCGTCTTTGATGTATTGCTCTTGCTTGCCTTTCTTGACCTTGTACAGCGGCGGTTGAGCGATGTAGATGTAGCCACGCTCGATCAGCTCCGGCAACTGACGGAAGAAGAAGGTCAGCAGCAGGGTACGGATGTGCGAACCGTCGACGTCGGCGTCGGTCATGATGATGATGTTGTGATAACGCAGCTTGTCGATGTTGTACTCTTCGCGGCCGATGCCGCAACCGAGTGCAGTGATCAAGGTGCCGACCTCTTGCGAGGAAATCATCTTGTCGAAGCGCGCTTTCTCGACGTTGAGGATCTTGCCCTTGAGCGGCAGGATCGCCTGGGTCTTACGGTTGCGTCCCTGCTTGGCGGAGCCGCCAGCAGAGTCACCTTCCACCAGGTAGAGTTCGGAAAGGGCAGGGTCTTTTTCCTGGCAGTCCGCCAGTTTGCCCGGCAGGCCGGCGATATCCAGCGCGCCTTTACGACGGGTCATCTCACGGGCTTTACGCGCCGCTTCACGGGCACGGGCGGCGTCGAGCATCTTGCCGACCACCAGTTTGGCTTCGTTCGGGTTTTCCAGCAGGAAGTCGGAGAAGTACTTACCCATTTCCTGTTCGACCGCGGTCTTCACTTCGGAAGACACCAGCTTGTCTTTGGTCTGGGAGCTGAACTTCGGATCCGGCACCTTGACCGAAATGATCGCGGTCAGGCCTTCGCGGGCATCGTCACCGGTGGTGGCGACCTTGTGCTTCTTCGCCAGGCCTTCCTGCTCGATGTAGTTGTTCAGGTTACGCGTCAGCGCCGAACGGAAGCCCACCAGGTGGGTGCCGCCGTCGCGCTGCGGAATGTTGTTGGTGAAGCACTGCAGGTTCTCGTTGAAGCTGTCGTTCCACTGCAGGGCGATTTCCACGCCGATGCCATCTTCACGCTGCACGTTGAAGTGGAACACCTGGTTGACCGCAGTCTTGTTGGTGTTCAGGTATTCAACGAACGCACGCAAGCCGCCTTCGTACTTGAATAGCTCTTCCTTGCCGCTGCGCTCGTCCTTCAGAACGATACCGACACCGGAGTTGAGGAAGGACAGTTCACGAATCCGCTTGGCCAGGATGTCCCAGCTGAAGTGGATGTTCTTGAAGGTCTCGCTGGAAGCCTTGAAGTGAATCTGGGTACCGGTGGTTTCGCTGTCACCGACGATCGCCATAGGCGCCTGAGGCACACCGTGAACGTAGGTCTGTTCCCAGATCTTGCCACTGCGGCGAACGGTCAGGACCAGCTCTTCGGACAGGGCGTTCACTACCGACACACCCACACCGTGCAGACCGCCGGATACTTTGTAGGAGTTATCGTCGAACTTACCGCCGGCGTGCAGCACAGTCATGATGACCTCGGCTGCGGAAACGCCTTCTTCTTTATGCACGTCTACCGGGATGCCGCGACCGTTGTCACGCACGGTAATGGATTCGTCCGGGTGGATGATGATGCTGATGTCGTCGCAATGGCCGGCCAGAGCTTCGTCGATCGAGTTATCGACCACCTCGAACACCATATGGTGCAGACCGCTGCCATCGTCGGTGTCACCAATGTACATACCGGGACGTTTGCGTACGGCATCCAAACCTTTCAGCACTTTAATGCTGCTCGAGTCGTACGTGTTTTCTTCGCTCATGCCTTCACTCCCGATGGTCGTGGGTCTGGGTGATACGGCCCTGTTCCACGTGGAACAGGGCAACTGGCGTTTCCGTCTGCCAGCCTTCCCTCAATAATTCGTGGTCTACACAGGTGATGAACACCTGGCAGCGTAAGTCTTCCAACAAGCGACAAAGTGCGCGGCGATGCTGCTCGTCCAGTTCGGACGGCAAGTCATCCACCAGATAAATACACTGACCGCGCCGGGCCTGGCTGACCAGATGCCCCTGGGCGATCCGCAAGGCACAGACCACCAACTTCTGCTGACCGCGGGACAAGATGTCCGCAGCGTTGTGTGCGCCCAATCTGAGACGCAAATCAGCACGTTGGGGGCCGGCCTGGGTATGACCCATTTGCTGATCACGATGGAGGGAGGTCGCGAGCACTGCACTGAGCTCTCGCTCTTTATCCCAACCACGGTAATAGCTAAGCGTTAAGCCCTCGAGCTCTACCAGCTCGCTCAAGGTCCGCTCAAAGACTGGTTTCAAGGCTTTGATATAAGCGCGGCGGTATTCATCAATTTCAGCGCTGGCCTGACACAGTTCCCTGTCCCAGGCTGCTTGCGAAGCGGCGTCAAGTGTACCATGCCGCAGCCATGAGTTCCGCTGCCGCAGGGCCTTCTGCAAGCGCTGCCAGGTTGACATGAAGCGGGGTTCCACGTGGAACACGCCCCAATCAAGGAACTGGCGCCTGATTTTCGGAGCACCTTCCAGCAGGCGGAAACTGTCCGGGTTGATCAACTGCAGGGGTAGGATCTCCGCCAGCTGCGCCGCGCTGCGGGCGTTCTGCCCGTCGATACGGATCTGGAATTCACCCTGCCGGTCGCGAGATATCCCCAGACTGCTATATCCGCCTTCTGCCAGCTCGACCTGACCGAACACCGTACAGGCGAGTTGCTCGTACTGGATCACCGGCAATAAACGGGCACTGCGAAACGAGCGAGCAAGCCCCAGCAAGTGGATGGCTTCCAGCACGCTGGTTTTGCCACTGCCGTTGGCGCCGTAGAGGAGATTGATGCGGGGAGAGGGGGAGAAGGTCACCGGGTGCAGATTGCGCACCGCGGTGACCGAGACGCGACTGAGGGACATCTAGCTTCTGCTAAGCATGATTACAGGCGCATCGGCATGACAACGTAGGCCGAGTCGTCGTTGTCGGATTCCTGCACCAGCGCACTGCTGTTGGAATCGGACAGGATCAGGCGTACCTGTTCGGTGGTCATCACGCCCAAGACGTCGAGCAGGTAGCTCACGTTGAAGCCGATCTCCAGCGAACCGCCGTTGTATTCCACGCCGACTTCTTCTTCCGCCTCTTCCTGCTCCGGGTTGTTCGCCTGGATTTTCAGCTGACCGTTGGCCAGTTGCAGACGGATACCGCGGTACTTCTCGTTGGACAGAATCGCGGTACGGCTGAAGGCCTCCCGCAGCGCCTGACGGTCGCCCAGTACCAGCTTGTCACCGCCCTTAGGCAGCACACGCTCGTAGTCCGGGAACTTGCCGTCGACCAGCTTGGAGGTGAAGGTGAACTCACCGGTAGTAGCACGGATATGGTGCTGACCCAGCACGATGCTGACGATGCCATCCGGCTCGGTGAGCAGGCGGGCCAGTTCCAGGATACCTTTGCGCGGCACGATCACCTGGTGGCGATCCGGCTGACCGATATCGGCCTGCATCGAGCACATGGCCAGGCGGTGACCGTCGGTGGCCACGGCGCGGATGATGCCGGCGGAGACCTCCAGCAACATGCCGTTGAGGTAATAACGCACGTCCTGTTGGGCCATGGCGAAGCTGGTGCGCTCGATCAGGCGGCGCAGCTTGCTCTGTTCCAGCTGGCAGGTCAGCGAGCCCGGGCCTTCTTCCACGGTCGGGAAGTCGTTGGCCGGCAACGTGGACAGGGTAAAGCGGCTACGGCCAGCCTTGACCACCAGCTTCTGCTCGTCGACCTTGATGTCGATCAGCGCATCGTTCGGCAGGCTCTTGCAGATGTCCATCAGCTTACGCGCCGGGACAGTGATTTCGCCTGGCTCCGCCGGCTCTTCCAACTGCACGCGACCGACCAGCTCGACTTCCAGGTCGGTACCGGTCAGCGACAGTTGCTGGCCTTCGACAACCAACAGCACGTTGGAAAGTACCGGCAAGGTCTGACGACGTTCGACGACGCCGGCGACCAGTTGCAGGGGTTTCAACAGGGCTTCGCGTTGAATGGTGAAATGCATGGTCTAGTCCCTTGCCTTAATAAGCTGCGCTGGAGTCATCAAGTGGTCAGAGTACGCAGCAGGTTCTTGTAGTCCTCGCGGATGTCCGCGTCGGATTCCTTAAGTTCATTGATCTTGCGGCATGCGTGCAAGACCGTAGTGTGATCGCGGCCGCCGAACACATCGCCGATTTCCGGCAAGCTGTGGTTGGTCAGTTCCTTGGACAAGGCCATGGCTACCTGGCGCGGACGCGCGACAGAACGCGAGCGACGCTTGGACAGCAGATCGGAGATTTTGATCTTGTAGTACTCGGCGACAGTGCGCTGAATGTTATCCACAGAGACCAGCTTGTCCTGCAGGGCCAGCAAGTCTTTCAGCGATTCGCGAATCAGCTCGATGGTGATATCGCGCCCCATGAAGTGCGAGTGGGCGATGACACGCTTGAGCGCACCCTCCAGCTCACGCACATTGGAGCGAATCCGCTGGGCAATGAAGAACGCCGCATCGTGAGGCAGTTCGACTTTGGCCTGGTCGGCTTTCTTCATCAGGATCGCGACGCGGGTTTCCAGTTCCGGTGGCTCTACCGCCACCGTCAGTCCCCAGCCGAAGCGCGATTTCAGGCGTTCTTCCAGGCCTTCGATTTCCTTCGGATAGCGGTCACTGGTGAGAATCACCTGTTGACCGCCTTCGAGCAGGGCGTTGAAGGTGTGGAAAAACTCTTCCTGGGAACGCTCCTTGCGGGCGAAGAACTGGATATCGTCGATCAGCAACGCATCCACCGAACGGTAGAAGCGCTTGAATTCGTTGATCGCGTTGAGTTGCAACGCCTTGACCATGTCCGCCACGAAGCGCTCGGAATGCAGGTACACGACCTTGGCATTCGGGTTCTTCTTTAATAGGTGGTTACCCACAGCGTGCATCAAGTGGGTCTTACCCAAACCTACGCCCCCATAAAGGAAGAGCGGGTTGTAACCATGCTTGGGGTTGTCGGCTACCTGCCAGGCCGCGGCGCGGGCCAGCTGGTTGGACTTGCCTTCCACAAAGTTTTCGAAGGTAAAGGTGCGGTTCAGGTAACTGGTGTGCTTGAGCGCACCTTCCACCTGAACGGTGCGCTGTTCGGCGCGTACTGGAGCCTGCTGCGAGCTGGCCCCCGCCATCGGGTCGAAGCTGTCACGAGAGGGTTCTTCGCTGACTTCGGCGGCTTTCTGGGTCGCCGGTTTGGTCGGTGCGGCCGGAGCAGGTGCTGCGACTGGGGCGGCAGCTGCAGCCTGCTGAACCTGAGAGGCAACCGCGGCGGCCAGCGGAGCATTGGGTGCCGCACGAGGAGCGGAACTGCGTTTGCTGCCTATTAATAAGGAAAGCGCCGGCGCCATGCCATTGCCATGCTCATCCAGCAGCTCGAGCACGCGGCCCAGGTACTTTTCGTTGACCCAATCGAGAACAAAACGATTCGGTGCGTATACACGCAACTCGTCGCCTTCGGCTTCGACCTGTAGCGGACGGATCCAAGTGTTGAATTGCTGGGCAGGCAGCTCATCACGCAGAAGCTCCACGCACTGCTGCCAAAGTTCCACTGACACGGATATCCCCTAAGTTGAAAGCCGGTGAGGCAAAAACAAGCCGCCATTGTAGCGACCAGACGCACACTTATCCACATGTAGGTTGATCACAGGGGACTATGAATCAACGCTTTATCCCGAAAAAACACGACCAATGGTATGTGCATAAGCTCTGTGGATAACCATGCCTGAGGGCATTGCACAACTGGGGGCGAAAATCGGTGGATAACCCGCTTGTGGATAACTCACCTTTCCACACACAGCTTTTCCGATAGCGCAGCACAGGCAGAGCACTGTTTCTCGACAGTGTTGTCATTCTCTGTACACCACGGTCTACAAGGGCTGAATGTAGTTATCCACAGATAGAGGCATCCCTAGCCTTTATAAGCTTTACAGAAAAGCTTTAAATAATTCCCTTCTTTATTTTTATATCTGGTTGACCGGGTTCTTCAGTCTTCGATGTGGACATACCCAGACAAAGGAAAAGCTGGTTGGAAATTGACCTAGAGGCTTGCTTTCTCTAGAATCGCCGATCTCTTAAAACGGGGGCCATTCCGGCCCGTTGTGGACGAACCAGGTAACACGACAATGAAACGTACTTTCCAACCAAGCACTATCAAACGCGCTCGTACCCACGGTTTCCGTGCTCGCATGGCTACCAAGAACGGTCGTGCTGTCCTGTCGCGTCGTCGCGCCAAAGGTCGTGCGCGTCTGGCAGTTTGATACTCCGGCACTGGAGGTGAGTCAGGACTTCAGTCGGGAAAAGCGTCTGCTTACCCCCCGGCATTTCAAGGCAGTCTTTGACTCCCCTACCGGCAAGGTTCCGGGGAAAAATCTCCTGCTCCTTGCGCGCAACAACGATCTGGATCATCCCCGTCTGGGGCTGGTTATCGGAAAAAAGAGCGTCAAGCTCTCCGTTGAGCGCAATCGCCTCAAACGTCTGATGCGCGAATCGTTTCGCCTGCACCAGGATTCTCTGGTCGGCTGGGACATCGTTATCGTCGCGCGCAAAGGTTTGGGCGATGTAGAAAACCCCGAATTGATTCAGCATTTCGACAAGCTCTGGAAGCGTCTGGCCCGTAACAAGCCGGCACCAGCAGCCAAACCCGAAACTGTAGGGGTAGACAGCCCGAATGCGTAAACTGGCACTCGTTCCGATCCAGTTTTATCGCTATGCCATTAGTCCTCTGATGGCCAGTCACTGTCGTTTCTACCCCAGCTGTTCCTGCTACGCGTATGAAGCCATCGAAAATCATGGCCTTCTGCGCGGTGGCTGGCTGACCTTTCGTCGTTTAGGTCGCTGTCATCCGTGGAATCCCGGTGGTTATGACCCGGTTCCACCTATCCCTACCTCCCGTTCTTCTTCGATGGCCGAGTAATCATGGATATTAAACGCACGATCCTGATCGTCGCCCTGGCAATCGTGTCCTACGTCCTGGTTCTTAAGTGGAACCAGGATTATGGCCAGGCTGCCCTGCCGACTCAGAATGTTGCTGCCAACACTGCCACCCCGGCTCTACCGGATACGCCTGTTGGTAACAATGCTTCCGCCAGTGCCGATGTACCCAGCGCGAATACCGATACCAGCACCCCTACCGAAACTCCGGTAGCGGCAAGCAAAGACCTCATCCAGGTAAAAACGGATGTGCTCGATCTGGCTATCGATCCTCAAGGTGGTGATATCGCCCAGCTGAAGCTGCCGCTGTATCCACGTCGCCAGGACCATCCGGAAATTCCGTTCCAGCTGTTCGATAACGGTGGCGAACGTACTTATCTGGCGCAAAGCGGCCTGACCGGTACCAACGGTCCGGATGCCCGTCCTGCCGGACGCCCGGTTTACTCGGCCGAGAAAAAGATTTACCAACTGGCTGACGGCCAGAACCAGCTGAATGTCGATCTGAAATTCAGCGACGCCGGCGTCAACTACATCAAGCGTTTCACCTTTACCCGCGGTCTGTACGATCTGAAAGTCACCTATCTGATCGACAACACCAGCGACAAGGCCTGGACTGGCAACCTGTTTGCCCAGCTCAAACGCGACGCCAGCTCCGATCCATCTTCCAGCACCGCCACCGGTACCGCGACTTACCTGGGCGCCGCCCTGTGGACAAGTTCCGAGCCGTACAAAAAAGTGTCGATGAAAGATATCGACAAGGGCTCGCTGAAAGAAACCGTGCAAGGTGGCTGGGTTGCCTGGCTGCAACACTACTTCGTGACCGCCTGGATCCCGGCGAAGAACGAAAGCAACGTGGTGCAGACCCGCAAGGACAACCAAGGCAACTACATCATCGGTTTCACCGGCCCGGCGCTGACCATTGCACCAGGTGCCAAGGCTGAAACCACCGCCACTCTGTACGCTGGTCCGAAGAGCCAGGCCGTGCTGAAAGAGTTGTCCCCAGGACTGGAACTGACTGTCGACTACGGCATTCTGTGGTTCATTGCCCAGCCGATCTTCTGGCTGCTGCAACATATCCACAGCATTGTGGGTAACTGGGGTTGGTCGATCATCTTCCTGACCATGCTGATCAAGGGGATCTTCTTCCCACTGTCGGCGGCCAGCTACAAATCCATGGCGCGCATGCGTGCAGTGGCGCCAAAACTGGCGGCTCTGAAAGAGCAACATGGCGACGACCGGCAGAAAATGTCGCAAGCCATGATGGAGCTGTACAAGAAAGAGAAGATCAATCCGCTGGGTGGTTGCTTGCCAATCCTCGTGCAGATGCCGGTGTTCCTGTCCTTGTACTGGGTACTCCTGGAAAGCGTGGAAATGCGCCAGGCACCGTTCATGCTGTGGATTACCGACCTGTCGATCAAGGATCCGTTCTTCATCCTGCCGATCATCATGGGCGCCACCATGTTCATCCAGCAGCAACTGAACCCTACTCCTCCGGATCCGATGCAGGCCAAGGTGATGAAAATGATGCCAATCATCTTCACCTTCTTCTTCCTGTGGTTCCCGGCGGGTCTGGTGCTGTACTGGGTTGTGAACAACTGCCTGTCGATCGCCCAACAGTGGTACATCACACGTAAGATCGAAGCGGCTACCAAGAAAGCAGCTGCCTGACCTACTCTGTGGATAACCACTCAAAACGCCCCCTAGTGGGGCGTTTTGCTATCTGTCACTTTTGTCTGCCTCTTTATGTCTGGAGCGGGTTATGAATGTCCCTCGTGAAACCATCGCAGCCGTAGCCACCGCCCAGGGGCGCGGTGGTGTGGGCATCGTGCGTATTTCCGGACCGTTGGCCAGCATTGCCGCCAAGGCCATCAGCGGCCGCGAGCTGAAACCGCGTTACGCCCATTACGGGCCGTTTTTCAGCGATCGGGACGAAGTCCTGGATGAGGGGATCGCCCTGTATTTCCCGGGGCCGAACTCCTTTACCGGTGAAGACGTGCTGGAACTTCAGGGCCACGGCGGCCCTATCGTCCTTGATATGTTGCTGCAGCGTTGTCTGCAGCTGGGATGCCGCCTAGCCCGGCCGGGGGAATTCAGCGAGCGCGCGTTCCTCAACGACAAGCTCGACCTGGCCCAGGCCGAAGCCATCGCCGACCTGATCGAAGCCAGTTCCGCACAGGCCGCGCGCAATGCCTTGCGCTCTTTGCAGGGGGCATTCTCCAAGCGTGTGCATAACCTGACCGAGCAATTGATCGCGCTGCGCATCTACGTCGAGGCGGCCATTGATTTTCCCGAGGAAGAAATCGACTTCCTGGCCGATGGCCACGTCCTGCAGATGCTCGACGCGGTGCGCGACGAGTTATCCACCGTGGTCCGCGAAGCCGGCCAGGGCGCCTTGCTGCGTGATGGCATGACTGTGGTTATCGCTGGCCGACCCAACGCTGGCAAGTCCAGCCTGCTCAATGCTCTCGCCGGACGCGAAGCGGCAATTGTCACCGAGATCGCCGGCACCACCCGGGATGTGCTGCGTGAACATATCCACATCGACGGCATGCCGTTGCACGTTGTGGATACCGCAGGGTTGCGCGATACCGAAGACCAGGTGGAAAAGATCGGCGTGGAACGTGCCCTCAAGGCCATTAGCGAGGCCGATCGTGTATTGCTGGTGGTCGACGCCACGGCCCCGGAAGCGCTGGACCCCTTTGCCTTGTGGCCGGAGTTCCTGGAACAGCGGCCGGATCCGGCGAAAGTCACTTTGATTCGTAACAAGGCCGACCTGACCAACGAAGCGATCGCCCTGGAGGTCAGCGACGATGGCCACGTGACTATCAGCCTCAGTGCCAAGGCAGGCGGCGAGGGCCTGGAACTGCTGCGTGAGCACCTCAAGGCCTGCATGGGTTACGAACAGACTTCCGAAAGCAGCTTCAGTGCACGCAGGCGTCACCTGGAAGCCTTGCACCACGCCAGCGACGCGCTTGAACATGGCCGTGCGCAATTAACCCTGGCCGGTGCCGGCGAGCTGCTGGCTGAAGACCTGCGCCAGGCCCAGCAATCCCTGGGAGAAATTACCGGCGCTTTCAGCTCGGACGACCTGCTGGGCCGGATCTTCTCCAGCTTCTGCATCGGTAAATAACCCCATCTCCCTATAGGAGCAGCCGTTCGACGGCTTGGTTGCTCGTGATGCTCATGACGGTGTTCCGCCGGCATCACGGGCAAACCCGCTCCTGAAATCCCTCGTACTCCCCATCATTTCCAAGTTTGTCGGGCGCAATTGGGCGCTCCGGCGGATTTCTTGTGGCCGCCGTTTGGTCGGACGAGCTTTTTTCTGTGGATTAAGCCCTGTGAATAACTGCCCTTAGGCTCAGTTGATAACAGGGCGTCAAAACTGAGGAAAAACCGCTCTGTGGATAAGCATCACTTTAATCCACAGGCTTAGACCGGTTATCCAAGGGCCTCGTTGCTACCTAACCACAGACTTTTGAATCTCTGTACACATTGAAAACAAAGGGCTGTATAAATCTATCCACAGATAGGTCGGTGCCTAAGAATAAACATAAAAACAAAGATTTAATAAATTTCTTTCTTTTTAATTTCTATTGTCCGTGAGTCATCCACAGCTGGTTAAATTTTGTGCAAAGGGTTCTTTAGGAAGGGCGAAGACCCTATACTTGTCCGTTATCCCAAGAACCCATCCTTTTTTACCCATATAAGCAGGCACGAGGTGCGTGGTGGATTTCCCTTCCCGTTTTGAAGTGATCGTCATCGGCGGCGGTCATGCCGGTACCGAGGCAGCACTTGCATCAGCACGCATGGGGGCAAAAACCCTGTTGCTGACGCACAACGTGGAAACCCTCGGAGCAATGAGCTGCAATCCCGCGATTGGCGGGATCGGTAAAAGTCATCTGGTCAAAGAAATCGACGCCCTCGGCGGCGCGATGGCCATGGCTACCGATAAAGGTGGTATTCAGTTTCGGGTGTTGAACAGCCGTAAAGGCCCGGCCGTGCGTGCTACCCGCGCCCAGGCCGACCGTATTCTGTACAAGGCTGCTGTCCGCGAAATCCTGGAAAACCAGCCGAACCTGTGGATATTTCAACAGGCAGCGGATGACCTGATCGTCGAACAGGACCAGGTCCGCGGCGTCGTGACCCAAATGGGCCTGCGTTTCTTCGCCGAATCCGTGGTGTTGACCACCGGTACCTTCCTCGGCGGACTTATCCACATCGGGTTGCAGAATTATTCCGGCGGCCGTGCCGGTGATCCGCCGTCGATCGCTCTGGCTCGCCGTCTGCGCGAATTGCCTCTGCGTGTCGGCCGCCTGAAAACCGGTACGCCACCGCGCATCGACGGCCGGTCTGTGGATTTCTCGGTGATGACCGAGCAACCGGGCGATACGCCGATCCCGGTCATGTCCTTCCTGGGCAACAAGGAACAGCATCCGCGGCAGGTCAGTTGCTGGATTACTCATACCAATGCGCGGACTCACGAAATCATCGCTGCAAACCTTGACCGTTCGCCGATGTATTCCGATGCCGGCTCGATCGAGGGCATTGGCCCGCGCTACTGCCCCTCGATCGAAGACAAGATCCATCGCTTTGCCGACAAGGAAAGCCATCAGGTCTTCATCGAGCCGGAAGGCCTGACCACTCACGAGCTGTACCCGAACGGGATATCCACAAGTCTGCCGTTCGATGTGCAGTTGCAGATCGTGCAATCGATCCGCGGCATGGAAAACGCACACATCGTGCGTCCCGGCTATGCCATCGAGTACGACTACTTCGATCCGCGCGACCTGAAGTACAGCCTGGAAACCAAAGTGATTGGCGGCCTGTTCTTTGCCGGCCAGATCAACGGCACCACCGGTTACGAAGAAGCCGGCGCCCAGGGTCTGCTCGCCGGTGCCAACGCCGCATTGCGCGCGCAGGGCAAAGACAGCTGGTGCCCGCGTCGCGATGAAGCCTATATCGGTGTGTTGGTCGACGACCTGATTACCCTGGGAACCCAGGAACCGTATCGGATGTTCACATCCCGTGCCGAATACCGCCTGATCCTGCGCGAAGACAATGCCGACCTGCGCCTGACCGAAAAAGGTCGGGAACTGGGTCTGGTGGACGATGTCCGTTGGGCCGCGTTCTGCAAAAAACGCGAAGGTATCGCTCTGGAAGAGCAACGCCTGAAAAGCACTTGGGTTCGTCCGGGTACCGAGCAGGGTGATGCGATCGCCGAAAAGTTCGGCACACCGCTGACCCATGAGTACAACTTGCTGAATCTGCTGAGCCGTCCGGAAATCGACTACGCTGGTTTGGTCGAAGTGACCGGGCAGGGCGCAGAAGATCCACAGGTCGCCGAGCAGGTCGAGATCAAGACCAAGTACGCCGGTTACATCGACCGCCAGCAGGATGAAATCGCTCGTCTGCGGGCCAGCGAAGACACCAAGCTGCCTGTGGATATCGACTACAGCAACATTTCCGGTCTCTCGAAAGAGATCCAGAGCAAGCTCGGCGCCACGCGTCCTGAAACCCTGGGCCAGGCCTCACGGATTCCGGGCGTGACCCCTGCAGCGATTTCGCTGTTGATGATTCACTTGAAAAAACGCGGCGCGGGCCGTCAGTTGGAGCAAAGCGCTTGAGTTCGCAGGTCACCTCGCAACATGCAGAAGAGTTATCCACAGGTGCTCGCCAACTCGGTGTCAACCTGACAGAAGCCCAGCACGAGTTGCTGCTGGGTTATCTGGCCCTGCTGATCAAATGGAACAAGGCTTACAACCTGACCGCAGTACGCGATCCGGATGAAATGGTCTCGCGTCATCTGCTCGATAGCCTGAGCGTGATGTCGTTCATCGAAAACGGCCGCTGGCTGGACGTTGGCAGCGGCGGCGGGATGCCGGGCATTCCATTGGCTATCCTGTTTCCGGATTCGCAAGTGACCTGTCTGGACAGCAATGGCAAGAAAACCCGCTTCCTGACCCAGGTCAAACTGGAACTGAAGCTGGATAACCTGCAAGTTATCCACAGTCGTGTCGAAGCTTTCCAGCCGCAGCAGCCATTCAACGGGATCATTTCCCGGGCATTCAGCAGCATGGAGAACTTCACCAACTGGACTCGCCACCTCGGCGACCGCGATACACGTTGGCTGGCAATGAAGGGCGTTCATCCCGCCGATGAGCTGGTAGCATTGCCGGCGGACTTCCACCTCGATAGCGAACACGCCCTGGCCGTACCCGGTTGCCAAGGCCAACGCCATCTGCTGATACTGCGCCGCACGGCATGATTGGGAACACAAGCAAGAATGGCTAAGGTATTCGCGATAGCGAACCAGAAAGGTGGTGTGGGCAAGACCACCACCTGCATCAACCTCGCAGCATCGCTGGTTGCTACCAAGCGCCGGGTGCTGTTGATCGATCTCGATCCACAGGGCAACGCCACCATGGGTAGCGGTGTGGATAAACATGGCCTGGAAAATTCGGTCTACGACCTGCTGATCGGCGAATGCGATCTGGCCCAGGCCATGCATTACTCCGAACACGGCGGCTATCAACTGCTGCCGGCGAACCGCGACCTGACCGCCGCGGAAGTGGTTCTGCTGGAAATGCAGATGAAGGAAAGCCGTCTGCGCAGTGCCCTGGCGCCGATCCGGGAAAACTACGATTACATTCTGATCGACTGCCCGCCGTCGCTGTCGATGCTCACGCTCAACGCCCTGGTTGCCGCCGATGGGGTCATTATCCCCATGCAGTGCGAATACTTTGCTCTCGAAGGGCTGAGCGACCTTGTGGATAACATCAAGCGCATCTCCGAATTGCTCAATCCGAACCTCAAGGTCGAAGGCTTGCTGCGGACCATGTACGACCCGCGCCTGAGCCTGATGAACGATGTTTCTGCGCAACTCAAGGAACACTTCGGCGATCAGTTGTACGACACAGTGATCCCACGCAACATCCGTCTGGCGGAAGCCCCCAGTTATGGCATGCCGGCGTTGGTCTACGACAAACAGTCCCGCGGTGCCATCGCCTATCTGGCCCTTGCTGGCGAGATGGTTCGTCGGCAACGGAAAAATTCACGCGCAGCCGCTGCCCAGCCAACTTAAGGAATCCCCATGGCCGTCAAGAAACGAGGTCTCGGACGTGGACTGGATGCACTGTTGAGTGGTCCGACTGTCAGCTCGCTGGAAGAACAAGCGGTTCAAGCCGATGTGCGTGAGCTGCAACATTTGCCGCTGGACCTGATCCAGCGCGGCAAGTATCAGCCGCGCCGGGACATGGACCCTCAGGCACTGGAAGAATTGGCGAGCTCGATCAAGACTCAGGGCGTAATGCAGCCAATCGTGGTGCGTCCGATCGGTTCCGGCCGTTTTGAAATCATCGCCGGCGAGCGCCGCTGGCGCGCCAGCCAGCAGGCGGGTCAGGAAACCATTCCGGCGATGGTCCGCGATGTGCCCGACGAAACCGCTATCGCCATGGCGCTGATCGAGAATATCCAGCGCGAAGATCTCAACCCTATCGAGGAAGCGGTTGCCCTGCAGCGCCTGCAGCAGGAATTCCAGCTGACTCAGCAGCAGGTTGCCGAGGCTGTGGGTAAGTCCCGCGTCACCGTAGCCAACTTGCTGCGCCTGATCGCTTTGCCTGAAGTGATCAAGACCATGCTGTCCCACGGCGACCTGGAAATGGGTCATGCCCGTGCCTTGCTGGGTTTGCCGGAAAATCAACAGGTTGAAGGGGCGCGACACGTTGTCGCACGTGGCCTCACCGTACGCCAGACCGAAGCCCTGGTTCGCCAGTGGTTGAGTGGCAAACAGCAACCTGCCGAACCTGTAAAACCCGACCCGGATATCGCGCGCCTGGAGCAACGCCTGGCCGAGCGCCTGGGCTCTGCGGTGCAGATTCGTCACGGAAAGAAAGGGAAAGGTCAGTTGGTGATCGGGTATAACTCCCTCGATGAGCTTCAAGGCGTCCTTGCACACATCCGCTGAAACATTTCCTCATGTAGCGTGCAGTCGGAAATCACTACCCGGCAGTTGAATAGGGGCTGAACCGCCCCTATACTCTGCGCGCATTTTGTCGGCACAAATTATGCCAAGTTATTGAATTCTGGCAGCCGACCCATGAGGAGCAAGAGTGATGGAAACCCGCACGCCAAACCGCCTGCCGTTCCATCGCTTGGCGGTTTTCCCGGTTTTATTGGCTCAGTTGGTCGTTTTATTGCTGGCCGCCTTGGCGCTCTGGTATTGGCATGGAGTCGTAGCCGGATACTCAGGCCTTTGTGGGGGACTGATAGCCTTGCTCCCCAATGTGTATTTCGCTCATAGGGCATTTCGGTTTTCCGGCGCCCGAGCAGCTCAAGCCATCGTCCGGTCTTTTTATGCCGGCGAGGCGGGCAAACTGATTTTGACGGCAGTGCTCTTTGCATTGACGTTCGCAGGTGTGAAGCCATTGGCGCCGCTAGCTGTATTCGGCGTCTTCGTGCTGACCCAACTGGTCAGCTGGTTCGCTCCCCTGCTTATGAGAACAAGACTTTCGAGACCTTAGGGCGTTTGAGGCAACCATGGCAGAAACAACCGCTTCGGGCTATATCCAGCACCACTTGCAGAACCTGACCTTCGGTCAGCTACCTAATGGCGGCTGGGGCTTTGCCCACACCGCAGCAGAAGCCAAAGAAATGGGTTTCTGGGCATTCCACGTCGATACTCTCGGCTGGTCTGTGGCGTTGGGTCTGATCTTCGTTCTTCTTTTCCGCATGGCGGCCAAGAAGGCAACTTCCGGTCAGCCAGGTGCTTTGCAGAACTTCGTTGAAGTATTGGTCCAGTTCGTCGATGGCAGCGTGAAAGACAGCTTCCATGGCCGTAGCCCAGTGATTGCACCGCTGGCACTGACCATCTTCGTCTGGGTGTTCCTGATGAACGCCATCGACCTGATCCCGGTCGACTGGATTCCTCAACTGGCCATCCTGATCTCCGGCGATGCGCACATTCCTTTCCGTGCCGTGTCGACTACCGACCCGAACGCCACGCTGGCCATGGCCTTCTCGGTGTTTGCACTGATCATTTTCTACAGCATCAAGATCAAGGGCATCGGCGGCTTCATCGGCGAACTGACCCTGCACCCGTTCGGCAGCAAGAACATCTTTGTTCAAGCGCTGCTGATTCCGGTGAACTTCCTGCTTGAATTCGTGACGCTGATCGCCAAACCAATCTCTCTGGCACTTCGTCTGTTCGGCAACATGTACGCTGGCGAACTGGTGTTCATCCTGATCGCCGTGATGTTCGGCAGCGGCCTGCTCTGGCTCAGCGGCCTGGGCGTGGTGCTGCAATGGGCGTGGGCTGTGTTCCACATCCTGATCATCACCCTGCAAGCGTTTATCTTCATGATGCTGACCATCGTCTACCTGTCGATGGCGCACGAAGAGAACCATTAAGACCGGTCTCGACCAGTCTGATGTCCCTCCCGGTCAAACGGGAGGGGGCCCGTCTAGGGCACGATGAAACGATTTGTTTTACCGCTTTAATCTAAAAAACCTAAACCATACGACGTAAAAGTCGGGAGGAAAGATGGAAACTGTAGTTGGTCTAACCGCTATCGCTGTTGCACTGTTGATCGGCCTGGGCGCACTGGGTACCGCAATTGGTTTCGGCCTGTTGGGCGGCAAGTTCCTGGAAGGCGCTGCGCGTCAGCCAGAAATGGTTCCAATGCTGCAAGTTAAAATGTTCATCGTTGCCGGCCTGCTCGACGCCGTGACCATGATCGGCGTTGGTATCGCTCTGTTCTTCACCTTCGCGAACCCCTTCGTTGGTCAACTCGCTGGCTAATCACTCGAATTTTCGAGTTGATTGGTGTGATGGACAACGAACGAGCGAGGTGTTGGCGTGAACATTAATGCAACCCTGATTGGCCAGTCCGTTGCGTTCTTCATTTTTGTACTGTTTTGCATGAAGTTCGTGTGGCCTCCGGTCATCGCGGCTTTGCACGAACGTCAGAAGAAGATCGCGGATGGACTGGACGCTGCCAGCCGAGCAGCTCGCGACCTGGAACTGGCCCAAGAGAAAGCGGGTCAGCAACTGCGCGAAGCAAAAGCTCAGGCAGCCGAAATCATTGAGCAAGCCAAGAAACGCGGTAACCAGATCGTCGAAGAGGCTGTTGAAAAAGCCCGTGTCGACGCTGACCGTGTGAAGGTTCAGGCTCAGGCCGAGATCGAGCAGGAACTGAACAGTGTCAAAGACGCGCTGCGTGCCCAACTGGGTGTGCTGGCCGTTGGCGGCGCCGAGAAGATCTTGGGTGCCACAATCGATCAAAACGCGCACGCGGAGCTGGTTAACAAACTGGCTGCTGAAATTTAAGCGAGGGCGATCATGGCAGAACTGACCACGTTGGCCCGACCTTACGCTAAGGCGGCCTTCGAGCACGCTCAGGCCCACCAGCAGCTGGCCTCTTGGTCAGCCATGCTCGGCCTGGCTGCAGCAGTGTCGCAAGACGACACCATGCGGCGCGTGCTCAAGGCCCCGCGACTGACGAGCGCAAACAAGGCCGCCACGTTTATCGACGTGTGCGGCGACAAGTTCGATGCCAAGGCACAGAATTTCATCCACGTCGTTGCCGAAAACGACCGTCTCCTGCTTCTGCCGGAGATCGCCGCCCTGTTCGACCTGTACAAGGCCGAGCAAGAGAAGTCGGTAGATGTGGAAGTCACCAGTGCTTTTGCGTTGAACCAAGAACAGCAAGACAAACTCGCCAAGGTTCTCAGTGCACGACTCGACCGGGAAGTGCGCCTGCAAGTTGCGGAGGACGCTGCCCTGATTGGTGGTGTCGTCATCCGCGCCGGCGACCTGGTTATCGATGGCTCGATTCGCGGCAAAATCGCGAAACTTGCCGAAGCATTGAAATCTTGAGTTTGAAGGGGCAGCAGAGCAATGCAGCAACTCAATCCTTCCGAAATAAGTGAAATTATCAAGGGCCGCATCGAAAAGCTCGATGTGACCTCCCAAGCCCGTAACGAAGGCACTGTCGTCAGCGTTTCTGACGGTATCGTGCGGATTCACGGTCTGGCCGACGTCATGTACGGCGAGATGATCGAGTTTCCGGGCGGTGTCTACGGTATGGCACTCAACCTCGAGCAAGACTCCGTAGGTGCCGTTGTACTGGGCGCATACACGACTCTGGCTGAAGGCATGAGCGCCAAGTGCACTGGCCGCATCCTCGAAGTTCCGGTTGGTAAGGAACTGCTGGGTCGCGTAGTCGACGCACTGGGTAACCCAGTTGACGGCAAAGGTCCGCTGAACAACACCGAGACCGACGCGGTCGAGAAAGTTGCTCCAGGCGTGATCTGGCGTAAGTCGGTAGACCAGCCTGTACAGACTGGCTACAAGGCTGTCGATGCCATGATCCCTGTCGGCCGTGGCCAGCGTGAGCTGATCATCGGTGACCGTCAGATCGGTAAGACCGCTCTGGCGATCGACGCGATCATCAACCAGAAAGACAGCGGCATCTTCTGCGTATACGTGGCTATCGGTCAGAAACAATCGACCATTGCCAACGTTGTTCGCAAGCTGGAAGAAAACGGCGCTCTGGCCAACACCATCATCGTGGCTGCCAGTGCTTCCGAATCCGCTGCCCTGCAATTCCTGGCACCGTACTCCGGTTGCACCATGGGCGAATTCTTCCGCGACCGCGGTGAAGACGCGCTGATCGTTTATGACGATCTGTCCAAGCAAGCAGTGGCTTACCGCCAGATTTCCCTGCTGCTGCGCCGTCCACCAGGCCGTGAAGCTTACCCAGGCGACGTGTTCTATCTCCACTCCCGTCTGCTGGAGCGCGCATCCCGCGTTTCGGAAGAGTACGTAGAGAAGTTCACCAACGGCGCGGTAACTGGCAAGACCGGTTCCCTGACCGCACTGCCGATCATCGAAACCCAGGCTGGCGACGTTTCCGCGTTCGTTCCGACCAACGTGATTTCCATCACCGACGGTCAGATCTTCCTGGAATCGGCCATGTTCAACTCCGGCATCCGCCCGGCAGTGAACGCCGGTGTTTCGGTATCCCGTGTAGGTGGTGCCGCTCAGACCAAGATCATCAAGAAGCTGTCCGGTGGTATCCGTACCGCCCTGGCTCAGTACCGTGAACTGGCGGCATTCGCCCAGTTCGCTTCTGACCTGGACGAAGCGACCCGTAAGCAACTTGAACACGGTCAGCGCGTTACCGAGCTGATGAAGCAGAAGCAATACGCGCCTATGTCCATCGCTGACATGTCGCTGTCGCTGTATGCCGCTGAACGTGGGTTCCTGACTGACGTCGAAATCGCCAAGATCGGTAGCTTCGAACAAGCGCTGATTGCTTACTTCAACCGCGATCACGCCGATTTGATGGCGAAGATCAACGTGAAGGGTGACTTCAATGACGAAATCGACGCTGGCCTGAAAGCCGGTATCGAGAAGTTCAAGGCCACCCAAACCTGGTAAGCCGCAGCGGGGGCCGCGAGGCTCCCGCTTGCTAACCTGATAGGTGTTACATGGCAGGCGCAAAAGAGATTCGCAGTAAGATTGCGAGCATCAAAAGCACGCAAAAGATTACCAGCGCCATGGAAAAAGTGGCGGTCAGCAAAATGCGCAAGGCACAAATGCGCATGGCTGCTAGCCGTCCTTACGCGGAGCGCATCCGCCAGGTTATTGGTCATCTGGCCAACGCCAACCCGGAATATCGCCACCCGTTCATGATCGACCGCGCAATCAAGCGCGTCGGTTATATCGTGGTGAGCAGTGACCGTGGTCTGTGCGGTGGTTTGAATACCAACCTGTTCAAGGCTTTGGTCAAGGACATGGCGGTAAACCGCGAAAATGGCGTCGAGATCGATCTGTGCGTGGTTGGCAGCAAAGGTGCGGCTTTCTTCCGTAACTTCGGCGGTAACGTCGTCGCTGCAATCAGCCACCTGGGCGAAGAGCCGTCGATCAATGATCTGATCGGCAGCGTCAAGGTGATGCTGGATGCCTACCTGGACGGCCGGATTGACCGCCTGTCCGTGGTGTCCAACAAGTTCATCAACACCATGACGCAACAGCCTACGGTGGAGCAGTTGATTCCGCTGGTGGCAACCCCGGATCAAGAACTCAAGCACCACTGGGACTATCTCTACGAACCGGATGCCAAAGAGCTGCTTGACGGCTTGATGGTTCGCTACGTGGAGTCGCAGGTCTACCAGGCGGTGGTCGAGAACAACGCGGCTGAACAAGCTGCGCGGATGATCGCGATGAAGAACGCTACCGACAACGCCGGTGATTTGATCAGCGATTTGCAGCTGATCTACAACAAGGCGCGTCAGGCTGCGATCACCCAAGAGATCTCGGAAATCGTCGGCGGCGCTGCCGCGGTTTAACGGTTCAAATATTCAGAGGATCCAGCTATGAGTAGCGGACGTATCGTTCAAATCATCGGCGCCGTTATCGACGTGGAATTTCCACGCGACAGCGTACCGAGCATCTACGACGCCTTGAAGGTTCAAGGCGCCGAAACCACTCTGGAAGTTCAGCAGCAGCTGGGCGACGGCGTGGTACGTACCATTGCGATGGGCTCCACCGAGGGCTTGAAGCGCGGTCTGGACGTCAACAACACTGGCGCAGCCATCTCCGTACCGGTCGGTAAAGCGACCCTGGGCCGGATCATGGACGTACTGGGCAACCCGATCGACGAAGCTGGTCCGATCGGCGAAGAAGAGCGTTGGGGCATTCACCGTCCTGCGCCGACCTTCGCTGAACAAGCTGGCGGCAACGACCTGCTGGAAACCGGCATCAAGGTTATCGACCTGGTTTGCCCGTTCGCCAAGGGCGGTAAAGTCGGTCTGTTCGGTGGTGCCGGTGTGGGCAAAACCGTAAACATGATGGAACTGATCCGTAACATCGCCATCGAGCACAGCGGTTATTCCGTGTTCGCCGGTGTGGGTGAGCGTACTCGTGAGGGTAACGACTTCTACCACGAGATGAAGGATTCCAACGTTCTGGACAAAGTGGCACTGGTATACGGCCAGATGAACGAGCCGCCGGGAAACCGTCTGCGCGTAGCTCTGACCGGCCTGACCATGGCCGAGAAGTTCCGTGACGAAGGTAACGACGTTCTGCTGTTCGTCGACAACATCTATCGTTACACCCTGGCCGGTACCGAAGTATCCGCACTGCTGGGCCGTATGCCTTCCGCAGTAGGTTACCAGCCGACCCTGGCTGAAGAGATGGGCGTTCTGCAAGAACGTATCACTTCGACCAAGCAAGGCTCGATCACCTCGATCCAAGCGGTATACGTACCTGCGGACGACTTGACCGACCCGTCGCCAGCGACCACCTTCGCCCACTTGGACGCCACCGTCGTACTGTCCCGTGACATCGCTTCCCTGGGTATCTACCCAGCGGTAGATCCACTGGACTCGACTTCCCGTCAGCTGGACCCGAACGTGATCGGCAACGAGCACTATGAAACCGCTCGCGGCGTTCAGTACGTGCTGCAGCGCTACAAAGAGCTGAAGGACATCATTGCGATCCTGGGTATGGACGAACTGTCCGAAGCCGACAAGCAACTGGTATCCCGCGCTCGTAAAATCCAGCGCTTCCTGTCGCAGCCGTTCTTCGTGGCTGAAGTCTTCACTGGTTCTCCAGGCAAATACGTTTCCCTGAAAGACACCATCGCTGGCTTCAAAGGCATCCTCAACGGTGACTACGACCACCTGCCAGAACAAGCGTTCTACATGGTCGGCGGCATCGAAGAAGCGATCGAGAAAGCCAAGAAACTGTAATCCCGGCGCCCGGCAACGGGCGCTAATTTAGGTTGAGGCAAGCAGATGGCTATGACAGTCCATTGCGATATCGTCAGCGCGGAAGGGGAAATCTTCTCCGGTCTGGTCGAGATGGTGATCGCACACGGCGAGCTCGGGGATCTTGGTATCGCCCTGGGTCACGCTCCGCTGATCACTAATCTGAAACCAGGTCCGATCCGCTTGATCAAGCAGGGCGGGGAAGCCGAGGTGTTCTACATCTCTGGTGGTTTCCTCGAGGTTCAGCCGAACATGGTCAAGGTTCTTGCCGACACCGTGCAGCGTGCTGCCGACCTGGACGAAGCCTCCGCTCAGGAAGCCGTCAAGGCTGCTGAGAAGGCCCTGAATGAAAAAGGCGCAGATTTCGACTACGGTTCTGCTGCTGCACGTCTGGCCGAGGCCGCAGCCCAGCTGCGTACCGTCCAGCAGATCCGCAAGAAGTTCGGCGGCTAAGCCGCGGGATTTCCGCGTGATTGATTAAAAAGGGTAGCCTCGGCTACCCTTTTTCTTTTTTTGCAATTCACCTCATGGTCGCAGTCGCTGACCACCCAGGATTGGTAGCCAGTCATGTCTCTCGAAATCGTTATTCTCGCTGCCGGTCAAGGCACTCGCATGCGTTCCTCGTTGCCAAAGGTGCTGCACCCGGTGGCGGGCAACTCCATGCTTGGTCATGTTATCCACAGCGCCCGGCAACTCGATCCACAACGCATCCATGTCGTCATCGGTCACGGTGCCGATGCGGTGCGTGAGCGCCTGGCGGCGGACGACCTGAATTTTGTGCTGCAGGACAAGCAACTGGGTACCGGTCACGCCACCGCCCAGGCGGTGCCGTTCATTACCGCCGACACCGTGCTGATTCTCTACGGTGACGTGCCGCTGATCGAAGTCGAAACCCTGCAGCGCTTGCTCAAGCATGTTGTTCCCGGGCAAATGGGATTGCTGACCGTGGAGCTGGACGACCCGACCGGGTATGGCCGGATCGTTCGCGATGCCGACGGTAGGGTCGCAGCCATTGTCGAGCACAAGGACGCCAGCGAAGCGCAACGCGCTATCACCGAAGGCAACACTGGCATCCTTGCCGTGCCGGCGAATCGCCTTGCCGACTGGATGAGTCGTCTGTCGAATAACAACGCCCAGGGCGAGTATTACCTGACTGACGTGATCGAGATGGCGGTCAGCGATGGTTTGTTGGTGGCTACCGAGCAACCGCACGATCCGATGGAAGTGCAGGGCGCCAACGATCGCAAGCAGCTGTCCGAGCTGGAGCGTCATTACCAGTTGCGCGAAGGTCGGCGCCTGATGGCTCAGGGCGTGACCCTGCGCGACCCGGCACGTTTCGATGTGCGCGGTGAAGTGACGGTGGGCCGCGACGTGCTGATCGACATCAACGTGATTCTCGAAGGTCGCGTGGTCATCGAGGACGACGTGGTGATCGGCCCGAACTGCGTGATCAAGGACAGCACCCTGCGCAAGGGCGTGGTGATCAAGGCCAACAGCCATATCGAAGGTGCTGTACTGGGTGAAGGCAGCGATGCCGGTCCGTTCGCCCGCCTGCGTCAGGGCACTGTTCTCGAAGCCCGTGCCCATGTGGGTAACTTTGTCGAGTTGAAGAACGCACGCATGGGCGAGGGTGCCAAAGCCGGTCACCTGGCCTACCTGGGCGATGCCGAGATCGGTGCGCGCAGCAACATCGGCGCCGGCACCATTACCTGCAACTACGATGGCGCCAACAAGCATCGTACGGTGCTGGGCGAAGACGTCTTCATCGGTTCCAACAACTCGTTGGTGGCACCTGTGGATATCCAGGATGGCGCGACCACGGCGGCTGGTTCCACCATCAACCAGACTGTGGAAAAAGCCCAGCTGGCCGTGGCCCGTGCCCGGCAGAAGAATATCGACGGCTGGAAACGCCCGGTGAAAATCAAGAAAAGCTGAGTTATCCACAGCCGATGCAAGGTCGATGCTGTTCGCTCTGCCTATAGTGAGAAAACTCGCGGCTACAGGATTGATACCCATCCTTCTGTGGCCGCGAAACGTCATCCCTGTGGATAATTCCTTCCGGCTGTTATCCACAGCATTTTTTCATTTCCCTCGCTTGACGAATTTCCGGCAATAGGTTTTGATTGCTTCCGTTATCTTTCGAATCGAAACTTAAGTGCTCATGTCGAAACGCAATACGCCCCAGCGCCGTCACAACATTCTGGCCTTGCTCAATGAACAGGGCGAGGTGAGCGTGGATGAGCTGGCTAAACGCTTCGAAACTTCGGAAGTTACGATCCGCAAGGACCTGGCGGCCCTGGAGAGCAACGGCTTGTTGCTGCGGCGCTACGGCGGCGCGATCACCATGCCGCAGGAACTGGTCGGCGATCTCGGCCAGCCAGTCTCCCCCTATAAACAAGCCATCGCCCGCGCGGCGGTTGCGCGGATTCGCGAACACGCCCGCATCATCATCGACAGTGGCAGTACCACCGCGGCCATGATTCCCGAACTCGGCCAGCAGCCGGGCCTGGTGGTCATGACCAACTCGCTGCATGTGGCCAATGCCCTGAGCGAACTGGAGCATGAGCCGGTGCTGTTGATGACCGGCGGTACCTGGGACCCTCACTCCGAGTCGTTCCAGGGGCAGGTTGCCGAGCAGGTATTGCGTTCCTACGACTTCGACCAGCTGTTTATCGGTGCCGACGGCATCGATCTGGTGCGCGGGACCACCACCTTCAACGAGCTGCTCGGCCTGAGCCGGGTGATGGCCGAGGTGGCGCGGGAAGTCGTGGTGATGGTCGAGGCCGACAAGATCGGCCGCAAGATTCCCAACCTGGAGCTGCCCTGGAGCAGCGTCCATACCCTTATTACCGATGATCGCCTGCCTGCAGAGGCCCGCGACCAGATTCAGGCCCGCGGCATTACGCTGATTTGCGCGGCAGTCATCTAGGAGAGAAACCATGTGTGGAATTGTTGGCGCCGTTGCTGAACGGAATATCACGCCCATCCTGCTCGAAGGCCTCAAGCGTCTCGAATACCGCGGCTACGACAGCGCCGGGGTGGCGGTCCTGACCAACGATGGCAAGCTCGAGCGCCTGCGTCGTCCGGGCAAGGTCAGCGAGCTGGAACAGGCCTTGGCCGGCGCGCCGCTGGTCGGTCGCCTGGGCATCGCCCACACCCGCTGGGCCACTCACGGCGCGCCGTGTGAACGCAATGCCCACCCGCATTTCTCCGGCGGCCTGGCGGTGGTGCACAACGGCATCATCGAGAACCATGAAGTCCTGCGCGAGCAACTCAAGGGCCTGGGCTACGTGTTCACCTCGGACACCGACACGGAAGTCATCGCTCATCTGCTGGACCACAAACTCAAGGACCTGGGCGACCTGACCGTGGCCCTGAAAGCCACCGTCAAGGAACTGCATGGCGCCTATGGCCTGGCCGTGATCAGCGCCAGCCAGCCGGACCGCCTGGTTGCCGCCCGCAGTGGCAGCCCATTGGTGATCGGCCTGGGCCTGGGGGAAAACTTCCTGGCTTCCGACCAACTGGCCCTGCGTCAGGTAACCGATCGCTTCATGTACCTGGAAGAGGGCGATATCGCCGAGATTCGCCGCGACAGCGTGCAGATCTGGGATGTCGACGGCAAAGCGGTCGAGCGTGAAGCCGTGCAATACCGCGACGGCGCCGAGGCCGCCGAGAAGGGCGAGTTCCGCCACTTCATGCTCAAGGAAATCCACGAGCAGCCAGCCGTGGTGCAACGCACCCTCGAAGGCCGCCTGAGCCAGGACCAGGTGCTGGTCCAGGCTTTCGGCCCACAGGCCGCCGAGCTGTTCGCCAAGGTGCGCAACGTGCAGATCGTCGCCTGCGGCACCAGCTACCACGCCGGCATGGTTGCCCGTTACTGGCTGGAAGAACTGGCCGGGATTCCGTGCCAGGTCGAAGTGGCCAGCGAGTTCCGCTACCGCAAGGTGGTGGTGCAGCCGGATACCCTGTTCGTGACCATTTCCCAGTCCGGCGAAACCGCCGACACCCTGGCCGCGCTGCGGAATGCCAAGGAGCTGGGTTTCCTCGCCAGCCTGGCGATCTGCAACGTCGGTATCAGCTCGCTGGTGCGTGAGTCCGACCTGACCCTGCTGACCCAGGCCGGTCGCGAAATCGGCGTGGCATCGACCAAAGCCTTTACCACCCAGCTGGTTGGCCTGCTGTTGCTGACCCTGTCCCTGGGTCAGGTCCGCGGCACTCTGGGCGAAGGCGTCGAAGCCACCCTGGTGGAAGAACTGCGGCGCTTGCCGACCCGCCTGGGCGAAGCCCTGGCGATGGACAGCACGGTGGAAAAAATCGCCGAGCTGTTCGCCGAGAAGCACCACACCCTGTTCCTCGGTCGTGGCGCACAGTTCCCGGTGGCGATGGAAGGGGCACTCAAGCTCAAGGAAATCTCCTACATCCACGCCGAAGCCTACCCGGCCGGCGAGCTCAAGCACGGTCCGCTGGCCCTTGTGGATAACGACATGCCCGTCGTCACCGTGGCGCCGAACAACGAGTTGCTGGAGAAGCTCAAGTCCAACCTGCAGGAGGTCCGCGCCCGTGGCGGCGAGCTGATCGTCTTTGCCGACGAGCAGGCCGGCATGACCAACGGCGAGGGCACGCATGTTATCCACATGCCGCATATCCACGACATCCTGTCGCCGATCCTCTACACCATCCCGCTGCAGCTGCTGTCTTATTACGTGGCGGTGCTCAAGGGCACTGACGTCGACCAGCCGCGCAACCTGGCCAAGTCCGTCACGGTGGAGTGAGTTATCCACAGTCGGCTGCATGGCTTGGTTTTAGACAATAAAAACTGTCGCAGAGGAGGATTTGCTCCTCTGCAGACATTGGCGAGGTCCTTACCTTGCTCACCGGTAGGCGTCAGGGTGGCTACATGTCCTCATGATTGTACGAATCAACCTGACGAATCCTTGCATTCGTACATCGAGCGAAATCTCCATTTGAATTGGAGAGATCTGACCGTCGAGTTGTTCGAGAGCCTTTCCAGGTCCAGCTGAAGCTCGATGGACCTACGTAAAATCACTGCGCATATGGGATGGCCTGGATGCTGTCCATTTGATCCTCTCACCGTCCTGGCCATAGGCCGACTGTCTACGCGGGCAAAAGGCTCAATTCGTCTTTGATGCATGTCATGTCGCTTCTCCAAAATACCGAGTTTAATACTTGAAAACCTTGATTTCTTAAGAGGAATTCGACTATCGCGAGGAAAATTGGAAGTATTCATGAGTACGGAAAAAACTAAGCTAGGTGCCCTTCCGAAATCGGCAAATTGCACATGGTGGTGGCGTTTCCGCCAGCCCTATCCCTCCAGCGGCCTACGCCCAGCAACTGCAACGAACTGCTGTTCGACGATGTGATCTGGGTGAGTCAGGCCTAGCACGATCACTTCGATTTCGTCACCAAGATGCGCAAGCGGGAAGTGGAGGTCTTGGAGATACACAATTTCTTGCGCCTGACTCAAAACTCAAGAAGTGTCTGGAGGTATATCCGGACCTGTCTTGACGCTAACCGGGGCGTTTGGGCGGCAGAATCATCCAGCCGCGCAACAGGAAAAGCCGCCCAGTCAAACGAATCCGATAGACCATACCGGTAAGCGCAACGTTGAGACGCGTCCAGATTTCTGTTGCCACTTTTCAAAGTCTTCAAGCCCTTTTGACTCCGGTGGTTACATGAGTATGAAAGTCCTAATCGTCGATGATCACCCCTTAATCTGCCAGGCAATCCGCCAGGCCCTTGCATCTATCGGGTTCGAGGCTGTTGGCGAGACAGCCGATGGCGTGGATGCGCTGCGCATGATTCAGACGTTGGCGCCAGACGTGGTCATCCTCGATATCGGCCTGGAGAAACTTGACGGTCTCACCGTGCTCAAGCGCATCACCCGCGAGAAGCTCGATACCCGCGTGCTAGTGTTCACCTCCCAGGCAAAGGAGAACTACGCAGTACGCTGCCTGCATGCCGGCGCCAGTGGCTTCGTCAGTAAAAGCGAATCGATCAGCAAGCTGATCAAGGCAATCGAAACGGTTGCCGACGGCTATGTGTTCTTCCCGAAGGACTGTATGACGCTGCTCGGCAAGCCGGAGTCGACGGGGGACCTGGAATACCTCACTGATCGCGAACTGCAGATACTCAAGCTGCTGGCCGAGGGTTTTTCCAACAGCGAGATCGCTGCCCGGCTGAGCCTTAGCCGTAAGACTGTCAGCGGGCACAAGGTGAATATTCAGACCAAGCTGGGGGTGGTCTCAGTGATCGAGCTGGCCGATATCGCGCGCCGGCACGAGTTGGTCTGAGCCGACGAATGAGCAATTCGTGCCTGCTGCGCTGCCTGACGGTGTTAGTCCTGCTATTTTGCTGGCGCAGCGGCATGGCGCAAGAGTACGAACTGCTGCCGTTCGCCCGGCAATCGCTTGAAGATCTGAAGGTTACCCTGTCCGCATCCGAACAGCAGTGGCTGGCGCAGAAACCCTCCCTGGTGGTTGGTGTTCTGAAGGATCCGCTTCCACCGCTGCGGATCTTTGCCGGGGGCCAGCGCTTGGAAGGCCTCCTGGCTGATTACATTGTGGCCTTACAGCGGGAACTGGGTACGCCGATTCACGTGCACTCGTTCCAGACTCGCGAGGCCATGTATGACGCATTGCGCGATGGGCGCATTGACATGGTCAGCAACATCAATCCGCTGATGGCTTCTAAATACGGTCTGGTCCTGAGCCCGGCCTATGCCCTGACCGAGCTGTCGCTGTTCTCCGAAAGTGGGGACCTCCGCGAATACAGTGCCACCGATGGCCAGACGCGCATCGCCGTCGCAAACGGCATGATGCTGGAGCTTTTTCGCAGTGCCGGTGGTGACGGCCGGTTTCAGCGCTACCCGTCAGTGTTGCAGGCGATGGCGTCGGTGTTGACCGGCGAGAACGACGTGTTTCTCGGCGACGAGCTTTCCACCCACTTCCTTTCAAGCCAGCTGTTCGGCAACCAGCTGGTGGTCAACCAGAGCGTTAAGCTGCCCGAGGTTCAGGTCGGTTTCGGCCTGATGCCAGGCAATTGGGTGCTAGAAGGCATTCTCAGGCGTGCGCTGGGGGGACTGAACCGATGCCAGAAGATCGACGCGCAGTACATCTGGGGCGATACCGAAGAGTGCTGGCCCGATGACTTCCGCAGCCGTCTCAGTGCAGATCAGAGAGCGTGGCTTGAGAACGCCGGTACCGTGCGCCTGGCGGTCAGCGAGGACATTGCCCCCTACGCATTCTTCAACAATCGAGGACGCTTCAGCGGCATAGCTTCGGACGTGCTGGACATCATGCGGCGCAAGACCGGACTGCACTTCGAGATCGATCGCGTCAGCTCGCTGAGCGAGGCCGGTGCCTTGCTCGACCGAGGTGCGGCGAGCTTGAGCATCCTTCCTGAAACACCCTCTCTCGATCGGCCTTACCTGCATACCAGCGCGCTGGCCACGGCCCCCTACCTGTTTGTGCAGCGCCAGGATGCGCAGCCGATAACGCTCGATGCACAGACCCGCGCAACGGTCGTGGTCGCCAACGGCTACCTCGATCCCCGTCAGTTCAGCGCCCTGTATCCGTACCTGGTGTTCAGGGAAACCGAGACCATGGGCGAGGCCTTCAATCTGGTGCGCGATGGCGATGCCGACATAGTCCTGGCCCCTGCCAACCTGGCGCGTTACTACCTGTCCTACAAGTACGAGAGTAGCTTGAAGGTCGGCGGAATCTTCAACGGCCTAGTTGTGCGGATAGTGTTCAGCGCGGCGAAGGACCAGGGGCAGCTGGTTGCCATCCTGAACAAGGCGCTGCTGGAGATCACCCCGCGCGAGTCCCTGCGGATCGTCGGCCGGTGGCGCGCCAACTCGGCCAACGACGACAAGTACTGGGAGGGCGTCGCGTCCTTAATCTGGCGTTCCGTGGGGCTGCTTGGTGTGTTGCTGTTGGTCGCCGGTGTGCTGATAGTCGTCCAGCGCCGACGTATCCGATGCAAACGCTCGGACCTAGATCAACGCCAGTTGCTGCTTGATGAGCTGCAGCAGGCGAAGGAGTCGGCGGACGGTGCGAACCGCGCCAAGTCAGTGTTTCTTGCCACCATGAGCCACGAAATCCGCACCCCGCTCAACGCCATCATCGGTATGTTGGAGCTGGTGCTGACACGCCGCAGCGAAACCGAACTGAATCGGCAATCGGTGCATATCGCCTACGAGTCGGCCATCGGCCTGCTCGCGTTGATCGGCGATATCCTGGACATTTCCCGCATCGAGTCGGGAAATCTGACGCTGGTACCTGAGCCGGCGCGCATCAGCGAGTTGCTGGAGTGTGTGGGCAATGTGTTCTCGGGGCTGGCAAGGCAGAAGCAGTTACGGCTGACCCTGGATATAGACGCGCGGGCTACCGAGCTGGTCTGGGTGGACGCGGTGAAGGTCAAGCAGATTGTTTCCAATCTGTTAAGTAACGCGATCAAATTCACCGAGCACGGCGGCGTCGACCTGAACTGTTCGGTAATTGAGGACGGGGATGCGACATTGAGCTTGCGAATCAGTGTGACCGACAGTGGTGCAGGCATTCCCGCCGCGCAGCTGGATCAGCTGTTCAAGCCCTTCTACGTCGTCGATGGCGCAGTGGGTAATCCTAATGCCGGCGCGGGTCTGGGCCTTGCGATCAGCCAGTCTCTGTGCGTGCTGATGGGCAGCGGTCTGGAAGTGGAGAGCGAGGAGGGCAGCGGCACGCGAATGAGCTTCGCAGTCTCCCTGGAGCGGGTGAAGGTCGACTCCATCGTATTGCCCGAAAGTTCGGGCAATACGATGAATATCGATGAACCGCTGACGGTCCTGGTCGTCGAGGACCACCTGCCGAGCCAGTACCTGCTTGTCCAGCAGATCGGTTACCTGGGGCATCGCACGTTGACCGCCTGCAACGGCTTGGAGGGACTCTCCCTGTGGAGCGAGCATGCAGTCGACATCGTCATCACTGACTGCAACATGCCGGAAATGGACGGACTGGAAATGACCCGGGCGATCCGTCGCTTGGAGGGTTTGCAAGGCACCAGGCCCTGCCTGATCATCGGTCTCACGGCGGACGCGCAACGTGAGACTTTGCAGCAATGCCACGATGCGGGGATGGAGCATGCGCTGGTGAAACCGACCAACCTGGTGATACTCAACCGCCTGATTCCCAAATTTGGCGCCGAGCAGATCCACGCACCTGGCGGGCCGTCTTGGACCCATGACATCCGCGCCTCGATGGCTGGCCAGGTAGTGGCGAGCAACCAGGGTGAAAGCGCTGCGCTGCGCCAAGCACTGGACGACGGAGATGTGCCCGCGCTGCGGTGCATTGCCCACAAGCTCAAGGGCACCGCCTACTTGCTCAATCACCAGGCGCTGCTGGAGCGGTGTGTCGAGGTCGAGGAACTGTGCGTCGACGGGCTCACCCAGGAGCTGAACGAGGCGGCCCAAGCGCTGCTCAATGCCCTGGAGCAGATCAACCTGTCCCTACAGATGGCGTGACCCCAGAAGATTCTTGGCTCGAATCGAGAACCGTCTCAGTCACTTTGCAGATGCGTCTTTGAGGGTGGGAAAGGTCATTCGCATAGGCTTTGCGGGTGATTTGAACCAGGGTTCCCAACATGTCCATCGCACTCTCCACCCAGTTTTCCGACGGCGAAAGCCGATGTTCTCCCCGGCTCGTTGCTGCGGCACAGCAGCCTGATGCCATCGATATCCGCAGGGGACTGCGACGCGGCGAGTTCCAGGCTTACGTGCAGCCCAAGTTCGACCTGCAGAGCCAGGAGGTGCAGGGTGTGGAAGTCCTCGCGCGCTGGCAACATTCCCAGCGCGGCCTCATGACTCCGGCAGCGTTCATCTCCCTGATGACCCGTAAACAGTTGCTCGATGAACTGCTCTGTAGACTTCTAGCACAGGGCCTGGCCTGTCAGGTCGAACTGCATCGGCAAGGTCGCGAACTGAGTTTCGCTTTCAACCTCAGTCTGCATCAGCTTGCCAGCGATTCGCTGGTCGATCAGTTGGCTGCACGACTGCAGCAGCATCCGCTGCCTTTGTCGTCGGTGACACTGGAAATTACCGAGGATGCATTCACCAGCGTCTCGCCCGCTGTTCAGCAGCGCCTTGTGTGCCTGAAGGAACTTGGCGTACGCCTGTCGATGGATGATTTCGGCACGGGTTACTCCTCGCTGTGGCGTCTCAACCAACTGCCATTCGATGAGATCAAGCTGGCGAGGGAATTCACGGCCCAGCTAGAAAGTTCGCCGCGCGCGCGAGCTATCGTCCGGCATGCGCTGTTCCTGGCTGAGGACTTGGGGATGCAATTGATTGTGGAAGGAATCGAGACCCAGTCGCAGCGTTCGCTACTGATGCAATTGGGTGCCTGTTTTGGCCAAGGTTATCTCTACGCTGAGCCCATGCCGGTAGATTCGCTGGACGCATGGTTGAAGGGCTCGCAACAACCTTTCTGAAATGAAAAGGCCGGGGTTTCAGCCCCGGCCCCACCGACTCATACTTGGGTCAGTCGTAATCGATGATGTAGTTCAGCGTCCCGTTCGCCTTACCGACTTCAACGGTCTGTACGTTCTTATGGGCATAGCCAGCACTGACGGACAGGCGATAAAGCTCGCCGCCGGGTTGGCTGTTGATCCAGTCCATGGCAAGGGCGCTGCCCTTCGAGAAAGGCAGCAGGGCGCCTTTGCCATCTTTAAGTGCGATCTCCACGCCTTTCGCTCCCCCTGCATCGAGGTTCAGGCGCCCCGGTCCGTCGGAGCTGCCTTCGAAATAGACCCGTACAGGAATCTTTGTGCCCGCTGGCAGCCCGGAACAGAGCACGTCGAGATTGAACTGCTTTTGCTGTTTGCCGATTTCCGCGATGGAAACCTTCCCCAGGGGAATAGTGAGCTGTTCGACGCCTGCGCAGCCGGAGAAGTAGCTGCGGGTTTCCAGATTGGTGCTGCCTCCGACCTTGATCTGCGCCGCGTTCCAGCCGTTGATGTCCTGTTCGATGGTGAAGTTCATCGACGCCATACCCTGGCCGACGTCCCGCGCGGTACGGATGAATTCGAGCTGCACGGCCTTGATCACGTTGGTGTAGGTGTTGTTGCCGTTCGGGAACGGGTCAATCATCGGCAGGTTGCCAATGGTGCCGCTGGCGTTGCTCTTGAACCGCACGCCGACGCCGGGAATACCGGTCTTGTATACGTCGGTGAAACCGTCTGCTAGTTCAGCGTCGGACACGTAGTATTCGCCCCGGTAGTTCTGAACGGCCGGAAACGGACACTTTATCTGCCAGATTTCGGAATGAATGGTCGCTATCGGTGAGTTAGCCATGACACCGCCGATGGGCACGCTCTGCAGGTTCAACTGACTCGGTGCAGTCATCGTAAAGTACCTTTTCTGGTCGCCAATACCGCCGGTATGCCAGTAGCACCCGTCCGGGTTGGCCGCCTCTGCCAAGTTCAAACCCAGTGCGGCGCAAGTCGCCGCCAGGGTCAGAAGCTTCAATTTCATCTCAGGACTCCGTTGCTGGCTGAGCGACGCATACCGCGGTCACCTGGTCGTACACCAGGGACGCATCGCGCTCAGGTAATGTATAGGGAAGGCTGCAACTGCCCCCCGCCCAGCGCACCTGCAACTGGCCTTTCTCGGTAACGCCGAACACCAGCGCTCGGGACTGGTTATCCACCACGGCCAGCAGTTTCTGCCCGTCGAACAACTGCGCGCCAAAGGGAATCCGCGTGCCATCGGCCTGCAGTAGATCGAATTGCACGCGTCGTCCGGAGGAGGCGTCGAAGCGCGCCTTGACTACGGCGCCCCGGCGGGGCACGACCCGCGTCGAGGTCTCGCTGACATCCACGTCCGTTCCCAGGGTCTGGGTGTTGAGGCTGAGGTCGTTGTAGCGGTAAGGCTGCACGTAGCCTTCGATGGTGTAGCCGGCGCCATTGGTGCGCGCCGTTGCGCCTTCCAGACTGGCACCTTTGACGCCTGGTACCTCGACCAGGGCGAAGGTTTCGCCCACGGGCTGACCGAAGGTGATCCCTCCGCTATGGGCGACCACCGAGCCGGTAGCTGTCAGGTCCAGGTGGCGGGATGAACCGGATTTCGCATAGTTGCCGGCGAGCTTGGCCGAGGGCGCATCCCAGCCCAGGCCTACGCTTGCCGAGTGATCGCTGCCGGCCCGGCCGGCCTGCGCCGAGTAGGACAGGGTGCTGGCATCGTTCAGGTAGCCGGAGACCCCCGTCTGCAGGTTGTCGTCACCTTTGCCTGCGGTCGTGTAGCTGCTGTACACGCGCTGCGAGCGCGAGCGGGAGCCGAACGGAATGCTCGCCGAAAGCGCCACTTGGTTGTCCGAGCCTTTCGAGCGCCCGGCGCTCTGGGTGCGTGACGTGGAAATGTTGTAGCTGACCTCGCCAATATTGCCGCTGTAGCCCAACTGAATACGGCGAGTATTGCCGTTGCGGTTCCAGTAGGTGGTTTCCCCGACGCTGAGAAACACCGAGTCGTTGTTGTACACGGTCTGGTTGATGCTCAGGTCGAGGCGGTTCTTGGGCCTGGCGCTGATGAAGCTCTGGCGATCGACCTCGGTCATTTCCTGAATGTGCTCGCTGAGCGTGCGATAGCCGGAAGTGGAATAGCGGTATCCGACCATGGTGAAAGTCGTGTTAGTACTGTTGAGCGTCTTGGAGTAGAGGAACCGCGCACTCTGCCCAGTGCTGGCCTTACCATGGTCCGGGCGCGAATTGCTGTTGGTCACGTCCAGCGACATACCGCCTACTGGCGTGTTAAGGCCCAGACCCAGGTTGACGGCGTTGTATCCGTCGGCCCCGAGCAGGCCGCCGTAGGTGGTGAGGTTGTCGCTGGCTCCGTAGACCGCCGTGCCCTGCCAAAGGCTTGGATTTTTCTTCCCTTCGTTGTCGTAGCGACCCAGTGACAGGTTGTACTGGAAGGTCCCGCGACGCACCATCACCGGCAGGTAGGAATAGGCCTGGGTGAACTTGCGCTCACGGCCATCCGATTCGATGATCGTGATTTCCAGATCGCCGTTGGAACCACTGGGATAGATATCGCGGATCTCGAAGGCGCCGGGCGACACGGTCGTCGAGTAGATGACGTAGCCGTTCTGGCGAACTTCCACCGTGGCATTGGTTTCCGCAATACCGCGCACCATCGGTGCGTAGCCAGATTCGTTATCCGGCAACATGCCGATGTCCGAAGCCAACTGCAGACCCCGGAAGCGACTGCTGTCGAAGATGTCTCCGTTGGTGTAGAGCTGACCGATGGCGAAGCGTCCTTTCAGCACGGTGACGTCATGCTCCAGGTAGGTCCGGTTGCTGGAGAAGTGACGCGACAGACCGGTGCTCTGGCTGATCGACGAGTCGTTGCGAAAGCGCCACTGGCCGATGTTGAAGCCGTTGCGCAGGCCCAGGTAGGCATAATCGCTCTTGAAGCCATCGCCGCGGTTGCGGTTGAAGTTCAACTGGTAGTTAGTGAAAGCGGCAGTCACGCCGTCATCCCACAGGGAGGGATCGACGTAGCCGCGCGAACGGCGCTTTATGTACGCTTGTGGCACGCTTACGTACAGCGCGAGTCGGGAGGCGTCCATTTCTATGGACGCACCCTCGATGCGCAGCAGGATCACCGGGTCGTTGTCCGCACTGTCGGACGAAACAATGCCTTCACGCTTAAGGCGCTCGATGTCCACGCCGATTTCGCGCAGCAGGCTCAGGCTCAGGACTGGCTGGGCGTCGTTGGAGCCACCCTCGTCATCGGCGCGAAAGCTGATTTCCTCACGACGTTCCAAACGCTGGTTCAGGTACAGGTCCACGCTGTACTTGCCCGGAACAACACCATTGTTCTGTTCGAAGTAGCGCAGATCGATATCGGCGCCCTTGTTCTGCAGGAACATGGGGTTGAACTGCGCAGCGGAGACCGAAGTAGCGCCCAGCAGGCTGGCCGCGGTGAGGAGAGGAATTCCGGTGCTCGAACACTTCCAGGTTCGCTTCTTTTCAGGCCTCTTCTTGTATTCATTCATGTTCATGAACAGCACTTTCCTGTGCGCGTAGAAACGCGAGCTGAGAACTCAGCGTGCGCAAGAGTTGTACGGAGGTGAGCGTGGAGAGGGCGTCAGAACTGGAGTGGAGCGTCGTGCCTGTTCAGGGCGCCGTAGTCGTTGATCGACTCCCAGCGAATCTTTGCAGCGCCACTGAAGCCGGCGGGAAGTCCCTTGATAATCATTCTGCGAGTGTCCCGCGGGCCGACCATGGCGGACTCAACTGGGTATTCCTTCTGGCCGGCAATGACGCGGACCTGGGCCAGCGAGACGTGGAAGGCGGAATCGTTGGTGGCCAACACCATCGGCGCACCGTCAGTCTTGAGCAGGTTCCACTTCAGTTGGTTCGCTGCCTCGTCTGCGCTACCGGGAAGGCCGTTGGGTCGGTAGAACAACTTGAGCCGCTGCCGGAACGCGACCTGCAGGTTGTTGCTGGCTTCGGAGATCTGCGGGATCTCCTGAATGCTCAACCAGACCACCGATTCACGATCCTGCGCGAGGCCCTTGCCTTGGTAAAAAATGCGCAGCGTCTGTTGTTTGCGGTGGCCCAGTCGCGCCAGTGAAGGCGTAACGGCGAAGGGCACATCTATCTCAGCACGGCCCGGTTCGGCTTCTATCCACGACTGGATCATGATGTCCTCGGTACCCAGGTTACTGACCTGCATGGATGCCTCATGGTCGCTGGCGGGAAAGATGATGCGAGTACCGCCGACCTGGATGCCGGCCAGGCAGGTCCCAGCGATCATGGACAGCGTCAGCAGCGTGCAGAGGCGGAAAAGGAATCCAGGTTTCATTGCTGGCTCGGAAAAAGTCAGAGGAACGAATAGAAAAACGCGGGGGCGTGATGCGCCCCCACTGCAGCGGCTTACTCGTAAGTAAGAGTGAACGGCAGGGTGCCGTTGGCGGTGCCCGGCATAAGCACGTCGCCGTTGGCGACGTAGGAGGCACGCATGTTTAGAGCGGCGGAGTATTTGGCTTCTGCGCCTTCGCCGGCGACGGTCAGTGGCGCGCTATAGGCTTCGTTCGCCGACAGGTTGATCAGCTTGCTGTTCTCGTCATACATGCCGATCCCCACACCGGTGGCGGTGCCGGTAATTTTCAGCAGGCTGTTGTTCTTCGGATCGACGCCCGAGCCGGACATCGGGTCGAAGCCGAACTTGACGGTGGTCAGGCCGGCGGCAGTGTTGCCGCAATCCAGGTTCAGGTTGATCGAGGTGCCGGCGGCGAGGCCCGATTCGCTCGAAGCAGCCAGTGTGTCCATGCTGACCTTGCCCAGGTTCACATCGACGATCTGCTGGCCCTTGGTACCGCCAACGGAGGAGCCGGCACCCGCTGAGGCCACGCAGGATGCGGCGGTGATTTCGCCGGTGAAGTTGATAGTGCCGTCGGCGGCCATAGCATTGCTGCTCAGTACGCAGGCGGCGGAGGCGAACATCAGGAACTTGATTGCTTTCATGGAGACAGAACTTCCGTGCAGGTTTATATCAGGCAATGACGCAATGTTTCAGCGCCGGGAAATTCTAAGAGGCGAGATGAGCAGACTTAACAAGAAATGTCTTGTGAGGCGGCGAGTTGTGTCTCGAATTGGATAGGTGGTGGGAATTCTTGATGATAAACAGTGTCGTTAAGTCTCTCTGCGCTTGCGGTTCCAATAATTGTTCAAAAGGAGCAGTGATATATTTCAGGGGCTGTGGGGCGAGGGAAACATGAAGGACACTTGTTTAAGCGTGTGTGTGGAACTGGCATCCTTCGGACGGTACCCCTATTAACAAACAGCTGACGGGCGCTCGCTGTGGCCGAGAAAAGCTTAATGTAGTATTCGAGTTTAGTTGATTACTACATTGACTCATCAAGCCTGAACGGCTTTTGCAGAAAGAGGCCCGTGTGATGTTCCAGTCGACAGAACAACTCAAACCTGTTCGATCGCGATCATTGCCGATTTCCCTCACCGAAGATTTTAAGGCCATGATGTTGAGCTGCTGGTAATGCTCCAGCATCTGCGTCAAAGCCGCGCCGCTCCTGGCTGGACAGCTTGGGTGGAGGCGGATCTGTAGGTATACCTGAGCGCACCAAATAAACGGAAGGCGGGACAACTTCCCTTATTTAAGTTTTAGTTAAGAACTTCAATTATGAAAAATCTGACAACCTCTGTATTTCCGTTAGTACTCATCTTGGGGGCAGTATTCTCTACTCCGGCCTCTGCTGATTGCGCACATAAACGTGCGGCCATTGAATATCAGATTCTGCAAGCGGAGAAGTATGGCAATACCCACCGCGTGGCAGGACTGAAAAGGGCGCTGAGTAGAACAAACGCCTATTGTGTCGACCACAGCTACGTCAGTCAGATCACGAGTGTGGAGAAGAGAGTAATGAAACTCGAAAGCAAACTGCATGATAAACAGGACGACGTGCGAGAAGCCCAGATCAAACTGCGCGAAGCTCAAGCCACGGGCAGCCCCAAAAAGATTGCCGAGGTTCGAAGGAAACTTCAGGAAAAGCAGGATGACTTGAATGAAATAGCGACCGAACTGCGAGAGGCACAAGCGATGCCGGGTAATAGTTGAGGGGCTTGCTTGGTATCTGAAGTCAACACGCTGAGTTTGCAAACCAACATCATCAGGGAGTCGTAACCGACGGGCTAGGATGACCCTGAGGGCTGTCAACGAAGAGAGCGAAGCCGGCAATCGTCCCGCTCTTGGCTAGCCAGTGCCTTTTTGCCCTGAATCACGGTGGGTTTGCGATAACCAATGGCGCCTTCAGTCAAGGTGGCTCCGGTGACCGACTTGCTCGCGTCCATGTCATCGGGCAGGCGATTGAGGTCGATCCGGTTCGGTAATAGCTGTTGAAGGTAGGCAGTACCGCCACCCCCATGGCGTTGGTGCGGGTTTCACCATTTTGCAGCGGCACCCCGGCAACACCGTCGGTGTCGAGCATGATCCGTGTGCCGCCGCTGATTTTTCGGCCCGGTCGGCGCTTTGACAACGGGCCTATATGGCCCGTTGCCTTATGTCCGGATTATTCAAAACAATATGATGAAACGATATAGCAACTGATTTGCGCTCCTAAAAAGGCTGATCTATACATCCAAGCCACACATTGATGAGGTGTGTGCAAAGCAAGGGCTCACGGAACCGGAGCTCCTGCATAACAAGGGATAGAAACAGCGCTTCAAGGATGATTCAGCCATGCATGCGTATCGGCATTTCGGTCGTTGTTCCGTTTTTAAACGAAGCCACAATTCTTCGATCCAGGTTTTCGGCCAGGTAGCTCATTGCCACCGGCGCTCGATTCGACCTGATTCCCCTCCTACCTATCGCCTTCGCGGCGCTATCCCTTCTGTCCATCGCGCCTCTATGGCTCCTCGGCATCAGCCGGGTGTCGGCGTGTGGCGAGAAACATCCGAGTGTTCCACCCGGGTGACCCTGGGCAATAGCCCGAACGGACTCTGTAAAGGTGATCCGTTGTTCTGAGGCAATCCTGCCTCGATTGAAGCGAATGTCGGACCGGATCGGCTCACCCCGCAGGTGACCCGAGGCGGATCCCGTGTAGTCGTTCGTCCAACCTTTTTATGACGCAGTACCCACTTTTCCAGGATGGAGATGGTTATGACTGTACTCAGAGTTGGCATCGTCGGCCTCGGCGCGCAGATGCAAGAAAACCTGCTGCCCACGCTTCTGCAAATGCCGGATATTCGCATCGTCGCGGTGTGCGACAGCGACTTGAACCGCGCCGGACAGATTCACCGCTTCATCTCCGAGGTCGCGATCACCGACGACTTCGACGAGATGCTCGATACCGCTGCGCTGGATGCGGTGGTCATGGCGTGCCCGCCCCAGGCGCACCGCGACCTGGCGATCAAGGCAATGGCCAAGGGCGTGCACGTCTTCGTCGAGAAGCCGCCGTGCTTCACCCTCGCCGAGCTCGAATACCTGATCGGCGCGGCGCGCCAGGCCCAGGTCGTCACCGGCGTGGGCATGAACTTCAAATATGCCAAGCCCATGCGCCAGCTGCGCGATATGACGCGCACCGAGCAGTTCGGCAAGGTCGTGCACATCCAGCTCAACCACTATGCGAGCAAACCCACCGCGCCGCTGTGGGGGCTGGATTCCACGCTGCGTTCGTTCCTGCTGGCCCAGGCGATTCACACCATCGACCTTGGCGTGACCTTCGGCGGCGGCGAATTGCGCGATATCGAATCCCGGGTCCAGCGCCACGAGGACTCGCTGCTGGTGAGCCTGGAGCTCGGTTTCAGCTCCGGCGCGACGGTCAGCCTGCTGAGCGGGACGATGTTCCCGTACTTCGAATTCGACATGAAGATCGTCAGCTCCAATTCGATGATGGTCGAGCTCAACAACCTGTGGAACATCACCCTGCACGAGCCGGTACATGGCACCGGGGCAACCGGCACCGCCAAGCGCTGGCGCGGCGCGTGGCAGCCAGGGCCGCTGGATTCGGGTTATGAGCGCAGCGGTTATTTCGGCGAACTGGAGAAGTTCTTCGACGCGGTGCGCAACCGTACGCCTTACGAGGCCAGCTTCGAGAGCCTGCTGCCGACCTTCCGGGTGATCGAGCAGATCTGTCATGCCGACAGCGCCCGCGCCGATGTCGCCCCCGTGCTTGCCCTCCACTCCACCCATGCCGCCAAGTCCCCAGCCTTTCTCGGAGCCCAGACCAATGTCCTCTAATCTCTCCAGCGCCGCCCGCATCTCCGTTTCCGACAAATACCGCCCGGTGTACGCCGACGATCTGCTGACCTTGCAGAACACCCTGGAACGGCCGCTGTCCGGCACCAGCGATGTGGTGGGCGAATACGAGGCCAAGCTGGCAGCCTGGTTCGAGGCGCGGCATGCGATCGCGGTCTCCTCGGGTGGCGCGGCCCTGAGCGTGGCGATCTACGCCGCCGGCGTCGGTCCCGGCGACGATGTGCTGCTGACGCCGAGCTGCCCGCTGTGCACCATCTATCCGATCATCGCCGCGGGCGCCAACCCGATCTTCGTCGACACCCGCCGTCACGGTTTCGGCGCCGACCCGGAATCGATCAAGGCCCGCATTACCCCGCGGACCCGGGCAATCATCGATATTCCGATGTGGGGCTACCCCACCGAAGTCGATGAGCTGCAAGGCCTGACCCGCGAGCTGGGGATCAAGCTGATCCTCGACCTGGCGCATTCCCATGGCAGCACCCTCAATGGCCGGCCGCTGTCGGCCTACGGCGACCTGTCGTGCTTCAGCACCCACGAACGCAAGCCGCTGGCCACCGGCGAGGGCGGATTCATCCTCACCGACGACGACCAACTGGCCCAGCGTTGCCGCGACTACAGCCGCTTCGGCAACCTCAACGGCAAGGATTTCGGCCTCAACTACAAGCTGGCCGCGCTGCCTGCCGCCCTGGGCGCCAACCGCCTGGACTCGCTGGCCGCGCAGATCGAGCAGCGCCGCGCCAATGCCACCTACTTCCTGCAGCAGCTCGACCACAGCAAGGTGCGGGAAAAGGTCATCATCGAGGGCGGGCGGACCAACTACTACTTCCTCAACCTGGAGCTGCATTTCGCCGACAACCGGGCCTTCATCGATTACCTGGACGAGGCGGGCATCCCGTCGGACATCAAGCGCTACGGCTGCAAGGCGCTCTATGAGTTCCCGGCGTTGGCCCAGTACCGCAACGACTGTCCCAACGCCGAGGCGCTGCTGGCCAGCATGACCACCATCCCGGTCCATCCGGACATCACCCGCGCCGAACTGGATTACATGGCCGAACGGATCAACCAGTACGGGGCCGCATGATGACGGACGTTCCTGATCGTTCGACCCTGGACCGGCATTTCACGGCCTCGGCGTTCGTGTTGAACCCCGACCGCAAGATGCTCCTGCTGCACCACCGCAAACTGGGGGTCTGGCTGTATCCGGGCGGCCATATCGAACAGGGGGAAACCCCTGATGTGGCGGTGCTGCGCGAGATCTACGAAGAAACCGGGATTCACGCCGCCCTGCTGGGCGAGCGTGACCTGGAACTGGCGGATGCCGAGACCGATGTCACTGTGTTGCACCAGCCTTACCGGATCCTCTGCGAATACATCGATGACAAGCGCGGGCCGCATTACCACCTGGACCTGATCTACCTCACCGCCACCGACCTGCGGGCTTGCCCGCCGGAGCGCGAGGTGGAAAACGCGCGCTTCTTCAGCCGGCAGGAAACCGCCGAGCTGAAGATGTTCCCCAACTTCCGGCGCATGGTGGACCGGGTGTTCGCCGATGCCGAGGTATGGGACATGGTCGGCCGGAAGGTGGCGCCATGAACCAGGCCCTTGCTCAACAGGCCCGGGTCATCGCGGACAAGTGCGGCCACGATACCCCCGACGATATCCCCGAACTGCAACGAGCCCTGGCGACAGGGCTGACCGGCACCTCGCAGATCGTCGAGGACTACGAGACCGCGCTCGCCGTGTTGTACGGCGTGCGCCACGTGATCGCCGTGTCTTCGGGGGCCGCTTCGGTCACCGCGGCGCTGGCCGGCGTGCGGTTCCAGCCGGGGGATGAAGTGATAGTCGCGCCCACGTGCCCGATCTGCACCGTCCTGCCGATCCTGTCCCTGGGCCTGGTCCCGGTGTTCTGCGATGTGGCGCCGGACAACTTCGGGCTCGACCCGGATGACCTGCAACGCTGCATCGGCCCGCGCACCTGCGCGGTGATCGAGGTGCCGATGTGGGGGTATCCGGTTGCCTCGCATACCACCTGGGCCACCACGCGCCAGGCTGGCATCCCGCTGATCCAGGACCTGGCCCATGCGCACCTGACGCGCCTGAACGGCAGCTGGCTGGCGCAGCATGGCGATATCAGCTGCTTCAGCACCCACGACTGCAAGTTCATGTCCACCGGCGAGGGCGGTTTTGTCATGACCGATGACGACGAGCGCGCCAGCCGTATCCGCGCCTACACCCGCTTCGGCAACCTCACCGGCGAAACCCTGGGCATCAACCTCAAGCTCGGCGGTCTGCAGGCCGCCCTCGGGCTGGCGCGTTCGCGGCAGCTGGAAAGCCGCTTGCACCAGCGCCAGGCCAACCGCCGGCAGCTGCTGGAGCAACTGGACAACCCGGCGCTCCGCGAACTGCCGCTGACCCCCGGTGGAGAGGCCAATGCCTATGCCTTGTTGTTGCAGGCGGTGGGGCACGACGGGCGTGAACTGGTGCACTACCAGCAGCGTCACGGCATCCCTTCGGACATCGGCAAGTACGACAACCAGCCGCTGTACCAGCTGCCGCTGCTGGCGCAGTACCGCCGCGATTGCCCCAACGCCGCCCGGTTGCTGCGTTCGCTGACCACGGTGCCGCTGCACCCGGGCCTGGCGGGCGACGACCTGGCTTACATTGCAAAGGTGCTCAATGACTACTCCCCAGCCTGATACCGCCACGGGCGGTCGACATGCCGTGGTCATCGGCGGCAGCGTGACGGGTTGCCTGACGGCCGCGGTCCTGGCCCGGCGTTTCCAGCGGGTCACGGTGATCGAGAAGAGCGATTTCTTCGACGAGACCGGCCCGCGCCAGAGCCTGCCCCAGGAGCACCACGTTCACCTGTTGCTGCTGCGCGGCAAGCAGATCATCGAAGGCATCTTCCCCGGCACCCTGAGCGCCCTGGAGCAGGGCGGCGCGCAAGTGGCCGACCTGGGTCACGACGTGAAGTGGTACCAGGGCGGGCGTTGGAAAAACCGCTACCGCAGTGGCATTTATGCCCATTACTGCAGCCGGCGCCTGATCGACAACCAGCTGCGCCGGGCCCTGCTCGGCGTGCTGAACATCGAGGTGCTGTCGAGCACCCGGGTCACGCAGATCGAGTTCACCGGGGTCGATCCTTCCCGGCGGGTCGAGGCGGTGACCGTCGACGATGGCCACGGCGAGCGGACGCTGCGCTGCGATCTGCTGGTCGACGCCAGCGGGCGTGGCACGCGCTTGCCGACGTGGCTGAAAGAGGCCGGCTTCGGCGAGGTCGAGACCAGCGTGGTCAAGACCGAGCTGGGTTATGCGTCGCGCATCTACCGGCGCCTTCCGGCCTATGCCGAGCAGTGGCAGGTCCTGCTGGTGCTGCCCAAGGCGCCGCTGCAGCGTTCCATGGGAGTGATCAGTCCGATCGAAGGCGACCGCTGGATGGTCACCACCGGTGGCTGGTTCGGTCACTTTCCCGGCAACGACCCGCAGGAGTTCCTGCAGGCGCTGGCGGCGCTTCCGGTGCCGGATATCCATGAGGTGATCCGCGACGCCGAGCCGCTGTCGCCGGTCTACACCTTCAAGATGCCCGGCAGTCGCCGCACGCACTTCGATCGGGTCGAGCACTGGCCGGCCGGGCTGCTGGTGGTCGGCGATGCCTTGAGCAGCATGAACCCGCTGTACAGCCAGGGCATGACCATCGGCGCGCTGGAGGCCGATTGCATCGACCGCCACATCGACCAGGTATTGCAGGGCGGCCAGGGCTTTCGCCAATTGCAGGGACGCCTGTGCGAAGTGGTCGATGGCGCCTGGAGCATGGCCACCACCGAAGACTTCCGTTTTCCCGAAACCGTTGGCCAGCGCAGTTGGCGCACGCGTTTCCATCATTGGTACGGCGCCGGCCTGGGCCAGGTCTCGGCGAACAATCGGCGGGCCCTGGAAACCCAGATTGGCGTGACCAACCTGGTGATGGAGCCCAGCAAGCTCTACACACCGGCGATCGCCTCGCGTATCGCCCTCAACGCCCTTCTTGCGGAGAAAACCCGACCATGATCGATGATCGACTGCACTTCTCGGGGATCGAACACCTGGTCTTCGACTGGAACGGCACCCTGATCGACGACATCGCCCTGGCGGTCAGCGCGGTCAATCGCTGTGGCGAGCGCTATGCGGTGCCGCCCATCGATGCCGTGCGCTACCGTGCGCTGTTCGACTTTCCGATTGCCGATTTCTACGCCTCCCTGGGGTTCGACCTGCTGCGCACGCCCTTCGCGCGAATCGTCGAGCACTACCTGGAGCATTTCGATACGCATGTCGCGCAGTGCCCGCTGCACGATGGGGTATTCGAGGTGCTGGAGGCAGCGCGCAATGCCGGGATCGGCGTCTCCATCGTGTCCGCCTCGCATTGCGACGTGCTGCGCAAGACCCTGGAAGCCAAGGGCCTGCTCGGACATTTCGAATATGTCGTGGGGCTGAGCCACAACCAGGCCACCAGCAAGACCGCTGAGGCCCTGATGCTGCAGGAAAAGCTCGGCACACCGGCCGGGCGTACCCTGTTCATCGGCGATACCCTGCACGACTACGACGTGGCGCGGGCCGTCGGCTGGCAGCCGCTGCTGGTCAGCACCGGCCATCAGGACATCGACCGCCTGCGGCAGGCCGACGCCCCGGTCTTCGGCGGGTTGGGTGAACTGCTGGGCCATTACGCCAGTGGCGAGCGGCGCGCCGTCGTTCACGAGGGGGCCTGATCATGGACACCGAGCACATGGTCCTGCTGGGCCTGATCGCTGTTTCGCTGTTGTTGCGCGCGCTGGTCGCTTTTTATTACCGGGATGCGCAGCGGGTGCTGCGCCTGCTCAAGCTGATACCGCGCCTGGAGGGGCGGCGGGAGCAGTACTACCGCCCGCTGGATACCTGGTTCGCGCCGCTGCCCTTTGTCTGGACATGGCTGGATATAGTCGCCGCGGTGCAGGCGGCGTCGATCTACTCGTCGCCGCTGGCCTGGCTGGCGGTGCTGCTGTGGAGCGGCGGGCGCATGCGCGCGTTGCAGGAGTTCGGGCACAACGCGGTGCACTTCGCCCTGTGTCGCCACCATGCCTGGCAGTGGTGGCTGAGCAACGTGTTCTACCAGTTCCCGATGTTCAAGCGCGACATGCGCAGCCGGCACCAGACCCACACCCTGGAACACCATCGCCACCCCAACCATCCGCAACTCGACCCCAACCGCGCCCGGGTGCATGCCGGCGGCTACGTGGCGGGCCTGTCGCCCAGCGGTTTCTATGCGCTGTTGCTGTACCCGCTGACCCCTCGCGGGGCCTGGGTCAATCTCACCACCCTGGTGCGCAGCAGCCTGCTCAACCATTCCCGCCTGACCACCCTGGTGCGGTGCCTGAGCGTGGCGGCGGTGGCGGCGTTGCTGTACGCCTTCGGCGGCTGGAAAGGCGTGTTGTTCGGCTGGTTGCTGCCGTTGCTGACGTCCTATCCGGTGTTTGCCTGGATCTCGCTGCTGACCGAGCACCGCTGGTTCATCGAGGGCACCGCGCGCAATCGCCGCGAGCTGGAATACCTGGCGGGCCGGCCCACCGATTACTTCGGGGTTTCCGGCTGGCTGGTGCGGGTATTCATCGCCCCGACGTCCGACGCCTATCACCTGGCGCACTCCCTGTACCCCGGCGTGCGCTGGAACTACCTGCCGGCGATCGACCGGCACCTGAAAATCCACGAACCGCGCTACAGCAGCAACGCCAGCGAAGGCTTGCTGTTGCCTCGCGGCAATGCGCCCACGGCCCTGTCCGAACTCTATGAGCGCCTGGTGTGCAGCGAACACGAACCGTCCCCCCTGAAGTCGAGAGGTAGCCTGTGACCCATTCCACTCCAACCCAGCACGTTCAACGTATCGGCATCATCGGCGGCAGCGGCCTGCAACAGCTGCCAGGCCTGCAGGACATTCAGCAAGTGGAATGCACGACCGCCTTCGGCACGCCGTCGTCGCCGCTCACCCAGGGCACGCTCAATGGCGTGCCCGTGGCCTTTGTGCAACGGCATGGCGTGGGGCACGTGATACCACCGGCCTCGATCAATGCCCGGGCCAACATCGCCGCGCTGCGCAGCGTCGGTTGCACGCAATTGCTGTCGGTCAGCGCGGTGGGCAGCCTGACCCACGACGCGCCTCCCGGCAGCTTTGTGCTGATCGACCAGTACATCGACCGCACCATCCAGCGGGAAAAAACCTTTTTCGGCCCCGGGCTGGTCGGCCATGTGCCCTTTGGCGAGCCGGTCTGCGCGCGCATGCGTGGCGTGCTCGCCGAGAGTGCCGAGGCCGCCGATATCCAGGCGCGCAATGGCGGCACCTACGTGGTCATGGAAGGCCCGCAGTTCTCCACCCGCGCCGAGTCCCACCTGTACCGCCAGTGGGGCGGCACGGTGATCGGCATGACCGCGATGCCCGAAGCCAAGCTGGCCCGCGAGGCCGAGCTTTGCTACGCGATGATCGCCATTCCGACCGATTTCGACTGCTGGCACGAATCCCATGAGCCGGTGAACGCCACGCTGGTGGCGCAACGCATGGCGGACACCTTCAACCTGACCCGGCGGCTGGTGACCGAAGCCGTGACCCGCCTGGGCCGGCATGCCGGTGCCTGCCCCTGCGGTTGCGACCACGCCCTGGACACCGCGGTGATGACCGCGCCCGAGCACCGCGACCCGCGCATGGTCGAGCGTCTGTTGAGCGTTGCGCCCCATGCCACTCATCTCTCTGCGAGCAAGGAATAAAGCGATGAACCAGGCCATCTCCACCAAGGACCGGGTGCGGATCCATCAGGTCGAAGTGCTTTCGGACAATTGGTACGTGCTGCGCAAAACCACCTACGATTTCCAGGGCCGCGACGGGGTCTGGCGCACCCTGGACCGGGAAACCTACGACCGCGGCAATGGCGCCACCATCCTGCTGTACAGCAGGGCCAAGCAGACGGTGGTGCTGACCCGGCAGTTCCGTTTCCCGGCCTTCGTCAACGAACACGACGGCATGCTGATCGAAACCTGCGCCGGACTGCTGGACAAGGACGATGCGCGGACCTGCATCCACAAGGAGACGGAGGAGGAAACCGGCTATCGCATCCGTGAGGTGCGCAAGGTGTTCGAAGCCTTCATGAGCCCCGGTTCGGTCACCGAGCGCCTGCACTTTTTCGTCGGCGAATATTTCGATGAAGACAAGCAAAGCGAGGGTGGCGGCCTGGAACACGAGGGCGAAGAGATCGAAGTGCTGGAGCTGCCGATCGACCGGGCCCTGGCAATGATCGACAGCGGCGAGATCTGCGACGGCAAGACCATCATGCTGCTGCAGTACGCCAAGCTGCACCGGCTGCTGGAGGCCACCGATGACTGAGCTCAACGCCATCAGCTCGATGGAAAACGCCGAGCTGGCCGAATTCATCGCCGGCATCAGCCAGCACATCGGCATGCCGGTGCGCCTGACCCGTTGTTCCACCTCGGAGCTGATCGAGCGCCTGCACGGTGGCAGCGCCGGGGCCTGGGACCTGTTGCTGGGCACGGCGGCCACCGCCTTGCTCGACCCGGCCCTGGCCTGGCAACTGATGCCGCTGACGGACATCGAATTCTCCGGCCTGCCGGACGCCGCGGTGGCCACTGATCGCCGGTGGTTCGCGGCATCGGGTTTCGTCCCGGCCTTCTGTTACGACCCCAAGGTCCTGGCCCGCGAAGGCCTCGCGGTGCCGACCCGCTGGCAGGACCTGACAGGCCCCGAATGGGCCGGGCGCATCGCCTTGCCCGACCCCGCGCGCTCCGGTGCCGGTTACCTGCACCTCAGCGCGCTGCTCGAGCATTACGGCGAACCCGCCTGGGCACTGCTGGCCCAGGTGGCCGGGCACGGCCCTGCGATCAGCGGTTCCTCCACGGCGCCGATCGAGGCCGTCGTACAGGGGCAGGCCTGGCTGGGGGTGACGGTGTCGACCGCGGCCACCCGCGCCGCCGAACAGCACCCGCAGCTGCGCTGGTGCGTGCCCGAAGATGCACGCTGTTATGAGGACGAGGTGTTCGCCTGCCGGGCCGGCTCGCCCAACGCCGCCTATGCGCAGCAGGCGTTGCAATGGATGCTCACCCCGGCCGCGGCGCAGATCAGCCAGCGCTATGGCAAAGTCGTGCCGGGCCAGGCTCACCCGGTCGGCGCGCTGCAACCGCTGCCGGCCTTGCAGGCCAGTCGCGACAAGGCCGCGCGCTGTCGGCATTGGCAGGCGCTGTTCAGCCGGGAGACGGCCCATGGCTGAAGCCGCGCGGGATTCCAGTCAAGCGCTTAGCCGCCAGGAGCAGGTCCGCGAGGCGCGCCCGTGGTTCCTGTACCTGCTGTTCGGGCTGTTCGGCGCCCAGCAAGGGTTGCTCGGGCCGATCATGCCGTTCCTGCGCGACACCCTGGCCCTCGACCTCGGTTGGGCCGGCCTGCATTTCGCCGCCTATGCCGCCGGCCTGGCGCTGGTCGGCTGGCCCTATCGCTGGCTGGAACGACGGTTGCGCTCGACGAGCATGAGCACCATCGCCTGCCTCTCGGTGGTTATTGCCAGCAGCCTGTTCGCCCTTGCCGGACACTGGTCGCTGAGCTTGCTCGCCGCTGGGGCGATGGGCCTGTCGGGCGGATTTGTACTGGCGGTAGGGCAGGCGGCCCTGGGCGAGCGTTATCGCGAACAGGCCGCGCCGAGGCTGGTGGAGGCGCACATCGTCGCCGGATTGTGCGTGCTCGGCGGCGCCCTGCTGGTGGGTGGCATGACCGGCCTGGGCCTGTCCTGGCGCCTGGTGCCAAGCAGCATCGCCGCCGTCGCGCTGCTGGTGACCTTGCTCTCGCTGAGTGCCTGGAACGCCCCGGCGACACTCGCCGCCACCGATCAAGCCCGCGAGAGCGGGCAGACCCTCATGACCCGGCGGGTGCAACTGAGCCTGTGGGCCTTGGTGCTGCTGGGTATTTCCGCGGAATGGGGCGTCGGTTTCTGGGGCGCGGAATACCTGGCCGTGCATGTCCAGGTCAGCGCCTCGGCCGCGGCCACGCTGATGAGCCTGTATTTTGCCGGCACGGTGTGCGGGCGCCTGGCCAGCCGTTATGCGTTGATCCGCATCAGCCCGTTGCCGCTGCTGGTCGGCGTGATGCTCGGGGCCATCGCCACCCTGGTGCTGCTGTACTTCAGCCAGACCCGGCTGCTGACGGCCTTGTTCATCTTTGTCCTGGGCGCCTGCCTGGGCAATTTCTTCCCGCTGATCCTCGGTTCGGCGATGCGCATCGCGCCCCAGGCCAGCTCGGCCATCAGCGCCCAGGCTTCGCAGGCGGTGGGCGTGGCGCTGCTGCTGGCGCCTTTCCTGCTGGGCCTGCTGTCCTCGCGGATCGGTGTCGAAGCGGCTTTCAGCCTGTTGATCGTCTACCCCTTTCTCATGCTGCCGATCGCCCGCGGTCTGCATTTTTCCGGAGCACGCCCTTGAAGCTTTCTGCCCTGTTGTTCGATCTCGACGGCACCCTCATCGACACCGATGACCTGCACCTCAACGCCTACAACCAGTTGCTGGCGCGCTGGGGAAAATCCATGAGCCTGGATTACTACAAGGCCCACGTGATGGGCTTTCCCGACGACATGATTTTCTCCGGCCTGTTTCCCCAGGCGCCGGCGACGCAATACCCGGAGCTGGCGGCGCAGAAGGAGGCCATGTTCCGCGCCCAGCTGCGCGAGACCATTCCGGTGCCTGGCGTGCTGCGTACCCTGGATTATGCCCAGGCGGCCGGCATCCCCATGGCGGTGGTGACCAATGCGCCCAGGGAAAACGCCGAAGCCATGCTCCAGGGCCTGGGGATTGCCGAGCGCTTCGATGCGCTGGTGATCGGCGGTGAGCTGGCGCGCGGCAAGCCTGACCCGCTGCCTTACCTGACGGCCTTGCGCTTGCTGGACGCGAGCGCCGATCAGGCGCTGGCCTTCGAGGACTCGCTGGCCGGCGTGCGTTCCGCGGCAGCGGCGGGCATCCACACCTTTGGCATGCTCTCGGGCCTGGAGGAAACTCAGCTTCGCGAGGCGGGTGCGCGGAGTATCATCCGGGACTTCAACGATGAGGCCTTGTGGCAGCGACTCCAGGTCCCTGCCTGAGCCCGGGCGGTCCATGCGGGACGGTGCCGGGGCAGGGCGCCGTACTGCGAGGACCGTCATGGACCGATTCCAGGAAATGCAGGTATTCATCAGCGTCGCCCAGGAGCAGGGCTTCGCTGCCGCGGCCCGGCGCCTGGGGCTGTCCGCGCCCAGCGTGACCCGGGCGGTGGCGGCGCTGGAGCAGCGTATCGGCACCCAACTGCTGACCCGCACCACGCGCAATGTGCTGCTGACGGAAGCCGGCCAGCGTTACCTGGAAGACAGCCGGCGCATCCTCGCCGAGTTGCAGGACGCCGAGGCCTCGGCCGCCGGCATCCATGCCCTCCCGCGCGGACAACTGACGATCACCGCTCCGGTGCTGTTCGGCGAGCTGTTCGTGACCCCGCTGATGGTGGATTACCTGGAACGCTTTCCCGAGGTGAGCATCAATGCCTTGCTGGTCGACCGGGTGGTGAGCATGGTCGAGGAAGGCATGGACGTCGCGGTGCGCATCGGTGAGTTGCCCGACAGCGGCCAGCACGCGATGCGCGTCGGCGAGGTGCGGCGGGTCATCTGTGCTTCCCCGGCTTTTCTGGCGCGGCATGGGCGGCCGCGGCATCCCCAGGAATTGCGCCAGGCGCCGGTGATTGCGCCGTCGTCCATCGGCCAGTCCAGAAGCTGGCTGTTCGACGATAACGGAACACCCTTGAATATTCGTCCGGAACCGCGGCTGGTGGTTACCGCCAACCAGGCGGCGATCAGTGCCGCGTGCCTGGGGTTGGGCCTGACCCGGGTGCTGTCGTACCAGGTCGCGGGCAAGGTGGCGGCGGGCGAGCTGGAGATTATCCTGGCGGAGTTCGAACTGGCGCCGCTGCCGATCCATGTGGTGTATCAGGGCGGGCGCAAGGCCCCGGCGCGGGTGCGCAGCTTCGTCGACTTCGCAGTGCAGGCGCTGCGCGAACATCCGGCGTTGCAGTCGTAGCGCGGATCATTGCGCTGGCTGAAATGATGGATTGTGTTTTCTGGTGATTCTGTTGTTTTGACCCGAGAGAGAAGATGGCGTCCGTTAGTGCCGCTCTTGTGAGCCGCACCCCTGCCCAGCGGAGTCTGCCATGCACGCCATCAAGCTCTACAACTTCCCCCGTTCCGGTCATGCCCATCGCGTCGAACTGATGTTGTCGCTGCTGGGGCTGCCTTTCGAGCTGGTCTTCGTCGACCTGGCGAAAGGCGAGCACAAGCAGGCGGACTTCCTGGCGCTGAACCCCTTTGGCCAGGTGCCGGTGATCGACGACCAGGGTGTGGTGCTGGCCGACTCCAACGCGATCCTGGTGTATCTGGCGCAGAAGTACGGCCAGGGCCGTTGGTTGCCCAGCGATCCGGTTGGCGCGGCGCGAGTCCAGCGCTGGTTGTCGGTGGCGGCGGGGCCGATTGCGTTCGGCCCGGCGGTGGCGCGGCTGATCACCGTATTCGGCGCCCAGCGCAACGCCGAGGAGGCCATCACCCGCTCCCATGCGCTGCTCAAGGTGGTCGAGCAGGAACTGACGGCCAGCCCTTACCTGGCGGGCAGCGAACCGACCATCGCCGATATCGCCGGCTACAGCTACATCGCCCACGCCCCCGAGGGCAATGTGTCGCTGGCGGATTATCCACAGGTCCGCGCCTGGCTGGCGCGCATCGAAGCCTTGCCTGGCTTCGTCGGCATGCCGCGCACCGCGGTGGGCCTGCAAAGCGCCTGAATCTGGCGGCCCGGCACCCTCCGGGCCTGCTGACTGCTGCGTCATCGACGCAGGGGAGACCCATCATGAACATCGAATCCCCCTGGCATGCAGGCGAAACCCGCCTGCAAGCCCAGGCTGGCGTTGCCGAGCGCATGGACGTCGTCGGGCGCAAGGTGATCCGCAGCGAGATGCCCGACCAGCACCGGCAGTTTTATCAACAGCTGCCGTTCATGCTGCTCGGGGCTGTGGATAACCAGGGCAACCCCTGGGCCAGCGTGCTCGAAGGGGCTATCGGTTTCGCCCACTCGCCAACCCCCGGGCGGCTAAGGCTCGACAGCCTGCCCACCGCCGAAGACCCCGCCCAGCTGACGCCGGGCGCGGCCATCGGCCTGCTGGGCATCGAGCTGCACACCCGGCGGCGCAACCGCCTCAACGGTCGGATCGTCCAGCTGGACGACAGCGGTTTTGCCCTGGGGGTCGAACAGTCCTTCGGCAATTGCCCGCGCTACATCCAGCTGCGTCAGTTCGAGTCGGTGCCGCTGGCCACGCACTGGCCGGTGCAACGCCTGGATGCGCTGGATGAAGCGGCGAGGGCGATGATCCGGGACGCCGATACGTTTTTCGTCGCCAGTTACGTGGAGCTCGATGGACGGCTCTGGGTCGATGTTTCCCACCGCGGCGGCCCGGCCGGTTTCGTGCGGGTCGAGGGCAACCGCCTGAGCATTCCGGATTTCGCCGGCAACCTGCACTTCAACACCCTGGGCAACCTGCTGCTCAACCCCCGCGCCGGCCTGCTGTTCATCGACTTCAGCCGCGGCGACCTGCTGCAGCTCAGCGGCCGCACTGAAGTCGTGCTCGACGACCCGCAGATCGCCACCTTCCCGGGCGCCGAGCGCCTGTGGCGCTTCGAGGTCGAGCAACTGGTGCGCCGGCCCGCGGCGCTGGCCTTGCATTGGTGTTTGACATGTGCCGCAGCCAAGGTGCCTGTCGGGAATAATCCTGCATAGCATCAGCCGGCCATTCGGGGCACCATCCCCGGCCATGAAACGTTGATAGCTCAAGACCTTGTTTATTAACTTGGGGCTATGCCAGCTCCACCACATACTGGCGATGCGGGTACCGGGGGCTTGGAGAATGCTGGCGTTAAGGGCTATTCGCCTCGTGTGTCTCCATAACGGACGAGGAGCGGTTCCTTTGGAACACAATACGCTCGACCAGTTGGTTGCTGGCTTCACGCCAACCCAGCCAGCGCCATTCATCTACATGGCGGGCCGCAGGGAATACACCGCTGGTTTCCTGCTGGATGACAAGGTCAGCGAGGTTTTGCGGATCGTTCAGATCGAAATACGCCATGAACTCACCGCCGATTTCGCGAAATACCGGGATGTCGCTGCCCATGGCGGGCAAACCGCGTTGCATGGCCTCCACCAAGGGCAACCCGAAGCCTTCGACATAGGATGGGAACACCAGCGCCGTGGCCTTGGAATAGGCGTATTCCAGGCTGTTGTCATCCAGGGTATTGAACATGAACAGGCGCCGATTCAACTCCGGGTGCCGACGGATTCGCTCGATCAAGGCTTCGCACTTCCAGCCAATGCGTCCGGCGATACACAAGCGGGCCTGGGAACCGCTGGCCCAGACGCGCTCGAAGGCATCGAGCAAGAACCCGTGATTTTTACGTGGCTCGATGGTACTGACCATCAAAAAAACCGGCGCCTGCCCCTTGAACAACTGAACCAGATTTGTATCTATCCGCGAGTTTTCGCTGCACTGATCCAGTTCCGAACCCAGGTGGAAATAGTCGAACCAGCGCTGTGCCACCTGAGTGCGTCCGACCCGGCGGAGCATCTCTTCGCGAACCTGATCACGTATGGTCGCGGAAATGGCGATGTAGCCATCGGCGGTGCGGGCTATCCAGTCGAACCAGTGGTTGAACACTCGGACCAGCCCTGCGTCGCAAAACTGCGGGTGAGTCAGGGGGATCAGGTCATAGATGACCGAGACAATACCCACGCCATCCCGTTTGAGCTGCTCTGCCAAGGGGAAAAAGTTGGCATGCCAAGACGAATCCAACAGAATTAACTGGTCACCAGGTAGATGTTGCAATGGGATGCATCGTTGAGGGCTCTCTGTTTTTTTTCGAAAACGGTCGCATAAGCGTATTGGAATGCTGAAACAGGCCAGGGCCATAAGTCGGCAGATAACATAGAGTACGCGGCGGGTGAAGTGTGATTGGGTGAAAGGCGTATGGCGCTCCAAGGACTGATGACGTATCCAGAAGGAGTTCGACATCTTTTCCAGGCGCGTTTTTAAACTTGTCAGGCTCCAGAAGCTAGTTTTCAATGGTTTCAGACTCAGTACCCGGTATAGCTTGCCATCAAGCATCGCCACGGGGATGCATTCCCGCGAACTATTAGCGTCTGGCAACTCCCGAATGACATTACGCACAACTCGCTGAATACCAGAGTTGGCATCGTGGTGGTCGAACACGTAACTGCATTCAATTAGCAATCGGGTCATGGCGCGTCCTGCTGTCTTATCAATTCTGTGGGCGTTGTTACTGAGCGGGTGATGCTGGTTTGTGCTTGCAGCCAGGAGCAACCGACAAAGTCTTCCTGGCGGTTGTTAATGACATGGAATACAAGGCCGTAATCACGCCATTCAAAATTGCGGTCTAGGTGTGAATCCAGGCGCGACAGACTCAAGGCTATGGAATAGTTGCCTTTGCCCAGGCGCATGATAAATGCAAAGTGGAAGGTGATTTTTTCGCCGCGGCTTAAGTCGGTCAGTGCCTGTTCCAGTCGGTGGGTATTGATGCCGTACATGGGTTGGCCAAGTCGATCTTTGATCATGAACCCCAACACCAGACGTTCGATGTCTTGGTGTACTTCTACCTGAACTTCCAATACCACTGGCTGGCCGACCTCGACCACTTCCACGGAGCGCTGACGCTCGTCCAGCAGACGTATGCTTAGAATCCTGGCTTCACCTGTACCTGAGATGGTTTGCACCTGACCGTTGGCCAGCATCTCTTGACGCACTGTTTGGCCTTCGCGTTCGGCCAACATGGCGTTGTAGTAATCCATTACTGCTTCCGGCTTACCGTGCATGGCCATACGGCCGTGCTCCAGCAATATTGCAGTGTCGCAGATCGACTGGATTGCAGACCGGTCATGAGAAACAATCAGCAGTGTTGTGCCATCTCGACGAAAGCTGCGGATCCGGTCGAAGCTCTTGTGTTGGAAATACGCATCGCCCACGGACAGCGCTTCATCGACAATCAGAATGTCCGGTCGACGCGCAGTAGCAACACTGAAGGCCAGGCGCATCTGCATGCCGCTTGAGTAGGTTCGCACTGGCTGGTCGATAGCTTCACCGATTTCGGCAAAACGTTCGATTTCCGGCATCAGTGCTTCTATGTCCTCTACTTGCATTCCCAGCAGTTGTCCCGCCATGAACGCGTTCTGGCGTCCAGTGAAGTCTGGGTGGAACCCCATACCCAGTTCGAGCAGGGCCGCTATTTGACCCTGCAGGTGGATCTCGCCGCAGCTTGGTTGGGTAGTGCCGGTGATCATCTTCAACAAGGTGCTTTTGCCGGCACCATTGACTCCAACGATACCGACGGCTTGACCTGGCTGAATCTCGAAGTCGACGCCTTGCAGGACCCAGTGCAACTGGTGGCGGCGTATGGAAAATGGAACTATCCATTCCAACAGACGGCTCCAGCGGTTCGGATATTGTTTGTAGGCCTTGCCTAGCCCTGTGACACGTATATGCCCCATCAGAGTTCGTCCACTATTTCACCGATACGCTGGCGAAATAGCCTCAGTCCCATGACACAGAACAACAGTCCGATCACCAGCATCGGTATCAGTGAACTCCAGACTGGCCATTGGTTGTAGAGAAACAGATTTTGATAACTCGTCATCAATGCTGTCAGCGGGTTGAGCTCCCAAAGACGTTGTATCGGTGGGGGTAGAATAGATATGGGATAAACGATTGGCGTTAGCCAGAACCAGAACTGCAACCAGATACCGAAGAATTGTCCGACATCGCGGAAAAATACATTCAGTACTCCAAGAATCATTCCTAAACCTGCCGAGAGCATGACTTGCAATATAAGTAATGGCACCAACGCCAATAATGCCATACCAGGTAACCGTCCGGTGATCAGAAGAAATGCTAGAAATAGACCGAGAATAATCGCGAAGTTGATAGCAGCATTTAAAAGCACGATTACCGGTAGGCAGATGCGCGGAAAGCTGATCTTTTTTAGTAGGTTGGCATGCTCCAGAAACATGCTTTGGCTACGCAAAGTTATTTCTGAGAAAAGCCCCCAAGTTAGTAGGCCTGCGCAGAGATAGACACTGTAGGCCAGGTTGTCATTCATTCCTGGGAGGCGGGCATGCATGACCTGCGAGAAGATCACGGTGTATACAACAATCATTGATAGAGGGTTGAGCACGGTCCATAAAGCGCCGAGCAATGAATTACGATAGCGAGATTGAAATTCGCGCTTGACGCTACCCAAAATGAAACTGCGATAGCTCCATAGTGAGCGATACAGATTGATCAGCATTCAGAGCGCCCCGATTTAATGACCTTTGAAGTTGAAAAGATCATTGTTGATCACCAGATCGACAAATCTTTGGTTCGTTTGGCGACTTTCGCAGCCGATAGCAATGTGGATGATTGGTTGATGCCTGCTCGGGGGATGGTCATCTTGTGCAGAGACTCCTTTGTTCAGCCCACTCTTTGTCATTCTTGTAGTACCCGTGTATCCCAGTCGGCGAGAATTGCCTGCAAGGATTGTTTGGTCGTGACTTCAGGCGTCCATCCGGTGGCTTGCTGCAGCTTTGTGTAGTTGCCACAGACGCGACGTTGTTCAGTTGGGCGTAGGAGGGTGGGGTCCTGATACAGTTTCATCTCGATCTGTGCGAGGTCTGCGAGTTGTTCTATCAGCTCGCGGATGCTGTGTTCTTTGCCTGAGCAGACGTTGTATATCTGACCCGGTGAGCCTTTCTCCAGCAGCGCTAGGTAAGCTGCCACGACATCACTGACATCGAGAAAGTCACGGGTTACGTCGATATCTCCCACTTCAAGTATGGGCGCTTGTAGGGCTTGTTTGATCCTGGAGATCTGGCGTGCTGCACTGGCGATGACAAAGCTTTCCTTTTGCCCGGCACCTATGTGATTGAACGATCTTGCAACCATGACCGGCCATTTTTCAGTCATGCCCCATTGGAGACACAGGAACTCGGTCGAGAGTTTGCTGACCGCATAAGGGTTGCGCGGAGAGGGCGGCTGGTGTTCGTCGATGGGTAAGGCGTTCTCGCTCACTTGGCCATAGACATCGCCTGAGCTGACGTAGATAAACGTACCGGAAAAACCACGCGATTTGAGGGCCTGTAGCAGGCTGAGCGTACCCTGTAGGTTGATCTGGAAGGTCCTGGCTGGATTGCGAAATGCTTCGGGTATGAAGGTCTGTCCGGCCAAGTGGATTACTGCGTCCGGCAATTCTGGCCATAAGCCTTCAAGGCTGGAGGGATCTGACAGATCGTAGGTTGAGGCAGCAGGTAACAGATCCCACTTTGAGTCAGGCTTGCTCAAGCGGGATTGGATGTGACGTCCCACGAATCCGGTCAGACCCGTTGCGAATAGACGTTTCTTCAAGCGACGACCCCTTGCACGGTAACTTCGACAAAATCTCGATACCTTTCCATATTGAAGAAAGCAGATTTTCTGAAAGCTGCCAGATACAGCCGGTTGGCGAAGTTATTTTTGTAGTTATGTGGCTATCAATCTGTGCCAATTTCAAAGCAATTTCAACAGGTCCTATCGTGACCGGTAAGTTCTCGCTATTGGAGCTCGGAAAAATCTTGGTGGCTCTTCCCGAATCCCTGAGGGATGTGTTTAGAATGCCCTCGCATCGACTGCCCAGATATTCAGCATGGTTGTTTCTGGCCACGCGAAACTGACCAATAGAACAAGAACGTAGACGGTATGGGATCGATTGATGGGCCCTGTAGAAGCCGGGTTACTCATCGATTCTACTGTCGTAGTGTGAAATGGCCGGGATGGCTGTTTCATCGTGAGATGCCATGAATTTCATTCTTTACTCGGACGTCAACGATAGCTCCATCAAGCACAGCCTCGGTCGTCCCGAATACAGCTATTACTTCGTGCTCAAGGCGTATCGGCCTGTACTTGAAAGCCTCGGTCGGGTTCATGTGGTGCAATCGACTGAAGAAGTCGACAGGCTCTATCAGGAACTGCGCTCTGAAGGTGAAGAAAGCCTGTTCATTTCATTCGCACCTCCCCAGAAAACCCCAACTGATCTGGCTTGTCCTACGCTCTGTGTGGTCGCCTGGGAGTACGATACGATCCCTGATGAGCATTGGGATGCTGACTCGCAGCAGGACTGGAGCCATACACTGGCTCGTCATGGTCGGGTCATCACTTTGTCCACTCATACCGCACAGGCTGTGCGTCGCGCGTTAGGCGAAGATTTCCCGGTACTGGTTTTGCCCACTCCCTTGTGGGAAAAATTTGCTGATGTTCGTAGCCAACCCTCCCATGTACCGGTAAACCCCAGCGTTGCCATGCAGTTTACGGGCTGCATCATCGACAGCTGGCTGCTGGGACTTTCTGCTGATGGTTTGATTGCGCCCATCTCCGGTAACGAAAGCATGTCATCGGAGGTGGCTCCTCAGGCCGTGCTGCCGTCCTGGAAGCGCCGACTGTTTTCAAGCAAGCGTTATCTGGGTGAGTGGGCCCGGGAAGTTGCTCGTGCCACGCCAAGGCGGCAAGTCTTCATCACCAAGCACTATTTACGTGAATGGTATAGGGCAGTGATTAGAGATCTTTTGCCCAATGCCATACGCTTATCACGGGCAAGCCAGCATCCTAATATTTCGACCCCAGAGCCCAAAGATGAACACCCCCAGGCTGTCCTTCCGGCCACCGACCAGCAGGTGGAGTTCCAGGTCGATGGCGTGGTCTATGTCAGCGTGTTCAACCCCGACGACGGCCGCAAGAACTGGCATCAACTGATTACCGCGTTCTGCTGGGCGATGCGCGACACCGAAGACGCCACCCTGGTGTTGAAGATGACCCAGAACGACCTGTCGACCTATTACGTCGAAATGCTGACCCTGCTGTCGCAGCTGTCTCCGTTCAGCTGCCGGGTGGTGGCCATGCACGGCTATCTGGACGACGAGCAGTTCGCCCGGCTGTACGGCGCGGCCAGTTTCTACGTCAACGCCTCGCGGTGCGAAGGCCTGTGCCTGCCGCTGATGGAGTTCATGGCCTGCGGCAAACCGGTGATCGCGCCGCTGCACACGGCCATGCTCGATTACATCGACGAGGAGGTGGCCTTTGTCGTCAAGTCCAGCCAGGAGCCGGCGATCTGGCCGCAGGACTCGCGCATCCTGTTCCGTACCTTGCGTCACCGCCCGGATTGGGGCTCGTTGAAAAACGCTTACCAGGACAGTTACCGCATGGCCAAGGAAAACCCCGCGGGGTACCAGTCGATGTCCCTGGCCGCGGCCCGGCGCATGCAGGAGTACAGCAGCTTCGCCAGCGTCCAGGGGCGCCTGCGGGAGTTCTTCGCCCTGACCCCGCTGACCGAGGCTGATGGCGCATCCTCCCTGGCCGTGGCGGGTAACGCCTGATGCTGATCCTCATCCATTCGGAAACCAACAAGAGCAACATCCAGCAGAACCTGGGCCGTCCCGAATACAGCTACTACTTCGTGCTCAAGGAGTTCCGGCCGGTGCTGGAACGCCTGGGCCAGGTGCTGGAGGTCAGCAACCCCGACGAACTGGTGGACCGCCTGTATTTCGACTGCCAGAGCCGCGGCGAGGCGTGCATCTTCCTGTCGTTCTCGCCGCCCCATCGCACGCCCAACCATTACGCCTGCCCGACCATCCCGGTGTTCGCCTGGGAGTTCAGCACCATTCCCACCGAAAGCTGGCAGGGCGAGCCGCGCCATGACTGGCGGCTGGTCCTGGGCACCGCGGGCGCGGCGATCACCCACTCCAGCTTTACCGTGCGAGCGGTGCGCGAGGTGATGGGCGAGGACTACCCGATCTGCGCGATCCCGGCCCCGGTCTGGGATCGCTTCGCCCGCCGTGGCGAGCAACTGGGCAAGCAGCCACGGGCGTCCCGGGTGACCCTCAACCTGCACGGACTGTTGCTCGACAGCCGGACCCTCGACCTGAGTGCCTACGGCCCGGGCACACTGCGCGAAGATATGCCGCTGGCGCTCGATGCCACGGCCCGCGACTGCCAGCTGCTGCTCGACGGGGTGGTCTACACCTCGGTGTTCAACCCCTACGACGGGCGCAAGAACTGGCAGGACATGATCAGTGCGTTCTGCACCACCTTTCGCGACTGTGCCGACGCCACCCTGGTGCTGAAACTGACCCACCACGATATCGGCAACGCGCTGGCTGACATGCTGCACCACCTCTACAAGAACCAGTCCTACCAGTGCCGGATCGTGCTGATCCACGGCTTTTTGTCCGACCCGGACTACGAGCGGCTGGTGGAGGCCACCCGCTATGTGGTCAATTCCTCGTTCGGCGAAGGGCAGTGCCTGCCGCTGATGGAGTTCATGTCCTGCGGCAAGCCGGCGGTGGCGCCGTGCAACACCGCAATGGCCGACTACATCGACCACGACAACACCTTCATCGTCGACTCCACCGACGAGTTGACCGCCTGGCCTCACGATCCGCGGGCCGCCTACCGGACCCTGCGCTACATCACCAATTGGGATTCATTGTGCTCGGCCTATCGTGCCAGCTACGACGTTGCCCTGCAGGACCCCGAGCGTTATGCGCGCATGTCGAGCCATGCGGTCGAAAGCCTGCGGCGCTTCTGTAGCCAGGCCACGGCCGAACAGCGCCTGGGCGAGTTCTTCCAGCAGGTGCTGGAGCGGCGCAAGGCGTCTGCGACCCCCGGGCTTCCCGCGTGATGCGGGCGTTTCTGCGGCGTTTGCGCAGGGGCGCGCCGTTGCCTGCGCCGCTGCTGGCCGAAGCGCCCAGGCCTGCGGTTTCTCCCCGCGATTGCGGCTTGCGCGACGCCATGCTCGATGGCTGGTTCCGTTCCGAAACCGGCGAGCTGCTCAAGGGCTTTGCCATCAGCGCCGAAGACACCCTGCTCGATGTCGGCTGCGGCGAGGGCGTGGCGACGCTGTTCGCCATGCGCCAGGGCGCTTCGGTGATTTTCACCGACAGCGAGTTCGACAAGGTGCGCGACCTGGCCCGGCAAGTCGCCGAGCAATCGGACGTGCCCGCCCTGGGGCTGGTCAGCAACAGCCTGCCGTTGCCGCTGGCCCAGGGCTGCGCGAGCAAAGTGGTGTGCATGGAAGTGCTGGAGCACATCGAACAGCCCGAGCCGTTCCTCGCCGAGCTGGTGCGCATGGGCCGTCCCGGCGCGCAGTACCTGATCAGCGTTCCGGACCCGGTGGGCGAGCATTTGCAGAAGGGCATCGCGCCGCCCGGCTACTACCGCGCGCCGAACCATGTGCAGATCTTTTCCCGCGAAGGCTTTGGCCAGATGATCGAGGACGCCGGGCTGGTCATCGAACATCGGCAGGCCACGGGCTTTTTCTGGGTCATGGGCATGATCTTTTTCTGGGCCAGCGAACGGGCCGCCGGACGCGAGCCGCCGGGCGCCGTGCGCGACCGCATCCAGGCGCCGTACCCGGCGCTGATGGAAGGCTGGGCGCGGACCTGGGAGGAGCTGCTGGCGCAACCCGACGGGCTGGCGATCAAACAGGTGCTCGATGGCTTCATGCCGAAAAGCCAGGTCATCATCGCCCGCAAGCCGCTGCCCGGCGCCGTGGCTGAGCTGTCTTGAACGACAAGCGGATCATGGACATCGAGCTGCTGCGGGGCATCGCGGTGCTGGGCGTGGTGTTCCATCATCTGCAAGGCAATCTGTTTCGCGACGGGCTCGCCTGGTTGGGCATCCCGTTCCCCCGTTCCTTCCACTGGAGTCACTTCATGCTGAGCCTTCTGAAAAAACTCACGGCGAGCGCTCCTGCGGCCGTGACGCCCGACGCACTGTCGCCGGCCAAGGTCGATCCGTACATGCTTGGCCTGCAGGACGCCATGCTCAGCGGCTGGTTCAACCAGGAAAACGGCGAGCTGTTCACCGGCTTTCCGGTGACGGCCGAGGACACCCTGCTGGACGTTGGCTGTGGTGACGGCGGTAACGTGCATTACTGCGCGATGCGCGGGGCGAAGATCATCATTGCCGACATTGACGCGGCCAAGGTCGAGGCGACGCGCCAGCGTCTGAGCGATACGCCGGCCCGCGGCGTGGAATGCCATGTCACCGACTGCAACCCGCTGCCGATTGCCGATGGCACCGCCAGCCGCGTGGTGTCCACCGAGGTCATCGAGCATGTGGACGATCCGGCGCAGTTTCTCTGCGAGCTGGTGCGGGTCGGCCAGCCGGGCGCGCTGTACCTGCTGAGCGTGCCGCACCCGAGCTCCGAGGACCTGCAAAAGGACATCGCCGCGCCGGAGTATTTCCAGAAGCCCAACCATATCCGCATCATCAGCGAAGAGCAGTTCAAGCAGATGGTCGGCGACGCCGGGCTGGAGGTGCTGAGCCATAGCCAGTACGGCTTCTACTGGTCGATGTGGATGCTGCTGTTCTGGGAAGCCAAGGTCGAATTCAGCAACCCCGACCACCCGTTGCTCGACCAATGGGCGAACACCTGGCAGACCATCCTCAACTCGCCGCGCGGGGTGCAGATCAAGCACGCGCTGGACGCCGTGGTCGCCAAGAGCCAGGTCATCATTGCCCGCAAGCCGGCCTGAACCGGCGCGGGCTATTGCCCACGTGAATGAGGCAGGACGCAAGCTTTTGTAGCCGCTGCCGCAGGCTGCGATAAGGCCGCAGGCCTTCAGCGATCTTTCGGCCTTGCGCGCCCTTCGGTCGCGATCGTCCGAACGCGGCCCGAGCCTGCGGCAGCGGCTACAGAGCCTCAGGCCTGTTGCACGAAAGTCAGGCGCACGGCGAAGCCGATCAGCAGGCTGCCGAACAGCCATTGCTGGACCCGCTGGGCGGCGCGGTTGTGCGCCAGCCAGCGGCCGATCCAGGCGCCGGCCAGGGCGTAGGCGCTGTCGAACAGTAACCCCACCAGTACCAGCAGCAGGCCGAGGCTGGCGAACTGCGCGGCCACGGGGCCGGCCTGCGGGTCGATGAACTGGGGCAGCAGCACCGAGCAGAACAGCAGCGCCTTGGGGTTGAGCAGGTTGGTCAGCAGGCCGCGGCGGATCGCTCCACGCCAGCGCAGTGCGCTCGCGGCCTGGCCGTCCTGCAGGCAGGGCAGCAGGTTGGCCCGCAGGCATTGCACACCGAGCCACAACAGGTAGGTGGCCCCGCCCAGGCGCACCACCTCGAAGGTCCAGGGCGCGGCCTTGAACAGGGTGGCCAGGCCCAATGCCGCCAGCGCCACATGGCAGCCCCGGGCGATCGCCAGGCCCACCGCGGTGGCCAGCGCCAGGCCCTTGCCCTGGCGGGCGCCGGTTTGCAGCAGGAGGATCATGTCGGGGCCGGGCAGCAGATAGACCACCGCCAATGCCAGGAAAAACATCCACAGTTGCGCCACCTTGCCACCCCTTTCGTTGTCGACTCGGTAGGTAGAGTCTAGGGCCGAAGGGCAGGGCAGGTGCTTGCGTAGTCAGCCAGCATGCACGCGGAAATTGGCATAATCTTCCACCTGAACATGGAGTAACTATCGGAAAATGCCAAAAATGAAACTGGACGCCTACGACCGCAAGATTCTCGCCGCCCTGCAGCGCGACGGTCGCCTGAGCAACGTGCAACTGGCGGAGGAGATCGGCCTGTCTCCTTCACCCTGCCTGCGCCGGGTACGGATGCTGGAAGAAGCCGGGGTGATTCGCGGCTACCAGGCCAACCTCGATCGCGATGAAGTGGGCCTGGGGCTGACGGTGTTCGTCGGGGTCAAGGTCGAGCGGCACACCGACGAGCATTCCGAAGCCTTCCACCGGGCGGTGACGGCGCTGCCGGAGGTGCTTTCGGCGTTTCTGGTGTCCGGCGAGTCGGACTTCCTGCTGCAGGTGGTGGTGCCGGACCTGCGCGCCTACGACCGTTTTCTCACCGGCAGCCTGCTGAAACTGCCGGGCGTCAGCGATATCCGCAGCAACTTCGCGATCCACACGGTGAAAACCCCGGGCGCGTTGCCGCTGGGGCATTTACCGGCCTGACGCGATCATCTGTAGCCGCTGCCGAAGGCTGCGATCGCGACCGAAGGGCGCGCAGGATCTGAAGATCGCTGAAGGCCTTCGGCCTTATCGTCCGAACGCGGCCCGAGCCTGCGGCAGCGGCTACAGGGGCGGGACCGGGCTCTACATCTGCGTCGCCATCCCCTCGACATCCATCGCTGCCTGGCGCAACGCCTCGGAGCGGGTCGGGTGCGGGTGGCAGGTCAGGGCGATGTCTTCGGCCGAGGCGGAAAACTCCATGGCCACGCAGTACTCGCCGATCATTTCGCTGACGCTCGGTCCTACTAAATGCACGCCGAGGATTTCATCGGTCTGCGCGTCCGCCAGGACCTTGGCGAAACCTTCGGTCTCGTGGTTGATCTTGGCCCGGCTGTTGGCCGTGAAAGGGAACTTGCCGGCCTTGTAGGCCCGGCCCTCGGCCTTGAGCTGCTCTTCGGTCTTGCCGACGCTGGCCAGCTCCGGTTTGGTGTAGATCACACTGGGGATCAGGTTGTAGTTCACTTCGCCGGCCTTGCCGACGATCTGCTCGATGCAGGCCATGGCCTCGTCCTCGGCCTTGTGGGCGAGCATCGGCCCGGACGTGACGTCGCCAATCACCCACACGCCGGGAGCCTCGGTGCGGTGCTGGCGGTTGGCGAGCATACCGCGCGGGTCAGCGCTCAGGCCGACGTTCTCCAACCCCAGGCCCTGGGTATAAGGCCGGCGCCCGATGGCTACCAGCACGTAGTCGGCTTCCAGCAGCTCCGCGGTGCCGCCCGCTGCCGGCTCGATACTCAACTGCACGCCGTTGGCCGAGGTGCTGGCGCTGCTGACCTTGGTGCCGAGCTTGAAGGCGATCCCCTGCTTGGCCAGGGCCCGTTGCAGGGTCTTGCCGGTTTCGCCATCGACCCCGGGACAGATGCGGTCCAGGTACTCGACCACGGTCACCTGGGCTCCCAGACGCCGCCAGACCGAACCCAGCTCCAGGCCGATCACCCCGGCGCCGATCACCACCAGGTGCCGGGGCACTTCGCCGAGGGACAGCGCGCCGGTGGAGTCGAGGATGCGCCGGTTGTCGATCTCCACCCCGGGCAGTGGCGTCGGCTCGGAGCCGGTGGCGATCACGATGTCCTTCGCCTGCAACCGGGTCTTGCCGCCGGCGCTGTCGGTCACCGTGACCTGGCCCGGGCCGTCGATATGGCCCCAGCCCTTGATCCAGTCGACCTTGTTCTTGCGAAACAGGAACTCGATGCCCTTGGTCAGGCCGGCCACGCTGTCGTCCTTCTGCTTCATCATCTGGGCCAGGTTGAGGCTGGGCTTGACCTCGATGCCCAGTTCGGCGAATTCCTTGCCCATGGCCGCGTCGTATAGCTCCGAGGCGTGCAGCAAAGCCTTGGAGGGCATGCAGCCGACGTTCAGGCAGGTGCCGCCGAGGGTGGCGCGACCTTCGACGCAGGCGGCCTTGAGGCCCAGCTGGCCGGCGCGAATGGCGGCGTTGTAGCCACCGGGACCCCCACCGAGGATGACGACGTCGTAGCTGCTCATGGCTGTTCTCCTGCAATCGGAAAAAGAAGGCTTTAAAGGTAGTCGAGCAAAAAATTATGGCCGTAATATGAGCGCGCAAAACAACCCCGGTCAAGCACGCAATTGCGTCTTCCTACAGAAGAACCGGGGCGGGGGTGTTCAGGTCCACCAGTAGCGCACGAGGTGGAAGAAGATCGGCGCGGCGAAACACACCGAGTCCAGGCGGTCGAGCATGCCGCCGTGGCCTTCGATCATGTGGCCCCAGTCCTTCACCCCGCGGTCGCGCTTGATCGCCGACATGACGATGCCGCCGGCGAAGCCCAGCAGGTTGATCAGCAGGGCGATCAGGAACGACTGCCAGATAGTGAACGGGGTGATCCACCACAGCGCGCCGCCGATCAGCGAGGCCAGCAGGATGCCGCCAACAAAACCTTCCACGGTCTTGGATGGCGACAGCCGCGGGGCGATCTTGCGTTTGCCGAAGAGTTTTCCACAGACGTACTGCAACACGTCCGACATCTGCACCACGATCACCAGGTAGGCGATCAGCAGCAGGTTGCGCCCTTCGTAGCCGGCGATGTCCAGGGTCAGCAGCGCCGGGACGAACGACACGCAGAACACCGCGATCATCAGCCCCCACTGGACCTTGGAGGCACGTTCCAGGAAGTGCGTGCTGTCGCCGCCCAGGGACGCGAGGATCGGCAGCAGCAGGAACACATAGACCGGGATGAAGATCGAGAACAGCCCGTACCAGTCGAAGTAGATCAGCAGGTATTGCACCGGCAGGGCCAGGTAGAACGCCGCCACCAGCGCCGGGTAGTCGCTGCGCCGGGTCGGCATCAGGGTCAGGAACTCGCGCAGGGCGTAGAAGGACACCGCGTAGAACAGCAGGATCACTGCGCTGGTGCCAAGCCAGAAGGCGACGCCGATCACCAGCACCATCACCCACCAGGCGTTGATGCGCGCGTTGAGGTTGTCGATCACCGAGCTCGGCGCGCCACGGCTGCGCAGCTTGAGCAGAAAACCGATCAGCGAGGCCAGCACCAGTACAGCGCCGATCCCGCCGAACAACATCAGGGTTTGCCTATCCATCTCAAGAATGCTCCGGGGCCATGGCCAGCAGCGCTGCGCGGCTGCGTTCGAGGAAGTGCTCTTTGCTTTCGCCGTCCTCGAGGGACAGCGGCGCGCCGAAGCTGGTGGTGCATAACAGCGGCAGGGGCAGGAAACGGCCCTTGGGCATCACGCGGTTGAGGTTGGCGATCCACACTGGAATTACCTGGGCCTGTGGGTAACTTTTCGCCAGGTGGTAGAGGCCGCTCTTGAACGGCAGCAGGCCTTCCTCCTCCAGGTTGCGCGTGCCTTCGGGGAAGATGATCAGCGAATCGCCGTTGGCCAGGGCGTCGAGCATCGGCTGCAAGGGGTTATCCACAGGCTCCTTGCGCTCGCGGTCGATCAGCACGCCATTGAACACGCGGTTGATGATGTAGCGGCGCAGTGGGCGGGTCTGCCAGTAATCGGCGCCGGCCACCGGCCGCGTCACCTTGCGCAGCGCGGGCGGCAGCGAGGCCCAGAGCAGCACGAAGTCGCCATGGCTGCTGTGGTTGGCGAAGTAGATGCGTTGCACCGCCTGCGGCCCGCAGCCGAGCCACAGGCTGCGCGCCCCGGTGATGGTGCGGGCGGCGGAGGTGATGAGGGTGGCGACCAGGGGTTCGAGCATGAGAATTCCTTATCCGGCGATGGCCAGCCAGGGGCTGGCCAGGATGAAGCCCAGTGTCAGCAGTACTTGCGCCGCCAGCAGCCAGGCCTGGCGACGCAACAGGTTGAGGGCGCCCTGGCTGCGTTGTTGCCACGGGCGGCCGCCGGCATTCGCCGGTTGCAGGCCGAGGGCGCTCAGCGCCTGGTCCAGGGCGACGCTGTGCTCGGCCAGCGGCAGCGGGCTGTCCGCCACCCGCTGAAACAGCTCGGCATCGAAGGCCACCCGCAGCGCCCAGTACTTTTGCAGCAAGCCCAGGACCAGCAGGGCGACGCTCAAGACGATGGCCCAGGGGGTGGACACGCCGAGCAACCACTGACCGAAGCCGAGCAGGGCGCCGAGCAGGCTCAGGCCTGTGGATAACAGGTCCAGCGAATGCCCGCGGCGCAACAGGCTGGCCACCGCATGCAGTTCCATATCACAGTGGCCATGGGCGCTCCCCAGGGCTGTGGATAAAGGCTCCAGGGCCCGGCGATGCGCGGGTTGCAGGACGATCTGCGGACGTGCGCGACGGATCTGCACGATGGCCGCATCGACGCTGGCGGCGCGGCCTGTGTACAACAGCCACGCGGCCACGGCAGTGGCGCTGCGCGAATAACCCAGGGCGCAGCAGACCAGCAGCGGCGCGTGTTCGCGCAGGCTTTCGATGGCTTGCGCGGCCTCGCGGCATTGCGCGGTGGTGGGCGCGGTCAGGTCGAGCACCGGCACGCAGCGATAGGCCAGGTGGCGGCCATCCACGGACAGCTCGGCGCACAGGTCGAGCACCGCGCTGAACGGGCTGTCCTGCAGCTCGCCCGGGGTCGGGATGCGCCCCAGCCAGACGTTATCCACAACCTCGTCGGGCTGTGGATGCTGGCGTGTCCACAGCCGGGAATTGATCCAGGCCGCCGCCAGATAAGGCGCCAGCAGCCAGCGCGTGGCGTTGCCCAGGCGGCCGTCCGCGCCCTTCTGGAAACCCTTGGCGTCGAACAGCCCATAGTTCAGCGCAACCAGCAGCAGGGACACCGCCGGCCATAGCAGCCACAGCCAGGCCCCGCCGCAGACGAAGGCCGGGATGGCAAGCGCCGCGGCGCCCACGGCATAGAACAACGCCAGGCGCCAGCGCTGGCGGTCGCGGGCCAGACGCAGGTTGTGCAGCATGCCGGGGCGGTCCAGCGGCCACAGCCAGACGCACAGCCAGCCGGCCAGGGCGCCTGTGGGCACGTCGATAAAGTGGTGTTGATAAGTGGTCAGCACCGACACGCCGATCAGCGCGAACCAGCCGTGCACCAGCCAGCGCCAGGCGCCCTGGACATGCCGCGCGTAGCAGACCCACAGCACCACCAGCAGCGCGATGTGCAGTGACGGCGCCTGATTGAACGGCTTGTCGAAGCCGGCCAGCACGTCGAACAGCCAGCCGAACAGGCCATCCAGTTCCGGGCGCTGGAAGGTGAAACGCAGCGGCCAGAGCAAGAAGCAACTGACGGCGATGACTTGCGCGGTCAGCAGCCGCAGGGCGTGGCGCTTGAGCTCTTCGCGGTTGGTGGGCAACAGCAGGGAAAAGCCGTACAGCAGGTCGATCGACCAGTAGGGCACGATGCTCCAGGCCCAGAACGGCATCTGCCGCTCCCAGTCGAACACCAGGCTGCCGACCTCGGCGCGTTGCGCGGTGACCCAGGTGGCGAAGCCGTAAGTGCCGAAAAACAGTGGCGCCAGCAGCAACAGCCAGAGCACCGCGGGTTTCAGCAGGCCGGGCTCGCGGGTGTATGTCGCGGCGACCGTCATCATTGCACCCGCTGCGCCAGCGACACGCTGAAAATGCCCCACTGATCGACGCGCAGGGTGATCCGGCGGAACCCCGCGGCTTCCACCAGTTGGTCCATCTCGGCTTGGGTCCGGCGACGCATGACCCAGGCCTGGCCCGCGCGGTGGCTGGTCAGGGCGCGGGCGATCAGCTCCAGCTGCGGGTGCCAGGGTTGCCCGGTGTAGACCAGGTAACCGCCAGGCTCCACGGCGGCGGCCAGGCCCGCCAGGGAATCGCTGACCATCTGGTTGTCGGCGAACAGCTCGTACAGACCGGAGACCACCGCCAGCGTCGGTTTGGGCGCCAGGGCCGCGAGATCGTCGCGGTCGAAGGCGTCGGCTTTGACGAAACGGGCAATCTCGCCCAGGCCTTTCTCGGCGATCAACGCGCTGCCGTCGCGCACGTTGATGTCGCTGTAGTCGCGCAGCAGGATCGACTCCGGCAGCGGGCTGACCCCCTGCAAGGCTTCGAGAATGTAGCGCCCGTGGCCGGCGGCGATGTCGACGATGCGCACTTCGCGCTGCTCGGCGCGCAGTTTTTCCATGGCCAGGCGCAGCAGTTCTTCCACATGCAGCTTGCGTTGGCGAATGCCGCGCCAGCCGATGGAGTCCAGGTAGTTGCGGTCGATCATCCGGCCCAGGGCCGAGGTGCCGGTCGCTTGGTTGCGGTACACGTAGTCCAGGGTGCTGCCGGAGTCGAAACCGGTGTCGAAACCCAGTTTGACCCCGGCCGAGAGCTGGCTGCCCAGGCGCATGCTGGCGCGGGTCATGCGCCAGTACAGGTCACGCAGGGAGTTGTGCGGCAGGGGCGCCGCCAGCGCCTCGGACTCGGCGCAAGTCAGGCCCAGGCGGTCGGCGTCGAGCAGGGCCGGGCGGTTCAGCGGTCGCGCGAAGTTCTGCAGGATGAAGCGCCGGGCGCTGGCGACGGCCGGGGCCCGGGCCTTCTCGCCGAGGGTGTCGTGGAAGAAGCCCGGCAGGATGTGTTTTTCCTTGTGCAGGCTGCCCAGGCGCTCGAAGAACTGCTCCTGGGGCCGGCGATGGACGACGAAGTCGGCGCCGGAAATCAGCAACTGGGTCGGCACCTGGATCGCCTGGGCATCGGCCACCACCCGTTCGGCGGCTTCGTACAGGCCCAGCAGCACGTTCACCGAGATCGCCTTGGTGATCAGCGGGTCGCTGTCATAGGAGGCCACGCGCGCCGGGTCGTGGCTGAGGAAGCGCGCCTTGACGTAGCTGTTGACGAAAAAGTTGCCGCGAAAACGCCGCATCAGCGCCAGGCCCGGGCGGGCGAAAGGCACGTAGAGCTTGACCTTGAACGCCGGCGACGCCAGCACCAGGGCGCGGATGCGCGGCGCGTAATCGTGGACCCAGGTGGCGGCAATTACTGCGCCGACGCTTTGGGCCACCACGGCCATGTGTTCTTCGTCGATGCCGTGGCTGGCCCGCAGGTGATCGCAGAAGGTCTGCACGTCGCGCACGCTGGTGGCGAAGCTCGGGCTGTCGCCACGGGCGCCGGGCGACTGGCCGTGGCCGCGGGCATCCCAGGCGAAGAAATCGAAGGCCGGCAGGTCCAGTTCGTCCACCAGATGGGCGATGCGCGCGGAGTGTTCATGGCCGCGGTGGAACAGCAGCACGGCCTGGCGCGGGGCGTCCGAAGGGGCGGCGGTGGCCGGCCAGTGGCGGTAGAACAGCTCGATGCCGTCGTGGGTGGTGAAGGTCTGGTGGAGAGCTTCGCGCATGGCAACTTCCTTATTCCGAGGGGGCGTTTTGCTGGACTTCTTGTCGTTGGGTGTCTTGCTGTTGTACGTCGAGCAGGCCCTGGCGAACCCGGTTGATCAAGGTGTAGACCAACAACGCGGCGACCAGCGCCAGCACGCCGTTGATCCAGGCGGCGCTCAGCCAGCCCAGGGCGATGCCGGTGGCCAGCACGCCGAGCACGAACGCCCGGTCGCTCTTGCCCATGGGCCCGTCGTAGCGGCGCGAGGCGCCGATCATCGGCCCCAGCACGCCGGCGTATTCGCTGAACAGCGCCAGCAGCGTGACCAACAGGACCAGCGGCAGGCTGACGCCGGCAATCAGTGCGAAGGGCAGGATCAGCGCACTGTCGGCAATCACGTCGCACAATTCGTTGAGGTAGGCGCCCAGGCGCGATTGCTGGCCGAATTCCCGGGCCAGCATGCCGTCGATAGCGTTCAGCGCCATGCGCAGGATCATCCACAGCGGGATCAGGATAAACAGCCAGAGGTGGCTGGCGAAGCTGGCGATCAGGGCGCCCACCAGCACCGAAATCACTCCCGCCAGCACGGTGATCTGGTTGGCCGTGGTGCCGTTCTCGTACAGGCGCTGGACCCATGGCCGCAGCAGGTTCTGGAAGCGCGGTTTGAGCTGGTAGATGGAGAGCATGGCTGGACGTTTCCTTGTCACAAAGTGGGCCACGGATTATGGCCCCAGATCTCGCGGGCTGGCATCAGCACAGCAGCGGTTTTCCCTGGGTTTGTGACGCGCCCATGGCAAATAAAGGCATAGGTAAGGGACGAAAATTTCACTACTATCGTTATATCGTAACGATTTGTGACAAATACAGCGGCCTGCTGGAGAGTTATCCACAGGCCGGAATGGGTTAACGACCAGCGTTGGGGTGCTATGCAAGTCGATCTTGAGACTGAAGGGGCGGGGGTCGAAGCCTTGCCGAGGTTTCAGCGGGCGGCCTTTCACGAACGCCGTCTGAAGCGTTGGGGCATCGGGCTGGCGGGGCTGGCCGGGGTGGGGCTGGTGTTGGCGTTTTTCGTCGGCCTGTTTGCCCCGCAATCCTTATGGCCGGCGTTGCTGGTCAATCTGGCCGCGGCCTTGCTGGTGCTGGTCGGCGGCCTGCAGGCGGCGGGCTGGGTCAGTGCCTGGCGCGCGCGCGCGTTGCGGGCGCCGGAGGTGGCGCCGAGCCCGGAGCCGGTTGCGGATGAACCGCTACCCGACGACGGCTGGTACGAGCGGCTGCTGGAGGGCATCAGCCGGCGTTGGTCCAGTTTGTTGGCGCAGATCGGCGCGCCGACCTTGTGGCTGGGCGGTTGGGCCTTGCTGGTGCTGTTGGTGATCGAGCAGGCGTGGAACCTCGGCCTGCCCGCCGCGACCCTGGGCCTTGCGGGCAATGTCGGCGCGGTGCTGGCGCTGTTGCTGGCCTTCGGCTTGCTGGTGTTCGAGCGCCAACTGAGCCAGGAACACCCCGGCGAATGGCCGGAAGCCGCGGCGCTGGCGCAGTTGGCGCGAGTGGCGATCATCAGCCTGGTGCTGGCGGCGCTGTGCCTGTTGTTCAGCAGCGACACGGCGCTCTGGCCCGTGCGCCTGGGCGTGTTGCTCGGCGTGTTGCCGGCCCTTGTGGCCCTGGAGTTCCTGCTGCGCGCGGTGCTGTCGTTGTTCAGCCCGCGTCGCGCGCAACTGGAGCCGCGCATGCTGGCCCACAGCGTGGTCGCCGACCTGTTGCGCTGGCCGCCGCAACCCTTGCTGGCCTTGCAGCACGAATTGCACAACCGCTTCGGCATCGACCTGCGGCAGATCTGGGCCTTCACTTATATGCGCCGCGCGTTCCTGCCGGTGCTGCTGGTGGTGCTCGGGGTGGGCTGGCTGCTCACTGGCCTGCATGAAGTGCCGTTGCAGGGGCGGGGCATCTACGAGCGTTTCGGCAAGCCGGTGGCGGTCTTTGGCCCAGGTTTGCATGCGGGCTTGCCGTGGCCGCTGGGCCGGGTGCTGAGTGTCGAGAACGGCGTGGTGCACGAGTTGGCCACCAGCGTCGGCGAAGCGCCCAATGTGATCGAACCGGCCTCCGCCGAAGGGCCGCCCCCACTGGTGGCCAACCGCTTGTGGGACGCCAGCCATGTCAACGACAAGTCCCAGGTGATTGCCAGCGGCGCTGCCGACAAGCAGAGCTTCCAGATCGTCAATATGGACGTGCGCTTCGTCTATCGCATCGGCCTGAGCGATCAGGCGGCCCTGGCGGCGACTTACAACAGCGCCGACATCCCGATGCTGATCCGCAGCACCGCCAGCCGCATCCTGGTCCACGACTTCGCCTCGCGTACCCTCGACGGCCTGCTGGGCGAAGACCGTACCAACCTGGCCGAGGATATCGGCCGCGCGGTGCAGGCCGACCTGGAGAAACTCGACAGCGGGGTGGAGATCCTCGCCACCGTGGTCGAGGCCATTCACCCGCCGGCCGGCGCCGCCAATGCTTATCACGGCGTCCAGGCCGCGCAGATCGGCGCCCAGGCGCTGATCTCCCGCGAGCGTGGCGCGGCCAGCGAGCAGACCAACCAGGCGCAATTGCAGGCCAGCATCGCCCGCGATCAGGCCCAGGCCACGGCCCATGAAGTGCAGGCCACGGCGCAAGCGGCCGACCTGCGGTTCAGCGCCGAGCAAAAGGCCTATGCCAGCGCCGGCCAGGCATTCGTGCTGGAGCAGTATTTGAGCCAGCTGAGCCAGGGCCTGCGCAACGCCAAGTTGCTGGTGCTCGATCATCGCCTGGGCGGCGCCAACGCACCGACCCTCGACCTGCGTACATTCATTTTGCCGACCGAGCCTTCGGTACCGGGTAACACCGCTCAGCCAGGAGCCATCCATTGAGCCAGTCCCATTCCCACGATCATCAGGATCACGCCGGCCACGATCACGGCCACGGCGGCCATCATCACGGACACCATCATCACCACCACGGCGCGCCGGAAGAGGCGGGGCCGTTTCCCTGGCGGCGCATGGCCTGGGCGCTGTTGCTGGTGTTGTTCGCCGTCGCCGCGGCAAGCCTGGTGCAAGTGCGCTCCGGCGAAGCCACGGTGATTACCCGTTTCGGCAACCCGGCGCGGGTGTTGCTGGAGCCGGGCCTCGGCTGGCGCTGGCCGGCACCGTTCGAGGCGGCGATCCCGGTGGACCTGCGCCTGCGCACCACCTCCAGCGGTTTGCAGGATGTCGGCACCCGCGACGGTCTGCGCATCATCGTCCAGGCCTATGTGGCGTGGCAGGTGCAGGGCGATGCGGACAACGTGAAGCGCTTTATGCGCGCGGTGCAGAACCAGCCGGACGAAGCGGCGCGGCAAATTCGTACCTTTGTCGGCTCGGCCCTGGAAACCACCGCCAGTAGTTTCGACCTGGCCAATCTGGTGAACACCGATGCCAGCAAGGTGCGCATCGCCGACTTCGAAGCCCAATTGCGCAAACAGATCGAACAGCAGTTGTTGAGTACTTATGGTGTGCGCGTGCTGCAAGTCGGCGTGGAACGCCTGACCCTGCCCTCGGTGACCCTGACCGCCACCGTCGACCGCATGCGCGCCGAGCGTGAAACCATCGCCACTGAACGCACGGCCATCGGCAAGCGCGAAGCGGCGCAAATCCGTTCCGCCGCCGAGCGCGATGCGCGCATCGTCCAGGCTGATGCCACGGTGAAAGCCGCGGACATCGAAGCGCAATCGCGGGTGCAGGCGGCGGAGATCTACGGCCGCGCCTACGCCGGTTCGCCGCAGCTGTACAACCTGCTGCGTTCGCTGGACACCTTGGGCACTGTGGTAACCCCAGGCACCAAGCTGATTCTGCGCACCGATGCCGCGCCATTCCGGGTGCTGGTGGACGGGCCGCCGACCCTCGGCAATAAAGCCGCCGGGTCGCAACCATGAGTTTGGTTCCACGTGGAACACATGAACTGGGCAGCCCATGGATTCAGGCCGGTCGCCTGGCGTTTCTCGCCCTGTATGCGGTGACCGTGCTGGCAGCCCTGGCCTGGGCGTTTTCCAATGTGCGGCAGATCGATCCACAGAATCGCGCGGTGGTCCTGCATTTTGGTGCCCTGGATCGCATCCAGAACGCCGGCTTGTTACTGGCCTGGCCGCAGCCGTTCGAACAAGTGGTGCTGTTGCCCGCCGCAGACCGGGTGATCGAACGCCGGGTGGAAAGCCTGTTGCGTTCCGATGCGGCCTTAAAGGGTGACAAGGTGGCCAGTTTCGCCGTACCGCTGAGCGATGCCCTGGCCGGTTCCGGTTATCTGCTGACCGGCGACGCCGGGGTGGTGCAGCTGGATGTGCGGGTGTTCTACAAGGTCACCGAGCCTTATGCCTTTGTATTGCAGGACGAGCATGTGTTGCCGGCGCTGGATCGACTGGTGACCCGCAGTGCCCTGGCCCTGACCGCCGCCCGCGATCTGGACACCATTCTGGTGGCGCGTCCGGAACTGATCGGGGCCGACAACCAGGCCGCCGAGCGTCGCGAACGGCTGCGCGGTGATCTGGTGCAAGGCATCAACCAGCGGCTGGCGGATCTGGCGGCGACCGGGCAGGGGATCGGCATCGAAGTGACTCGGGTCGACGTCCAGTCCAGTTTGCCGGGGCCGGCGGTCAGCGCCTTCAATGCGGTGCTGACCGCCAGCCAGCAGGCCGACAAGGCGGTGGCCAACGCCCGCACCGAAGCCGAAAAGCTCACGCAAACCGCCAACGAACAGGCCGACCGCACCTTGCAGGTGGCGCACGCCCAGGCCGGTGAACGCCTGGCCAAGGCCCAGGCCGATACCGCGACCATCCAGGGTCTGGCCCAGGCGCAACGTAATGGCACCGACCCGGAAATGCTCCTGCGTATCTACCGTGAGCGCTTGCCGAAGATCCTTGGGCAGGCCGGCTCGGTGACCACGGTCAACCCCAAAGACGATTCCCGCCTGATCATTCAGGGAGCCCAACCATGACTGTTCACACCCATGCCGCCGCGCCGGCGAGCATGCTCACCTCTGCCGAACAACGCAGCGCCGCGCGCCAGCTGACCCTGGCCATGCTCGCGTTGGGGCTGCTCGGCCTGGGCCTGGTCTGGCGCTGGCTGGCCCCGGAGCAGACCGGCGTCAGCCAGTTGCTGCTGGGGTTCGCCTCGTTGCTGGTGGCGCTGCCGGTGATGCGTTCGGCCTGGTACAGCCTGCGCTACCCGAGCCTGCATGGCATCACCGACCAGTTGATCGCCCTGGCCATGCTCGGCGCCTGGGCCACGGGCGACCTGCTGACCGCGGCGCTGTTGCCGATCATCATGATCTTCGGCCACGTGCTGGAAGAGCGCAGCGTCATCGGCTCCCAGGAAGCCATTCATGCCCTGGGCCGCTTGACCCGCAGCCATGCGCGACGAGTGCAGGCCGACGGCAGCATTCTGGAAGTGGACAACGCCACGCTCAAGGCCGGCGATATCGTCGAAGTGCGCGCCGGCGACCGGGTGCCCGCCGATGGTTTGGTGCTGTCCGGACAGGCCAGCCTCGACACTGCGCCGATCACTGGCGAGTCGGTGCCGCTGGAGGCCGATGTCGGCATGCAGGTGTTCGGCGGGGCGATCAACCTCGACGGCCTGTTGCGCCTGGAAGTGACCCGCACCGGCCACGAATCGACCCTGGGCAAGGTCATCGCGCTGATGCAAAGCGCCGAGCGTTCCAAGCCGCCGATCACCCGTTTGCTCGAACGTTACGCTGGCAGCTACATGGTGCTGGTGTTGTTGCTGGCGGCGGTGACCTGGTTCATCACCCACGATGCCCAGGCGATGCTCGCGGTGCTGGTGGCGGCCTGTCCCTGTGCCCTGGTGTTGTCCGCGCCGGCCACGGCGATTGCCGGGATCGCCGTGGCGGCGCGGCACGGCATCCTGATTCGCAGCTCGGCGTTCCTCGAGGAACTGGCGGACCTGACCTCGCTGGTGGTGGACAAGACCGGCACCCTGACCTTCGGCACCTTGCGCCTGCAATCGATCGACAGCCCGCGGGAAGATCGCCAGGCCTTGCTGAACCTGGCGGCGAGCCTCGGTTCGGCCAGCAGCCACCCGGTCAGCCGCGCGCTGGCCGGCCTGGTGGCCCAGGAGCATTTCCTGGTGCTGTCGGATATTCGCGAGCGCCAGGGGCTGGGCGTGGTGGCGCAGACCGAACAGGGCGAGGCCGCCCTGGGGCGCCCCGAGTTGTTCGGCCAGCTCGGCATCGCCACCACGGCGGTGCCCGAACATGACGGACCGATTGCCGGGTTGGCGTTGAACGGCGAATTTCTCGCCTGGCTGTTGCTGGCCGACAGCGTCAAGCCGGAAGCGCGTTTTGCCCTCGACGAGCTGCGCGAACTGGGGCTGGGCCGCCAGCTGCTGCTGACCGGCGACCGCCAGAGCGTGGCCGACAGCCTGGCGCGGGATGTCGGCATCGGCGATGTCGAGGCCCAGGCGTTGCCGGAAGACAAACTCAAGCGCGTGCTGGGGGAAATCGACAGCGGTTTCCGGCCGATGGTGGTGGGCGACGGGATCAACGATTCCCTGGCGCTCAAGGCTGGCGTGGTCGGCGTGGCCATGGGCGCGGGCGGGGCGGACATTGCCCTGGCGTCGGCCGATATCGTGCTGATCGGCAGCGACCTGCGGCGCCTCGGCACCTGTGTGCGCCTGAGCCGCCAGTGCCGCCAGACCCTGCAGGTCAATGTGATCATCGGCCTGGGCTGGACCCTGGCCATCGTCGCCTTTGCCGCGTTCGGCTGGCTTGGCGCGGCGGGGGCGATGATCGCGGCGCTGCTGCATAACCTCAGCACCTTGCTGGTGCTGGGCAATGCCGGGCGCTTGCTGCGTTTCCAGGAGCCGTTGTTGAAGCTGTAGGGGCGGGCTTGAAGAGTCGGTTGGAAAGCGCGGGTTTGAGCGTCTGGAGCTAGAATTAAACTAGGTCGAACTGTGCGCCCGCTTGGCGGTCATCTGTGAAGAGGACCCAGCTTCCGGGACGGTCGGCTGGCTGTTCAGCAGGGATTGTGGCACTGCCGGCACTGATGAATTTCAGCTATCAGATCGATAGCCTGCTAATTTTTCAGTATGGTCTAACCTCACTCAGACGTCTGAAACAAGGGGGATTATCCATGCTCGCGCAACTTCCACCGGCCTTACAGAATCTGCAACTACCGCTACGCCTGCGACTCTGGGATGGCCATGAGTTCAACCTGGGGCCGGCGCCCAGCGTTACTATTGTGGTCAAGGACCCGCAACTGGTCACCCAGCTCGCCCATCCCACTCTCGACGCGCTGGGGGCGGCGTTCGTCGAGGGCAAACTTGAGCTGGAAGGCTCTATCAGCGAAGTCATCCGGGTTTGCGATGAACTGAGCCAGGCACTGCTGGACGGCGAGGAAGAAGTGCTGCCGGTACGTTCCCTGCACGACAAGGCCACCGATGCGGCCGCCATCTCCTACCACTACGACCTTTCCAACGACTTCTACCAGCTGTGGCTCGACAGCGACATGGCCTATTCCTGCGCCTATTTCGAGACCGGCAGTGAAAGCCTGGAACAGGCCCAACAGGCCAAGTTTCGCCACCTGTGCCGCAAGTTGCGCTTGCAGCCCGGCGAATACCTGCTGGATGTCGGTTGCGGCTGGGGCGGGCTGGCGCGGTATGCGGCGCGAGAATTCGGGGCCAAGGTCTTCGGTATCACCCTGAGCAAGGAACAGCTGGCGCTGGCCAGGGAGCGGGTGGCCGCCGAAGGCTTGCAGGACCTGGTGGAACTGCAACTGCTGGACTACCGCGACCTGCCCCAGGACGGCCGCTTCGACAAGGTGGTGAGCGTCGGCATGTTCGAGCACGTGGGCCACGCCAACCTGGCGCAGTACTGCAAGACACTGTTCGGCGCGGTGCGCGAAGGCGGCCTGGTGATGAACCACGGGATCACCGCCAAGCATACCGATGGACGTCCCGTGGGCCGTGGAGCCGGCGACTTCATCGAGAAGTATGTGTTCCCCAACGGCGAGCTGCCGCACCTGGCGATGATTTCGGCCGAGATCAGCGAAGCGGGGCTGGAGATCGTCGACGTGGAAAGCCTGCGCCTGCATTACGCCCGTACCCTGGACCACTGGAGCGAGCGCCTGGAAGACAACCTGGAAGCCGCCTCCCGGCTGGTGCCGGAACAGGCCTTGCGCATCTGGCGCTTGTACCTGGCCGGCTGTGCCTATGCCTTCGCCCGTGGCTGGATCAACCTGCACCAGATTCTCGCGGTCAAGGCTCACGCTGATGGCAGTCATGAGCTGCCCTGGACTCGCGACGACCTGTATTACTCGTGAAACACCGACGCTAAAGAATCGGTGAAATAAGCCGGGCCACCCGCATGCCAAGCTGTTGCAGGCGGTGGGTTTCCCGGCTTTCTTCTTTGGCGATTTCGCGGGAACGCTCGAAGTCGAGGTTGAGCATCTGTTCCACCTCCCTGGCGAAGGCTTCGTCCACGGTCAGCAACATCACCTCGAAATTCAGGCGGAACGAGCGGTTGTCCAGGTTGGCGCTGCCGATCGCGCTGATTTCGCTGTCGATCAGCACCACTTTCTGGTGCAGGAAACCCGGCTGGTAACGGAACACCCGCACCCCGGCGCGTACGGCTTCGAAGGCGTACAGGCTGGACGCCGCGTAGACGATCCGGTGGTCCGCGCGCGACGGCAGCAGGATCCGCACATCCACCCCGCGCAGGGCGGCCAGGCGCAAGGCGGCGAACACGGCTTCGTCGGGAACGAAATAGGGGCTGGTGATCCACACCCGTTCGGTCGCCGCGTGGATGGCTTCGACGAAGAACAGCGAGCAGGTTTCATAAGGGTCCGCCGGGCCGCTGGCCAGCACCTGGCACAGCACGCCGTCGTCGGGGTAGGTGTCCGGCAGGATCAGCGGCGGCAATTGCCGCGAGGCCCAGAACCAGTCTTCGGCGAAGGATTCCTGCAGGCAGGCCACCACCGGACCGCTGACCGAAACATGGGTATCGCGCCAGGGCGCCAGAGGCGGTTTTTTTCCCAGGTATTCGTCGCCCACGTTATGCCCGCCGACAAACCCCAGCAGGCCATCCACCACCACAATCTTGCGGTGGTTGCGGAAGTTGACCTGGAAGCGGTTGAGCCAGCCGCTGCGGGTGGCGAAGGCATGCACCTGGATGCCGGCATCGCGCAGTGGCTGCACATAGGAGTGGGGCAGGGAATGGCTGCCGATGCGGTCGTAGAGCAGGTGGATCGCCACGCCTTCGCTGACCTTTTTCAGCAGCAGGTTTTGCAGGCGTCGGCCAAGATCGTCGTCGTGGATGATGAAGAACTGGATCAGCACTGCTGTGCGGGCGCGTTCGATGGCCGCGAAAATTGCGGCGAAGGTGGCATCGCCGTTGACCAGCAGTTGTACATGGTTGCTGGCCAGGCAGGGCATGCGGCCCAGCTTGGGCATGGCCCGCAGTGAGGTGTAGGCGGCGGAGGCGCGGGCGCTCAGGGCCTCCTCGATCCAGGGGCGCCAGTTCAGCTCGTTGATCGCCTTGCGCATCTCCAGGTTGGCCTGGCGCCGGGCCTTGATATAGGCATCGAAGGTGCTGCGGCCGAACACCAGATAAGGGATAAGGGTCAGGTACGGCATGAACAATAGCGACAGGGCCCAGGCGATGGAGCCTTGGGCGGTCCTGACGGTCAGCACGGCGTGGATGGCGGCGATCAGGCCGAGAAAGTGCAGGGTGGCAATCAGATAGCCAAAAATATGTGGGCCAAAATAATCCATGGGGACAGCCTTGCTCCTGAAGATTCAATGCTGGGGTCCGTATGAAAAGCGGCGCGCCGGGCGCCTTCGGCGCTACGTGCAAACAGGCGCGGCCTTGCTCGCCAACTCTTCGTTGCAGACCCTAACAGACCATGTTCGAGCATGATTGTCGCTAATTAATTCGCCATGCAACGCCGCTGCATTTCTGGCGTCTAACGGCCACTACTGTCTAGGAGTCATTCGATGAAGCTTCGTCTACTGGGTTTGGCCATGGCCGCCGTTGTCTCGCTTCCGCTGGCCGCGCAGGCCCAGATGCTGCAACCGGGCCTGTGGGAACTGACCACCAGCAACATGAAAGTCGATGACCAGAGCCTGCCGGACCTGTCGTTGATTCTCGGTCAGTTGCAACAACAGCTGACGCCCGAGCAACGGGCGCAGTTGGAGAAGCAGGGCGTGACCATGGGCGGCAAGGGCATCCGCGTGTGCCTGACGCCGGAGCAGGTGAAGTCCGACACCATCCCGCTACAGGACCCGCAATCGGGTTGCCGCCAGGAGGTCACCGACCGCACCTCCAACCAGTGGAAGTTCCGCTTCAGCTGCCCGAAAGCCCAGGGCTCGGGCGTGGCGAAATTCCTCAGCGATCGTGAGTTCACCACCAACGTCATTGGCACCTTCAATGCCACCGGCTTCCAGCAGAAGGGCAGCATGGACACCCGCGCGGTGTGGCTGGGGCAGGATTGCGGGACGGTCAAGCCAAGAGCCTAAGAGCATCGCGAGCAAGCTCGCTCCTACAGGGGATCGCATTAAACCTGTAGGCGCGAGCTTGCTCGCGATGGCGTCCGTCGCTACAACTGCGACCGCAAGCGCTCCATCACCTCGCTCACCGCCCACCGCCCCAGGTCCTCGCCATTGCGGCTGCGCAAGCTGACAAATCCCCCGTCCTTTTCCTTGTCGCCCACCACCAGCAGGTACGGCACCTTTTGCAGGCTGTGCTCGCGGATTTTGTAGCTGATCTTCTCGTTGCGCAGGTCGGCGCTGGCTCGCAGGCCCTGGCGCGACAGGCTGTCGGCCACCGACCGGGCATAGTCCGCCTGGCCTTCGCTGATGTTGATCACCACCGCCTGCCGCGGCGCCAACCAGCAGGGCAGGGCGCCGCTGTAATGCTCGATGAGGATGCCGATAAAACGCTCCAGGGAACCGAACAGCGCGCGATGCAGCATCACCGGGCGCTGGCGTTCGCCGTGCTCGTCGATGTAGCTGATATCGAAACGTTCCGGCAGGTTGAGATCGACCTGCAGGGTGCCGCATTGCCAGTCGCGGCCGATGGCGTCGCGCAGCACGAACTCCAGTTTCGGGCCGTAGAACGCGCCTTCGCCGGGGTTGATCCGGTAGTCGATCGCCATCGTTTCCAGGGCGCCGGACAAGGCGCCTTCCAGCTGGTCCCACAGCGCGTCGCTGCCGATGCGATGGGCCGGCCGGGTGGAGAGCTTGACCGCGACGTCGTGGAAGCCGAAGTCGCGATAGATGTCGAAGACCAGGGCGATGGTGCTCGCGCATTCCGCCTGCATCTGCGCCGGGGTGCAGAAGATGTGCGCGTCGTCCTGGGTGAAGTGGCGCACCCGCAGCAACCCGTGCAACGCGCCGGAGGGTTCGTAGCGATGCACCTTGCCGAACTCGGCGATGCGCAGCGGCAGGTCGCGGTAGCTTTTCAGGCCGCGGCTGAAGATCGACACCGCGCCGGGGCAGTTCATCGGCTTGAGGGCGAACACCCGCTGGTCTTCGGTGGTGGTGCTGAACATATGGTCGCGGTAGTTCTGCCAGTGCCCGGAGGTTTCCCAGAGGCTGCGATCCATCACGTCCGGGGTGTTCACTTCCTGATAGCCGGCCTGGTCCTGGCGCCGGCGCATGTAGCCGATCAGTTGCTGGAACAGGGTCCAGCCCTTGGCATGCCAGAACACCGAGCCCGGCGCGCAGTCGTCGAAGTGGAACAGGTCCAGTTGTTGCCCGAGCTTGCGGTGGTCGCGTTTGCCGGCTTCTTCCAGGCGGGTCAGGTAATCCTTGAGATCTTTCTGGGTGGCCCAGCAGGTGCCGTAGATCCGTTGCAGCGGGGCGTTCCTGGCGTCGCCGCGCCAGTAGGCGCCGGCGACCTTGGTCAGCTTGAACGCCTGGAGGATGCCAGTGAATGGCACGTGGGGGCCTCGGCACAGGTCTTCGAAATCGCCCTGGCGGTACAGCGACAGCACCTGGTCCTGTGGGATGTCGTGGATCAGCTCGGCCTTGTAGTGCTCGCCCAGGCTGGCGAAGTATTCCAGGGCGTCGTCACGGCTCAGCTCGCGCCGGCGCACCGCATGGTTGGTCGCGGCCAGGCGGGTCATGCGCGCTTCGATGCGCTGCAGGTCGTCGGGGGTAAAGGGCCGTTCGTAGGCGAAGTCGTAAAAGAAGCCGTCCTCGATCACCGGGCCGATAGTGACCTGGGCCGAGGGGTACAATTCCTTCACCGCCATGGCCAGCAGATGCGCGCAGGAGTGACGCAGGATCTCCAGGCCCTCGGGCTCGCGGGCGGTGACGATGCTGACCCGGGCATCACCCTCGAGCATAAAGGAGCAATCCACCAGTCGATCGTTCACCCGGCCGGCGACGGCCGCCCTGGCCAGGCCGAGGCCGATGCTCGCGGCCACCTCGTACACGGAAAGCGGCTGGTCGTACTCACGTTGTGAGCCGTCGGGCAGGGTGATGTGAATCATCGGGTGTTCCTTGGTGTTCCAGGGGAGGGGTTCAGGGAAGGGATCAGCGGGTAAAACGCAGCGGCAGGCCCTGGCAGTTGTCGTACAGGCGCCCGGCGTGCCAGGCCAGTTGCCCCGATACCAGGGTGGTGTCGACGCTGTGCCGGAAATGCCGTTCGGCGAAGGGCGTCCAGCCGCACTGGGCGAGGATCGGTTGCCGGGCCACGGCGAGGCCCTCGGGCTCGGGCCTGATCAATACCAGGTCGGCCCAGTAGCCTTCGCGCAGGTAGCCGCGATCGGGAATGGCGAACAGGTCGGCGACCCGGTGGCTGGTTTTCTCCACCAGGGTGGTGATGGGCAGCACGCCGTCGGCCACCAGTTCCAGCAGGGCAGGCAGGGCGTGTTGCACCAGCGGCAGCCCGGCAGGCGCCTGGCGGTAGGGCAGCTGTTTCTGTACCCAGGTGTGCGGCGCGTGATCGCTGCCGATCACATCCAGGCGGTTGCCGAGCAAGGCCTGGCGCAGGGCGTCGCGGTCGGCGCGGGTCTTGATCGCCGGGTTGCATTTGATCAGGTGCTTGAGGCGCGCGTAATCACGATCGTCGAACAGCAGGTGGTGCAGGCAGACTTCGGCGGTGATGCGCTTTTGCGCCAGGGGCTGGTCTTCGAACAGTTCCAGTTCGCGGGCAGTGGTCAGGTGCAAGACATGCAGGCGAGTGCCGTGACGCCTGGCCAGATCCACGGCCAGCGACGAGGAGCGATAGCAGGCTTCGGCATCGCGGATCAGGGAGTGGGCCACGGCGGGAATCGCTTCGCCGAAACGCGCCTGCATGCGCCGCTCGTTGGCCTGGATGCTGGGCGTGTGTTCGCAGTGCGCCAGGAGAATGGTCGGCACCTCGGCGAACAACCGCTCCAGGACCTGCGGATCGTCCACCAGCATGTTGCCGGTGGAGGCGCCCATGAACACTTTGACCCCGGCCACCAGGCACGGATCGAGGGCGGCGATGGTGTCGAGGTTGTCGCGGCTGACGCCGAAGTGAAAGCCATAGTTGGCCACCGAGTGGATCGCCGCCCGGCGTTTCTTGTCCTCCAGCGCGGCCAGGGTCAGGGTTGCGGGCTGGGTGTTGGGCATGTCCATGAAACTGGTGATGCCCCCCGCCACGGCCGCCCGCGACTCGCTGTGGAAGCTGCCTTTCTCCGGCGCGCCGGGATCGCGGAAATGCACCTGGTCGTCGATCATGCCCGGCAGCAGCCACTGGCCCTGGGCATCGATCTCGGTGCGGGCATTCTCGCCTTCGATGCTGCTGGCGATCTTGACGATGCGCCCATGGTCCACCAGCAGGTCGGCGTCGAACTCGCGTCCTTCATTGACCAGCCGGGCGTTGCGAATCAGCACGCTGTGCATGTTCAGAACTCGTTCTGCAGGGCTTTGTAACCGCGCACCAGATCGACGTTGGTGCGCGCCACATCTTCGGAAAACTCCGAGGCGCTGACGCTGACCGGCGGGAACTGCGAGAGGTCGGTATTGGGCCCGATGCGGGTGGTGGAGGGCACGTAGAAGCCTTGCGGTAGGTCGCGGCCATCGACCACCGAGTTGTGTCGCACCACGCTGCCGTTGCCGACCGCGCAGTTGAACAGCACGCTGTTGAAGCCGATGAAGACCCGGTCGCCGACCGTGCACGGGCCATGGACGATGGAGCGGTGGGCGATGGAGGTGAACTCGCCGATGGTCACCGCCGCGCCGGATTTGGAATGGATCACCACGCCGTCCTGGATGTTCGAATTGGCGCCGATGACGATCGGGTCCATGGCGCCTTGCTCGTTGACTTCGTCGGCGCGGATCACCGCGTAGGGGCCGACGAATACGTTCTCGCCGATCACCACCTTGCCGCAGATGATGGCGGTCTTGTCGACATAGGCCGACTCGGCGATGACCGGCAGATCGCCGGAGGGGTTCTTGCGAATCATGCTGGGGTTTCCTGTAGCGGCGCGCTGATGACCTGCACCGCGCCGTCGCGAATGGCGTTGTAGAAACAGTTGGGGCGCCCGGTGTGGCAGGCCGGGCCTTGCTGGTCCACCAGCAGCAGGACGGCGTCGCCGTCGCAGTCCAGGCGCGCTTCGAGCAGACGCTGGCGATGCCCCGAGCTTTCGCCCTTGCGCCACAGTTGCCGGCGCGAGCGCGACCAGTAGCAGACCTGCCCGCTGGCCAGGGTCTCGGCCAGCGCCTTGCGGTTCATCCAGGCCAGCATCAGCACCTCGCCGCTGTCGTGCTGTTGGGCGATGGCGGCGATCAGGCCGTCGGCGTTCCACGGCAGCGCATCGAGCACTCCGGTGAGCGGCCAAACGCTGCCCAGGGGCGCACTTTCCAGATCGAGCATCGACAGTGGAGGGCGCTTGTTCATGGCTGGCTCAGGGCGTCGTACAGGGTGTTCAGGTTGTATTCGAACAACCCGGTGAAAGTGCTGGCTGGCCCCTTGGCGGCGAGGGCGTCGGAGTACAGGGTGCCGCCGATGTGGGCGCCGCTTTCGTCGGCGATCTGCTTGAGCAGGCGCGCGTCCTTGATGTTCTCCATGAACACCGCCTTGACCCTGGCGTTGCGGATCTGGGTGATCAGCGCCGCGACTTCGGCGGCCGAGGGTTCGCGCTCGGTGGACAGGCCTTGCGGGGCCATGAAGTCGATGCCATAGGCCTGCCCCAGGTAACCGAAGGCGTCGTGGGAGGTGACGATCTTGCGATTGCCCGGCGGCAGCGCGCCGAACTTGGCCTTGGCTTCGGCCAGCAGCGCGTAGATCCGTTTCAGGTAGGCCTGGCTGTTGCGTTCGTAATCAGCTTTGTTCGCCGGGTCGGCGGCGACCAGCGCCTTGGTGATGTTGCCCACGTAGAGTTCGGCGTTCGCCAGGTTGTGCCAGGCATGCGGGTCGGGCACGGTCTCGCCGTCCTCATCCAGCGAGCGCGGGATCACCCCTCGACTGGCGGTGATCACCGTGGCCCGGGTGCCGGTGCTGGCCACCAGGCGATCCAGCCAGGGCTCGAAACCCAGGCCGTTCTTGATGATCAGCCGGGCCTTGAGCAGGGCCTTGGCATCGTCCGGTGTCGGTTCGTAGGTGTGGGCGTCGGCGTCCGGGCCGACCATGTCGGTGATCTGGATGTGCTCGCCGCCGACCTGTCGGGTGATGTCGGCGAGGATGCTGAAGCTGGTGACCACGGCGAGTTTGTCCGCAGCCTGGGCGGGCGACAGCAACAACGGCAGCAACAGACTGAAGAGCACGAGTAGGGCACGCATCGGGGAACACCTCATGGGGATGTGAGCAAAGGCGGGCGGCGCAGCAGACCGTGCACCGGACCGAACACCACGGACAGCAGGTACAGGCCGCCCGCCACCAGGACGATGGCCGGGCCGCTGGGCAGCGAGTAGTGGAACGACAGCAACAGGCCGAGCCACACCGAGAGGCAACCGAGCACCGCGGCGATGCCGATCAGCACCGGCAGGCGGCGACTCCAGAAGCGCGAGGCGGCGGCCGGCAGCATCATCAGGCCGACCACCATCAAGGCGCCGATGGCCTGGAAACCGATCACCAGGTTCAGCACCACCAGGGTCAGGAACAGGCCGTGGGCGAGGGGGCCGAGGCGGCTGACGCTGTTGAGGAACAGCGGGTCGAGGGTGTCCAGCAGCAACGCTTTGTAGATCAGCGCCATGGCCAGCAGGCTGAACCCGGAGACCCAGAGCATGCCCTCCAGGGTCGGCCCGTCCACCGCCAGGGCCGAGCCGAACAGCAGGTGCAGCAGGTCCAGGCGTTTGCCGGCGAGGCCGAGAATCAGCACACCGCTGGCCAGGGAAATCGGGTAGATCGCGGCCAGGCTGGCGTCCTCGCGCAAGCCGGTGCGCCGGGTAATCCAGGCAGCGAGGCCGGCCATGCCGAGTCCGGCGCCAAGACCGCCGAGCGTCAGTGCCGGCAGGCTCAACCCGGCGAACCAGAAGCCCAGCGCCGCGCCGGGGAGGATGCCGTGGGCCACGGCGTCGCCGATCAGGCTCATGCGCCGCAGGATCAGGAACACTCCCAACGGTGCGGTGCTGCATGCCAGCGCCAGGCCGCCGAGCAATGCCCGGCGCATGAACACGAACTCGTGAAAGGGCTGCCAAAGCTGGGCGGCGGCGAGCATCAGGCCACCTGCATCTGAATGGGCTGGACGATCAGTTCCTCGCTGCTGCCGAACAGGCAACCGCTGGCTTTGATCAGCAGGGTCTGGGGGATGTGCTGGCGCACGGCGGCGAGGTCATGGCAGACCACGATTTGCGTGCGACCTTGCTGATGCCAGCTGTGGATGTGTTTCCACAACAGGGCCTGGCCCAGTTCGTCCAGGGCGGCGTGGGGTTCGTCCAGCAGCAACAGCGGGGCATCGGCGAGGCTCAGGCGGGCGAGTAGGGCGCGTTGCAATTCGCCGCCGGACAAGGCCATCAGCGGGCGTTGTTCCAGGCCGCTCAGGCACCAGTCTTCGAGCACCTGTTGCAAGCGTTCGGCACGCTGTTGCGCGCTTTGCCGATCGCCCCAGAAACCGGCGGCCACCAGTTCCTGCAGGGTGATGGGGAACTGCCGGTCGAGGTACTGCTGCTGTGGCAGAAAGGACAGGCCGCCACGGCGCGGGACCTGCAACTTGATATTCCCGGCCAAGGGCTTTTGCAGGCCGGCGATAACTTTCAGCAAGCTGCTTTTACCCGAGCCGTTGGCGCCGATGATGGCGGTCAGGCTGCCGGGCTCCAGCTCAAGATCGAGTGCTGGTGTCAGCGGCTGGCCGGGCGCGCCCCAACGCAGCGATTGCAGGCTGATCATGCGAGCTCCCAGTTCCAGCGGCTCTCGGCCACGGCGTCATGGGCGTGCAGGCTTTCGGCGTGCACCACGCGCACCTGGAAGGCGCAGATGCCTGGCGAACGTTGCAAGGCGAGGTTCAGGCGGCGCGCGGCGTCTTCGCAGAACATCAGGTTTTGCCCGTTGGCCAGGGCGAAGGCTTGTTCATCGGCGCGTTTCACCGCGGTTTGCACGGCGGTGCCGAGGGCGGCTTCGGCGTCGTTGATCGCCGCCATCAACGGCAACTCATCGAGAAAGTCATCCAGGCGCAACTGCAATTGCGCGGTGCTGCGCTGGCTGTGGGGCGTGGCGACTATGCCTTTCGAGGAGCCGAGCCAGGTCAGGATGTCTTCATGGTGCAGCGCCCGGTTGGCGAAATCATCGATGAATTGCTGCTGGATCAGCTGCCTGGAAAGCGCGGCTGAACAAGGGCACGTCGAGGAATAAGGCACCTCGATTTTTAGTTCCACGTGGAACATTGCGTTTTTCAGGTGCGCTTCGATGCTCACCGGATAGGTTTTCCAGCCGGCCAACGGGCTGATCAAGGCCGGGCGTTTCAGTAGCAGATCGGCATGAATTCGCAGGTAGGCACTGCTGGACAGACCGTCGTGGCTGTCGAGAAAACGTTGCAGTACCTGGCGCATCAGGGCCGGGGTGAGGTTTTCCTGTTCGAGCATTTCCAGCGCCAGATACAGGCGCGACATGTGAATGCCGCGAGCTTCGCCGTCGTCGAGGCTGACGCCGGCATCCGCTGTTGCGCCAATCCGCTGGCCATCAAACAACACAGGTAAGGCAATGCCACACATGCCCACCCACTCAAGGGGCAGGGCCTGGCGTGCGGCCTGCGCGGCGATATCCGGCAGAGTCAGCGCATTCATGAGCAGGTCCATCGTTGGAAACAATTCGCCATGTTATATTATAACAATGCGATCGAAGAAACCTTTTTCCTGAACGTTTTTTCACCAAGCCTTTCGAGTACGGATGCTCCTCAATCTGCGGTGTAAGTCATGCACAGACGTCAGTTGCTCAACCTGCTGTTGGCCAGCGCGGCCTTGGTTCTGCCTTTGGGGGTATCCGCCACCCAGATTCGCAACCTGCGGTTATGGAACTCGGCCGACAAGCTGCGCCTGGTGCTCGATCTGAGTGGGCCGGTGCAGTACAAGACCTTCACTCTCAGCGCGCCGGAGCGGCTGATCATCGACCTTCGCGGCGCGCAGCTCAGTGGCGATTTCAGCCAACTGGCCCTGGCCAACACGCCGATTCGCTCGATCCGTTCCGGGCACTTTGGCCAGGGCGATACGCGGATCGTCCTCGACCTCGCCGAACCGCTGCGGCTCGATAGCTTTTTGCTGCCGCCCCAGGACGGCCAGGGCCACCGCCTGGTGCTCGACCTGAGCAATGCCAGCCGTGCCCCGCAGCAGATCGCGGCGATCGCCGCTCCTGCTTTGCCGCGTGAAACACCGGTGGACCGGGCGCATCCCAAGCGCGACATCATCGTGGTGGTCGACCCGGGTCACGGCGGCAAGGACCCGGGGGCGGTCGGCGCCCGTGGCGAACGGGAGAAGGATGTGGTGCTGGCGATCGCCCAGCTGCTGGCCAAGCGGTTGAAGCGTGAGAAGGGCTTCGATGTGAAGCTGGTGCGCAACGACGATTTCTTCGTGCCGCTGCGCAAGCGGGTGGAGATCGCCCGCAAGCACAAGGCCGACATGTTTATCTCGGTGCATGCCGATGCGGCGCCACGCCTGACGGCGTCCGGGGCTTCGGTTTACGCGCTGTCGGAAGGTGGTGCGACGTCAGCCACCGCACGCTTCATGGCGCAGCGGGAAAACGGCGCCGACCTGCTGGGCGCCACCAGCCTGCTCAACCTGAAAGACAAGGACCCGATGCTCGCCGGGGTGATTCTCGACATGTCGATGAACGCGACCATTGCCGCCAGCCTGCAGTTGGGCGGCACCGTATTGGGCAGCCTAGCGGGCATCACCACCCTGCATCAGAAGCGCGTGGAACAGGCCGGTTTCGCGGTGCTCAAGTCCCCCGACGTGCCCTCGATCCTGGTGGAGACCGGCTTCATCTCCAACAGCCGCGACAGCCAGCGCCTGGTCACCGCGCGGCACCAGCAGGCGATTGCCGATGGGCTATTCGCGGGCTTGCAGAGCTACTTCCAGAAGAACCCGCCGGTGAACAGCTACATGGCCTGGTTGCAGGAACAGAAAAAAGCCCAGGCCTGACGCGGCCCAGCCTTCTTCTGTAGGAGCACAGCTTGCGTGCGATGAAGACGCTGCGGTGTATCAGCTATACCGCGTAAGCGTCCATCGCGGGTAAGCCTCGCTCCTACAAAATACTCTGCTTAGCAGCCAGTGATCCGGCTGCAAGTGAACTTGCCGCTGCTGCCGCCGGAGCTGGAAAAACGGTTGCGGGTGGTCCAGCCGACGCGCTGGCTGTAGCCGACCCAGGCCTCGCCGTCGGAGGCCAGGCCGGTAAAGAAGGTCAGTTGGCCGTAACGGCTGTTGGTCTGCGCCCAATAACGTTTGCCGGCGACCTCGAAACCCCGCAGATAAGTAGTACTGCCCGCGGCCGCGACGCTGTAGGCGTTGCCTTCGGCATCCACGCAGGCCAGCAGGTTGGCGCTGCGGGTGCAGGTGGCCAGGGCGCTGGGGACTTGCGCGATGGCGGTATCCGCGGCCAGCAGGGACAGGCTCAGCAGCGTGTATTTCAAGGCGTGGCGCATGGGGTTTCTCGGCTGGGGACGCTCAAGCATCCCGCCCTTCGTCGCGGGCGGCAAGAGAGGGTTGGCTTATTTGTATTGTTATAATATAACATTAAATAAAGCCTGATCCGTGACCCACCATGACTGAACGCCCGATGACCGAAGCGCAACTTCTCGCCCAGCCCGAGGCGGACTACATGAACGACGTCCAGCAGGCCTATTTCCGTGAACTGCTGCTGGCCCAGCGCGTCGAGCTGCAAGAGCGCATCGACGGCGAGTTCGAGATGTTGCGCGAGCAGGAACCCCACAGCGACCCCGCCGATATCGGCAGCGCTGAAGAGCAGCGTCAGTGGCAACTGCGCCTGCTGGAGCGGGAAAAGAAGCTGCTGGACAAGATCGACGAAGCCCTCGAACGCCTGGCCCGTGGCGAGTACGGCTGGTGCCGCGAAACCGGCGAGGCCATTGGCCTCAGGCGCCTGCTGCTGCGGCCCACCGCCACCCTGTGTATCGAAGCCAAAGAACGCCAAGAGCTGCGCGAACGCCATCAACGGGCGATCTGACCCAGCCACCCAGCCCCCGATGAGGATCACCTGATGACCGACCGTCTTCCCGTTACCGTGCTGTCCGGCTTTCTCGGCGCCGGCAAAAGCACGCTGCTCAACTACGTTCTGCGCAACCGCGACAACCTGCGGGTGGCGGTGATTGTCAACGACATGAGCGAAATCAACATCGACGGCAGCGAAGTGCAGCGCGATGTCAGCCTTAACCGCGCCGAAGAAAAACTGGTCGAAATGAGCAACGGCTGCATCTGCTGCACCCTGCGCGAAGACCTGCTGGAAGAGGTCGGCAAACTGGCCAGGGACGGGCGTTTCGATTACCTGCTGATCGAATCCACCGGCATCTCCGAGCCGCTGCCGGTGGCCGAGACTTTCACTTTTCGCGACGAAGCGGGGCAGAGCCTGGCCGATATCGCGCGCCTGGACACCATGGTCACCGTGGTCGACGGCATGAACTTCCTGCTCGATTACCAGGCCGCGGAAAGCCTGGCGTCCCGCGGCGAAACCCTGGGCGAGGAAGATGAGCGTTCGATCACCGATCTGTTGATCGAGCAGATCGAGTTCGCCGACGTGATCCTGATCAGCAAGATCGACCTGATCGGCAGCGACGAGCGCCAGGAACTGATCGCCATCCTCGAACGCCTCAATTCCCAGGCGGAAATCATCCCCATGGTGATGGGCGAAGTGCCGCTGGCGAAGATCCTCAACACCGGTCGTTTCGACTTCGAGCGCGCTGCCCAGGCGCCGGGCTGGTTGCAGGAGCTGCGCGGCGAGCACGTGCCAGAAACCGAAGAATACGGTATTGCCTCCAGCGCCTATCGGGCGCGGCGACCTTTCCATCCACAGCGCTTTTTCGATTTCATCAACCGCCCCTGGAGCAACGGCAAACTGCTGCGTTCCAAGGGCTTTTTCTGGCTCGCCAGCAAGCACCAGGAGGCCGGCAGCTGGTCCCAGGCGGGGGGGCTGATGCGTCATGGTTTCGCCGGACGCTGGTGGCGTTTCGTGCCGAAGCAGCACTGGCCGCAGGATGCGGAAAGCACCGCGGCGATCATGCAGAACTGGACCGCCGCCACCGGCGACTGCCGCCAGGAACTGGTGTTCATCGGCCAGAACATCGACTTCGCCCGGCTCACCGCCGAGCTCGACGATTGCCTGCTGACGGACGACGAAATGGCCTTGGGCGCGGAGGGCTGGCGCCTGATGCGCGACCCGTTCGGCCCCTGGCATGAAGAGGCCGCCGCCTGATGCTCTACCAACCACTGTCCCCTGTGGGAGCGAACCTGCTTGCGAAGCCGCTCCTGCGGCCAACCCTGCACAAGCCGATACGCCGCGAGGCTTGCGGCCCGGCCCCTATCGTCCTGGCCGAGGCGCTGGACGACGAGGTCAACCTGGCCCTGTGGCAGCGCCAGTTGCCGGCGCATATCGCCGATTTCGGCGCCTTGCTGCTGTCGCTGAACGAGCCGCTGGCCGAGTCGCTGTCGCTGGAATTCGACACCGAGGACGCCGAGCCGAACCTGCGCGGCCTGGCTTCTGGCTTCAGCGATCTGCAGGGCTACGATGGCTTTATCGCCGATGTCGCCTGGCTGGTCAGCGCCTTTGCCTGCCTGCTGGGCGCCAAGCGCGTCGGCCTGCGCCTGCGGGTGCTGGATAAGGCCATGTGCCCGCGCTTTCATGTCGACCATGTGCCGGTGCGGCTGATCACCACTTATGCCGGCGCCGGCAGCCAATGGTTGCGCGAGGGCGCGATGGACCGTCGGCAACTGGGCCAGGCCGAGGCCGAACCTACGGATGCCGCGCTGATCCAGCAGATGGCCAGCGGCGAGGTGGCCCTGTTCAAGGGCGAGAAATGGCTGGGCAACGAGGGCTTCGGCCTGATCCACCGCTCGCCGCAACCGGCCCCCGGCGAGCGCCGGCTGATCCTCACCCTGGACTGGCTCGGCTGACCCTGTAGCCGCTGCCGCAGGCTGCGATCGGCTCCGCAGGAGACGTGCTCTTGAGGCCCTCGGAAGGCGCTGCGCGTCTTATCGCAGCCTGCGGCAGCGGCTACGGGAATTTCGCTGCCGCGGCTTAGCGCGTAGGATCAATCACCTCCTTTCCGAGCGTTCCCCCATGCTGCACAACATCCCCACCCACGTCATCGCCGGCCCCCTCGGCGCGGGCAAGACCAGCCTGATCCAGCACCTGTTGGCGCAGCGTCCGGCCAATGAGCGCTGGGCGGTGCTGATCAACGAGTTCGGCCAGATCGGCCTGGACGCGGCGCTGCTGGCCCGGGACGAGGACGGTATCGCCCTGGGCGAGGTGGCCGGCGGCTGCCTGTGCTGTGTCAACGGCGCGCCGTTCCAGGTGGGCCTGGGGCGCCTGCTGCGCAAGGCCCGGCCCGACCGTCTGTTTATCGAGCCTTCCGGCCTGGGGCACCCGGCGCAGCTGCTCCAGCAATTGCGCGAGGCGCCCTGGCAAAAGGTCCTGGCTGTGCAACCTTGCGTGCTGGTCCTCGATGCCCAGGCGCTGGCGGCCGGCAAGCCGCTGCCGCAGGCCCAACAGGAAGCACTGTCCAGCGCCGGCCTGTTGCTGCTGAACAAGGACGAAGGGCTCGACGCGGCGCAGCGTCAGGGCATTCTCGAGCAGTTGCCGGCCTGTCCGCTGCTCTGGACTACCCGCGGGACCTTGGCGCTGGAGCGTTTGCCTGGCGTGGAGGCTCGCGCGGGGGCTGCCATCGAGGCCTTCGAAGTACCCAAGGGATTGGCACAGCTGCCGGCGATCTGGACTGATCCGGCCCAGCCCATCTGCCTGAGCCAGGCCCAGGAGGGCGGCTGGAGCATTGGTTGGCGCTGGCACCCGAGCCGGGTGTTCGATGTTCGGTGCCTCGAGCAATGGCTGGCGAGCCTTGATTGGCGTCGGGCCAAGCTGGTGGTCCATGGTGCCGATGGCTGGGTCTCGGGCAACGCCCTGGATAACGCCGCGCCGCACTGGCAAGCCAGCGAATGGCGCCGCGATTCACGTATCGAGCTGATCTTCAGCGAGCCGCAGGACGTGGCCGCCCTGCAACAGTCGTTGGCCAAGTGCTGCCAATAGCCCAACGCGGTCCGATGCTTCTGTAGGAGCGAAAAAATTGTCAACGATGACGCGTTTTGCCAGGAAAAATCGCCGCTTCGCGGCTATCGCGAGCAAGCTTCGCTCCTACAGGTGATCCAGGCGCTCCGGTGCTACTTGCTGCGCCCTTCGCGCCATTGGCTCAGTTCGATCACTTCGGCGCTGTGTGTCGGCACGGGTGGCGGCGCGGGCGTTGCAATCGGGTAGGGCGCCAGCTCGATCTGCGCGCTGTGGGCGCCGAACTGGGTGATGGTCCCCGCATGGCGGGTTTCGCCGGTGACGGTGAATTCGAAAGTGTAGATCCGGGCCAGGCGCCGGCGACCACTGGCGTCCCTGACGAAACCGATGCGCTTCAACGCCACGTTGCCGTCCAGCAGCTCGATATCGAGTCGCGCGCAATGCTGCTTGACCCTCTCCAGCGCCCGCTCGCGCAGGCCGTGGTTGTGCCATAGCCAGGCGGCGCCGGTCGCCAGCAGCATCAGCACGAAAATGTTTCCAAGGGTCAGCATGAGGTGCGCTCCAACGAAGTCGCACCAGCTTAACTGCGTCTTCGGTCTGTCGTACAGGTTGCGTTTAGTCGCATACTGCGCGGCTCGAATTTCAATCGTTTTACGGAATGACCCGAATGAAACGTACGCCTCATCTGCTTGCGATCCAGTCCCATGTGGTCTTCGGCCATGCCGGCAACAGCGCCGCGGTGTTTCCCATGCAGCGGGTCGGGGTGAATGTCTGGCCGCTCAATACGGTGCAGTTCTCCAACCACACGCAATACGGCCAGTGGGCCGGCGAGGTGCTGTCGCCGCACCAGATCCCGGAGCTGGTGGAAGGCATTGCCGCCATCGGCGAACTGGGCAACTGCGACGCGGTGCTGTCCGGCTACCTGGGCAGCGCGGCGCAGGGGCGGGCGATCCTTGGCGGCGTGGCGCGGATCAAGGCGACCAACCCCAAGGCCCTGTACCTGTGCGACCCGGTGATGGGCCACCCGGAAAAGGGTTGCAGCGTGCCCCAGGAGGTCAGCGACTTCCTGCTGGAAGAGGCGGCGGCCGTGGCGGATTTCCTCTGCCCTAACCAGCTGGAACTGGACAGCTTCGCCGGGCGCAAGCCGCAGTCGCTGTTCGACTGCCTGGCCATGGCACGGGCGCTGTTGGCGCGTGGCCCGAAAGCGGTGCTGGTCAAGCATCTGGATTACCCGGGCAAGCTGCCGGACGGCTTCGAGATGTTGCTGGTGACCGCCGAAGGCAGCTGGCACCTGCGTCGTCCGCTGCTGGCATTCCCGCGTCAGCCGGTGGGTGTGGGCGACCTGACTTCGGGCCTGTTCCTGGCCCGGGTGCTGCTGGGCGACAGCCTGGTGGCGGCGTTCGAGTTCACCGCCGCGGCGGTGCATGAAGTGCTGCTGGAAACCCAGGCCTGCGCCAGTTACGAACTGCAACTGATACGGGCCCAGGACCGGATCACCCATCCACGGGTGCGGTTCGAGGCGGTGCCGATCGAGCTGTAACGGTTGCCTGGGGGGCTTATCGCCAACAGGCTCGCTCGACAGAAGCGAGCCTGTCTCGGACGATCAGGCGTCGGCCTTGATTTCCTGATAGCGCTTTTCCAGCTCCTGGCGGATCTGCCGGCGTTGCTGGGCCTGCATGAAGCGGCGCTTGTCTTCGCTGGTTTGCGGTTGCAGTGGCGGCACGGCGGCGGGTTTGCGCTGGTCGTCCACGGCCACCATGGTGAAGAAGCAACTGTTGGTATGGCGCACCGAGCGCTCGCGGATGTTCTCGGTGACCACCTTGATACCGACCTCCATCGAGGTGTTGCCGGTGTAGTTGACCGAGGCCAGGAAGGTCACCAGTTCGCCGACGTGGATCGGCTCGCGGAAGATCACCTGGTCCACTGACAGGGTCACCACATAACGGCCGGCATAACGGCTGGCGCAGGCGTAGGCGACTTCATCGAGGTACTTGAGCAGGGTGCCGCCGTGGACATTGCCTGAGAAGTTGGCCATGTCAGGGGTCATCAATACCGTCATCGACAGCTGGGCGTTTCCGGGTTCCATAGCACACTCACGGGTTAAGGCAGGGGTTGCGGGGCGCACCTCTGCGGGTGCTTGGTCAGCGTTTCAAACCATCGATAACGGGACGCTGCGCCCGCGATCGCCGTCACGCGGCGATCTATCTGTTTCCATATATTGCACCGCCTTTCTGGCACAAGTCGCGATGTTAACCTTCAAAAGCCCGTCCCAAGGGCTTTTCCCGCTGGCCGGCCGGCTGCGCAACGCCCCCGCGCCGCCCGCAAGAACACGGACCCCAAGGAGCCCCACGCCATGCATGCCATCAGCTTTATTCAGGACCTGGCAGTGATCATGCTGGTCGCAGGCGTGGTGACCATTCTCTTCCACCGGCTCAAGCAGCCGGTGGTCCTCGGCTATATCGTCGCCGGCTTCATCATCGGCCCGCACACCCCGCCGTTCGGCCTGATCCACGACGAAGACACGATCAAGACCCTGGCCGAGCTGGGGGTGATTTTCCTGATGTTCTGCCTGGGCCTGGAGTTCAGCCTGCGCAAGCTGTTCAAGGTCGGCGCCACGGCCTTTATCGCGGCGTTCATGGAAATTGTGCTGATGATCTGGATCGGCTACGAGATCGGCCGCTGGTTCGGCTGGAACACCATGGACTCGCTGTTCCTCGGCGCGATCCTGGCGATTTCCTCGACCACCATCATCGTCAAGGCGCTCAACGACCTGAAGATGAAGAACCAGCGCTTCGCCCAGCTGATCTTCGGCGTGCTGATCGTCGAAGACATCCTCGGCATCGGCATCATCGCCTTGCTCTCGAGCATCGCGGTCAGCGGCACTGTCAGTTCCGGGGAAGTGTTCTCCACCGTCGGCAAGCTCTCGCTGTTCATGATCGTCGCCCTGGTCATCGGTATCCTGCTGGTCCCGCGATTGCTGGCCTACGTCGCCAGGTTCGAAAGCAACGAGATGCTGCTGATCACCGTGCTGGGGCTGTGCTTCGGCTTCTGCCTGCTGGTGGTCAAGCTGGAGTACAGCATGGTGCTCGGCGCCTTCCTGATTGGCGCGATCATGGCCGAGTCGCGGCAATTGCTGAAGATCGAGCGCCTGATCGAGCCGGTTCGCGACATGTTCAGCGCCATCTTCTTCGTCGCCATCGGCCTGATGATCGACCCGCAGATCCTCCTGCAGTACGCCTGGCCGATCGCGGTGATCACCGTCGCCGTGGTGCTGGGCAAGATGCTGTCCTGCGGCCTGGGCGCCTTTATTGCCGGCAACGATGGCCGCACCTCGCTGCGGGTCGGCATGGGCCTGTCACAGATCGGCGAGTTCTCCTTCATCATCGCGGCGCTGGGCATGACCCTGCAGGTCACCAGCGACTTTCTCTACCCGGTGGCGGTCGCCGTGTCGGCCATTACCACCTTGCTCACGCCTTACCTGATCCGCGCCGCCGACCCGCTGTCGCTGAAGCTCGCCGCCGTGATGCCGACCCGCCTGAGCCGGGTGCTGGGCATGTACGGCGAATGGCTGCGCAGTATCCAGCCCCATGGCGAGGGGGCGCTGCTGGCGTCGATGATCCGGCGGATCCTGTTGCAGGTCGGGGTCAATTTGGCGCTGGTGGTGGCGATCTTCTTCTCCGGCGGTTATTTCGCCGCGCGCATCGGCGAATACCTGCAGGACTGGATCAGTGATCCGAGCTGGCAGAAGGCGCTGATCTGGGGTGGGGCGCTGCTGCTGTCGCTGCCGTTCCTGATCGCCGCCTATCGCAAGCTCAAGGCCCTGTCGATGCTGCTGGCGGAGATGGGGGTGAAGCCGGAAATGGCCGGGCGTCACACCCAGCGCGTGCGCCGGGTGATCGCCGAGGTGATTCCGGTGCTGTCGCTGCTGGTGATCTTCCTGCTGCTGGCGGCGCTGTCTTCGAGCATCCTGCCGACCACCGAGCTGCTGGTGCTGATCGCGGTGGTGACGGCGGCGGTGGCCGCGCTGCTGTGGCGCTGGTTCATCCGCGTGCACACCCGCATGCAGGTGGCCTTGCTGGATACCCTGGATAACCACAAGGAAGACAATGGGCACTAATTGCCCGGTGATGCACAACTCAGCGGTTGGTCGCGCCAGTGTCGCCAGGCTTCGACCCAGCCCTGGTCGTGGGTGACCCCGGACAGGCTGACGGATTGTACGCAGAAGGCTTGCGTCCCCAGTGCCTGCCGATAGGCGGGGTAGAGGCTGGCAGGTACGCTGCGGTCGGCCTGGCCGAGCAAATGCCGTTGCGCCACCAGGGCCAGCTTGGGTGCCTGGTCCAGCGGCTCGAGGGAGCCGTGCAGCGGGCTCAGCCCCAGCGCACCGATCCATAACCGGGGGCTCAGATTGCCGGCCAGGGTTTGCACCTGGGCAATATCGTCTCGCTACGCGGCCAGCAACAGGGCCAGTGCCGCGCCACCGGAATAGCCGATCAGCTCGAAATCCTGATTGCCATAACGCTGCTTGAGGCGGTCGAGGGCCTGGTCGAGGCTGCGCAGTACCGCCGGGGAAAAGCGCTGGTCGGTCCAGATCGCCGCCGTACAGTCGGCCGCGCTGACGAATTGGCAGGGGCGGGCCAGATAGACGCTGGGACGCGGATCGCTCAGCGCCAGTTGCGCCATCAGCAGGTGCTGCGGGCTGGGGTCGAGGCTGGGTTGGCGGGCTGTCGCCCAGGCATGGCCGTCGCCTTCAAGGTAGACGCGCAGGCGGGGTTGTTTGGGTAAGCGCAGGGGCAGGCTGCTGGCGAGCGGGAAGGGTGAAGTGGGCAGGACTTCGACCTGATGGCTGTACTGCGTGCTCAGGCTTTGCAACTGAGCCATGGGCGACTGACAACCCGCCAGCAGGCTGCTGGCGAGTAGTGTCAATGCGGCGATCGACCGGGTGGCGCGACCGCTTGTGAACGTCATGCAACGGGTGGCAGTCGATCCATGCGCCTGCGCCCGCGGGGCGAAACCGCGCAAGGCCGATCAGCTTTCCAGCCAGACGTCCCGCGCCCAGTGCCACACCGATTCCCAGGATTCTTCGGTGATCAACTCTTCTTCGCCGGACCACAGCACCACGGTGCCGTCTTCCTCGACGCAGTAGTAGTTGTCACCGTCCTGGCAGATCGGGATCAGCTCGCGCGGCACGCCCATGTCCCAGGCGGTAGCGGCCACTTCCGGCAGGTAGGTGTGGGATTGCGGGTCGGTCACGGTGACCGGCTCCAGGCTGCCGTAGACGACATCGCTCACGGTCAACAGGAACTCTTTGAAGACGAAGGGGATATTGATGAACAGCTGTTCTTCGATTTCCACCAGCAGGTCTTCATCCGGCAGTTCCAGAGGAACGGGTACCGGTTCGTTTGCTTCACGGAGTTGCTCGATGACTTCTTCCACGGCCTGGGTCCTCTTAGCTCTATGGCGCGGTTTAATAGACGGCGGTTTATACAGTAGCTCGCTATAAGTGCAATCGTGAAATGCAAAACCCCGACCTGAGCCGGGGTTTTGCGATTACCGATGTGACACTGGAGAGAATCAGCCGTTCTGGCGGATACCTGCAACCAGCCAAGGCTGATTTTCGCCCTGGGCGCGCTCCATGTTCCAGCTTTCGCTGAACACTTCACCCTGGTCGAAACGCGAGGTTTTCGACACGCCGGTGAAGGTCAGGGTCGCGATGGTCTTGTCGGCGCGGTCGTCGACGCCTTCAAGCTGCACATTGAGGTTGTCGATGTAGGTCGACTGGAAGCCGTCGCCCAGATCGGCACGTTCCTGCTTCAGGAATTGCAGCATCTGCGGGGTCACGAACTCGGCGATCTTGTCCATTTCGTTGGCGTCCCAGTGTTGCTGCAGGGACTGGAAGTGGTTGCGCGCGGCTTCGACGAAACGCTCTTCGTTGAACCAGGCTGGCGCGTTGATTACCGGACGGGCCGCGGCGGCAGGTGCAGCCGAACCACCGAAGATCGAACCGGAGGCAGGTTTTGGCTCGAAGGCTTCACGCTGCATCGGTGCGTGGCCGGCTGGAGCGTACTGCTCCTGCTGCTTGCGACGACGGGCGGCAATAAAGCGGAAGACCAGGAAGGCGATGACCGCCATGATCAGGATGTCGAAGATCTGCATGCCCTGGAAGCCGTCGCCCATGAACATGGAGGCCAGCAGGCCGCCTGCGGCGATACCGGCCAATGGGCCGAGCCAGCGCGAGGCGCCGCTGGCCTTGGTGGCAGCGCCCGCGGCACCGGCAGCGCCGGCGGTCGCGCCAGTGGAACCCATGCCGGAAGAGGACGGAGCCATCTGGCTGGTCTGGTGGGTCGGCGCGGCGCCAGCGCTTTTGCCGCCACCGAAGCGCTTGGCGTTGGCGTCGAGGCTCATCGTCAGGCCGATGCACAACGCCATGGCGATGCTAAGAAAACGTTTCATAAAGGGAATTCCCATTTGTGGATGGCACGCGCGCCATGTTGCACAGGTGAAGTGTCACTGGCTAGCGGCAGAGTGTTTCGGGCTTTTGCCTGACAGCCGCGGTTCAGCTTGGGTCGAGGCAAGTGGGCCCTGTACAGGTTTGTCCGTTGGGCGGATGCAAAGGTTCAGTGGCCTGTCAGCCCGACTTCGCCCCATGCCGCGGGGCAAAGGAGGTCAAGGCATCAGATGGCTTCGAGCTTGGCGTAGCCGAGCATCAGCCACTTGCTGCCTTCGCTGAAGTTCACCTGGACCCGGGCCTGGGCGCCGGCACCTTCGAAGTTGAGGATCACGCCGTCGCCGAATACCGAGTGGCGCACCGCCTGGCCGAGGCTGAGGCCGGTGTCCGGGATCTCGCTGCCGCCGAACAGGCTGCTGGTGCTCTGCGACTGGCCGCCGCCGAACGGACGGCTGACGCTGTTGGACAGGCGCACTTCCTGGATCAGCCCCTTCGGTACTTCCCGTACGAAACGCGACACCTTGTTGTAGGTCTCGCTCCCGTACAGGCGTCGGGTTTCGGCGTAGGTCATCACCAGGTTCTGCATCGCCCGGGTGATGCCGACGTAGGCCAGGCGGCGTTCTTCTTCAAGGCGGCCGGGTTCTTCCAGGCTCATCTTGTGCGGGAACAGGCCTTCTTCCATGCCCACCAGGAACACGTAAGGGAATTCCAGGCCCTTGGCGCTGTGCAGGGTCATCAGCTGGATGCTGTCTTCGTGCTCGTCGGCCTGGGTGTCGCCGGCTTCCAGCGAAGCGTGGCCGAGGAAGGCCGCCAGCGGCGTCAGTTCCTGGTCTTCTTCGGTATGTTCGAAGTTGCGCGCGGCGCTGACCAGTTCCTCGAGGTTTTCTACCCGGGCCTGGCCTTTCTCGCCTTTTTCCGCTTCGTGGTAGGCGATCAGGCCGGATTGCTCGATAACGGTCTGGGTCATTAGGTGCAATGGCATCTCGGCGGTCACGGTCGCCAGGTGCTCGATCAACTCCATAAAGGCGCCCAGGGCGCCGGCGGCGCGTCCGGTCACACCTTTATTGGCCACCAGCTGGCGCATCGCTTCCCACATCGACACATGGCTGTGGCGCGCGTGTTCGCGAATCGCTTCGACGGTCTTTTCGCCAATGCCGCGGGTCGGCACGTTGATCACCCGCTCCAGGGCCGCGTCGTTGCCGCGACCTTCCAGCAGGCGCATGTAGGCCATGGCGTTCTTGATTTCGGCGCGTTCGAAGAAGCGCTGGCCGCCGTAGATGCGGTACGGAATGCGCTCGCGCAGCAAGGCCTCTTCCAGCACCCGCGACTGGGCGTTGGAGCGATAGAGGATGGCGATATCGCTGCGGGCCAGGCCGGTCTTCAGGGCGCTTTCGATGGTTTCCACCACGTAGCGCGCTTCATCGTGTTCGTTGAAGGCGGCGTACAGGTTGATCGCTTCGCCTTCGCCGCCGTCGGTCCACAACTCCTTGCCCAGGCGCCCGGTGTTATTGGCGATCAGGGCGTTGGCGGCCTTGAGGATGCCGGCGGTGGAGCGGTAGTTCTGCTCCAGGCGGATCACTTCGGTGTCTGGGAAGTCTTCGGAGTACTGGTGGATGTTCTCGATCTTCGCGCCGCGCCAGCCGTAGATCGACTGGTCGTCGTCGCCCACCACCATCAGGCTGTCACCGCCCTTGGCCAGCAGGCGCAACCAGGCGTACTGCACGGCGTTGGTGTCCTGGAATTCGTCCACCAGCACGTGGCGGAAACGCTTCTGGTAGTGCGCCAGCAGGCCCGGGTGGTCGCGCCACAGGTCCAGGGCACGCAGCAGCAGCTCGGAGAAGTCGATGACCCCGGCGCGCTGGCAGGCGGCCTCGTAGGCTTCGTAGATGCCGCGCATGGTGGCCAGGAACAGGTCGCCGCTGGCTTGAATGTGTTGCGGGCGCAGGCCTTCGTCCTTCTGCCCGTTGATGAACCACTGGGCCTGCCGGGCCGGCCAGCGCTGCTCGTCCAGGCCGAGGTCGCGGATCACCCGCTTGACCAGGCGTTGCTGGTCGTCGCTGTCGAGGATCTGGAAGGTCTGGCTCAGGCCGGCCTCTTGCCAGTGCGCCCGCAGCAGGCGGTGCGCCAGGCCGTGGAAGGTACCGACCCACATGCCGGCCGGGTTGATACCCATCAACTGCTCGATGCGCTGGCGCATCTCGGCAGCGGCCTTGTTGGTGAAGGTCACCGACAGGATGGAGTGGGGCGAGGCGTTCTCGACCTGGATCAACCAGGCGATACGGTGCACCAGCACTCGGGTTTTACCGGAGCCAGCACCGGCCAGGACCAACTGACGACCCAAGGAGGCGGCTACGGCCTGGCGTTGGGCATCGTTGAGGGAGTTCAGCAGAAGGGAGAGATCATCGCGCATCGGGGCATTCTAGGGGGCTGGCGCACACCGGGCAAACCAAGCTTTGGTTTAGCCGATAAAAGAACGCCGGGGACGACCGGTCGGTCACGGGCTGCAGCCGTTGGCCGGGCTTGGCTGGAGGAATTTCGCAGGGATCGGCGCTCGCGCGGATTTGCCGATTTTATGATTCCAGGCAGTTTGGTCCGGACGGTTGCTTGTGTATGCTCCGGCGACGTTTCGGGCTCAATCATTATAAGAACACTGCCTATGACACTCAGCACTGGCCCGTCCGGACCCTTCGTGGAGCCTCGGGTTATTCGCAAGCAATACGCCATGGAGATGGCGGTAGAGCGCACGCGCCTGCTTTATCAGGGCTCCCTGTTGCCCACCCTGTTCATGCTGCTCAACGGCCTGGTCTGCGCTTGGTTGCTGTGGAGCCCCGAGCGTTATTGGCTGGTCAGCGTGTGGATGGTCTGGTTGCTGGCCCTGGTCGCCCTGCGGGTGATCCAGGTGGCAGCGTTCGACTCGGCGATTCCCAGCCGCCAGGCGCAGCCGGTCTGGCGCCGCATGTTCCTGCTCGGCTCCGCCGTCAGCGGCCTGACCCTGGCCTGCGCCGGTATCGCCCTGATGCCCACCGACAATTTCCTGCAACAGGCCTGGGTCTTCGGCCTGATCGGCGCGGCGATCCTCTCGGCCAGCGTGGCCTACGCGGTCAGCCTGCCGGCTTTCCTGTCCTTTACCTTGCCTTGTTTGCTACCGGCGATCGGTTACCTGTTCTGGGGTGGCGACGAGCAGCAGCGTGGCTGGGGCTGGCTGGGGTTGATCCTGCTGGTGTCGCTGAGCGTGGTGGCCTGGCAGGTCAACCGCCTGATCCAGATGGGCTTGCTGCGGCGTTTCCAGAACCAGGCCCTGATCGAACATCTGCAACAGGCGCAGAGCCGTAGCGAACAGCTCAATAGCGAGCTGCTGCGGGAAATCGAGCAGCGCCGCCGCGCCGAAGAGCAATTGCGCGAGGCCCAGGTCGGCCTGGAAAGCCGGGTGGCCCAGCGCAGCCTCGAGCTGGACGCGGCCAACCAGGCCCTGAGCAAGAGCGAAGCGCGCCTGGCCCTGGCCCTCAAGGCCAGCCAGCTGGGGCTGTGGGACTGGAACCTGCAGACCGACGAGGTCCATCACAGCCATATCAAGGAGCTGTTCGGCCTGGAGCCGGAGTTCGTGCGGGCGATGCTCAGCCACCTCAAGCCGCTGCTGCACCCCGAGGACCTGCCGCTGCTCAAGCGCGCGCTGGTGGAGCACCTGAAGGGGCGCACCGAGGATTACCTGGTGGAATATCGCGTGCGGCATGCCGATGGCCGCTGGGTCTGGATCGAGGATCGTGGCCGCGCTGTGGAGCGCGGCCCAGGCGGGCGGGTGCTGCGCATGGTCGGCACCCGGCGCGATATCAGCGCCAGCAAGCAACAGGAAGAGCAGCGCCGCCTGGCGGCGATGGTGTTCGAGGCGGCCAGCGAGGGCATCGTCATCCTCGACCCCGATTACGTGCTGCTGGCGGTCAATCAGGCGTTCAGCCGGGTTACCGGTTACCAGATCGAGGACATGCTCGGGCGCAATGTGGTCGACCTGCCGTGCAGCCGCGACGCACGGCGGCACTTTCCGGTGATTCATCAAGCCCTCGAACAGCACGGCAGCTGGCAGGGCGAACTGGTGGAGGCGCGCAAGAACGGCGAGCTGTACCCGCAGTGGCTGCAATTGAACGTGGTGCGCGATACGCGGGGAAAGGTCAGCCATATTGTGGGCTTCTTCGCCGATCTGTCGGCGCGGCGCGAATCCGAAGAGCGCATGCGCTACCTGACCCACTACGACGAACTCACCGGCCTGGCCAACCGTTCGCTGTTTCGCGAACGCTTGCGCGAAGCCCACCAACGGATGCGCCAGGGCGGCCGCAGCCTGGCCCTGGTGCATATCAACCTGGACCGTTTCAAGCTGCTCAACGACAGCCTGGGCCACGACATTGCCGACCAGCTGTTGCAGAAAATGGCGCGGCGGCTGGTCAACGCGCTGCCGGAAGCCGACACCATTGCCCGCTTGTCCGGCGATGAGTTCGCGGTGCTGTTCGATGCCTACGGCAGCCTGTCGAGCCTGACCCGGGTGGCCACCCGCTTGTCGGCGAAGCTGCGCTTGCCGATCACCGTGGAAGGCCATGAGCTGGTGGTCAGCGCTTCCATGGGCATCAGCATGTTGCCTGACAGCGCGCGGGAAATTCCGGCGCTGATCAGCCAGTCGAACATCGCCATGCAACACGCCAAGCACCTGGGCGGCAACAACTTCCAGTTCTTCACCGCCAGCCTGCAAGCCAGCACCCTGGAGCGCCTGCAGCTGGAGAACCAGCTGCGCAAGGCGGTCGAGGAGCGCCAACTGAAGGTGTTCTACCAGCCGAAACTGTGCCTCGCCACCGGCCGCCTGAACGCCGCCGAAGCCCTGGTGCGCTGGGATCATCCCGAGCTGGGGCGGGTACCGCCGGGAGACTTTATCGGCCTGGCGGAAGAGATCGGGTTGATCGGCCCGATCGGCGAATTCGTCTTGCGCCAGGCCTGCTGGCAAGCCTGTGAGTGGCAGCGCCAGGGGCTGCCGGCGATTCGGGTCTCGGTGAACCTGTCGGTGCATCAACTGCGCCAGGGCAAGCTGGTCAGCCAGGTGCGCAGCGTGCTGGAAGAGACCGGGCTGGCGCCGCATTTCCTCGAGCTGGAGCTGACCGAAAGCCATCTGCTCGACAGCGTCGAACACATCGTTTCCACCTTCCAGCAACTGCGTGACCTGGGGGTGAAGCTGGCCATCGACGACTTCGGCACCGGTTATTCCTCGCTGAGCTACCTCAAGCGGATTCCGGTGGACTACGTGAAGATCGACCAGGCGTTCATCCGCGGCCTGAGCGAAGGCGGCGCCGACGCGGCGATCACCCGGGCGATCATCGCCATGGCCCACGGGCTGTCGCTGAAGGTGGTAGCCGAAGGGGTGGAGCATCCGGGGCAGCTGGCATTTCTCAAGGAGCAGAAATGCGATGAGGTGCAGGGCTACCTGATCAGCCGGCCGGTGGAAGCCGAGGGGCTTGCGGCGCTATTGCGGGCCGAGGCCCTGTAGCCGCTGCCGCAGGCTGCGATCGGCTGCGCAGCGGCCGCAAAAGGCCAGGAATATCTGAAGTTTTTACGAATACCGGCTGCCCGGCTCCAGCAGCTACAAAGAGCAGGCAAGGCTAAAAACAGTGGGGCGCAAAGGTGATTCAGTTACGCATTGAGCAGGCAAAAAGCGAATTCATGTAGTATAACTACAAAATTGCTACATCCTTGGGCGTCTGCCCCATAACAATGAGTCCAGCCCTTTGAATCTGTTGCAGCACATTGCCCAATCACGCCATCTCTTGCGCAAGTCGGAGCTCAAGGTCGCCGATCATGTGCTGCTCGACCCTGCGGCTGTGATGCACAGTTCCATGGCCGACCTGGCCCACAGCGTGGGTATCAGCGAGCCGACCATCGTGCGCTTCTGCCGCGCCATCGGCTGCTCGGGATTCCAGGACCTGAAGCTCAAGCTGGCCCAGAGCCTGGCCGCCGGGGCGAGCTTCGGCCAGTTCGCGATTCATGAAGACGACTCGGTCGCCGACTACAGCCTGAAAATCTTCGACACCACCCTGCACACCCTGATGGAGGTTCGCGAGAAGCTCGATCCAGTGGAGTTGCAACGGGCTGTGACCCTCATGTCCCAGGCCCAGCGCGTGGAGTTCTACGGCTTCGGCGCCTCGGGCGCGGTGGCGGCGGACGCCCAGCACAAATTCTTCCGCCTGCTGCTGACCGCGGCGGCCTATTCCGACCCGCATATGCAGGCGATGTCGGCGGTGACCCTCAAGCCCACCGACGTGGCGATCTGCATTTCCCAGTCCGGGCGTTCCAAGGACCTGCTGATCACCGCCAACCTGGTGCGTGAAAGCGGCGCCTCGCTGATTACCCTGTGCCCGAGCCAGACGCCGCTGGCCGAGCTGTCGACGGTCAACCTGGCGATCGATGTGCACGAAGACACCGAGATCTACACCCCGCTGACCTCGCGTATCGCCCACCTGGTGGTGATCGACGTGCTGGCGATGGGCGTGGCCATGGCCCGCGGCCCGAGCCTGGTCAACCACCTCAAGAGCGTCAAGCGCAGCCTTCGCAGCCTGCGCCTGTCGCCCAAGTCGGTGAAGGCGCTCGACGACTGAGCTGCCGGCAGCGCCTGGGTGATCATCCGGGCTAGGGCAGCGCGGCGTCGTCCTGATCCTGGTCATCGAGGTCGTCCGGCTTCACTTCCATCAGGGTGCCCGCCGCGTCTTCGCTGAGGCAGCGCGCCCGGCTCAGGGCCGCGTTGTCCGGCTTGAAGTCCAGCAGCCTCTGCGCAGCCAGCAATTGCTCGCTGGCTTCCTCAAGCCGTACCAGTTCCTCGCCATAGCCTTCGTAGCAGGTGTCATCGTCCGACAGGTCATCGATGCGCCGCTGTTTTTCGCTCAGGTTGGCATGGATCCTTTCCAGGAGATCCTGCTGCTCGACGATCTCATCCATGGTTTCGTCGATCTCATCGGGGGCGGCAGGCGCTTCAGGAGCCGGCTCCAGGTCTTGATTGGCGCTGAGGGCGGCCAGGGCGTGGCCTTTCCCCAGGCTGAAAGTCGTGGGTTGTCCGGTAGGTGCCTCGCCGGGGGCTTTTTCATGTTCAGGTGTGGCCATGGTAGTGCTCTCCAAAAGGGAATAGGGATTGGTTTGTCCAGCAGGGTGTTGCGACGGTCATAATAGGGAGCGGGCGTTTTCCGGTTCACCGGAAATACGAGGAGGCGATGTCCATTTTTCAAGGAGGAACAGTCGATGGTCAGGATTCCACCGTTCTCGAGGGTCTTCGAGGTGTTGTGTCAGGGAGCGGGCTTGGTCACCGCTGTTGCCGATGGCTTTTCCGGGCTCAGGTCCTATGAGAGCAAACAGAAGCTGTTCTTCAGGGAGTCAAATGGAGTGAAGCAGGGATTGCTGCAGGATTTGCTCAGGTACCTGACGGATGAAGACAAGGCGCTTGCTGATGCGCTCGAGAGTTACCTGGGGCAATACGAGCATGTTTTCTCGATATTGAGATCACGCCCGATCATCACTTACCAGAGTCATGAGGTTGGAATAGCCCAGTTCCTGGATAGCTGGGCCCTGCCGCAGCTGGCCGTACTTGTGCATCGCTTGAAAGGCAAGTTCTCTGCTCGAACGACTCTTCATCATTTCGAGGCGCTGCTGGTCAGCCACGAGACCACCGATATGCAGGCCTCCTCGGTAAAGAGCTACGTAAAAAGCCTGGTTCCAAAAACCGTAGAGCCCCCGGATTTTTTCTATGCCCTGGATAAGGTCAGCGATAGATCTCATAAGAAAATCTCCACGATAAATACCGAACTCGAAGGCCTCAGAGTGGAGATTTCATCCAGCAAGTTGACTGCAACAAAACAGCAGGAGCTGTTAGACACCATTCGTTGCGCTTATATGGCAGCGACCGCGCTCAGTCGTTTTTCGGCGATGTACAGCGCCGCCCGGATGGGCTCGAAGGCCACCCTAATAGAGTGTTTTCGTCATCATTACGATGCTGTCTGTGGGCGCCGGGAACCGGATCGACTGCTGGCTGCGCATATCAGGCTGTTCGATGGTTTCATTGCTTCCCGTCTGCCGGATGCCAGTGAGAATCCTCACCTTGAGCACATATTCACTAATTTTTCACAGCAAATCGCCGCCAGATCAGTGGGGGAGTTCGAGCCTCTGGAGCAACTTGTCCTGGCTACCGAGGAAGAGCCCCGGGATCCCGCAGCGATCAAGCAGGCGTTCTCTGTGCTGGAGCAGCATCCGGATTACCAGCTGTTCGAGCCCTTTGCGCTGCAACTCCGTGCTCTCATGGCGCTGGAGGCGGGCGAGACGGCCCAGTCCCTGGAGCTATACAGGAAGGTCTTGTCGTACTCGGAAAAACAACAGCTGGGGCATGTGGTGTTCTATGCCGCGTCCTATGCCATTGCCTTGGAGGTGATGCAGGAAAAGCCTTTGCCACACGGATACCAGAACCCGCTGATCAACTACAGGATCGAATCGGAGCTACAGGTCAATGAACTGCGTGTGGCGCTGCCTACGGTTTTCACCCAGTGGCGTCCGCAGCCTGACTGGCCAGCTCCGGTGCGGGCGGTATTTTTCTCAATCAGGGAGTTCAACATCGATATGTTCGAGCTGCGAATTCCCCTAGAGAGACTTTGCAACCCCTTGAAAAAGCTCAACGGGTTTATGGGGGTGTTTTTTCAGTTGTTGGCGCCAAAAAGCGATGAAGCTCAGTTCAGGAAGCTGATCTGCAAGGCGATCAAGGGCAAGGACCGGGGGCGCTCGGTGCTGAGTATGCATACCGCGACGCCTTATGAAGTCTTGCGGGATGAAATCCTGTACGCGCAAACACTGTTCGGTGGCCTCAAGCTGTACTTTCGGCTGAACCCGCACTTGCGTTCGTATCATGAGTTGTCGGATGCCCAGAAGAAAGTCATCTTGAAGGCCTTGAGCCCGGATCGTTACCGGCATGACTCGCAGCAGGTCCGTTGAGCATTGCCGGGCAGCCGTCCATCGAGCGCCGCAAGCTTCATCGTTCTGTTACCCCAGTGACGTACAACTGTCATCGAGGTGGCGCATCTTGAAGCTCCCGTACTCGCATTGGGAGACTCGAAATGGCCCGGCCTTACGAAGAGAGCAGCAGCGCAGTCAAGACCCGTCGTCAACAGGAAGACCAGCGCCGCATGGAATTTCGCCGCGCGATCGAACATCGCTGTGAGCTGCGCCGTCTGCAGCAGGAAATCAATGACTACCCAGAGCTGGACGCCGTCAATTACTGGCAGGCAGCCTCGGCAGCTTCCCGTCAAAACGTTCAACAAGCCCGCTGATCTGCACCCGTTCGCTGCGGATAAACCCCAGGAACGCATGCGCTACCGGTGACAGGCGTTTTGCCTTGGCCTGCACCAGGCACCAGCTGCGATACAACGGCAGCTCTTCGACCGGCAACTCGACGAGTCCCCCGGTCGCCAACTCAAGGTTCAGGGCGTGGCGCGTCAACAGCGCCACGCCCAGACCCGCCAGCACACACTCGCGCTGAGCCTCGGCCGACGACACTTCCAGGGTCTGGGTGAAGTGCACGCGTTTTTCCTTGAAATACTCCTCGCAGGCCAGGCGCGTGCCCGAACCCTGTTCGCGCACCAGCAGGTTGTAGGGTTCCAGGTCCTGCAGGCGCAGCGGCCCGAGGTGGCACAGCGGATGGTCGGGCGGCGCCACGGCGACGATCGGGTTATTGAGGAACGGCAGGAATTCCAGGCCCATGTCCTGCGGGACCATGGACATGATCACCAGGTCGTCGCGGTTGTCCGAGAGGCGGCGGATCACCTGGCCCCGATTGACCACCGTCAGTTGTAGGTTGACCTCCGGGTGCTGGCGCTTGAAGGCGGCGAACAGGTGCGGCACGAAGTACTTGGCGCTGGATTCCACCGCCAGTTTCAACTGGCCCTGCAAGGAGCCCTGCATGTCCGACAGTTGCATGTCGAGGTTTTCCAGGCGCCCGAAGATGTCGCGGCTGGCCCGCTGCAGCGCCTCGGCGGCCTCGGTCATATAGAGCTTCTTGCCGACGTAATCGAACAGGGGCTGGCCGATCAGCTCCTCCAGCTGGCGAATCTGCAGGCTGACGGCGGGTTGGGTCAGGGACATTTCGTCGGCCGCCCGGCTGTAGGAGCGCAGATCGCAGACCTCATTGAAAATCTGCAATTGGCGTAATGTCATACGCATCAAGGACTTACGCATTATCTAAGGTCTCGCGCCGAGGGCTGTCGGATCAACTATAAGTCTTTGCTTATGAGCGACCCAATAATTATTGATTTTTGTTAATTCATCGACAGGAATAGTGTGGGCCTGCGACTGGCTTGAAACATTTGGTCACGCGCCGACCCGGTCTAGCGGGTCTTTTGTTCCAACGGCTCAAGGGTACCTCCAAGTGATAAAAAAGATCCTGATCGCCAACCGTGGTGAGATTGCCGTACGAATCGTGCGTGCCTGCGCCGAGATGGGCATTCGCTCGGTCGCGATCTTCTCCGACGCCGATCGCCATGCCCTGCATGTGAAACGCGCGGATGAAGCCCACAGCATCGGTGCCGAACCCCTGGCCGGCTACCTGAACCCACGCAAGCTGGTGAATCTGGCCGTGGAAACCGGCTGCGACGCGCTGCACCCCGGCTACGGCTTCCTTTCGGAAAACGCCGAGCTGGCGGACATCTGCGCCGAACGAGGGATCAAATTCATCGGCCCATCGGCTGAAGTGATTCGCCGCATGGGCGACAAGACCGAAGCCCGCCGCAGCATGATCAAGGCAGGCGTGCCGGTCACCCCAGGCACTGAAGGCAACGTCGCCGATATCCATGAAGCCCTGAGCGAAGGCGATCGCATCGGTTACCCGGTGATGCTCAAGGCCACTTCCGGCGGCGGCGGCCGCGGCATTCGCCGCTGCAACAGCCGCGACGAACTGGAACAGGCGTTTCCACGGGTGATTTCCGAGGCGACCAAGGCGTTCGGTTCCGCCGAAGTGTTCCTGGAAAAGTGCATCGTCAATCCCAAGCACATCGAGGCGCAGATCCTCGGCGACAGCTTTGGCAACGTGGTGCACCTGTTCGAGCGCGACTGCTCGATCCAGCGCCGCAACCAGAAGCTGATCGAGATCGCCCCCAGCCCGCAACTGACCCCGGAACAGCGCGCCTACATCGGCGACCTGTCGGTGCGCGCGGCCAAGGCCGTGGGCTACGAGAACGCCGGTACCGTGGAGTTCCTGCTCGCCGACGGCGAGGTGTACTTCATGGAGATGAACACCCGGGTGCAGGTGGAACACACCATCACCGAAGAAATCACCGGCATCGACATCGTTCGCGAGCAGATCCGCATCGCTTCCGGCCTGCCGCTGTCGGTGAAGCAGGAAGACATCCACCACCGTGGTTTCGCCCTGCAGTTCCGGATCAACGCCGAAGACCCGAAGAACAACTTCCTGCCGAGCTTCGGCAAGATCACCCGTTACTACGCGCCCGGCGGCCCCGGCGTGCGGACCGACACGGCGATCTACACCGGCTACACCATTCCGCCGTTCTACGACTCCATGTGCCTGAAGCTGGTGGTCTGGGCCCTGACCTGGGAAGAAGCGATGGACCGTGGCTTGCGCGCCCTGGACGACATGCGTCTGCAAGGGGTCAAGACCACTGCCGCCTATTACCAGGAAATCCTGCGTAACCCGGAATTCCGTAGCGGCCAGTTCAACACCAGTTTTGTGGAAAGCCACCCTGAGCTGACCAACTACTCGATCAAGCGCAAACCCGAAGAGCTGGCCCTGGCCATCGCCGCCGCCATCGCCGCCCACGCAGGCCTGTGAGGAAAAGAACAATGAGCAAGAAGATTTTCGTTACCGACACCATCCTGCGCGACGCCCACCAATCGCTGCTGGCGACCCGCATGCGCACCGAAGACATGCTGCCGATCTGCGACAAGCTCGACAAAGTCGGCTACTGGTCGCTGGAAGTCTGGGGCGGCGCGACCTTCGACGCCTGCGTGCGCTTCCTCAAGGAAGACCCGTGGGAGCGTCTGCGCAAACTGCGCGCCGCGCTGCCCAACACCCGCCTGCAAATGCTCCTGCGCGGGCAGAACCTGCTGGGCTACCGCCATTACAGCGACGACGTGGTCAAGGCCTTCGTCGCCAAGGCGGCGGTCAACGGCATAGACGTGTTCCGCATCTTCGACGCCATGAACGACGTGCGTAACCTGCGGGTGGCCATCGAAGCGGTGAAAGCCGCCGGCAAGCACGCCCAGGGCACCATTGCCTACACCACCAGCCCGGTGCACACCATCGAGGCGTTCGTGGCCCAGGCCAAGCAGATGGAATCCATGGGTTGCGACTCCGTGGCGATCAAGGACATGGCCGGCCTGCTGACCCCTTACGCCACTGGCGAACTGGTCAAGGCGCTGAAGGCCGAGCAATCGCTGCCGGTGTTCGTCCACTCCCACGACACCGCCGGTCTGGCCGCGATGTGCCAGCTCAAGGCTATCGAGAACGGCGCCGACCATATCGACACCGCGATCTCCAGCTTCGCCTGGGGCACCAGCCACCCGGGCACCGAGTCGATGGTCGCCGCCCTTAAAGGCAGCGAATTCGACACCGGCCTGGACCTGGAACTGCTGCAGGAGATCGGCCTGTACTTCTATGCCGTGCGCAAGAAGTACCATCAGTTCGAAAGCGAATTCACCGCGGTCGACACCCGGGTGCAGGTCAACCAGGTGCCGGGCGGGATGATTTCCAACCTGGCCAACCAGCTCAAGGAGCAGGGCGCCCTGAACCGCATGAACGAAGTGCTGGCGGAGATCCCGCGGGTGCGTCACGACCTCGGCTACCCGCCGCTGGTGACCCCGACTTCGCAGATCGTCGGCACCCAGGCGTTCTTCAACGTGCTGGCCGGCGAGCGCTACAAGACCATCACCAACGAAGTGAAGCTGTACCTGCAAGGCGGCTACGGCAAGGCACCGGGCGAGGTGGACGAGAAGCTGCGGCGCCAGGCCATCGGCAGCGAAGAAGTGATCGACGTGCGCCCGGCCGACCTGCTGAAGCCGGAAATGACCAAGCTGCGCAATGACATCGGCGCCCTGGCCAAATCCGAAGAAGACGTGCTGACCTACGCCATGTTCCCGGACATCGGGCGCAAGTTCCTCGAAGAGCGCGAAGCCGGCACCCTGACCCCGGAAGTGCTGCTGCCGATTCCGGAGGCGGGCGGCGTGAGCTCGGCCGGCGGCGAAGGCGTACCGACCGAGTTCGTCATCGACGTGCACGGCGAGACCTACCGCGTCGACATCACCGGCGTCGGCGTGAAGGCCGAAGGCAAGCGCCACTTCTACCTGTCCATCGACGGCATGCCGGAAGAAGTGGTGTTCGAGCCGCTCAACGAGTTCGTCGGCGGTGGCAGCAGCAAGCGCAAGCAGGCCAGCGCGCCGGGCCACGTCAGCACCACCATGCCGGGCAACATCGTCGACGTGCTGGTCAAGGAAGGCGACACCGTCAAGGCCGGCCAGGCGGTGCTGATCACCGAAGCCATGAAGATGGAAACCGAAGTCCAGGCGGCCATCGCCGGCAAGGTCACCGCCATCCACGTGGCCAAGGGCGACCGGGTCAATCCGGGCGAAATCCTGATCGAGATCGAAGGCTGATTTTCAATCCTTCATCGGTAACTGTTTACCTCGGGGGGGCTACGGCCTCCCTTTTTTTTGCCTGTTGCCCGGGGGCGGCGGGGAGCGATGCGCGTGCCGCTACAGGCGGCTGAGGGATATTTCCAGGCTGGAGCGAGCATCATGTGAATGTATTTTAATGCACTTATTTCGTTCTGAATTTTATATATCTGCATTACAATGCACTTGATTGCCTTATGGCTCATTTAAAGTGTACTAAAATGCAGGTAACAAAGTGCTTCGGCTGACTTTGCAGCTCTACTGCGCAGGGGTATGGAGCGACGCCATGACCCTGACCTTCGACAGGCCCGAAGAGGGCTTCGCCAGCCCCTGCCGTTTTGGTTATGTCCAGCAGTACCTGGTGGATAACCTGGAGGCCGTCGCCAGCCCGCTGGCCAGGTCGGTCAGTGCACAGATCCCATTGGGCTGGGAATCGTGGCGGGAAGAACGAGCCCCGGCCTTTCTCTATGACCTTGCCCCGGCGGCAGCGACCGGGCGCTTCCTGCTGCACCAGATTGGCCACGAGCGGCCGGACGGCATGGGCGTCGAGTTGTTCCTCTTGAGTCGGTCCACCGCGGCGCCCATCGGCAACCTGCGGATCAAGGAGTCGCTGGCGGGGTTGCGCAGGCGTCCGGCGCTGGGGTTTTCCCGGGACCAGGTGATCGCCCTCGATAATCGCTTTCTCGAGTACGCCCACGAGCAGGGCGCGGCGTTCGGCGGTACGGCGAGCATCGGCGGCGAAGCGCCCAAGCTGCTGCTGGCTCAAAATCGCGAGGGCCTGCTGTACCCCGATGCGCTGCTCGACGACGCCTCGGCGGCGTGCCACTGGTGGGTGAAGTTTCCCCGCAACCCGGCCACGCAGAATGACGGCGACATCCTCAGGAGCGAATTCCACTATTACCGGGCGCTGCAACAGTTGGGCATCGATACGCTGCCGGCCGAGGGCCTGGCCCTGGAAGAAGGACCCAGGCCCAGCCTGTGGATGCAGCGCTTCGACCGTCGGGTAACGCCGACGGGGGTGGAGCGCCTGGCGGTGGAGTCGATCTATTCCCTGGCGGGGCTGGTGGGCCATGGCCAGGGCATGCGGCACACCGAGGTGCTGGGGATCCTCGCCGAACTGTGGCGAGCCACGGGCCAGGAATCGGCGATCCCCGAACTGGTGGCGGATTACCTGCGCCGGGACCTGCTCAACAAGATCCTCGGCAACTCGGACAACCATGGACGCAATCTTTCGATCATCCGCACCGACAGTCGGGTGCAACTGGCGCCGATCTACGATCTGGCACCCACGGTCATGGACGATGAGGGCATTACCCGGACCATCAAATGGCCCGGGCGCATGGAAGTGGCGGGTGACGTGGACTGGCGCCTGGTATGCGCGAGCCTGAAGCCGCTGCTCGACCCCGAAGCCGCCCTGACGCGCCTGCGGGAGGATGCCGAACGGCTGCGGGCCTTGCCGGACCTGTTGCATGCCAGCGGCTTGCCCGACGCCACCCTGAATCATCCGCGCATTCACTTGCGCCACTTGGACCGACGCCTGCAGGAGTGGGGACTGCGATGAGTACGACCCTAGAAGAACGCGGCGCGCTGATCGACAACATCCAGCAGGAGCTGGCGGCCGGCCGCTTGCCACTTGGCGATGCGGTCAGGCGCCTGCGCAGCGAAGTCACGGGGCTGCATCAGAGCCAGTTCGCCAGGATGTGCCGGATTTCCCTGCGCACCCTGATCCATATCGAACATGGTGACGGCAACCCGACCCTCAAGTCGTTGAATGCGGTGTTCAAGCCCTTCGGTTTGCAGATGGGGGTGCTGGTCGTGCAGAAAACCAGTCGCGCCCGCTCGCTGCTCAATGATCTCGAGCGCCTGGAAAAGGGCCCGGGTACGCCCGAGCCCTCGGCACCCCACTGAGCCTCAGTCGCGCTTGGCGTAGGCCTTGCCGTAATGCCTTTCCATCCGCGCCTGGATCAGTTCCAGGCCGATCGACAGCAGCCAGTAGATGATCGCCGCGGTGCTGAGCATTTCGATGTAGCGGTAGCTGGAGCGGCCGTAGGACTGGGCCAGGAACATCACTTCCCAGACGCCCATCACCGAGATCAGCGACGAGTCCTTGAGCATCGAGATGAACTGGTTGGTGGCCGGCGGGATGATGGTGCGCATGGCCTGGGGCAGGGTCACCTGCCAGAAGATCACGCTGTCACTCATGCCCAGGGCCAGGGCCGCCTGGCGTTGGCCGTGGGGCACGCCGAGGATGCCGGCGCGGAAGATCTCGCTGAGGTAGGCGCCGTAGTTCAGCGACAGGGCGATGATCCCCGCGGCAATGGCGCCCGGCACCACGCCCAGTTGCGGCAGGCCGAGGTAGATCAGCAGGATCTGGATCAGCAGCGGCGTGCCGCGAAAGAACGAGGCGTAGAAGCTGGCGATGCCAAAGGCCACGGCGCTTTTCGATAACCGGGCCAGCGCGGTGACGAAGCCCAGCAGCGACGACAGCACGATCGAGCAGAGGCAGAGGAACAGGGTCAGCGCCGCGCCTTGCAGAAACCCGTTGGGGGCCAGGGTGATGCCGAGCAGGTTGGGCAGCTTGTCGAGGATGATCGAGAACTTCAGGTCGAAGCTCAGGAAGAAACTGGCGAACAGGCCGAACAGCACCGCCCAGGTCAGGTACAGGCGGGCGCGGAAACCGAAGAGGCGTTTGACCCGTGGCCCGGCCAGCGCTTGCGGTGGCCGGGGCGGTTGCGAAAGAGAAGTCATTGGCTGATGTCGGCGCCGATCCATTTCTGTGAGAGCTTGCTCAGGGTGCCGTCCTGCTTCAGCTGGGCGAACACTTCACGGACCTTGGCATGCCACTGGGCGTCGCCTTTCTCGATGGCCACCGAGTTGGGTTCGGCGTACAGCGGCTCGCCGGCGAGCTTGAAGCGCGGGTCCTGGGCCAGGCGCGGCTGGGCCGTTACCAGGTTGGTGAGGATCGCATCCAGGCGTACGCCAGCGCCCAGGCCGAGGTCCTGGAAGGCCACGTTGTCGGTGTCGTACGGGGCGATCTGCACGTTGTCGAACGGGTACTGCAACCGGGTGTCTTCAGCGCCTTCGATCACCAGGTTCTTGTTCAGGTAGCTCTCGTAGCTGGACGCGCTGGTCAGGCCGACCTTCTTGTCGCTCAGGTCCTTGGCGCCGTGGATGCGCTGGTCCTTGGCATTGACCACGATCACCGCCGGCGAGGCGTAGTACTGCACCGGAAAGTCGAAGACTTCGGCGCGGGCCTTGCTCGGGGTCATGGAGCAGATGCAGATGTCGTAGCGCCCGCTCCAGCGGCCGGCGGAGATCACGTCCCAGGACGGCGTTTCCAGGCGCAGCTTCACCCCCAGTTTGTCGGCCACGGCCTTGGCCACGTCGACGTCGAAGCCATCGAGCTGGTTCTGATCGTTGAGGAAGGAGAAGGGCGGGTAGCTTTCCATCAGCACGCCGACCAACTCTTTTTTCTGTTCGATACGGTCCAGGGTGGCGCCGGCAAAAGCCTGGCTGGAGGCAGCGAGAATCGTCAGGCCCAGGGCCAGCAGCGGTTTGAATTTCATTGGAATCCCGGGCAGAAAAAAGGTTGTTATTAACTGAACGGTGCGTATTAAATAGTTATAAGAACGACTCAGGTAGTGAGTTATTTTCATAAGCATATGAGAAAAAAGCATATGGGCGCAGAAAGCAGGGTAATTCTGGATGGCGGCATGGGTCGTGAACTGCAACGCCGCGGGGCGCCCTTCAGGCAGCCCGAGTGGTCGGCGCTGGCCCTGAGCGAAGCACCGCAGGCAGTGGAAGCGGTGCATGCGGCTTATATCGAGAGCGGTGCCAACGTCATCACCAGCAACAGCTACGCGGTGGTGCCGTTCCACATCGGCGAAGCGCGTTTTGCCGCCAAAGGCCAGGCGCTGGCGGCCTTGGCCGGCGAACTGGCGCGGCGCGCGGTACAGGCTTCCGGCAAACCGGTGCGGGTCGCCGGTTCGTTGCCGCCGCTGTTCGGCTCCTATCGCCCGGACCTGTTCGAGGCCGATCGCGCCGCCGAGTTGCTGGCGCCGCTGGTCAACGGCCTGGCCCCGCATGTCGACCTGTGGCTGGCGGAAACCCAGAGCTCCACGGTCGAGGCGCGGGCGATCCATGCCGGCCTGCCCAAGGACGGCAAACCCTTCTGGCTATCGTTCACCTTGCACGATGAGAACCCAGACCAGGTGCCACGCCTGCGCTCCGGCGAGCCGGTGGCGGACGCGGCGGCGGTGGCCGCGGAGCTGGGGGTGGAAACCCTATTGTTCAATTGCAGCCAGCCGGAAGTGATAGGCGCGGCGATCGACGCGGCGCGGGCAACCTTCGAGCGGCTGGGGGTGAAGATCCATATCGGCGCCTACGCCAACGCCTTCCCGCCGCAACCGAAAGAAGCCACGGCCAACGATGGCCTCGACCCGCTGCGCGACGACCTCGATCCGCCGGGTTACCTGCAATGGGCGGCCGACTGGCGGCAACGCGGCGCCAGCCACCTGGGCGGTTGCTGCGGTATCGGGCCGGAGCACATTGCGGTGCTGGCGCAGCAGCTGGCCTAAACCGGGCGACTCCTTGATATCCCGGCGACGCTCGATGCTCTATGTAGCCGCTGCCGAAGGCTGCGATCGAGCGGCACGCTCGCGGGGATCCAGCGACCGCCGGAGAGCCTGGGGGCCTATCGCAGGCTACACCGGCTTACCCTCGGCACTCCGCCAACCCTTTCAACTGCCCCGAGCCGCTCTGGTTGTCCTCGCTCAACCAGCGCTCGAACCCGGCGCCGACCTTCGGCCACTCGGAATCGAGGATCGAATACCAGGCGGTATCGCGGTTCTGGCCCTTGACCACCATGTGCTGGCGGAACACCCCTTCGAAACTGAAACCCAGGCGCTCGGCCGCATAACGCGAACGGGCGTTGGCGTTGTTGCATTTCCACTCCAGGCGGCGATAACCGAGGGCGAAGGCTTCCTTGGCCAGCAGGTACACCGCCTCCGTGCTCTTGGGCGAGCGTTGCATGGGCGCGCCGAAGGTGACGTGGCCGATCTCGATGCGGCCCTGGGCCGGGACGATCGACATCAGGCTGAGCAGGCCCTGCACCTGGCCGCTGGCCCGGTCGACCACGCTGAAGAAATACGGGTCGCTGTTGGCCGCGTGGTTGTTCAGCCAGTCATTGAAAGCGCTGCGCTCGGTAAAGGGCCCGTAGGGCAGGTAATCCCACAGTTTGGGGTCGGCGCCCGGGCCCTGGAAGGCGTGCCACAGGTCGTCGGCGTGGCGCGCCGGGTCGAGTTTTTCCAGGCGGATGAAGCGCCCTTCGAGCAGGGTGGTCGACGGCGGCGGTACGCCTTTCCAATCGGCGAGTGAGGTTGGCATAGGAATCTCCTTGAACGCTTAAAGGGCTTTGCGAAATTGAATGAAACCCGGGCGTTCGGCGATCCGCTCGTAGAGCTGGATGGCGGTGGCGTTGGTTTCGTGGGTCAGCCAGTGGACCTTGCAGCAGCCGTCGGCCTTGGCGGTGGCGTAGACGAATTCGATCAGTTGGCGACCGACGCCGGTGCCGCGTTGCTCCGGGACCACCAGCAAGTCCTGCAGGTAGCAGGAGTTCTCGATGCTCCAGTTGGAGCGATGGTAGATGAAATGCACCATGCCCACCGCCTGCTCGCCGTCCCAGGCCAGGGCAGCGTGGGTCGGTTCGGCGGGATCGAGGAAGCGCTGCCAGGTGCTGCGGGTGACCGCGTCGGCCAGCTCGGTCTCGTAGAAACGCAGGTAGGCCTGCCACAGCGGCAGCCAGGCTGCGTGGTCAGCGGCGGTGACGGGACGAATTCGGATCTGGCTCATGGCTGCTCCTGGCGCATCAGTTGGGAAATGCTCTGGTCATGGGGATCGGCGCTGGTGGCCAACCCTTCGCGTACGCCGGCGATGTCGGCGGCGGTGCGGTTCTGGCTGAGTTTGCGCTTGCCCTCCAGGCGCTGGATCGGCAGAGCGAAGCCGACGATGGCGCGCAGCATGCTGTCCATGAACTCGGCGGGAGCGTCCTCGAATTTCCAGGGGCTGGCGCGGCCGGCTTCATGCTGGTCGGTCAGGGCGCTGACCACTTCGCGGATGCGCTGCGGATCGTGGAACACCTCGGCCACGCCGTAGGCATGCACGCTCACGTAGTTCCAGGTCGGCACCACTTTGCCGTGCTCGGCCTTGCTCGGGTACAGCGACGGGCTGACGTAGGCTTCGGCGCCCTGGAAGATCAGCAGCGCCTCGGCGCCGTTGGCCAGTTCCTGCCATTGCGGGTTGGCCCTGGCCAGGTGGCCGTAGAGGGTGCCGTACGGGCCCTGGTCCGGGGCGAACGACAGCGGCAGGTGGTTGGCCTGCAGGCCGCGCTCCCCGTAGGTCACCAGGGTGGCAAGGCGGGTTTCCCCGATCAGCTGGTGCAGGGTGGGCAGGTCTTCTTCGGCGAAAGCGCGGGGTAGGTACATGGAAAAATATCCTTGGCGAATGGCTGCATCCTAGGCAGGCTATTGGTCTGTTGTAAGAGCCATCTTCAGTCATTTTTATAGGTCCATTGGCGGGTCCATTCAGCCGGCCGGAGGGAGTCCATGAACAGCCCGACATTGCCGCTTTCCTTCAACCCCGCCGGTATCGAGCTGGACCGCGGCCAGGGGCTCAGCCGCCAGCTGTACCAGGCGCTGCGCCAGCGGGTGCTGGACGGCCGGCTGGCCAGCGGCACTCGGCTGCCGGCCAGCCGCGACCTGGCGGCGGCCCTGGAGATTTCCCGCAACAGCGTGGTGCGCGCCTACGACCAGCTGTACGCCGAAGGTTTTATCGAAGGGCGGGTGGGCGACGGCACCTATGTGGCGCAATTGCCCGAGAGCCGGCTGCCGATCAAAAAGGCCGCAAAAAATTTACCCACAAAAGTATCCACAGGGTTATCACCAGGCTTACCCACAGGGTTATCCACAAAATCCCCGGTTTTACCTGGGATTACATCCAGTAAAGTTATCCACAGCGAGGCTTTGCAAAGGGTCGAACAGCATCATCTGGCGACTCCGCAAAGCGGTCCGCCACGGGCTTTTCGGGTGGGGATTCCGGCCTTCGATCTGTTTCCGTTCGAGGTCTGGGCCAAGCTGAATGCGGCTTTCTGGCGCAAACCGGATCTGGGCCAGCTGTGTTATGGCGATTCGGCCGGCGAGGAGCGCCTGCGCGGATTGATCGCGGCCTACCTGCGCAGTTCGCGCGGCATGCAATGCAGCGCTGAACAAATTGTGATCACCAGCGGTGCACAACAGGGCATAAGCCTTTGTGCACAGTTGCTGGTGAACCCTGGCGACGGCGTGGCTGTGGAAAACCCCGGCTATCGGGCGGCGGGGCATGCCTTCGCGATTGCCGGCGCGCGCCTGCACGGGGTGGCGGTGGATAACGAGGGCTTCGACTGCGGGGCGCTGGCGGCCCTGAGCGATTGCCGGCTGGCCTATGTCACGCCGTCCCATCAGTACCCCACCGGGGTCACCCTGAGCCTGGCCCGGCGCCTGGAACTGCTGGCCTGGGCCGAGCGCAGCAATGGCTGGATCGTCGAGGACGACTATGACGGCGAGTACCGCTACAGCGGGGCGCCGCTGGCACCCTTGGCGGCCCTGGACCGGCAGGGCCGGGTGCTGTACGTCGGCACCTTCGGCAAGGTCGCGTTCCCGGCCTTGCGCCTGGGTTACCTGGTGTTGCCGCCGGCGCTGGTGCAACCCTTCGCCCAGCGCCGGGCGCTGGATGTGCGCCATTCCGAGGTCAGCACCCAGGCAGTGATGGCCGAATTCATGGCCGCCGGGCATTTTCAGCGGCATATCCGGCGCATGCGCCGCGCCGCCTTGAGCCGGCGCAATGCCTTGCTGGCTGGCTGGCCTGTGGATATCCCCGGGGTGGGCAAGGTGCCGAACGTGGCGGCGGGCCTGCACCTGACGATCCCGGTGGACAGCCTGGCCCGGGAGCGCGAACTGGTGGCGCAGGCCGCGGCCGTGGATGTGGAGATCAATGGCCTGAGCCACTACTGGCTGCCGGATTCGCCGCTGCCGCAGGACCGGCGCGCCGGGCTGGTACTGGGCTTTGCCGCGGTGCCCGAAGCCGCTATCGCCTGCGCCCTGGAGCGGCTGCGTCGGGCCTGGGGCGTGTGATGGCTATACTCGCGGCCATTGTCTTTATCGAGAACCCTTATGAGCCTGACTCTTTCCGCGGCGCCCGAACGCAAGTTCGGTGCGCCCTTGTTCGCTTTGATCGTGCTGCTGGCCGGCGCTGTATTCCTGCAGGCCCAGGTCGGCTCGCGCCAGGTGTGGCTGTTGCTGCTGGGCGCGGCCCTGGGCCTGACCCTGTATCACGCGGCCTTCGGTTTCACTTCGGCCTGGCGGGTGTTTATCCGCGATCGTCGCGGCGCCGGCCTGCGGGCGCAGATGGTCATGCTGGCGCTGGCGGTGCTGCTGTTCTTCCCGGCCCTGGGCGCGGGCAGCCTGTTCGGTTCGCCGGTCACGGGGCTGGTGGCGCCGGCCGGCGTCTCGGTGATTGTCGGTGCGTTCATCTTCGGCATCGGCATGCAGCTGGGCGGCGGTTGCGCGTCCGGCACGCTGTTCACCGTGGGTGGCGGCAACGCGCGGATGCTGGTGACCCTGCTGTTTTTCATCTGCGGTTCGCTGATCGCCACGCACCATGTGGACTGGTGGTTCGCCTTGCCGTCGCTGCCGCCGGTGTCCATCGTGCAGCGCTTCGGCGTGGCGCCGGCATTGGGGCTCAGCCTCGGTCTGTTCGCCTTGATCGCCCTGGTTACGGTACGCCTGGAGAAGAGCCGCCACGGCACGCTGGAAGCGCCGGTCGACAGCGCGCACCAGGGCTGGCGCCGCCTGCTGCGCGGGCCCTGGCCGCTGGTGTGGGGCGCGGTCGCCCTGGCCTTGTTGAACTTCGCTACCCTGGCCCTGGCCGGACGGCCCTGGGGCATCACCTCGGCGTTTGCCCTGTGGGGCGCCAAGGTCGCCAGCGGGCTGGGGGTGGATGTCGGCAGCTGGGTGTTCTGGCAGGGCGCGGCGAACGCCAAGGCCCTGGCCGCGCCGGTGTGGCAGGACATCACCAGCGTGATGGATATCGGCATCGTCTTCGGCGCCTTGCTGGCGGCGGGCCTGGCCGGACGTTTTGCGCCAAGCCTGAAGATTCCCCCGCGCTCGCTGGTGGCGGCGGTGATCGGTGGTTTGCTGCTGGGCTACGGTTCGCGCCTGGCCTACGGCTGTAACATCGGCGCCTATTTCAGCGGCATCGCCTCCGGCAGCCTGCACGGCTGGCTGTGGCTGGTGGCGGCCTTTATCGGCAACGGCGTGGGCGTGCGCCTGCGGCCGTGGTTCTTTGCCGAGGAGCGTCAGCCGCAAGGGCTGACGGGGTGTTGAAACATCTTCTGTAGGAGCGAGAGGGCGGCGATCCGACTCGCCCGCGATAGGGACGCCGCGGTGTATCGGTTGCACCGCGTTATCGTTCATCGCGAGCAAGCTTCGCTCCTACAGAAGCACGCATTCCTCCGTAGGAGCGAAGCTTGCTCGCGAAAGCCGCGCAGCGGCGCTCTGCCAGCCACGGGCAATCGAGCGTTCGAGCGGCCGCTCCTACGGACGCCGGGTAATCAGGTCCCGGCCTTGATCTTGGTCCAGGCCCGGGTCCGCGCCCGTTCCGCGTCCCGTGGTAGCGGCCGCAAGGTGTACAGCGTGCTCATCGCCGCGTCGGTCGGGTACAGGTTGGGGTTGTTGCGGATCGACGGATCGACCTGCTCGGTGGCGTCCTTGTTCGGGTTCGGGTAGCCGACGAAGTCGCTGACCGGGGCGATCACCTTGGGTTGCAGCAGGTAGTTGATGAAGGTGTAGGCGTCGTCCGGGTTCTTCGCACCTTTGGGAATCGCCAGCATGTCGAACCAGATCGGCGCCCCTTCCTTGGGCAGGCGCATGTCTACCACCACACCGTTCTTGGCTTCCTTGGCGCGGTTGGCGGCCTGGGAGAAGCTGCCGGAATACCCCACCGCCACGCAGATGTCGCCATTGGCGATGTCGGCCATGTACTTGGACGAGTGGAAGTAGGTGACGTAGGGGCGGATCTTCAGCAGCAGTGCTTCGGCCTTGGCGTAGTCCGCCGGCTGCTTGCTGTTGGGGTCCAGGCCCAGGTGCTGCAGGGCCAGCGGCAGGATCTCCGACGGCGAGTCGAGCAGGGCCACGCCGCACTGCTTGAGCTTGCTGATGTTCTCTTCCTTGAAGATCAGGTCCCAGCTGTCCACCGGCGCGTTCTCGCCGAGGGCGGCCTTGACCTTGGCTGGGTTGAAGCCGATCAGGATGGTGCCGTACATGTAGGGCACGGCAAATTGGTTGCCCGGGTCGTTGGCCTCGATCAGCTGCATCAGCTTGGGATCGAGATGGTTCCAGTTCGGCAGCTTGCTGCGGTCCAGCGGCTGGAACACCCCGGCTTCGATCTGCTTGGCGAGGAACACGTTGGACGGCACCACCACGTCGTAGCCGGAGTTGCCGGTCAGCAGCTTGGCCTCCAGCGCCTCGTTGGTGTCGAAGATGTCGTAGATCAGCTTGACCTGGCTGTTCTCGGCCTTGAAGTCTTCCAGGGCCTTGGGGGTGATGTAGTCGAACCAGTTGTAGACGCGCAGGGTGCGCTCTTCAGCCTGTGCGGCACCGCCCAGCAGCACCGCGCAGAGCGCGGGCAAGAGGTAGCTTTTGAGCCTGTTCATGTGGCGGGTTTCCTTCACTGGGCGTTTTGAAAGCCTTCGAGAACGTTGACGGCATTGATGCCGATCTCTTCCACCGCGTAGCCGCCTTCCATGACGAACAGCGTCGGCGTGCCCAGGGCGGCAATGCGTTGCCCCATGGCCAGGTAGTCCGGGCTGTCGAGCTTGAACTGTGAGATCGGGTCGTCCTTGAAGGTGTCCACGCCCAGCGATACCACCACTATGTCGGCGCCATAACGGCGGATTTCCTCGCAGGCCTGTTCCAGCGCCGCGCTCCAGCTGTCCCAGCCGCTGCCGGCGGGCAGCGGGTAGTTGAAGTTGAAGCCCTCGCCGGCACCTTCGCCGAGCTCGTCCGCATAACCCAGGAAGAACGGGAATTCGGCTTCCGGGTGGCCGTGGATCGAGGTGAACAGCACGTCGCTGCGCTCATAGAAAATCGACTGGGTGCCGTTGCCATGGTGGTAGTCGACGTCGAGGATCGCGACCTTCTTGTGGCCCTGGTCGAGGAACGCCTGGGCGGCGATGGCCGCGTTGTTCAGGTAGCAGTAGCCGCCCATCAGGTCGCCAGCGGCGTGGTGTCCCGGCGGACGGCACAGGGCGAAGGCACTGCGCGCGCCGCGCTGGATTACCGCCTGGGCGGTCAGGGCGACTTGCGCGGCGCTGTAGGCCGCCTGCCAGGTGCCGGCGGTGATCGGCGCGCCGCCGTCGAAGCTGTAGTAGCCGAGCTGGCCGTGCAGGCTGGTGGGGATCACGCTGCGCAGGGTGCGCGCCGGCCAGGTGTAGGGCAGCAGGTCGCCGTCGATGCCCTGGGCCGCCCAGCGCTCCCAGGCGCCCTTGAAGAAGTCCAGATAGGCGCGGCTGTGGATGCGTTCGATCGGCCCCAGGCCGAAGTCCCTGGGCGCCTCGACCGGACCCAGGTTGCGATACTTCACGCGGTCCAGCACGTGGTCGGCGCGCGACGGCATTTCGAAGCAGGGCATCAGTTGCCCGTCGATCAGTTCGCAGCGGCCGTGGTGCAGGTGGTGATCGTCCGAGTAGATCGTCAGCATTTGTTGTTCTCCGCAGGCTGGTTCGGTGCTCACAGTCTTGCGGCGCCGGGGCTTTTGGAGAACGGCAGGAGCGGCCAAAAGGGGATCGATATGGCCAAAACCTGTGTCCGCAATTCGCCCCTTGAAACAGCACGGCGCCCCCTTGCGGGGCGCCAGCGGGGTCAGCTTGCGGGCGGCGCTTGATCGAAGCGCTGCAGCACCTGGAGCATGTCCTCGCGTTTTTTCCGGGCGAGGATACCCAGCAGCAGGGCGCGGCCGTTTTTCTCGCAGCGCTGGCCGGCATTCGGATCGGCGCCTTTCTCCAGCAGCAGGGTGAACATGTCCAGGGTCTCCTGCTGGCTGACAGTGGGGGACTTGTCGTCGGCGGAGGTCTTGTCGGCGACGAACGTCAGCAGGCTCTGGCCGCCGGGTTGTTGGTTGGAGCAGGTGCCACGACCGTAGTTCAGGTTGAGATTGGCACCGGCTTCGATCAGCTGCCTCATGGCCGCGTAGTTGTTTCCCCAGAACGCTCGGTACAGTGCGGTTTCGTTGTCATCCACGGTGCGCAGTTCGAGGTTCTGTGGGTGTTGCAGCAGCCAGGTGAAGCCTTCGAGGTTGCGCTTCTGCTCGGCCAGTTGCATCAGCGGGGTGTAGCCTCGGCTGTTTTGCTCGTCGATGGCGACGCCGGCTTCCAGCAGGAACTTCAGGCGCCCGCCTTGGTTCAGGTCGGGGCTGTCCTTGAGGTCGCGCTCCATGGCCAGCAGGGCCAGGGTGGTCCATTTGTACTGGCCGCGGGTATGGGCGCCGTGGGCCAGCAGCAGTCGGGCGATCTCCAGGTTTGGCGCGTCCAGGGCGTGCAGCAGGGCGCTGCGCCCGTCATCGGCCATGACTTCGCCACTGACGCCGCTGGCCAGCAAGCGCCGGACCTCAGCCGCGTCGCCAGCATCCACGGCGGCCACCAGCGGCCAGAAGCCCTGGCACGCCTGCGGGTTGGCGGATTTCAGGCCCAGGCGCTGCAATACGCGCGGCGGCACGCTCAACTGGCGTTGCAGGCGCATGCCGCAATACAGCCGATAGCGTTCGATGGCGCGGCCCTGGTGGATGTTGTCCAGCGGCCGTTGTTCGAACTGGGCCCAGTCCAGGTCGGCCAGGTTGAGGTAGGTCGGCATGCGCCCGGGTTCCCGGCGCAACACCTCCAACAGCCAGGGGCGGGCGGTTTTCAGCTGGCCGGCCTCGCTGGTCCAGTAGGCGATGTCGTTGAGCAGGCCCGGGTATTCGCTGCGGTCCTGGGCCATGGTGCGAAAGTCATGGGCGGCGAAGAAGTCTTCCACCTGGCGAAGGCCTGGCCCTTTGTCCTTGGCTTTGCGCAGTTGTTCGTGGAGTTCGCGGAACTGGGTCCAGGCGTCGTCCGCCGTGGCCGGTGGAGAATAGGCATTGAAGGTGATCGGGCCCGTGCCACTGCTGAAGGGCCGGAACCATGCAGGAAAGCGCTGCAGGGCGTACAACCACTGTTGCTCGATCTCGCTACCGATCGGTTGCAATGGGGTGAAGTCCATCTGGGTCAGGTCGCGGCGGTGACTGACGGCCAGCATCGGCTGCTGCGGATAGCGCTGGTCGATCAGCAGATAACGCTGGCTGAGCTGCCAGTCCGGGCTGATGCAGTTGAAGCTCAAGGGCGTCAGGCTCAGCCCGACTTCGAGTTGATTGCTCGGCGGCCAGTTGTCCGAGACCTGGATCGGGTCGTCCGGCGAGACGCAGGCCCGCAGTTCCTCGGGGCTGAACAGCGGCAAGGGCGGCGACTTGTAGATGCGCTGCTGGTACTGCGCGTCCTGGTAGGCGTTGAGATAAAACAGCCCGCGGTACTGGCTGAGCACGATCCGCGCCGGAAGCTGCTCGAGGCCTGGCAGGGGGAACGGCTTGATCTGCAGGGTGGCGGTTTCCGGTTCGTCCAGGACGATACCGCGGGAGACTTGCCACCATTTGATCTTGGCCAGGTCCAGGTCGAATGCCTGGACGGCGGGGGCGATGGCGAGCATCAGCAGCGCCAGGCCGTTCGCGCAAAAGCGGATGTGCCTGGCAACGATGCCTGTAAAGAAGTTCACGTTTGCAGTCCCTTGCCGGTATGAAAGGCCGGCAATGTAATGCAATCGGCGGTTTTATGCCGGGGTTTGTGTCAGGGCCGGAACTGGCTTGGGGCGACGCCGCTCCAGCGCACGAAGGCATGGCGGAAGCTCGCGGTTTCGCTGAAGCCCAGGGCTTCGGCAATGCGGTAGATCGGCAGGTCGTCCTCGCAGAGCATCTGCTTGGCGCGCTCGAAACGCAGCTCGTCGAGCAGTTCCTGATAGCTGCAACCCAGGTCCTTGAGGTGTCGGCGCAGGGTGCGGGCCGAGCAGTTCATCTGTTCGGCCAGGCCTTCCAGGCCCGGCGCGGCGTCCAGTTGCGCCGCCAGCAGCTGGCGGATGCGCCCGAGCCAGGCCTGGCGCCCGGTGAACTCGGTGTTCTGCTTGCGGCAGCGTTCGGCCATGGCCTGGTGGGTGATGGCGTCCGCCAGGGGCAGCGGCTGTTCGAGCCAGCGTCGGTCGAAGGCGAAGGCATTGCAGGCTGCATCGAATTGCAGCGGGCAGTCGAAGCGCTCGGCATAGCGGCGCTGGTAATCGGGGGCGGGGTAGTCGAAGCGGGCGCCGCGCAAGGGCAGCGGATGGCCCAGCAGGTCGTCGCAGATGACCTTCAACGACACCAGGCAGAACTCGATATTGAAGGTCGCCAGCGCCGGGTTTTCGCGGTAATCCGCGGCGGTCAGCCAGATCAGCTCGCCGTCCGCCTCCAGGCTCAGCTCGAAAAGTGTTCCCAACAGCGCCGGATAACGCAGCGCCAGGCGCAAAGCGTCACCTAAGGTGGCACTGGTGAGCAGGGCATAACCGAGCATGCCGTAGCTGGAGACGTGCATGCGCCGGCCCAGCTCCAGGCCGATATCCCGTTGCAGGGCCACGGCGTTGGCGCACACCAGCATTTCCTGGTTGGTGGTGATGCGGGTGTCGGCGCGGCTCAGGTCGGCGGCGTTGATGCCGCTGCCGGCCAGCAGCGCGTCACTGGGCAGCCCTTGGTCCTTGAAGGTGTTGAGCACCAGCGAGACGGCGTTGAGGGTGGTGAGGTGGGAATGCAGCATGTCCGTTTCCAGCCCGGGGGATGCTGAAAACGGAGCAATTTGTATGCCGCGCCCGCAACCAAATTCCAACGCTGGTGTGGGGCGGCGGCTGGATCGCCGCTTTGCAGCTATCGCGAGCAAGCTCGCTCCTACAAGGGACTGTGGAGCTTCTGTAGGAGCGAGCTTGCTCGCGATGACGGTGAACGATGACGCGCTGTCAGCTCAGCTCGCCGCACAGGTCCAGCTCCACCAGGCGCCGCACTTCGGCGCTGTCCAGGCCGGCGCCGAGCAGGGCGTTGAGTTTGCCGAACGCCGCTTCGCGGGTCATGCCGCCGCCGGACAGCACGCCGACGCCGCGCAGGCGGCTGCCGGCCTCGTAGATGTCCAGCTCCACGCCGCCTTCATGGCATTGGGTGATGGCCACGACCACGATGCCCTGGTCCCGGGCGTGTTGCAGGCTGGCCAGGAACTGCGGGTTATCGCTCGGCCCGGTGCCGCTGCCGAAGCACTCCAGCACCAGCGCCTGGATGCCGCTGCCCAGCAGGGCGTCGAGTTGTTCGGCGGCGATGCCCGGCACCAGCGGCAAGACGCCGACCCTGGCCAGTTGCTTGCCCTGGCGGTAATCCAATTGCGGCGGAATCGAGGTCGCCTTGGCTCCGCCGCCCTGGCGCTGCAATGCCGCGAACGGATGACGGCCGAAGCTGCGGATCTTCGCGCAGCGGGTCGGTGCCAGCAGTTCACCGTGGAAGTACAGGTGCACGCCCGGCGCCAGGCCCTGGCCGAGGGCGACCAGGGCGCCGCCGAGGTTTTCCCAGGCATCGCTGTCGGTCACCCCGGCCGGCAGCATCGAGCCGGTGAACACCACGCGGGCGGGCAGGCCCAGCAGCTGGAAGCTCATGGCCGCGGCGCTGTAGGCCAGGGTGTCGGTGCCGTGCAGGATCAGCACGCTGTCGCAGCCCTGCACGTCGACCGCATCGACCACGGCTTCGCGCAGGCGCTGCCAGTAGGCGGGGGTCATGTTGGCGCTGTCGATCAGCGGCGCCATCTCGCGAAAGCGCCAGTCGGGCACCACCAGCTCGGGCTGGCTGTGCAGGTAGTCGCGCATCCGCGCCTCGAAACCCGAGGCCGGGGCCAGGCCGTGGGCGCTGGCCTGCATGCCGATGGTGCCGCCGGTGTAGAGCACCATGACGTTCTGCGCGGCAGGATAGGTGTTGGCATTCATTGAGGAGTCTCCGGAACGATGACAGCGTGCGGTCGAGCATGAAGCTGACCGCCGCTTGTGTCACGCCGGGCGCAAGACATGCGCCCGGTTTTTTACCCGATCAGCGTTGCGCTGCGGGAATGCCTTGCGGCTGAACGTCGGCCTCGGCAGCAACCGACGGGCTGGTCGGCCAGGCCTTCAGGTCCAGGTCCAGATCGGTAAATTTGCTGGAGTCGAACACTGGCTGGCTGACGCCGGCGCGGCGCTGCTCGTCGTAGTCGCGCATCACACGCAGGCCAACCTTGAACAGCATGGCCAGGGCCACCAGGTTGACGAAGGCCAGGCAGGTCATGGTGATGTCGGCGAAGGCGAACACGGTCGACAGGTCCTGCATCGAACCCCAGACCACCAGCGCCAGCACCAGGCCGCGGAAAGTCATCAGCGCAGTGCGGTTGCGGGTGAGGAACTGCAGGCTGTTCTCGCCCAGGTAGTAGTTGTAGAGGATGCAGGTGAAGACGAACAGCGACAGCGCGACGCTGACGAACATGCGGCCCCAGTCACCGACCACGGCGGCCAGCGAGTTCTGGGTCAGGACGATGCCGTCACCTTCGAAGCCCGGGGTGTAGAAGCCCGACAGCAGGATCAGCAGCGCGGTGCAGGTGCAGATCACGAAGGTGTCGAGGAACACGCTGAAAGCCTGGACCACGCCTTGGGCGCCCGGGTGCTTCACGGCGGCCACGGCGGCGACGTTCGGCGCGCTGCCCAGGCCCGCTTCGTTGGCGAACACGCCACGCTTCACGCCCATGACGATGGCGCTGCCGAGCAAGCCGCCGAAGGCCGGGTCGAGACCGAAGGCGCTCTTGAAGATGGTTTCCAGCATGGCTGGGACGTGTTCGATCTGGGTGCCGATCACGTACAGGGTCACGCCGATATAGGCCAGAGTCTTGATCGGTACCAGCAGGTCGGACACCGAGGCGATGCGCTTGATGCCGCCGATGAAGGTGATGGCCAGCAGCACCGCCAGGACGATACCGGTGTGTTGTGGGTCGAAGGCAAAGGCGTTCTGCAGCGAGTGGGTCACGGTGTAGGACTGCAGGCCGATGAAGGCGAAGCCGTAGGTGACCAGCAGCAGGATCGAGAACACCACCGCCATGCCTTTGAGCTTCAGGCCGTGCTGGATGTAGTAGGCCGGACCTCCACGGTACAGGCCGTCGCCATCGGCGCGCTTGTAGACCTGGGCCAGGGTACATTCGAAGAAGCTGCTGGACATGCCGACCAGTGCGGTCACCCACATCCAGAACACCGCACCCGGACCACCGAGGGTCACGGCGATGCCGACACCGGCGATGTTGCCTGCACCGACGCGGCCGGCGAGGCTGAGCATCAGGGCCTGGAACGAGCTGAGCTGCCCGGCGCTGCCTTTGAGGCTGTCGCGGAACACCGCGAACATGTGGAAGAAGTGGCGCAATTGAACGAAACGCGAGCGGATCGTGAAGTAGCTGCCGAGCCCGACAATGAGCACGATCAGTACTTTCCCTGAGAGGAAGTCGTTGATGACTTCGAGCATGAAGTATTCCTCGCTGTTTTTTGTAAAGGCAGAAGCTGGGCGGTCCGAAACATCGAGTTACACACCGTCGCGCAGACAGCACGACAGGTGGGCCGAGTGTTCGTCCCGGTTCCAATTCGCGGGTTGTTATTAGTTCGGGTTTCCCGTGAGGTTGAGCCTCGTTACCGACGGCCGCCCACGTGAAGAGGGGGCGCACTATACCGGTGCGCGCGCCCGCCGTCTGCATGTAGCGCGTCGAGCCGAGGAACGGCAGGCGGGGAAAGGGGCTGAATCGGTTCTTGCGCGAGCGCCTCGGCGCGCTTGTGCAGGCGCGCAGGTGGCGCTCGACGATCACGCGGTGGGGCGGGTGGAGCGCCGCTTTGCGGCTATCGCGAGCAATCGAGCGTCGACCGGCCGCTCCTACGGAAGATGATCCCGTCGCTCAGGATGCCGGCGACACCTTTGCGTTTGCACAGGAGTGTCGACCGGCCGCGGGCCTCAGAAGTAGTAGCCGATATTGACGTTGGTCCGGTAGTACCACTGGTTGCTGCCCACCGAGCTGGTGCTGGTGAAGCCGCTGCCGTTCTCCGCGCCGCCGTAGGGGTTGGCGTTCCGGGCCCAGGTCAGGTCGACCCAGGCCATGATCGGCATGGCCAGGAACTGCGCGCCCACGGTGTACATCTGCGAGTCGTCCCAGCCGCTCCGGTCTTTCATCATCCGGCTGTAGTCGTTGTACAGCTTGATCTTCTTCAATTGCCCGAGCTTGGGCGTGTAGATGTCGTAGCCGACGTTGAACGAGGCGATGGTGGCCTTGGAGGCGATCAGGTACGCCGGCGTCAGGCCGTTGCCGCCCATCAGCACCGAATCCTGGCTGACGCCGGCCGGGTTCTGGGGATCGAACTCGTAGCGGATGCCCTGGGTGGTGACGGTCCACGGCCCCTTGCTGATGACCGCGTGCACGCCCGCGGCCCAGTAGTCGCCATCGTCCCTGGTGGTGGCGTTGTAGAGCTGGGCGGTGGCCAGCGAGGCGCCGATCTCGGTCTTCCAGCCATCGCTGTTGAAGGTCCGCGCCACACGGGCGTTGAATTGGTTGCGCTTCTCGTTGTCCTGGCGCGACTGGGTAAAGGCGATGGCGTTGTTATCGAGGTCGGCGTAACGCCCGACTTCCGGCGAGTAGCGAATATCCGTGGGCAGCATGCGCGGGAAGTAGCCGAGCTGCACGTCCCAGTCCTGATCTTTGTAGGTGTATTTGAGGCCCGAGCCGGCGCTCACCCCATACCCCATGAAAAACGGGATGTGATAACTCCAGCCGAACTGCGGATAGGGCTCCAGGCCGAAGGGCTTGAACGGCGCCCCCAGTTGCAGGCTGGAGTTGGCGTTGAGCCGGTAGCCGACGAAGCCACGGTCGATGGAGCGCTTGCCGTCGTCCTGGAACCAGTAGCCGATATCGCTGTAGAGGTTCTTGTAGGTGGCCTGCACATCCAGGCGGAAGGTGTCGAACAGGAACCGGCCGTTATTCTCGGTGGTGTCCCAATGTTCGTCGCGGTAATTGGTGCGCAGTGCGCCGCCGATATCCAGGCTGCTGTCGCCGTCGTCACTGCGCCAGGAGATATGCGGAAAAGGCTTGTTGGCGGCGTTGGCCCGCACGGCGGCGGAAGGAATGGGTTCGACGGCGAAACTTGCGCAACTGACTACCATCAATCCTGCACATAAGACATGACGTTTCATTTTTGACCTCACCTTTAATGCTCGGCGCTACTTGACGATCGGCAACACTTACCCGCTTGCCTGATAAGGCAACTGTGGAGGGAGTGGGTCTTGCCGGATTAAGTGCTGGCTATTGTTGTTTTATCGGCGGAACGCCGTTTGGCCCGTGGATTTACAGGGGTAGAGCAGGAACTGTGCCAGGCGACCGGCATCTTGGATTTTTATGAAAAGTTGATTGAAAACAATTGTTTATATGGGAAACACAGGCTCTTGTGCAGCCGGTGGAACAGCAGGGAAAGTGGGTAACAAAGTTGCGCGTTATAGGTGCGTCTTTATTGCACGCTGTTAAATAAGCGGGCAGGAAGTTTGTTTTACTGGTGAACAATCAGATGCCTGTCGGTTGCAGCGAAAGTTCATTTTTCGCCATAAACCGCGAGCCTAAAAAAGGCCGAAATCATTGCCTGTAGCCGCTGCCGAGCCCGCGAGGCTGCGAACGGCACCGCAGGGGCCGCAAGCCGGGCGCTGCGGGGTATCAATTGAATTGCGGTTGGCAGGTTTTGCGGCTGCTGCGCACCCGATCGAACAACAACCCCGTTTGCAGCTTTTCAGCGGTTGGGGCTGCCATTGTGGGCCTTCGGCGGGCACCTGGATTCTGTAGCCGCTGCCGAGCCCCGCGAGGCTGCGAACGGCACCGCAGGGGCCACAAGCCGGGCGCTGCGGGGTATCAATTGAATTGCGGTTGGCAGGTTTTGCGGCTGCTGCGCACCCGATCGCAGCCTCGCCAGCTCGGCAGCGGCTACAGCGGTCGTTTTGCAGCCTTTCAGCGGTTTTGGCGGTATGTAACAGCCGTACAGCCTTTGCCTCGCAACGATTACGTAGTAATTACGTAACCGTTACGTAGCAATTACATAGCGCGCTAGAGATCCAGCACCAGGCGCCGGCTCTTGCAGCCGGAAACGCAGACCATCATCGATCGGTTGGCTGCCCGTTCGGCCTTGGTCAGCACGCCGTCGCGGTGGTCGATCTCGCCTTCCACCACCCGCGTTTCACAGGAGCCGCAGACCCCTTCGCGACAGCTGTGGTCGATGTCGCAGCCGGCTTCGAGCAGCACATCCAGCAGGCTCAGGCCGGGCTCCACGGACAGGGTCTTGCCGGACTTTTTCAGCTCGACGCTGTAACTGCTCTGGGCGTCTGCGCTGGGTGGCAACTCGGCGGCGGCGAAGCGCTCGATGTGGGCATGGGGATAACCCAGGCGTTCGCAGGTGGCTTCGAAGGCATCGAGCATCGGCGTTGGGCCGCAGCAGTAGAAATGTGTGTCCGCCGGCTGGCCGGCGAGGTAGGCGGCGAGGTCCGGCGGCGCGCCTTTCTCGTCGTTGAAGTGGTAGATCACCCGGGCCTTGAGCCCGCTCAGCTCTTCCACCAGCGCGGCCTCCTGGCGCGAGCGGGCGCAGTAGATCAGCTCGGCGGATTTTCCCAGGGCCAGCAGCTGGCGGAACATGCAGTAGATCGGGGTGATGCCGATGCCGCCGGCCACCAGCACACTGTGGCTGGCGCTCGGCTCCAGTTCGAAGTTGTTGCGCGGCGCGGCGATCGACAGGTGCATGCCGACCCGCAGCTGGCTGTGCACGTACTCCGAGCCGCCGCGGCTGTTGCGGTCGCGCAGGATGCCGACCACGTAACGGCCCTGGTCGCTGGGCGAGTTGAGCAGCGAGTAACTGCGCACCAGGCCGTTGGCCAGGTGCAGGTCGATGTGCGAGCCGGCGTCGAACGGCGGGAACACCGTATCGCCCAGGGGCCGCAGCTCGACACTGATGATGCCTTCGGCTTCGTAGCGCAGGGTGTGGACGCGCGCGGTGAGGAGGGAGGGTTTAGACATCGTTCACCTCTATGACGGTACGCAGATCGACATCGAGCCGGGCGCCGGCCTCGATCTCGACCCGTAGTTCGGGAAACACCAGTGCGCTGACCGCCACCAGGGTGGAGGTCGGGAACAGCGCCTGCCCGGCAAAGAAATCGCGCCGGGCGCGGCCCACCTGCTCCTTGTCGGCGATGTCGGTGAGGTACACCGTCAGCCGACAGATATTGCCGATATGGCCGCCGGCGGCTTCCACCAATGCCTGGATCTTGCCCAGCACCAGCAGGGTCTGGGCGTAGCCATCCAGCGCCGCGCCGGCTTGCGCGGCCTCGCGGCTGGCGGGGTGCGCGGTCATGCCGGACAGCAGCACCTCGCGGCCGATCACCAGGGCATTGGACCAACTGGCGCCGGCCGGCTCGGCCACGGCTGCGCTGCGAACCCGGTGCACGGCCTGGTTCATGGCAGCTGCTTCGCTTCGATCAGTTCGAGCTGGGCCTTGGCGGCGTTCTTCAGGTAGCGCCGCAGCCGCACCACGCCCAGGTCGTGCTGGTAGAGGTTTTCGCGCTGGTTGGCGTCCGGCTCCATGAACTCCAGCAGCACCCGGTCCTGCTCCAGCACCGCCCAGTGCCGTGCTTCCAGGCGGTTCTTGTAGAGGAAGCGCCAGGTGTCGCGCTGCCAGCCGGTCAGCGGTCGGCAACGCCAGTGGAACACCGCCGCCAGCGAGCGGCTGCTCGGGGTGTAGCTGCCGATGATGGTGAAGTTGCCGCCCGGGCCGCCGGTTTTCGGGTAGGGAATTTCCAGGCGCAACCAGTGACAGCCGTTGTCCATAAACTCGGTCCAGTCGAAGTTCACCCCGCGCTGGCCTTCCTTCTCGAAGAAGAAGCCGTTGTCGGTGTCGCGGGTGATGAACCTGGCGGTGGCTTCACCTTCGCTCATCGAGTGCGACATCTTGTGCAGGTAGGTGCCGTGCATCGGGTCCATGACGTTGTCGAGCACGTAGCGGTAATCGCCTTTCCACTCGGTGTAGCAGACGAAGCTGCTCCACTCGGGGGAAGTCAGCTGCTCCGGCAGCACCAGTTCCGGCGGGGTTTCCAAGTGCGGGTCGGTGGCGTTGAACAGGAAGATCGCGCCGGCGGCTTCGCGGGTGTGGAACATCCGCGTCGGCCGGCTGCCTTCGAGCTTGCAGCCAGGGCTGCCGGGCACCTTGGTCACGGTGCCGTCGCAGCGCACTTCGACGCCGTGGTAAGGGCATTGCAAGCGATCGCCCAGCACCGGCCCCTGGGACAGTGGCGCGCCGCGATGGGGGCAATGGTCTTCCAGGGCGTGGACGCTGCCATCGTTGTCGCGCCACAGGGCGATCTTGTAGCCCAGGCGACGCACCGATACCGGTTTCTCGCCCAGCAGGTCCGACGGCAATACCGGGAACCAGAGGTCCTTGAGGCCATTGGCCAGGTGATTTTCAACAGGGTCGACGGTCAGTTGCGTATTCATCTTGTTATTCCTTGCGCCGGGTCATTCGCCCAGCCGGGCCATCAGGGTTTTATAGGCATCCTCGGTCCACTCGCCGCTGGTCAGCGGGCAGGGCGGCCCGGCCAGGTTGAGGTGGGCGAGCAGCGCCGGCAGCTCGCTCACGCCATTGCCGAAAGCGCGCTCGATGGAATCGCCCAGCAGCTCTTCGAACTGGGTGTTGGGCCGCTTGCGCGCCTGATGGGGTTCGAGGAATCGTTCGTGGGTGTTCATGTCATTGACCTCCGTTGCGTACCCGTTCGCGGATCGTTTCGCGCACCGGGATAAAGTCGTATGTCGGGAAAACCTCAGTGCCGAACACGCCCCAGGCCGAGCGTTCGAGCTCGACGTTGAGGGCCGGCAGCAGGCTCGGCGGCAAGCGCAGGGTGACGATCTGGCCCAGGCCCATGGCCACGGTCCACGACACCAGCTCGACGCCTTGCGGGGGGAAGCGTTCCCACCAGTCCTGCTGCTTCATGTGGCGCTGGATGTCTTCCAGGTTCTTCGATTGGTCGTGCTTGAGCAGCACGGTCACCAGCAATGTCTCGCTCATGTTCAGGCCGCGCTGTCGGTGGGCACGGCCCAGGCGTCATAGCCGTAGACCCAGTCGGCGTTGCCGCCGTCCTTGAGCCACTGGTTGCCCCGCGAGCCGATCTGGATCTGGCTGGTGCGCGCCAGGCGCGCCTGCTGGTAGGCCTGCAAGGCCGCGGCGACCGACGCCGGGCTGTCGAGGTCGTGCAGGTAGCGGGCGAGCACCACCGCGTCCTCGATGGCCTGGCCGGCGCCCTGGGCCATGAACGGCATCATCGGGTGGCAGGCGTCGCCCAGCAGGGTGATCGCGCCCCTGGACCAGAACGGCAGCGGATCGCGCTCGTACAGCGCGGTCTTGAGCACATCGGTGCAGGCGTCGAGCAGGGCGCGTGCGTCCGGGTGGAACGCCCGGTAGTGGCTGCGCAGCTCCTCGGCGTCGCCGGCGCTGGTCCAGGACTCCTCGTGCCAGCTGTCCTGGGCGGTGGTGGCGAAGATGAAGATGTCCTTACCCTGGTTCAGCGGGAAGGTGACGATCTGGCTCTGCGGGTTGGGGCCCCACCATTTGGTGAAGGCCTGGATGTTCGGCACCTGGGCCACAAGCTCGGCCGGCACCACCGCGCGGTAGGCCACCACCCCGGTGAAGCGCGGATGTTCTTCGCCGAACAGCGCGTTGCGCACCACCGAGTGGATACCGTCGGCGCCGATCAGTACATCGCAGCGATGCTGGCTGCCGTCCCTGAAGTGCAGCGCGATGCCGTCGGCGTCTTGCTCAACCCGCTCGGCGCGCTTGGCGAATTGCACCTGCTCCGGCGGGAACACTTCGGCCAGGGCCGCCAGCAGGTCGGCGCGGTGGATGGTCAGTTGCGGCGCGCCGTATTTGCGCTCGGCGGCGTCGGCCATTTCCAGGCGCGAGGTTTCTTCGCCGCTGTCCCACATCCGGCTGATGCGATGGGTCGGCCGGGCGGCCGGCAGGCGCACCGCGGCGCCTATGCCCAGGCCATCCAGCGCGCGCACCGCATTGGGCGTGAGGTTGATGTCGGCGCCGACCCGCAGGAAGGCTTTCGACTGTTCGAACACGGTGACCCGGTGGCCGGCGCGGTGCAGGGCGATGGCGGCAGTCAGGCCGCCGATACCGGCGCCGGCGATGGCAATGTTCAGGGAAGACATGGACGACTCCTGCTCAGGGTTTCGGTTTGTCGGTGAGGAATTTGCCTTGCGGCGCCTCGACGTTCTGCTGGCGCCGGGTGTGGCCGTCGATGCCGCCGGCGATGGCCCATTCGGCGAACACCGTGGGCCCCGGTTCGAAGGTGCGTGGCTGCCATTCACCGGTCAGCTGGTCTTCGTCGGCGTAGTACTCCACCAGCGCCCCGGCGGGGTTCTTGAAGTACCAGAAGAACGCCGAAGACACCGGGTGCCGCCCCGGGCCGATCTCGGTGGTCCAGCCGCTGCGGGAGATGTGCATGCCGCCGCCGAACACTTCGTGCACGTCGCGCACGGTGAACGCCACATGGTTGAGCCCGGCCCGCGGCGCCGGCAGTTGCAGCATGAACAGGTCGTGGTGGCCGCCTTCCTCGGCGGTGCGCAAGAACGCCCCGCGGTCCGGGTAACGGTCCGAGGCCTGGAAGCCGAAACGCTCGTGGTAGAAGGCTTCGCAGGCGTTCACGTCCTTGACGAAAAACACCACGTGGCCGACTTCGATCGGCGTCGCGCGTTCATAGACCGGCGCCGCCTTGTTGATCCGGCCCTTGGTCTGCCAGGTGTTGTGGCCGCTGCACTCGATGTCGATCTCGCGCTTGCGGGTCACTTGCAGGCGGATCGCCAGGCCGTTGGGATCGGTGCAACCGATGCGCCCGTCGGCCTCGACGAACCCCGGGTCATGGGCGATGCGCTGGCGGTACAGCGCCAGGTCCGCCGTACTGGCCACGCCCCAGACCACTTCGCGCACGGTGGAGCCGGCCTCGATGGCGGGCGACAGGCCCGGCTTGTTCAGGTCGGCGAGTACCACGCGGCAGCCGTTGAGGGTTTCGAAGATCACCTCATCGGGCTGCGCGCTGACTTGCTTGAGGCCCCAGTCGCTGAAAAACCGCACGCAGGTGTCCAGATCCTCGACGCCATAGGTGACTTCATCGATGCCTAACACGCTCATAGCGCTACCTCTCGTGGCACACCGGCCCAGGCCAGTGGCTGTTCGTTCATGCCCCAATAGAGGCTCTTCTGTTCCATGTACTGCAGGATGCCCAGGCGGCCTTTTTCGCGGCCCAGGCCGCTGTCGCGCCAGCCGCCGAAGGGCGTGGAGATCGAGAACTGCTTGTAGGTGTTGATCCACACCGTGCCGGCCTGCAGGCGCCGGCCCAGGGCCCAGGCGCGCTTGTAGTCGCGGCTCCAGATCCCGGCCGCGAGGGCGTACAGGCTGTCGTTGGCCTGCTCTAGCAGTTGCGCTTCGTCATCGAAGGGCATGGCCACCAGCACCGGGCCGAAGATTTCTTCCTGGCACACCTGCTGGCCGTTGTGCAGGCCTTCGAGGATGGTCGGCGGGTAGTAGTAACCCTGGTCGTAGAGCGCACCGCTCGGCCGTTGCCCGCCGAGGCGCAGGCGCCCGCCCTCGGCCAGCCCGAGGGCCACGTAGCGCTCCACCGATTCGCGATGGCTGGCGCTGATCAGCGGGCCCATCTGGCTGCTTTCGTCCGCCGGGTCGCCGACCCGCAGGTTGGCCGCGGCCGCCACCAGGCGCTGCATGAACGTCTCGTACAAGGCGCGGGCGACGAACAGCCGGGAGCCGGCGATGCAGGCTTCGCCCGAGGAGCTGAAGATGCCGTACAGCACCCCGGCCACGGCGTGGTCGAGGTCGGCGTCGTCGAGGACGATGGTCGGCGACTTGCCGCCCAGTTCCAGGGACACCGGCATCATCTTGTCGGCGGCGATATGGGCGATGTGCTTGCCGGTGCGGGTGCCACCGGTGAACGACACGCGCTTGACCAGCGGGTGGCGGGTCAGGGCGTCGCCGAGCAGCGAACCCTTGCCGGGCAGCACGCTGACCAGGCCCTTGGGCAGGCCGGCTTCTTCGCACAGGCGCGCCAGGCGCAGGGCCAGCAGCGGGGTGATTTCCGCTGGCTTGATCACCACCGCGTTGCCCGCCGCCAGGGCCGGCGCGACCTTCTGCGCCTCGCTGGCGATCGGCGAGTTCCACGGAGTGATCGCAGCGACCACGCCCATCGGCTCATACACGCTCATGCTGACGAAATCGCCGCGCGACGGGGTGATGGTTTCTTCCAGGGTTTCGCAGGCCGCGGCGAAGAACTGGAAGGTGCCGGCGGCGCTGGCCACCAGGGCGCGGGTCTCGTTGATCGGCTTGCCGTTGTCCTGGCGCTGCAATTGCGCAAGCTCTTCGCCGTGCTCACGGATCAGTTCGGCGATGCGGTACAGCACGCCGGCCCGCTCGTGGGGTTTGCGCTGGGCCCAGCCGCTGTGCAGGAACGCCTGGTGCGCGCCCTGGATGGCGTCTTCGACATCCTGCAAATCGGCGGCGTTGAGCCAGGCCACGGCTTCGCCGGTGGCCGGGTAGCGGCTGGCGTAACGCTCGCCGCGGCCCAGGCGCCACTCGCCGGCGATGCAGATCGGTAAAGTCTGTTCGAGGGTCATCGACCGGCTCCTTAAATGGATATCGCGTGGGCGTGGTTGCCCAGGGCACGGACCACGCTGTACACGGTCAGCGCCGAGGTCTTGGGGTTGGCCAGCAGCGGCTTGCCGCGCAGGCTCAACTCGAAACCGCCGAAGGCGCCACGGGCTTCGAAGTGGTGGACGTTCTCGTCGCTGTGGGGGTCGGCGATCAGCGTCACCTGGGTGCGATCCAGGCCGATGCCGGCCAGCGACAGGGTGGCGGCGACATTGGCGTTCTTCGGGTACAGCCGCGCCGCTTCGCGGGCGCTGCCCTGGAAGATCACCGTGGCCTCGCTGATGCTGTCGAGGTCGCAGGCCTGCTCGCCGGGGGTGTTCTTCCAGGCACGGGCCGGCTTGCGCCCGGTGTAATTGACCGAGTCCAGCCCGCCGACCTTGGCCGCCGACAGCGCATCGATGCCGCCGATGGCGCCGGGCAGCAGTTCGATGCGGGTCTGGCCGCGTTCGGCGGCGGCTTCCAGGCGCTCCACCAGGCCGACTTCGGACAGTGCGCCGACCGAGACGATCAGGCAGGCGATGCCGCGCTCCAGGGCCGGCAGCACGTGTTCTTCAATGGCGCGGTGGCCGGCGCATTCCACCAGCAGGTCCGGACGGGCGTCGGCCGGCAGCGCGGTGAGTACCTGCGGCGGCTGCTTGAAACTGGCCAGGCGCTGGCGCACCAGGGCTTCGGAACCCTGGGAGGCGATAACGTAGTCCACGCACAACTGCGGGTCCTGCTCCAGCAGTTCGAGCACGCCGACGCCAATGGCGCCGCAGCCGATCATGGTGATATGCAACATGGCGCGATCCTCAGGCGGTGGCCTTCTGGGCTTTGGTTTCGCTGTTGGGCGGGCCGGCGAACTGGGTGGCGAAGTTGCCGACGCTGAGCATGTCGACTTCCAGCAGGAACGGGCCGGGCTGGCTCAGGGCGCTGTCCACCACCTTGCCGAAGTCCTTGAGGTCGGTGACCAGGCCGTGGCGCAGCCCCAGGGACTCGGCGAGCTTGGTGTAGTCCGGGGTGTGCAGGTCGACGTAGCAATGGCGGCTGCCGTAGACCGCGTCCTGGATATTGCGGATCACCCCGTAGCGCTGGTCGTTCATCAGCAGGATCACCAGGTTGGCGCGCTCCTGGACCAGGGTCGCCAGCTCACCGAGGTTGAGGATGAAACCGCCGTCGCCGGCCAGGGCGAAGACCTTGCGCTCGGGCGCGGTTTCGGCGGCGGCCACGGCCGCGCCGATGCCCATCGCCAGGCCCTGGCCGATGCCGCCACCGAGGGCGTGGACCCCGGCGCGCGGATGGTAGAGGGTCAGCAGGCGGTTGCCCCAGATGCTGTTGGACAGGGTCACGTCGCGCACCCAGGAGAAGTTGCGGCCGGTGCTGGCCTGCAGCTGTTCGACCATCGCCGAGTACGGCCCCAGGTCGGCCACCAGCTGGCTGCGCGATTGCTCGCGGACCGCCTTGAGTTCGACGAGGAAATTCGGGTCGGTCTGCAAGCGGCCCTCGAGGCGGTCGGCCAGGCCTTCCAGGGCTAGCGCGGCGTCGCCGCAGATAAACAGTTCGCTGGCGTAGCTGCGGCCTTCGATGGCCGGGTTGGCGTCGATGCGCAGGGTGTTCTGCGGCAGCTTCAGGGCGTACTTGAAGGTCTCGTTGCTGCGCAGCCGCGAGCCGGCGATCAGCAGCGCGTCGCAGGTTTGCAGGAACTGCTCGACCCGCTTGTTCTGCGAGAAGGCCCCGAGGCAACGCTCGTCGTCTTCGTTGACCACGCCGCGGCCCTGGGTCGAGGTGATGACGCCCACGCCCATGGCCAGCAGGCGCTTGACCTGCGCCCCGGCATGCCGGGCGCCACCGCCGAGCCAGAGCAGCGGACGCTTGGCCCCGGCCAGGCGTTCGGCGACCAGGTCGAGGGCTTCCGGCGCCGGCACCGCGACCGGGATCGGCAACGGCGACAGGTCGGTGGGCATCGGGATAAAGGTCGACTGGATGTCGATCGGGATTTCCACGCTCACCGGGCCGGTCGGCGCGGTCAGGGCGGTCTGCACCGCCAGCTTCAGGGTGCTGATGGCGGTCTCGACGCTGCGCACGCGGAACGCCGCCTTGGACACCGCCTTGAGCATGTTCAGCTGGTCGCGGGCTTCGTGGATGTAGGCCAGTTCCTGGTCCAGGTACGGCGTTTCGATCTGCCCGGTGATGTGCAGCAGCGGCGTGCCGGCGGTCTGTGCTTCGACCATGGCGCCGGCGGCGTTGCCGGCCGCGGTGCCGGTGGAGGTCAGGCACACGCCGAGGCCGCCGGTGGTGCGGGCATAGGCGTCGGCCATGTTGGCGGCGCCGGCTTCGCCGCGGGCCATGACGAAGCGGATATTGCCGCGCACGGCGAAGGCATCGAGGATCGGCATGTTGTGGATCGAGATCACGCCGAACGCGGCCTTGACCTCGCATTGTTCGAGAAAGGCGGTGATGGCAGCGCCCACGGTGACAGTGTTTTCGTTACGCATGGCGGGACAGGCCTCCGGATACATCGATATGGCTGCCTGTGGTGTAAGCCGACAGAGGCGAGGCCAGGAACAGGATCGCGCGGGCCGCTTCCAGCGGCAGGCCCAGGCGCCCCAAGGGAATGTGTTTTTGTTGGGCCAGGCGGGCGGTCCATTGCGCCCAGTCGAGGTCGCGTTCTTCGCGGGCCTCGAAGCGCCGGCGCCATTGCCCGGACTCCACCAGGCCAATGAGGATGCCGTTGACCCGGATGCCCTGCGGGGCGAATTCGGTGGCCATTGAGCGCACCAGGTTCATCACCCCGGCGCGGGCGGCCGAGGTGGCGACCATGTGCGGTTCCGGCTGGCAGGCCAGCAGCGAGTTGACGCAGACGATGGCGGCCTCGCGCTGGCTTTCCAGCTGGGCCTTGAAGGCACGGACCGGGTGGATCACCGAGAAGAATTTCAGGTTCAGCTCTTCGCTCCAGGCGGCGTCGCTGGTGTCGGCGAAGGTCGAGACCCGGCCTTGCCCGGCGTTGTTGATCAGCACGCTGGCCTCGCCGAGCGCGGCCTGGCTGGCATGGGCGAAGGCGCTGACCGATTCGGCGTCGAGCACGTTGCACACCTGGGCCAGCATCCGGGCCTGGGGGAAGCGCTGGCGCAGGCCGGCTTCGGCGCTGCGCAGGCGCTCGCCGTCGCGTCCGCAGAAGGCCACGGCGGCGCCGGCTTCCAGCAGCAGTTCGACGCAGGCCAGGCCGATGCCCGAGGAGCCGCCGGTGACGATCGCGGTGCGACCTTGCAGTTGATAAAGGCTCATCTCAATCCCTCATCAAGGCGGTCACGCGCTGTTGCCCGTCGTGGGCCACGCCGTTGTAGTTGAGCAGGCGCGACAGCTCGTCGGCGCTGCGGCGTACCTGCGACAGCAGTTCCTCGAAATTGACGTGGCCGATCTGCGTGGTGGGGATGGTCACGCCCAGGGCCGCGGCGATGCGCCCGCTCTGGTCGCGCACTGGCGCGGCCACCGTGGAGATCGCCGATTCGAAGAAACCTTCGCCGCTGATAAAGCCGCGCTGACGGTCGGCCTGGACCATGTCGAACAGCTCCAGCACGGTTTTCGGCGTGCTGTGGGAGTACTGCTCCAGATGCTCTTCGGGGTACAGCTCGCGCAGTTCGGCCAGGGACAGGTCTTCCAGGAGGATGCGCCCCAGCACCGTGGCGTGGGCCGGCAGGCGGGTGCCGACGTTGACCGCGTTGGAGAACACCGAGGGCGGCGAGACCTTGGCCACGTAGACGATCGAGCGGCCGTCGCGCACCACCAGGTTGCTCGGGTAGTTGAGGCGGTCGCACAGGTGCGCCAGCAGCGGCTGGCCGAGCTCGGTCAGCTCCAGCGACGCCAGGTATTCGAAGCCCAGGCGCAGCACCGACATGCCGAGGCGGTATTCGTTGCCGCTGCGGGTGACGAAACCCATGGTTTCCAGGGTGGTGAGCAGGCGGAAGATGGTCGAGCGCGGCAGGGCCAGGCGGCGGGCCAGTTCCGGCGCGGTCAGGGTGCGGTTGCGCCGGCTGAACTCGCAGAGCAGCAACAGGCCACGCTCCAGGCCCGGCACTATGTATTTGTCCTGAGCGTCCTTCAGCGGATCGGAGTCGTTCATAGGGTTCTACCTGTCAGGGATTCTTTGATGGCAAAGGCCAGGCGGCCCGCGACCACCAGCGGTTGTTCGATGGGGCTGGCATGGCCCGCGTCGGCGATCAGGTTGAAGCTGGCGCCCAGCGCCTTGGCCAGGGTCAGGCAGGTCTCGGCCGGGGTGATGCGGTCGGCCTCGCCGCAATGCACTTCGCAGGGCATGCCGGGCTGGCCGTGGCGCAGCAGGTCGTCGCCGCACAGCAGCTCGATGGCCTGGCGATAACCCGCGGAGTTGAGCCGCGCCATGTTCCAGCGCACCCAGGCCAGGGCCTGTGGCGCGGCGTTGGGCGAGAGCATGTGGGCGCTGCGTTGCTCGGCCAGGCCGGCGATCCCCAGATGCTCCAGGTTCTCCAGGCGCTGGCGGCGCACCTGCTGGCGCTGCTCGCCGCGTTCCGGCGCGCCATAACCCCGGGCCGGGCTGATCAGTACCAGGCGACTCACCCGGCTCGCCTGTGAACTGCGAGCGAAGGCCAGGGCCGGCAGCGCGCCGAGGGAATGCCCCACCAGCACGCATTCCTCGACGTCCAGGGCATCGAGCATCTGCACCAGGCGGGCGGCGTAGTGCTCGGCCTTGGGCGCGGGGGATTCCAGGGGGCTGGAATCGCCGTAGCCGGGCGCGTCCCAGGCGATGACCCGGGCCTGGGGCGCCAGCTGTCGGGCCACCTCTAGCCAGGACGCCGCCCCGGAACCGATGCCGTGCAGCAGCACGATCGCCGGGCCCGCGCCGCACTCGCGCAGGGCCTGCCGGCCGCCGGCCACGGTCACCTGGCGCTGGGCAAAGTCCCGGGTCAGTCGGGCCTGGAGGTCCGCCGTCGATACGGGTTGAGAGAGGCCTGGCAACATGGACTTATCCGCGCTTGATCGAGGCCAGAGGGTGCTCTGGCGGATAGGTCGGGGTGATCGGTTTTTTCGCGCCGAGCATCACGCACATCAGCGCGTCTTCGTCGCCGATATTGATTTCTTCGCGGTACACGCCCGGCGGCACGGAAATCACGTCGCGGTCGGTGAGGATGGTCTCGAAGCGCTCGCCGTCCTTTTCCAGCACCACCTTGAGCTTGCCGCGCAGGACGAAGAACACTTCCTCGACGTCGATGTGCAGGTGCGGCGGGCCTTCGTGGCCGGCCGGGATGACCATGGTGGAGAACGTGAAGTGCTCCGACGGAATGGTGTTCATGTCACTGCTGACGCCGGTGCCGCCGGTGCCGATGTAGCGCATTTGCGCGCGGCGGAATTTCGGGTCGTAGTCGGCCTGGAACTTCAGCGCGTCCCAGTCGTACTTGCGTGTCTGGTAGCGGGCGATCCGCGTGTTCATCCAGCTTTCCAGGCTGGCGCCGGCAGGGCGGTCCCAGCTTTTCGGGGTGGCGTTTTGGGCAGATAGATCGGTCATGACGGTCTCCAGATCAAGGCATGACGAACCCGCCGTTGACCGGCAGGGTTTGTCCAGTGATGAAGCGGGCAAGGTCGGACAGCGCGAACAGCACGGCGCCGCTGACGTCTTCGGGCAGTTGCGGGCGCTGGATGGCCCGCTGGTCGTTGTACAAACGGTGGCGTGCCTCGGGCACGTAGGCGGTGGCCTCCACCAGCACCAGGCCGGGGGCGATGGCGTTGACCGTGATGTTGTCGGCGCCTAGCTCGCGGGCCAGGCTGCGGGTCATGGCAATGATCGCGCCCTTACTGGCGACGTAGGCCAGCAGGTTCGGCGCGCCCCACAGCGGAGTGTCGGAGGCCAGGTTGACGATGGCGCCGTGGCCGCTGGCGCGCAGGGCCGGCAGGCAGGCGGTGGTCATCAGCCAGGTGCCGCGCACATTGACTTGCATCACCTGGTCCCAGGTGTCGATGCTCAGCTCTTCGCAGCCTTTGCCGCCGGAGTTGGTGATCGAGGCATTGTTCACCAGGCCGTCGAGGCCGCCGAGCAGGTCCAGGGTGGCGGCGATGCAGGCGTCGATGGAGGCCGGCTGGGCCAGGTCGAGGGTCACGGCCTGGACGTCCAGGCCCTGGGCCCGCAGTTCGCTGGCGGTTTGCTGCACGCGCTCTTGCAGCACGTCGGCGATCACCACCCGGGCACCGGCCCGGCCGATGGCCTGGGCGAAGGCGTAGCCCAGGCCACGGGCGCCGCCGGTGACCAGCACCCGGCGCCCTTCAAGCAGAAGATTCTGACTGTTCATTATTGGGTGCTCAGCATGGCTTTGGGCATGTAGTGCAGGACGCGTTTTTCCGCCCAGACCACGGCGCCGTAGGCGATCACCCCGATCAGGGTGAGCATGACGATGGCGACGAACACCCCGGCGGTGTTGCCCTGGCCCTCGGCATCCACCAGCAGGAAGCCCAGGCCCTGGTTGCCGCCGACCAGCTCGCCGACGGTGACGCCGATCACCGCCAGGGTCGAGGCGATGCGCAGGCCGGAGAACAGCGCGGCCATGGCCGAGGGGAACTCCACCAGGCGGAAGATCTGCCAGCGGCTGGCGTTCATGGTGCGCACCAGGTTGATCATGTCCGGATCGACGGTGCGGATCGCCGAGAGCACGTTGATCATTACCGGGAAGAACACGATCAGGATGGCGATCAGGATCTTCGGGTAGATGGTGTAGCCCAGCCACATCACAAACAGCGGCGCGAAGGCCACTTTCGGGGCGATCTGCAGGGCCAGGATGTAGGGCGACAACATGGCTTCGGCGGCGGGCGACAGGCCCAGGGACACGCCGATCACCACCCCCAGCAGGGCGCCGAGGCCGAAGCCGACGATGATCTCCAGCGCGGTGATCAGGGTGTGTTGCAACAGGCCGCCGCTGTGCCACATCACCAGGCTTTCCTGGGCCACGCGGCTCAGTTGCGGCATGACGAATTCGGGCATGCCGAGCAGGCCCGGGCCCCATTGCCAGAGCACCAGGAACAGGACCAGCAGCGCGGCGCTGCCGAGCATGGAGTTATTCAGGCTTTTCATCGTGTGCGTACCTTGTTGGCCCGGTGGCTCATTGCGCGGCGACCGGGCTGTCGACGAATTGGTTGGTGAACAGGTCCTCGAGCTTGGGCTCCTGGCTGACGATGCCTTCGCTGACGTAGAACTGGCGGACCTTGTCCAGGCGCTGCGGATCGATGTGCCCGAGCACGCGCTGGTTGGCGTAGACATGCTCGACGTAGAGCTTGAAGACCTTCTCCAGCGAGTCTTCCTTGCTGGCGTAGGCCGGCACGGCCTTGGCGAAGGTCACGGCGGCGGCGCGCGGGTCCTGGATGATGTCGCGCATGCCCTGCAGGGTGGCCTGGACCACGCCGCGCACGACCTTGGGCTGGTTCTTGATGGCGTCGTCGGAGGCGAGGATCGCCTGGGCCATGCTTTCGAAAATCTGCGCCTGGGGAATCAGCTTGATCCGCACCCCGGCCTCTTCGGCGTTGACCACCCAGTCCGGCACCCCGGCCATGGCCTGGGCCTTGTCGGCCGAGAACAGCTGCCAGACCCCGGCCGGCCCGGCGGCCTGGATATTCACGTCGGTCTTGCTCAGGCCGGCTTTGCGCAGCGAGGCGAGCAGGGCGTAGTAAGTGGTGTCGGAATAGGACATCACCGTCATGGTCTTGCCCTTGAGGTCGGTGATGGAGTCGATGTTTTCCTTGGCGTTGGTGGCGATCATGGTCACCCCGCCGGAGCCCAGCACCGCCACGGCGCGCACCGGAATACCATTGGCCCGGACCACGATCGGCGTGTCGCCGATGGCGCCGCCGAGCAAGGCGTTACCGGCACCGATCTGCTTGGCCACGTCGACCCCGCCCTTGGCGGCGATAAAGGTCAGGTTGAGGTCCTGGGCGGCGTAGTAACCCTTCTCCTTGGCGATGATCCAGGGCGCGAACGCCGGTGAGTTGGGCGGTGCCGGCAGCAGGTAGGTGACGTCGGTCCGGGCCTGGGCCGTGCAGGCCAGGCCGAGGCCCAGGCTGAATGCGCAAAGACGTTGAAACAGAGACTTGAGCATGGGGACTCCTGAATCGGTTGGGGGCCGCGAGGGCGGTGATCAATGCAGTTCGGTGTCCGCGCCGACTTGCAGCAACTCCATCAGGCGGCCCACCAGCGGGCCGATTTCCGGCAGCTTGCGGCGCTCCAGCGGGTTGTCGCGAAACGGCAGGTCGATGCTGATTTCTTCGATGATGGTGCCGGGGCGGGCGCTCATGACCAGCAACCGGTCGGACATGGCGATGCCTTCGATCAGGTCGTGGGTGATGAACAGGGCGGTCTTCTTTTCGTCGTAGAGCATCCGCGCCATGTCCTGTTGCAGGATCATCTTGGTCTGGGCATCGAGGGCGGAAAACGGCTCGTCGAGGAATAGCACCTGCGGGTCGATGGCCAGGGTCCGGGCCAGGGCCGCGCGCTGGCGCATGCCGCCGGACAGCTGGAACGGGTAGTGATCGGCGAAGCCCTTGAGGTGGCAGCGTTCGAGCAGGTCGTTGGCCACGGTCTGCCGGGTCGCGGCGGGCACGCCCTGGATCTCCAGCCCCAGCTCGACGTTGCGGCGGATGCTGCGCCAGGGCATCAGCAGGTCTTTCTGCAACATGAAGGCGACCTGGCGTACCGGGCCGGTCACCGGCTCGCCGCTGACGAACACTTCGCCTTCGCTGGGGCGATACAGGCCGGAACCCATATTGAGGATGGTGCTCTTGCCACAACCGGAAGGGCCGATGATCGATACCACTTCACCCCGGCGAATCTTGAAGTTCACCTCGCGAATAGCGAATGGCGCTACGGATTGGCCCTTGGCCGGGAAACATTTGCCGACATTGCGAAATTCAATTTCAGTCGGCTCCAGATCTTCCTTGGGAGCGGGCTTATTCCATTGAGGGGCGACGGCGTACATCTCTTTTACAGCCATTGGGAAGGTACTCTGGTCTGTTTTATAGGTGATACGCCGTTTAGTGCATGAACAATGCCAGTGCTTTATAACGCGGTGTTTTAGTTTAAAAGTCCTTGTTTATTAATGAGTTGTAGTTAATTAGTTGCAAATGAAACGTTCCATATATGAAACATGGTTTCTTATTTGGCACGAAATTGCACACTGCCCGGGCAAAGCCTGGGAAGTTGCAAGAAGTCGGTGCTTGTTCAGGTAACGCAAAAAGCGCAATAAATCGCTTATTTGTTTTGTATATGAAACAGAGCCAATAAGCGGTATTGGTTTATCAGGGAAGAAAGAGACCTTGAGGACATTGGTAGTCCTCAAGGAAAGTATCGGCAGGCGGGATCAGGCCGGCTTGGGGAGGACCGGGCATTTGCTCAAGAACTGTTGCAGTCCTTGTTGATATGCCTGGGGCTGCATGAGGTCACTGTGTTTGGCGATGTGATAGGCCAGGCCCTTATGTTCCAGCTCGGCGCAGGCCACGGCGTAGAAGTCGGGCGTTTCCCGCAGGTGCGCGATCTGCTCCCAGGCCAGCGTGCTCTTGCCGCCCTTGGCGTTGCTCAACGTAAAGCCCCGGTCGTCGAACGCCAGGCAATAAATGCCTTCGGCGGCCTTCAGGGGCGCGCGCAACCTGGATTCGATCAAGCGTTGGTTCAGCCCGCGCAACGGTGGGTGGGGCTTGGCAGGCTTGGCGGCGATACGGGCTTGCAGATGCTGGAGCCAGCGCCCGCAATAGCGCCACCAGAGCGGGATGAAGACCAGCGCGAACAGCGCCAGGGCGACGACCTTCTCTGGCGTGAAGCGCCGCTCGGGGAAATAGATCGCCAGGGCGCCGCCGGCCAGGCACAGGACGAGCAGCAGGGGCCCGAGCAGGCGGCTCTGCCAATGGGCGACGCTGCCCATGAACCGCGCTTGCTGCTGATCATGCTTGAGCATTGCCTGCCGCAGCTTTTCGGCGAGCCTGGTTTCGGTGTGTGCGGGGGTGATGCTGAACTGCAGTTCCATGGGGGCTGATTCCGAGGTCCATGTTCGGTTGAGGGCGGCAGTCTAGCGGTTTGGGCAACGCGCGGCGGCTCGCCGTTCAGGCTGGAAACTGCCGTACATGCTGTTCCACCCACTCGAACAGGCGCTCGTCGAGCGGCGCTCGGTAGCGGTCGTAGGCGTCCTGGTGGCTGTTGAAGAGCGGGTCCTGATTGACCCGCGCGGCCAGCGCGGTGGGGCTGTCGCTCCCGGCATGGCTCGCCCTCAGGTATTTCTGTCGCTGATCGGCCTGTTCCAGGGTGTCCGCCAGGGCGTCCAGTTGCAGGTGCCTGAATTGGGCGATGACCTGGGGCAGGTGAAAGTGCAGGGCACTGTCAAAGCCTTCCCAGTCCTCAAAGGCCAGCCACTCGTGGAGCACCATGAAGCAGCGCGGTGCCGGTGCCAGTTGTTCCAGCGGCTCGAAGGCCAGCCAGTACTGGCGCGGCAGCCGCTCCTCGGTTTCGATGGCCTGGGCGATCAGGTCCAGGGCCCGGCCCTTGTCTCGGTGATGTTTGCGCAAGATGCGCTGGGTCAGGGTGAAGCGTGCTTCTTCTATAGCGTGCAGGGCACGGTTCAGGTCGTAGCCGGCGTTGTGCAGGTATTCCCGGGCTTGCTCGGGAGGCAGGCCGGACTTGTCCATCAGTAGCGGCAACAGCTCGGACTTGTAGAGCTCGGCGGCTTGCTGGGGATTGCCCGCGCAGCGGGCCAGCAGGGTTTGGGCATGGCGCAGGCCCACGGGGATCAAGCTGCGCAGTTGTTGTATCGCCTGGATTTGCGTCGGGTCCATCGACGGTGGTGCCTCGGTGTCTGATTGGGCGGAGGGCCGATTATCCTCCGCGCCGCGGGAGTGTGCTTGTTTAAAGCGAGTGGTTTGCCAGGCAGATTGTGCTGTCAGGTTTTTGCGGCCTCTGCGACGGAGTGCCGCCCAGAGCGATCGCAGCCTCGCGGGCTCGGCAGCGGCTACGGAGCCAATGTTCGATCAGGACCGATGGTGTAGCCGCTGCCGAAGGCTGCGATCGGCCGCGAAGCGGGCGTGGCGATCTTAAGGACGAGCGTCGGCGGGAGGTCGGGAGGGAGAACGGCAGGCAAAAAAAAGGGCTTGGAGAAGAATCTCCAAGCCCTCAAAAGGTGAGAGGTGTCTAGTCCCTCGACCTGGTGAGCGGTGCCCTGTGGCCAGGGCGGGCGTTGGTCAGGCTTTGAGCGGGACCAGACGCGGGGCAATCATGTTTTCCGGGCGCAGGATGTCGGCGAGCATGGCGTCGTCGAGCAAGCCTTCTTCGCGCACCAGTTCCAGTACGCCGCGGCCGCTTTCCAGGGCGATGCGGGCGATACGGGTGGCGTTTTCATAGCCGATGTACGGGTTCAGCGCGGTGACCAGGCCGATCGAGTGCTCGACCAGTTCGCGGCAGCGCTGCTCGTTGGCGGTGATGCCGGTGATGCAGTGCTCGCGCAGCATGTCCATGGCGCGTTGCAGCAGGCGGATCGAGTCGAAGATCTTGAAGGCGATCAGCGGCTCCATCACGTTCAGTTGCAGTTGGCCGCCTTCGGCCGCGATGGTCAGGGCCAGGTCGTTGCCGATGATCTGGAACGCCACCTGGTTGACCGCTTCCGGGATCACCGGGTTGACCTTGCCGGGCATGATCGAGCTGCCTGGCTGGCGCGCTGGCAGGTTGATCTCGTTGATCCCGGTACGCGGGCCGCTGGACAGCAGGCGCAGGTCGTTGCAGATCTTCGACAGCTTGACCGCGGTGCGCTTGAGCATGCCGGAGAACAGCACGAAGGCGCCCATGTCGGAGGTGGCTTCGATCAGGTCGGCGGCCGGTACCAGCGGCTGGCCGCTGATGGTGGCCAGGCGCTGGACGGCCAGGGCCTGGTAACGCGGGTCGGCGTTGATGCCGGTCCCGATGGCGGTACCGCCCAGGTTCACTTCGGTCAGCACTTCCGGCGCCAGGGTCTTCAGGCGGGCCAGGTCTTCGCTCAGGGTGGTGGCGAAGGCGCGGAACTCCTGGCCCAGGGTCATCGGCACGGCGTCTTGCAGTTGGGTACGGCCCATCTTCAGGACGTGGCTGAATTCTTCACCCTTGGCGGCGAACGACTGGATCAGGCTGTCGAGGCTGGCCAGCAGCGCGTCGTGGCCCAGCAGCAGACCCAGGCGGATCGCGGTCGGGTAGGCGTCGTTGGTCGACTGCGCCATGTTCACGTCGTTGTTCGGGTGCAGGTACTGGTATTCGCCCTTGCTGTGGCCCATGGCCTCCAGCGCGATGTTGGCGATGACTTCGTTGGCATTCATGTTGGTCGAAGTGCCAGCGCCGCCTTGAATCATGTCCACCACGAATTCTTCGTGGAAGTCGCCGCGGATCAGACGGGCACAGGCTTCGCTGATGGCAGCGTGCTTGGCTTCGCTCAGGTGACCCAGCTCGCGGTTGGCGTCAGCAGCTGCCTGCTTGACCATTGCCAGGGCCACGACCAGTTTTGGGTAGTGCGAAATCGGAACGCCGGAGAGGCGGAAGTTGTTCACCGCTCGCAGGGTCTGGATGCCGTAATACGCTTGAGCAGGTACTTCGAGTACGCCAAGCAGGTCTTTTTCTGTGCGGAAAGATGCAGCGGAGGACATGATAGAAATCATCTCGATATGGACCCGGTCGGTGCCGGAACGCTGCGAATCCTAGGCCTGCGGGAAAATTTGGGCCAATGCTGTTAAACACTGGCCTATGCATAAACGGCATAATGTCCGTGTGACGCCGCTTGCGCGGCAAGCGTGTGACCTAAAATGGTGCGTTCCCCGGGAGGACGTGATGAATCTGGAAAGCAAATGGCTCGAGGACTTCAGTGCCCTGGCCGCCACCCGCAGCTTCTCGCAGGCCGCCGAACGGCGCTTCGTGACCCAGCCGGCCTTCAGCCGGCGGATCCGCAGCCTGGAAGCGGCGCTGGGGCTGACCCTGGTCAACCGCTCGCGCACGCCGATCGAACTGACGGCGGCGGGGCAGCTGTTCCTGGTCACCGCGCGCACGGTGGTCGAGCAACTGGGCGAAGTGTTGCGGCACTTGCATCACCTCGAAGGCGGGCAGGGCGAAGTGATGCAGGTCGCCGCGGCGCACTCCCTGGCCCTGGGTTTCTTCCCGCGCTGGATCGCCCAGCTGCGCAACGAAGGCTTGAATATCGCGACGCGGCTGGTGGCGACCAACGTCGGCGACGCCGTGCATGCCCTGCGCGAAGGCGGCTGCGACCTGATGCTGGCCTTCTATGACCCGGACTCGGCCATGCAGATGGACCCGGAAATCTTTCCTTCGCTGCACCTGGGGCAGACCGAGATGCTGCCGGTGTGCGCGGCGGATGCCGCCGGCAAGCCGTTGTTCGACCTGGAAGGCGAGGCCAGCGTGCCGCTGCTGGCGTACAGCGCCGGGGCGTTTCTCGGGCGTTCGGTGAACCAGCTGCTGCGCCAGCGCAACCTGCGGTTCACCACGGTCTATGAAACCGCCATGGCCGACAGCCTCAAGAGCATGGCCCTGGAAGGCCTGGGGATTGCCTGGGTGCCGCACCTGAGCGTGCGTGCCGAACTGGCCCGCGGCGAACTGGTGGTCTGCGGCGGCGCGCAATGGCATGTGCCGCTGGAGATCCGCCTGTACCGCTGCGCCCTGGTGCGCAAGGCCAACGTCCGGCTGCTGTGGCGCAAGCTCGAAGGCGGCGCGGCGCAGGGCACAGGCAACACCTGAGCTGTAGCCGCTGCCGAAGGCTGCGCTCGCTCTGGGTGGCACTCCGTCGCAGGGGCCGAAAAACCTGGCGACGCGGTCTGTCTGAAGGATTGGGAATACCCCCTTTGCGTCGGCTTCGCCGTCGATCGCAGCCTGCGGCAGCGGCTACAGGAATCTGGCAAGGATCCTGGCCCATGCTGACTGACCCCGAAGTCAATAAAACCGCCGCTTTGCGCTTGAAACATGGTGTATGACAGATGGTCGGCAAAAGTGCGTTTAACTCACCTTTTTCGGTATACTGCGCGGCCTTCGGCCGGTTCGTCCGGCCATAATTCGTACATTCAAGCCACGCATTCTGCGTGGCTTGTTGTTTTTGACGCGCCCGCGGGCGCCCAGAGAGAAGAGGCACGACGATGAGTGCATTGGTTGGCGTGATCATGGGCTCCAAGTCCGATTGGTCCACCCTTAGCCACACCGCCGATATGCTGGAAAAGCTCGGCATCCCTTACGAGGTGAAAGTGGTCTCTGCCCACCGCACCCCGGACCTGCTGTTCCAGTACGCCACCGATGCCGAAGCGCGTGGCATCGAGGTGATCATCGCCGGTGCCGGTGGCGCGGCCCACCTGCCAGGCATGTGCGCGGCCAAGACCCACCTGCCGGTGCTGGGCGTTCCGGTGCAGTCGTCGATGCTCTCGGGCGTCGACTCGCTGCTCTCCATCGTGCAGATGCCAGCGGGCATTCCGGTCGCCACCCTGGCCATCGGTAAGGCCGGCGCGATCAACGCCGCATTGCTGTCGGCGAGCATCCTTGGCGCCAAGCATCCGCAATTTCATACTGTGCTGAAAAAATTCCGCGCTGAGCAGACAGACAGCGTCCTGGACAATCCAGACCCACGCATCGCCTGAGGTTTTTGACGATGAAGATCGGTGTAATCGGTGGCGGCCAGCTGGGTCGCATGTTGGCTCTGGCGGGCACTCCGCTGGGGATGAACTTCGCTTTCCTCGACCCGGCTCCGGACGCCTGTGCCGCTGCCCTGGGCGAACACCTGCGAGCCGATTATGGCGATCAGGATCACCTGCGCCAGCTGGCTGACGAAGTGGACCTGGTGACCTTCGAGTTCGAAAGCGTGCCGGCGGAAACCGTGGCCTTCCTGTCGCAGTTCGTCCCGGTCTATCCGAGCGCCGAAGCCCTGCGCATCGCCCGCGATCGCTGGTTCGAGAAGAGCATGTTCAAGGACCTGGGGATTCCGACGCCGGCGTTCGCCGACATCCAGTCGCAAGCCGACCTGGAGGCCGCCGTGGCCAGCATCGGCCTGCCGGCCGTGCTGAAAACCCGCACCCTGGGTTACGACGGCAAGGGCCAGAAAGTCTTGCGCAGCCCTGAAGACGTGGTCGGCACTTTCGCCGAGCTGGGCAGCGTGGGGTGCCTGCTGGAGGGCTTCGTGCCGTTCACTGGCGAAGTCTCGCTGATCGCCGTGCGCGCCCGAGATGGCGAAACCCGCTTCTACCCGCTGGTGCACAACACTCACCACAGCGGGATCCTCAAGCTGTCCGTGGCCAGCAGCGATCACCCGCTGCAGGCCCTGGCCGAAGACTATTCCAGCCGCGTGCTCAAGCAGCTGGACTACGTCGGCGTGATGGCGTTCGAGTTCTTTGAAGTCGACGGTGGCCTCAAGGCCAACGAGATCGCGCCACGGGTGCACAACTCCGGGCACTGGACCACCGAAGGCGCCGAGTGCAGCCAGTTCGAAAACCACCTGCGGGCTGTCGCCGGCCTGCCGCTGGGTTCGACCGCCAAGGTCGGCGAGAGCGCGATGATCAACTTCATCGGCGAAGTGCCGGCGGTGGAGAAAGTCATCGCCATCGACGATTGCCACCTGCATCACTACGGCAAGGCCTTCAAGGTCGGGCGCAAGGTCGGTCACGCCAACCTGCGCTGCAAGGACAGGGCGACCCTCGAGGCGCAGATCCTCAAGGTCGAAGCGCTGCTCGCCGAATAACTTCCTGAGGCCGCGGTGGAACCAATTGGGGCCGCCGTTCTCTGATGGCAGGATGCCAAGGCGCTGGCTAGGCTTTGGCATACCTAACTCATACAGAGGGAAATGCCATGGGAATTATTGGAACCATCTTTATCGGCTTGATCGTTGGCCTGCTGGCTCGCTTCCTGAAACCGGGCGATGACAGCATGGGCTGGATCATGACCATCCTGCTCGGTATCGGCGGTTCGCTGGCAGCCACCTACGGCGGCCAGGCCCTGGGCATCTACCAGGCGGGTCAGGGCGCGGGCTTCATCGGCGCGCTGGTTGGCGCGGTCGTGCTGCTGGTGATCTACGGCCTGGTCAAAAAGAACTGATTTAGCGACAAAGCCCTCTCTGCTGCGCAGGTAGAGAGGGCTAGAATGCCCGGCGTTGTCTTGTCCCTTTCTTGCCGAGCTCCTCCATGCGCCGTCTTCTGTTGACTCTTGTTCTGCTGGGCCCGGGCCTGGCTCATGCCGGCGAACTGCCGGAAACCGACTGGCTTGAACTGATGCCCAAGTCGGACCAGAAAGCCCTCGAGCAAATGCCGGAAATCGATCACAACTCCCCCGAAGCCAATGGCACCTTTACCGCAAAGGGCGGCCTGAAGCAGAGCAAGGGGTTGCCGGCGGTGATGTATTCGACCAAGACCGTGCCGGCCATGAACGGCAAGGACATTCGCATCGGCGGTTATCCGGTGCCGCTGGAGTCCGATGCCAAGGGGCGCAGCACGCTGTTTTTCCTCGTGCCTTATCCGGGCGCCTGCATCCATGTGCCGCCACCGCCGCCCAATCAACTGGTGCTGGTGCGTTTCCCCAAGGGCGTGAAGCTGGACGATATCTACACGCCGCTGTGGGTGACCGGCCACCTGAAGATCGAGACGGTCAGCAACGACCTGGCCGACGCGGCCTATGCGCTGGATGCGCAGAAAGTGCGGGTGGTGCAGGAGTCGGATCTGTAAGACGGCGTTACAGCGCTACGCTGGTAACGCTCACGCCCAGGGTGTGACTGGCGCCCGGCGCCAGGGTCACCACGTCATCCATCACGTTGGCGGTCTCGATGCACAGCATGCGTTGCCAGCCATCGTCGGCCATGTCGCTGAACTGCTCGGCGCGGGCGATCCACGGGTTCCAGATCACCGCCGAGCGCGAGCCGCTGCTGGTCAGCTGGATGCGTCGCTCCCAGGTCGGGTCGACGATGCTCAGCTGTGGCGGAGGGTCGAGGTAGATACGGTCGGTCTCGCCGGTGAAATGCAGGTCGCCGGACTGTTGCGCAGTCTTCCAGTCATCCAGGGTCTCGATGTAATTCAGGCCGTCCAACCCTTCGACATGCACCTTGCGCACATCGCTGACCGCGAAGTAGCTGTGCAGCGCCTGGCTGATGGTGACCGTGTCGTCGCCCAGGTTGTGGCTGGTGAGGTTGATGTGCAGTTGGTCGTCGAGGCGGATGCTCAGCTTCAGCTCGACCTGGTGCGGCCAGCCTGGCAGCCCGCCTTCGGGGATCGGCAGTTGCAGTTCCACCAGCAGGCTTTCGCCTTCGCTCTGGATGCCCAGCAGTTCCCAGTCGGTGGCGCGGACCAGGCCGTGGGCCCCGGCCGGCTCGCTGCCCTGGCGCATGGCCTGGACGCTTTGCGGGTTGCGCGCGAAATTGCCGAACCACGGCCAGCACACCGGAACGCCGGCGCGGATGCTTTTGCCGGTCTTGAACACGGCCTCGTCGTTGAGCCAGATCAGCGGCGGTTGCCCGGCCAATTGATAGCTGAGGATGTGCGCGCCTTGCTGGGCCACCAGCAGTTCGGCCTGACCGTGGCGGATGCGCCAGCAGTTCAGTTCATCCAGTTTCACCGTTTCAACGTGAGGGGTAGGCATGGTGCTGTTCTCGTTCAAAAGCAGGGCTGCTATGGACCACGTAACAGCCGCCGGGTTTAACCCACGCCGAATTTAACGGGCCCTGGGTGGAACCGAGCGGGTGCGGCCACTGCCGTCGATGGCAACGAACACGAACACCGCCTCGGTGACCTTGCGCCATTCGCTGGACAGCGGATCGTCGCTCCAGACCTCGACCATCATCTGGATCGAGCTGCGACCGATTTCCAGGGTCTGGGTATAAAAGGAAAGCTGCGCGCCGACCGCGACCGGAACCAGGAATGCCATGCGGTCGATGGCGACCGTGGCGACACGCCCGCCGGCCACGCGACTGGCCATGGCGGTACCCGCCAGGTCCATCTGGGCCACCAGCCAGCCACCGAAAATATCGCCAAAGCCGTTGGTTTCGCGGGGAAGCGCGGTGATTTGCAAGGCCAGGTCGCCTTGCGGGATCGGATCTTCTTGTTCGAGCTCTATCATGCCGGGGGTGCCTCTGACCCGTGACTCTTCATTGGTACTTCAGGTGAATAGCCGTCTTGAGGAAAAACGATTCAGCCCGAACATACTACGTTCGTCACGTTCTTCGTAAGGCGTACTAAAGGGAAACTCTGCGAAACCGGCTGGCCCAGTCGGCGCCTGGGGCGCCCAGCGGCGTTTTCGCACAGCAACCCTTGCCGGGGCGGCGTTGCTCCAATGCCTGCGAGTATATCGGTCGACAGGCTCGGCGACGACCATCCGGTTCTGATTTTGATTGTCAATTGTGCCCGTCTATGTGCTTTTTCGAACAATTTGCTATCGTGCCGAACCTGCCAGGCCACAACCAGCGCTGTTGCGGCTTCCAGAACCGACTATAAGAGAAGCCCTTGCCATGACCACTGTGCCTTCGAGCGTCGCGCAGCCCGCGCAACCTGCTCGTCCGTTGACCCGCAATGACTACAAGACCCTGTCGCTGTCCGCCCTGGGCGGCGCGCTGGAGTTCTACGACTTCATCATTTTCGTGTTCTTCGCCACGGTGGTCGGCAAGTTGTTCTTCCCCGCGGACATGCCCGAGTGGCTGCGCCTGATGCAGACCTTCGGCATCTTCGCCGCCGGCTACCTGGCCCGGCCCCTGGGCGGGATCGTCATGGCGCACTTCGGCGACCTGCTCGGGCGCAAGAAGATGTTCACCCTGAGCATTTTCATGATGGCGGTGCCGACCCTGATCATGGGCCTGCTGCCGACCTACGCGCAGATCGGCATGTGGGCGCCGATCCTGTTGCTGCTGATGCGGGTGATCCAGGGCGCGGCCATCGGCGGTGAAGTACCGGGCGCCTGGGTGTTCGTTTCCGAGCATGTGCCGCAGCGGCATATCGGCTACGCCTGCGGCACCCTGACCTCGGGCCTGACGGCCGGCATTCTCCTGGGTTCGCTGGTGGCCACCGCGATCAACAGCATCTATACCCCGGCCGAAGTCGCCGATTACGCCTGGCGGATTCCGTTCCTGCTCGGCGGCGTGTTCGGCCTGTTCTCGGTGTACCTGCGCCGCTGGCTGCACGAAACCCCGGTGTTCGCCGAGCTGCAGCTGCGCAAGGCCCTGGCCGAGGAAGTGCCGCTGCGCGCAGTGCTGCGCGACCACCGCAGCGCGATCATTCTCTCGATGCTGCTGACCTGGCTGCTGTCTGCCGGGATCATCGTGGTGATCCTGATGACCCCGACCGTGCTGCAGACGGTCTATCACTTCTCCCCGACCACCGCGTTGCAGGCCAACAGCCTGGCGATCGTGTTCCTGAGCCTGGGCTGCGTGGCGTCCGGCGCGCTGGCCGACCGTTTTGGCGCCGGCCGGGTATTCGTGTTCGGCAGCGCGCTGCTGTTGGCGACTTCCTGGACCTTCTACCACAGCCTGCTGGATCACCCGGACTGGCTGTTCCCGCTGTACGCGCTGACCGGCCTGCTGGTGGGCACCATCGGCGCGGTGCCTTATGTGATGGTCAAGGCCTTCCCGGCGGTGGTGCGCTTCAGCGGCCTGTCGTTCTCCTACAACCTGGCCTACGCGATCTTCGGTGGCCTGACGCCGATGGTGGTGACCGCGCTGCTCAAGGAGAGCCCGATGGGCCCGGCCTATTATGTTGCAATTATTTGCAGCATCGGGATCCTGGTCGGCCTGTACCTGTGGAAAAAGGATCGCTGATCCTGTGACCCTGTAGCCGCTGCCGAAGGCTGCGAACGACCCGAAGGGGCGCGGCGATCTTCAGCGCGCAGAAGGGCCTGCGGCCCTATCGCAGCCTTCGGCAGCGGCTACAAAACGCTCTATAAAGAAAGGCCAGCCTTCCATCGCGAATGCTGGCCTTTCATCTAATTGTCATATTTCAGCCATAGAGTGTTCACACGGCCTACAGATACTTGGCCCGACTTAACACACCCTATCTGCTAGGAGTAAGGCATGAAACTGAAGCGTTTGATGGCGGCAATGACTTTTGTCGCTGCTGGCGTTGCGACTGCCCACGCGGTTGCCGCTGTTGACCCTGCTATCCCGAGCTACACCAAGACCACTGGTGTGTCGGGCAACCTGTCCAGCGTCGGCTCCGATACCCTGGCCAACCTCATGACCTTGTGGGCCGAGCACTACAAAAAAGAATACCCGAACGTAAACATCCAGATTCAGGCCGCTGGCTCCGCCACCGCGCCACCTGCGCTGACCGAAGGCACCTCCAACCTGGGCCCGATGAGCCGCAAGATGAAGGACACCGAACTGGCGGCCTTCGAGCAGAAGTACGGCTACAAGCCAACCGCTATCCCAGTTGCCGTGGACGCCCTGGCCGTGTTCGTGCACAAGGACAACCCGATCCAGCACCTGACCATGGAACAGGTTGACGCGATCTTCTCGTCGACCCGCCTGTGCGGCGCCAAGGCCGACGTCAAGACCTGGGGCGACCTGGGCGTGACCGGCGACCTGGCCAACAAGCCGGTCCAGCTGTTCGGTCGTAACTCGGTATCCGGCACCTACGGCTACTTCAAGGAAGAAGCCCTGTGCAAAGGCGACTACAAGCCTAACGTCAACGAACAGCCTGGTTCGGCTTCGGTGGTCCAGTCCATCAGCTCCTCGCTGAACGGCATCGGCTACTCGGGCATCGGCTACAAGACCGCCAGCGTGAAGACCGTGGCCCTGGCCAAGAAAGGCAGCAGCGAATTCATCGAAGACACCGAAGAAAACGCCCTGAACGGCAAGTATCCGCTGTCGCGCTTCCTGTACGTGTACATCAACAAGGCCCCGAACAAGCCTCTGGCCCCGCTGGAAGCCGAGTTCGTGAAACTGGTTCTGTCGAAACAGGGCCAGGAAGTGGTAGTGAAAGACGGCTACATCCCACTGCCAGCCAAAGTCGCCGCCAAGGCACTGGCTGACCTGGGCCTGCAGGAAGGCGCTGCAGTCGTAAAAAAGTAACACCCTAGGTCCGGGCCTGTCCCGGACCTTGTAGGAGCGAGCTTGCTCGCGACATGATGGCGAGGCCAACGCAGCATCTGTGTCTGGCGGCTCCCATCGCGAGCAAACTCGCTCCTACACCCCCCAATTTTCGATCCGCTGCCAGCTCTGCTCCGCGGCGGATTTGTTGCGTCACTGCATTGTCATCTTTCTGTCATACAGGATCGCTAGGGTGTGCGCATGAATGATCTGGCCAACTCCACCATGACTCCGACTTCTCCCCCCAAGCGCATTGACTTCAATACGCCTGAGCTGCAACGCAAGCGCCGCATTCGCGCGCTGAAAGATCGCCTGACCCGCTGGTACGTCCTCGTTGGCGGTCTGGCCGTGCTGGCCGCGATCACCTTGATCTTCTTCTTCCTCGCCTATGTCGTGCTGCCCCTGTTCCAGGGCGCCGACCTGACCGCCAAGGACCCGCTGACGCCAGCCTGGATGCAGGACGCCGGCAAGCCGCTGATGTTCTCCCTGGAAGAGCAGAACCAGGTCGGTATGCGGGTTTCCGACAAGGGCCAGGCGCTGTTCTTCGACATCGACAACGGTGCCGAGCTGCGCCGCGTCGACCTGCCGATTCCGGCCGGCACCACCGTGACCGCCATCGGCAAGGATCAGCCGGGCAGCCCGCTGGTGGTGGTTGGCCTGTCCAACGGCCAGGCGCTGGTGTTCCGTCACACCTATAAGGTCAGCTACCCGGAAGGCAAGAAAACCATCTCGCCGGCCATCGAATACCCTTATGGCGAAACCCCGATCGTGCTGAACGAGCAGGGCGGTGCGCTGGAGCACGTCAACCTCAACGCCACCGATTCGGCGCTGGTGGTGGCCGGTTCCAGCGGCGCGCAACTGCACGTGCTGCAACTGACCCGCGAAGAAAACATGATGACCGGCGAGGTCACCAGCGAGCAGAACCGCATCGAGCTGCCGCAGATGACCGAACCGGTCAAGGCCATGTACATCGACCCGCGCCAGCAGTGGCTGTACGTGATCAACGGGCGTGCCCAGGCCGACGTGTTCAGCCTGCGCGACAAGAGCCTCAACGGTCGCTACAAACTGCTGGAGGATGCCGATGCCGAAGTGACGGCCAGCACCCAGCTGGTGGGCGGTATCTCGCTGATCATCGGCACTTCCAAGGGCGGCCTGGCCCAGTGGTTCATGGCCCGCGACCCGGACGGCGAACTGCGCCTGAAGCAGATCCGTACCTTCCAGATGGGCACCACGCCGATCATCGAAATCACCGCCGAAGAGCGCCGCAAGGGCTTCGTCGCCCTGGACGCCTCGGGCAAGCTCGGCGTGTTCCACAGCACCGCGCACCGCACCCTGCTGGTGGACCAGGTGGTCGAGGGCGAAGGCCTGTTCGGCCTGTCGCCACGGGCCAACCGGGTGATCGTCGAAGCCGGCGGCAAGCTGCAACCGCTGGTGCTCGACAACCCGCACCCGGAAGTGTCCTGGAGCGCGCTGTGGAGCAAGGTCTGGTACGAGAACTACGACGAGCCTAAATACGTCTGGCAATCGACCGCGGCCAACACCGACTTCGAACCCAAGCTGAGCCTTTCGCCGCTGACCTTCGGTACGTTGAAGGCAGCGTTCTACGCGATGTTGCTGGCAGCCCCGCTGGCGGTGGCCGCGGCGATCTACACCGCTTACTTCATGGCTCCGGGCATGCGCCGCAAGGTCAAGCCGGTGATCGAGCTGATGGAAGCGATGCCGACGGTGATCCTCGGCTTCTTCGCCGGCCTGTTCCTCGCGCCTTACGTCGAAGGTCATCTGCCGGGCATCTTCAGCCTGCTGATGCTGCTGCCGATCGGCATCCTGGTGGCCGGTTTCGTCTTCAGCCGCCTGCCTGAGTCGGTGCGCCTCAAGGTGCCGGATGGCTGGGAAAGCGCGATCCTGATCCCGGTGATCATTCTGGTGGGCTGGTTCTCGCTGTACATGAGCCCGTTCATGGAGAACTGGTTCTTCGGCGGCGACATGCGCATGTGGATCTCCCATGACCTGGGCATCACCTACGACCAGCGCAACGCCCTGGTGGTCGGCCTGGCCATGGGGTTTGCGGTGATCCCGAACATCTACTCGATTGCCGAAGACGCCGTGTTCAGCGTGCCGCGCGGCCTGACCCTGGGTTCCCTGGCTCTGGGCGCGACCCCGTGGCAGACCATGACCCGCGTGGTGATCCTCACCGCCAGCCCGGGCATCTTCTCGGCGCTGATGATCGGCATGGGCCGCGCGGTCGGCGAAACCATGATCGTGCTGATGGCCACCGGCAACACCCCGGTCATGGAAATGAACCTGTTCGAAGGCCTGCGCACCCTGGCGGCCAACGTCGCGGTGGAAATGCCGGAGTCGGAAGTCGGCGGCAGCCACTACCGCGTGCTGTTCCTCTCGGCGCTGGTGCTGCTGCTGTTCACCTTCGTCATGAACACCCTCGCCGAGCTGATCCGTCAGCGTCTGCGCAAGAAATACTCGTCGCTTTAAGAAAGGTAGAAGTCTGTGAAACAGAACTCCCTGAATGGATGGTTCAAGAGCGGCGCCCCGGGCGTCTGGATCAGCGGTGGCGCGGTGTCCATCGCGGTCATCATGACTATCGGCCTGTTGGCGGTGATCGCCGTGCGCGGTCTGGGCCACTTCTGGCCGGCGGACCTGGTGCATGCCCACTACGACGTGCCGGGCCAGGCCAACCACCTGGTCATTGGCGAAGTGGTGCAGAAAGAAGAAGTGCCGCGGGCACGCCTCAAGAGCGCCGGCCTGCCGGTGCCGGACGAAGGCCCCGAGTTCATGACCCGCGAGCTGATCAAGGTCGGCAACCGTGACCTGAACGGCAACGACTTCACCTGGATCGTCGGCGACTGGCTGACCAACCAGACCACGCCGCCGGAGCTGATGGCCATCGAGCGGCGCGAGTGGGGCAACTTCTACGGCTATCTGGTCAACGTCAAGCAGGATGGCAAGGTCATCGCCGAAGGCGAAGCGGCCTGGCCGGAACTGCAGGCGCGCATCGAGCGAGTGAACAAGCTGGCGGCCCAGCTCAAGACCCTGGAGAAAGTCGACATCGGCGCGATCAACGCCGGTCTCGAGCGCATCCGCCTGCACGGTCGCAAGCTGGAATTGGACGGCAAGCTCGATGCCGCCGCCCAGGCCGACATGGAAAGCGAACGCGCCGAGCTGAACGCCCGTTACCAGGACGTCGAGGCCCGCCTGAGCGACCTGCACGCGCAGTTCAACCGTGACAGCCTCACCGCCCGCGACGCCAACGGCAAAGAGATCGAGATCAGCCTGGGCAAGGTGGTGCACGCCTACCAGCCGAACGCCATGGGCACCCTGACCAAGATGGGCTTCTACTTCAGCAAGGTCTGGGAGTTCCTCAGCGACGACCCACGTGAAGCCAACACCGAGGGCGGTATCTTCCCGGCGATCTTCGGTACCGTGATGATGACCCTGATCATGGCGATGATTGTCACCCCGTTCGGCGTGCTGGCCGCGGTGTACCTGCGTGAATACGCCAAGCAGAACACCCTGACCCGGGTGATCCGCATCGCGGTGAACAACCTGGCGGGCGTGCCGGCCATCGTCTACGGCGTGTTCGGCCTGGGTTTCTTCGTCTATGTGCTGGGCGGTTCCCTCGACCGCTTGTTCTTCCCCGAAGCGCTGCCGGCGCCGACCTTTGGTACCCCGGGCCTGCTCTGGGCTTCCCTGACCCTGGCGCTGCTGGCGGTGCCGGTGGTGATCGTGGCCACCGAGGAAGGCCTGGCGCGGATTCCCCGCACCGTGCGTGAAGGTTCCCTGGCCCTGGGCGCGACCAAGGCGGAAACCCTGTGGAAGATCGTACTGCCAATGGCCAGCCCGGCGATGATGACCGGCATGATCCTCGCGGTGGCCCGCGCCGCCGGTGAAGTGGCACCGCTGATGCTGGTGGGTGTGGTGAAACTGGCGCCGTCGCTGCCGGTGGACGGCAACTACCCATACCTGCACCTGGACCAGAAGATCATGCACCTGGGCTTCCATATCTATGACGTCGGCTTCCAGAGCCCGAACGTCGAGGCCGCGCGGCCGCTGGTGTACGCCACGGCGCTGCTGCTGGTGCTGGTGATCGCGACGCTCAACCTGTCGGCAGTGTGGATTCGTAACCACCTGCGCGAGAAATACAAGGCGCTGGATAGCTAAAGCCATTAGCCACAAGCGGCAAGCTACAAGCCGCTTTTGCTCAAACTTGCAGCTTGCAGCTAGAAGCTTGCAGCTACGAACGGAGTGAGATCATGCAACAAGAAGCACATACCCACGGCATCAACATGTCGGCCCTGGGCCGCGACAAGCAGAGCCTGAACCTGGACCAGGAAACCGTGGCCATCGAAGTCCCGGGCCTGAGCCTGTTCTACGGTGAGAAGCAGGCGCTGTTCGACGTCAGCATGAACATTCCGAAGCAGCGCGTGACCGCCTTCATCGGCCCGTCCGGCTGCGGCAAGTCGACCCTGCTGCGGACCTTCAACCGGATGAACGACCTGGTGGACGGCTGCCGCGTGGAAGGCGAGATCAACCTCTACGGCAACAACATCTACCGCAAGGGCGAAGACGTCGCCGAGCTGCGCCGCCGCGTGGGCATGGTGTTCCAGAAGCCCAACCCGTTCCCGAAAACCATCTACGAGAACGTGGTCTACGGCCTGCGCATCCAGGGCATCAACAAGAAGCGCATCCTCGACGAAGCCGTCGAGTGGGCCCTCAAGGGCGCGGCGCTGTGGGACGAGGTCAAGGATCGCTTGCATGAATCGGCACTCGGCCTGTCCGGTGGCCAGCAGCAGCGTCTGGTGATCGCCCGCACCATCGCCGTGGAACCGGAAGTGCTGCTGCTCGACGAACCGTGCTCGGCGCTCGATCCGATCTCCACCTTGAAGGTCGAAGAGCTGATCTACGAACTGAAATCGAAGTTCACCATTGTGATCGTGACCCACAACATGCAACAGGCCGCGCGTGTCTCCGACTACACGGCGTTCATGTACATGGGCAAACTGGTGGAATTCGGCGACACCGATACGCTGTTCACCAATCCGGCGAAGAAGCAGACCGAAGACTACATCACCGGTCGTTACGGCTAGGAAGCTGTTGTTGCTCACTGAACTGACGCTGCGGTCCACCGCACCTTACCGGACGCTCCAAGGACGCCAACCATGATTAGTAAAGAAGGCCTCACGCATCACATCTCCCAGCAGTTCAACGCCGAGCTCGAGGAGGTGCGCAGCCACCTCCTGGCGATGGGCGGGCTGGTCGAGAAACAAGTCAACGACGCCGTCACCGCGCTGATCGAAGCCGACTCGGGGCTCGCCCAGCAGGTGCGCGAGATCGACGACCAGATCAACCAGATGGAACGCAACATCGACGAAGAATGCCTGCGCATTCTCGCCCGTCGCCAGCCGGCGGCTTCCGACCTGCGCCTGATCATCAGCATCTCCAAATCGGTGATCGACCTGGAGCGCATCGGCGACGAATCGACCAAGATCGCCCGTCGCGCCATCCAGCTGTGCGAAGAAGGCGAAGCCCCGCGTGGCTATGTGGAAGTGCGGCATATCGGCGACCAGGTGCGCAACATGGTCCGCGATGCGCTGGATGCTTTTGCCCGCTTCGACGCCGACCTGGCGCTGTCGGTGGCCCAGTACGACAAGATCATCGACCGCGAGTACAAGACCGCGCTGCGCGAGCTGGCCACCTACATGATGGAAGATCCGCGCTCGATCTCGCGCGTTCTGAGCATCATCTGGGTCCTGCGCTCCCTGGAGCGGATCGGTGACCACGCGCGCAACATCTCGGAGCTGGTGATTTACCTGGTGCGTGGCACCGATGTGCGCCATCTGGGCCTGAAGCGGATGAAGGAAGAAGTTGAAGGCACCAGTGCCGAAACCGCTAATGTTCCGGGTGAAGCTGACGATAAGTAAGGTTGCCCGAGAGAAGCGCCCGGCCCTTTGGCCGGGCGTTTTCGTTTATGGGGATTTAACTTGAAAAGCAGCGCCCGCGAACGAAAAGTCCTGGCGTGACTGAAGAGTTTTGGCAAAGTGCCATCAGTAAAGCGTTATGCTAGCCGGGATTTTTAAAGGGGTGGTCGATGAGTAAGGTAAGTGTGTTGGTGGTGGATGACGCTTCGTTCATTCGTGACCTGGTGAAGAAGTGTCTGCGCAACTACTTCCCTGGCATCAAGATCGAGGACGCCATCAACGGCCGTAAAGCCCAGGCCCTGCTGGCCCGTGAAGCCTTCGACCTGGTCCTGTGCGACTGGGAAATGCCGGAAATGTCCGGCCTGGAGCTGCTGACCTGGTGCCGCGGCCAGGAAGCGATGAAGGCCATGCCGTTCATCATGGTCACCAGTCGCGGCGACAAGGAGAACGTGGTGCAGGCGATCCAGGCCGGCGTCTCCGGCTACGTCAGCAAGCCGTTCACCAACGAGCAGCTGCTGACCAAGGTCAAGCAGGCGCTGAACAAGGTCGGCAAGCTCGACACCCTGATGAACAGCGCGCCGACCAAGATGAACTCGGCGTTCGGCAATGACTCCCTGAGTGCCCTGACCGGCGGCAAGGCCGAAGTCATCGGTGCCGCGCCGGCGGCTGCGGCGGTCAATCCGTTTGCCAAGCCTGCCGTGGTGTCCGCTCCTGCTCCCGCCGCAGCCCCGTCCCGTGGGTTGCTCAACAGTCCGCCGGTGAAGGCGCCGGCTCCTGCCGCCGCTGCGTCTGCTGGTGGTCGTGGCCAGGGCCAGTTGCGCTTGCCCAGCGGTACCCAGCAGTGCGTGATCAAGGCGCTGAGTATCAAGGAGGCGCTGTTGGTGGTGAAGCGCACCGATACGCTGCCGCAGGTGCTCGACAGCGCCGTGCTGGACCTGGAGCAGGGCGACAATGCCGAAGTGGCGCGTTTGAACGGCTACCTGCATGCGGTGGTGGCCTATGAGCCGAAGCCGGACAGCGAGTGGTTGCAACTGACTTTCCGCTTCGTCGACCAGGATGCGCAGAAACTCGACTACATCTCCCGCCTGATCGCCCGCGGCACGGCGCAGAAACACTTCGTCCCCGGCGCCTGACGGGTTCCTGCCCGCTGTTTCGCGGGCAGCCACGTTTCCATAGGAGCGAGGCTTGCCCGCGATAGCGTCCGCTCTGACGCTGCATTCTCCGGACCGCTGGCCCCCGACCTTTCACATCCCCACACAATCCCTCGATTGCTTCCTTCTGGGCTCAAACCTAGGCTCTGGTTTGTCGCGGCCAATTCCGCGACCGGGTTTGGCGACTCGTGTTAATAGGCGTAACAGCGCCATGTATCATGTCGGGCATTTCGTGTTCGCCGTGTTATGGCGGCTGTGCGTGGGAGACCTTCGGGTCTGCCGGTTTTCCTATTTACCCGGTTCGCCAACCTGCGTACAGCTGCCACCCTATCGTTTGGCGACGATGGCTGACAGCTCCCAAAATAGGAGCGTTATCGATGTCCAAGCCAATTCCCCTCAAGTCCAACTCCGGCGACTCCCCCGTTCTGCTGATCAACCCGGATGCGTCGCTGGTCGATCTGCAGGCCAGTGCCAGTCTGCGTTTGAATGCGGCGCGAAACCTGCTGCAAACACTTTCCTGTACCACGCTTTTGCACGCTGATGAGGGTGATCTGGGGTGTGTCATTCAGGCGCTGTATCTGGTGTTGGGTGATGGTCGTGATGTGTTGCAGGCGGCGCAGAGCAAGGCGTTTGGTGGAGGGGGCAGTGGTTTGATGCCGTGTGTCCGATTCTCGGTTTTTCAGGTTGATTTATATCTGTACTGATATAGTTTGTGGTCTGTGCTTTTGGCTTTTCTTGTGCCTGGCCACGCTTTGAAACAACCCGGTCGCGCGCTGTGGCGGTCGGGTTGTTTAACCTCTCTGGGGTCAGTAACGGGAGAGGTTCGATGCCTAGGCACAAGGATGTGGTGTTTGTCGGGAGCGCGCTCCGGGACCTCCGGGCTTTTCCGCTGGATGCGCGAAGGGCCGCGGGTTTTCAGCTGGATCTGTTGCAGCAGGGCGAGCCGCCCTATGACTGCCGGTCGATGAAAACCGTGGGGCCTGGAGTGTTCGAGATCAGGATCAGTGAGGATTCAGGAGCGTTTCGGGTGTTTTACGTGGCCAACCGGCCCGCGGCCATTTATGTGCTGCATGCCATGCGCAAGACCACCCGCAAGACCGAAGCGCGGGACATCGAGCTGGCTCGGGCCAGACTTCAGGAGATAAGTTCACGCCATGACCGATCACATGCATACCGAGCGTTTCGCCAGTGTCTGGGACGCGCTCGAAGGTTCGCCCCAGGAAGCCGCCAATATGCGCCTGCGCTCCAAGCTCATGCTGGAGCTGGGCAAGACCATCAAGGCCTGGGGTGTTTCGCAGAAGGAGGCCGCCAGGCGGCTCAATATCACCCAGCCGCGGCTCAACGACGTGCTCAGCGGCAAGATCAACAAGTTTTCCCTGGATGCGCTGGTCAACCTCTCCGACGCCGCGCACCTGGGGGTCGATATCAGTTTCAGTCCGTCGGCAATGGAACCTCTGGTGCAGGGTTGATTCATACAAAGTCCACGTCGGGCTGCTAGCCTGATTTCAGGCTTTCCTCAGAATCTTGCCCATGTTCATGCACCTGCTGTTTTCCTGCGGTCTGTTGCTGGCTGCCACCTCGGCCATGGCCATGACCATCTACAAGTCCACCGACGCCAACGGCGTGGTGTCCTACAGCGACCGTCCGTCGCCGGGCGCCCAAGTGTTCGTGTTTCGCGATCGCATGGTCGAGCACCTGGAACGCCAGGTGCGTCTGGACGTCGAGAAGAGCTGGGGTATGGACAGCGTCTTTGTGCGTAACGACCTGTATGCGCCGGTGGAGATCGAGCTGGGGTTTACCGGCCTGAAGAATATCCGCAGTGCCCCCAGGCAGCCGATTCGCCGGGTACTGCCGGCCCGCAGCCGACAGCGCCTGGCGCAGCTCACGGCCATGCAGGCGGGCAAGCCGCTGATCTATGTCCCGCAGTTTCGTTACTCCCTGGGCGACCCTGCGGGCGCCGCCCAGGCCTATCGTTACCCGCTGCCCTGGCGTGGTGGCCCCTTTCGCCTGACCCAGGGCGCCAACGGCCGGTACAGCCATTTCGGCCCCAAGAGCCGCTATGCCATGGACATCGCCATGCCCGAGGGCACGCCGATCATCGCGGCGCGCGGCGGGGTGGTGGTGAAGACCGAGAACCGCCAGAGCGGGCGCGGCACCGACCCTTCCGGCAATTTCGTGCGGGTGTTGCACAACGACGGCACCATGGGGGTGTACCTGCACCTCAAGCGCGGCTCGGTAAAGGTGCGTGAAGGCCAGCAGGTCGTGGTGGGCAGCCCGCTGGCACTGTCGGGCAACACCGGCAACAGCAGCGGCCCGCACCTGCACTTCGTGGTGCAGCGCAATACGGGGCTGGGGCTGGTGTCGATTCCCTATCAGTTCAACCAGCCCATCGGCAGCCTGCCGAACTTCGCGCTGGGCAAGAAGTAGCCATGTAGCCGCTGCTGAAGGCCTTCAGCGATCTCAAGATCCTGCGCCCGCTTCGTCGGAGTGCCGCCGAGGTCGATCGCAGCCTTCGGCAGCGGCTACAGGGTGATCGGCGGAGTAGGTGATAATCGGGGGAGAGGGATCGCGAGCAATCGAGCGTCGATTACTCGCGATGGGGGCTCAGGCCTTGCTCAATCGAGCATCAACACCTTGGCCAGGACGATTTTCGGGCCTTTCATCTTCTTGATGATGATGCGCAGGCCTTCGACTTCCATGACCTCTTCTTCTTCCGGTACCCGTTTCAGGGTCTCGTAGACCAGGCCGGCGAGGGTTTCGGCCTCGATATGGTCCAGGTCGATGCCCAGCAGGCGTTCCACCTTGAACAGCGGGGTATCGCCGCGCACCAGCAACTTGCCGGGCTGGTAGGCGAGGATGCCGCGCTCGGCCTTGCGGTGTTCGTCCTGGATATCGCCGACCAGCACTTCCAGCACGTCTTCCATGGTCAGGTAGCCGATGATCTTGCCGTCGGCTTCTTCCACCAGGGCGAAGTGCGAACCGCCTTTACGGAACTGTTCCAGCAGCTGCGACAGCGGCATGTGCCGGGAAACGCGCTCCAGCGGGCGGGTGAGCTCGGCCAGGTTGAACGATTCGGGGATGTGGTCCAGCGCCGCCAGTTCCAGCAGCAGGTCCTTGATGTGCAGCAGGCCGACGAATTCGTTGCGCTCGCTGTCGTAGACCGGGTAGCGGCTGAACTTGTGGCGGCGGAACAGGGCGAGGATTTGCTTCAGCGGCGCGTTGAACTCCACGCTGATCAGGTCTTCCCGGGAGTTGGCCCAGTCCACCACTTCCAGCTCGCCCATTTCCACGGCCGAGGCCAGTACGCGCATGCCCTGGTCGCTAGGGTCCTGGCCTCGGCTGGAGTGCAGGATCAGCTTCAGTTCTTCGCGGCTGTAGTGGTGCTCGTGATGCGGGCCGGGCTCGCCCTGGCCGGCGATGCGCAGGATGGTGTTGGCGCTGGCGTTGAGCAGGTAGATCGCCGGGTACATCAGCCAGTAGAACAGGTACAGCGGCACCGCCGTCCACAGCGACAACAGCTCGGGCTTGCGGATGGCCCAAGACTTGGGCGCCAGCTCGCCGACCACGATGTGCAGGTAGGAAATGATGAAGAAGGCGGTAAAGAACGACACGCCCTTGACCACTTCCGCCGAATCCACGCCCACGGCGCTGAGCAGCGGCGCCAGCAAATGCGCGAAGGCCGGCTCACCGACCCAGCCCAGGCCAAGGGAGGCCAGGGTGATCCCCAACTGGCACGCGGAAAGGTAGGCATCCAGCTGGCTGTGGACGGTGCGCAGGATCTGCCCGCGCCAGCCGTTCTTGTGGGCGATGGCCTCGACCCGGGTCGAGCGCAGTTTGACCATGGCGAACTCGGCGGCTACGAAAAAGCCGTTGAGCAGAACCAGGAGCAGTGCAAAAAGAATCATGCCGAAGTCGGCGAAAAGAGACGCGAGGGTAAAACCAGGGGAAGGGTCCATGATGGAGTTTTGCGGGTTCCGTGTATTCGAAAAAGAGAGAAATGCGCGGCGCAATGGCCGGCGCAAGCCAGCCAATGTAGCGGCTGGCAGGGCGATTGCCTAGTGGCGCGTGGCTGTCACCGCTGGTCGGTCAGGGTGTCGGTACGCAATCTTTTCACCTGGGCCGGGGCGAAATGGCAGGTAAAAGTGCTGCCGTGGCCCGGCACGCTGCTGATCTCCAGGCGCGCCCGATGGCGCAGCAGCACATGCTTGACGATGGCCAGGCCCAGGCCGGTGCCGCCGGTGTTGGAGTTGCGGCTGGAGTCGACCCGGTAGAAGCGTTCGGTCAGGCGTGGCAAGTGCTTGCTGTCGATGCCGATCCCCGAGTCCTGCACGCTCAGGTGCGCGCCTTGCTCGTCGCCCCACCAGCGGATGCGGATGTTGCCCTCGGCCGGGGTGTATTTCACGGCGTTGAACACCAGGTTGGAAAAGGCGCTGCGCAGTTCCGCCTCGCTGCCCTTGAGCAGGACCTGCGCGTCGGCTTCCAGGGTGATGCGCTGGTTGCGCTCCCCGGACAGCGCCTGGGCATCGCTCTTGATCGACTGCAGCAGCACGTCGATCGGCACCGGCTGGTTGTCCGACGGGTAGTCGGTGGCTTCCAGCTTGGCCAACAGCAGCAGGTCGTTGAGCAGGGTCTGCATGCGCCCGCCTTGCTGCTGCATCTGCTGCAGGGCGCGGCTCCAGCGCGGATTCACTTCCTCGACGTTGTCGAGCAGGGTTTCCAGGTAGCCGCAGATCACCGTCAGCGGCGTGCGCAACTCGTGGGAGACGTTGGCGATGAAGTCCTTGCGCATCTGTTCCAACTGGTGGATGCGGGTCACGTCGCGCACCAGCATCAGGTGTTCGTTGTTGCCGTAGCGGGTGATGTACAGCTGGATGCGGACCCGGTCGTTGGTCGGCGAGGGGATTTCCAGTGGCTCGTTGTAATTGTCCTGCTCGAAATATTCCTTGAAGCGCGGATGGCGCACCAGGTTGGTCACCGGCTGGCCGCTGTCCTGCGGGGTCTTCAGGCCCAACAGGGTTTCCGCGGCGCGGTTCCACCATTCCAGGTTGCCGTCGCTGTCGAGCATGATCACCGCGTCTTTCAGCGCCGCGGTGGACTCCTGGACCCGGTCGATCACCGCTTGCAGGCGCCCGCGCACCCGTTGGTCGCGGCGTTGCAGGTGGTAGATGCTGTCGAACACCTCGCCCCACAGGCCGTAGCCATCGGGCGGTGCTTCATCGGGTTGGTGCAGGCGCAGCCATTCGTGCAGGCGCAGCAGTTGCTTGAGGGTCCAGGCCAGGTAGATCCCCAGGCCGATGGCCAGGCTCCAGCCGTAGTAACCGCTGATCAGGCCCACCAGCAGGCAGCCGGTGACCAATAGCAGCATGTGGCGAATCAGGGTGCCATGCCAGTTCTGGTTCACTTAACACGCGTCCTTGTAAGCGTCTGGCGAATAAGGGGCCGGCTTCAGGCCTTGGTGGAAAAACGGTAGCCGGTGCCGCGCACGGTTTGTACCAGATTCTCGTAGGCATCGCCCAAGGCTTTGCGCAGGCGGCGGATATGCACGTCGACGGTACGCTCTTCGACATAGACGTTGCCGCCCCAGACCTGGTCCAGCAACTGGCCGCGGGTGTAGGCGCGCTCCTGGTGGGTCATGAAAAATTGCAGCAGGCGGTATTCGGTCGGGCCCATCTCGGCCGGTTTGCCGTCGATGGTCACGCGGTGGCTGATCGGGTCCAGCAGCAGGCCGCCGACTTCGATCGGTGCCTCGCCGTCGGTCGGGCCAGCGCGGCGCAGCACGGCCTTGAGGCGCGCGACCAGCTCGCGAGGGGAGAATGGCTTGGTGATGTAGTCGTCGGCGCCGACTTCCAGGCCCTGGATCTTGTTGTCCTCTTCGCCCTTGGCGGTGAGCATGATGATCGGGATGTCCCCGGTCAGCTCATCGCGTTTCAGGCGCCGCGCCAGTTCGATGCCGGAGGTGCCGGGCAGCATCCAGTCGAGCAGGATCAGGTCGGGCTTGCGGTCGACGATGATGGCATGGGCCTGCTGGGAGTTCTCCGCCTCCAGGCAGTCGTAGCCGGCCATTTCCAACGCAACGGCGATCATTTCGCGAATGGGCGCTTCGTCGTCAACGATCAGAATGCTCCTGCCAACCATGCTTAATCCTCTTGTCATTTAACTGTCTTGCGCCGCATTAGATAACGGAATTATTGCAGTCGTGTGACAGTATTTTAGGTGCTGGTGCGAGGGCTGCATTCGTGGACTAAGCTTTGGGTCCGAATCCTGACAACCACCAAAGAAGGTTTCCATGACTCAACTCACGCAATCCTGGAAAGCCCTGTTGCTGAGCGCTGCGCTGGCCCTGCCGGGGCTGGCGTTCGCTGCGGAACCGGCGATGACCAAAGACGGCATGTTCGTCGATCACAAGGGCATGACCTTGTACACCTTTGCCAAGGACGCCGGCGGCAAGTCCATGTGCAACGACAAGTGCGCCGCCAACTGGCCGCCGCTGATGGCCGCCAGCGGCGACAAGGCGATGGGCGAGTGGACCGTCATCAAGCGTGACGACGGCTCCATGCAGTGGGCCTACGACGGCAAGCCGCTGTACACCTTCGTGATGGACAAGAAAGCCGGTGACATGACCGGCGACGGCAAGATGGATGGCGCCTGGAAAGTAGCCAAGCCTGATTGATCGTAGTGTTTCTTCGCGGGCCAGCCTCGCTCCTACAGAAACGGTAGGTATGAGGCTGGCCTGCGATAACGGTCCTCAGCGAACGGCGTAATCCACGACTATCCCCAGGAAAATCGCCAATCCCGCCCAGTGGTTATGCAGGAAGGCCTTGAAGCACTTCATCCGGTCGCGATCGCGGGTGTACCAGAACTCCCAGGCAAAACACCCGGCTGCCACCAGCAGGCCCAGGTGGAACCAGATACCCAACTCGAAACGCGCGCCCGCCAGCAGCAGGCACACCAGCGCCAGGCCCTGCAGGGTAAGGATTATTACCCGGTCGGCGTCGCCGAACAGGATCGCGGTGGATTTCACCCCGATCTTCAGGTCGTCGTCGCGGTCGGTCATTGCGTAATAGGTGTCATAACCCACGGTCCACAGCAGGTTGGCGATGTATAGCAGCCAGGCGGTGGCCGGCAGCTCGCCGGTCTCGGCGGTAAAGGCCATCGGGATGCCCCAGGAGAACGCCGCGCCCAGCACCACTTGCGGGTAATAGGTGTAGCGCTTCATGAAGGGGTAGCTGGCCGCCAGGGCCAGGCCGCCCAGCGACAGCCAGATGGTCGCCGCGTTGGTGCACAGCACCAGCAGGAAGCTGATGAACATCAACACGGCGAAGAACACCAGGGCTTCCCTGGAGCTGATCTTGCCGCTGACCAGCGGGCGCTGTTCGGTGCGTTTCACATGGCCGTCGACCTTGCGGTCGGCCCAGTCGTTGATCACGCAGCCACCGGCCCGGGTGAGGGTCACGCCAAGGACGAAAATCACGATATTGGCCAGCGAAGGCGAGCCTTTGCCGGCAATCCACAGGGCCCAGAGGGTCGGCCAGAGCAGCAGGTAGATGCCGATCGGCTTGTCCATGCGGGTCAGCTGGATAAAGTCCCAGGCGCGCGGATTCAGGCGGTTGAGGGATTTGAGCAGGCTCTGATACATCAGCGGTTCTCCGGCTGGGCGCTGACGGCGCTCCACAGGGACGGCAGGAAGATTTCGGCGACCAGCACGCTCAGGGCTGCGCGATCGAAGCGCGAACGGCGGGCCCAGAGGTCGTCGGCCTGCACCTCGTCGGGCAGCCACGGGCGTGGGTAATGGCAGACCTCGATGGGGCGGCGCTGAAAGGCCTGGTCACAGAACAGCAGTTCGCCCAGCGAGCGGCTACCCAGTTCGTCCATGTTCAGCCCGCCGTCCTGCAGGGCGCTGCGGGCCGCCACGCTGCGGGCGAATACCCAGGCCTGGCCGTGACCGCGTAGATACACCTCGCGTACCCAGCCCTGGCTGCCTGGCTGCAGGTCCAGCGCGGCGCATTCGTCGGCGCGCAGGGGCTGCCAGCCCTCGACCAGCGGCGTCACGCTGAAGCCGTCGTTGGAGAGACGGGTCAGGCGCCGGGTCAGCGAACCTTCATCGAACAGCCAGTCGAGGGTCTGTGCGTCGGGGAGGGGCGTCAGCCGGCTTTGCGAGAGCCAGTCCGGGGTGGAAAATGCAGAGATTGAGTGCGGCACAGTGGGTCATTATTGGCAGCAAATGAGGCCGCGAGCTTAGCATGGCGCCAGGCGATTTTGCCGCAATGGAGCGGCCGCCCGCAGCGAACGTGCTTGCATCCGTCGGTGCTCATCAGTACAAAACGCGCTGGGCCGGACGCGCCCCCTGGCGTCATCCAGAGTCGATTCATCGACCATCCCGCCGGCAACAGCCTGAGAACCTGAGGAAACGCGTAAATGAAAAAGTGGCAATGTGTGGTCTGTGGCCTGATCTACAACGAGGCTGATGGCTGGCCGGACGACGGAATCTTGCCCGGTACCCGCTGGGAAGACGTGCCTGAAGACTGGCTCTGCCCGGATTGCGGCGTCGGCAAAATGGATTTCGAAATGATCGAAATCGGCTGATCACACCCTGTGATCCCCTGAACCTGAAGGAGTAAGGAATGAACGCACCTGTCGTCATCGTGGGCACCGGGCTGGCCGGCTACAACCTGGCTCGAGAGTTTCGCAAGCTCGATAGCGAAACGCCGCTGCTGCTGATCACCGCGGATGATGGACGTTCCTATTCCAAGCCGATGCTTTCCACCGGTTTTGGCAAGAACAAGGAAGCCGACGGCCTGAGCATGGCCGAACCCGGCGCCATGGCCGAGCAGTTGAAGGCCGAGGTGCGCACCCATACTCGCATCAGCGGCATCGACCCTGGCCACAAGCGCCTGTGGATTGGCGAAGAAGCGGTGAACTACCGCGACCTGATCCTGGCCTGGGGCGCGGAAACCGTACGTGTACCGGTGGAGGGCGACGCTGGTGAGCTGGTCTTCCCGATCAACGATCTGGAAGACTACGCACGCTTTCGCGCGGCCGCGGCCGGCAAGCGCCGGGTGCTGCTGCTGGGCGCCGGCCTGATCGGCTGCGAGTTCGCCAACGACCTGATCCTCGGCGGTTATGCAGTGAACCTGGTGGCACCCTGCGAGCAGGTCATGCCGACGCTGCTGCACCCTGCGGCCGCCGCCGCGGTGCAGGCCGGGCTGGAAAGCCTGGGCGCGCGCTTCCACCTGGGGCCGGTGCTCAATCGCTTGCAGCGCACGGCGGATGGCCTGGAGGCGCATCTGTCCGATGGTGAGGTGATTGCCTGCGACCTGGTGGTGTCGGCGATCGGCCTGCGTCCGCGTATCGACCTGGCCGCCGCCGCGGGGTTAATGGTCAACCGTGGAGTGGTGGTGGACCGGCATCTCAAGACCTCCCACGCCAACATTTATGCCTTGGGCGACTGCGCCGAGGTCGATGGGCTGAATCTGTTGTACGTCATGCCCCTGATGAGCTGTGCGCGAGCGCTGGCGCAGACCCTGGCGGGTAACCCGACGGCAGTCAGCTATGGCCCGATGCCGATCACCGTGAAAACCCCGGTCTGCCCGTTGGTGGTTTCGCCACCGCCACGCGGCCTGGAAGGCGCGTGGACGGTCGAAGGGCAGGGCGCCGACATCAAGGCGCTGTGCCGCGATGCCAGCGGCAAACTGCTGGGTTATGCGCTGACCGGGGCCGCGGTCATGGACAAACTGGCCCTGAACAAAGAGCTTCCCGGCTTGTTGGCCTAAATACCGGTCGTTCTGTCGGAATAATCATGTGTTTGCCACTACAAAGGTTGCGCAGAGACTGGCGCCACTCCTAACTGCGTGCCATCCTCACACCCGTCTGCCGCAGAGTAGAGCCTGCGGCGCCTTGGGCGCTGTTCCGGAAGAACAGCACGGACATAACAACAAAAAACCGTCAAAGAGGCTTCACTATGCGTAAACCAGAACTCGCCGCTGCAATTGCTGAAAAAGCGGATCTGACCAAAGAACAAGCCAACCGCGTTCTCAATGCTGTTCTCGAAGAAATCACCGGCGCCCTGCATCGCAAAGACAGCGTCACCCTGGTAGGTTTTGGAACCTTCCTGCAGCGTCACCGTGGCGCCCGTACCGGCAAGAACCCGCAAACCGGTGAGCCGGTGAAGATCAAGGCCAGCAACACCGTAGCCTTCAAGCCAGGCAAATCGCTGAAAGACAGCGTCAATCCATAACTGTTACAAACTCCCTCGATAGCAGGGAGAACCGTATTGAAAAATGGGCAAGCCGATAATTCGGATGCCCATTTTTTATGGATGGTTGTTCGGCATATAAAGAATGGGAATGCATGCAGCAAGTTTCGCGAGGAACTACATCTGTATTACTCAGAAAACATACAGACTGTTTGATGGCAAACTATCGTCTTGAATGCCATCATATTGGTGGCACTTTACAAAGTTAGGGGCGTCCGCGACTGCACTCTTTCATAAAAGTTCAGAATTAGGATTTATTTCCGTACCTGGCACTTTCGATTCTGCCTGGCATTACCCTTAATCATTGAATCGCTCTCTGGTTTATATCGCGCAAGGCTCTGGCCCGCGGCTTATGGCGTTACTGGTTGGAATAGGGATTCCGCTGGTTGTCTAGGGGGAAACCCTGCCAAATATAAGGCAATCTCTTACGAACAGCCGATGACAGTTCGTCTTGTCGTTTGAAGGGATGCTTGCTAGTGGCCATCATACTGATTACGATGCGCGCTCTTGAAAGAGCAGGCTCAATTGGATGAGTACTCTCTTCGATACTGTCCAGCCCGCGAAAAAAGTCTCGCGTGCGTATAGACCGTAATCTCAAAAAAGGCCATGGATGTCCTACTCAAGTAAACTTTCTGCCCATTACCTCGAACTCGCCAAAGCCTCTGTTTCCAAAGAGAGTTTTGCGGGCGAGGACGTTCGCTTCTCCAGCGAATACGAGGCACTGGAAAGTGAGCTGGGCAAAGCCCAATCCATGCACGAAAGCGGTCAGATCGACTGGCTGAAAATCCTCGAAAACAGTGAAGCGCTGCTGCGTACCCAGTCCAAGGATCTGCGGGTGGCCGCCTGGCTCACCTGGGCGCTGTATCAGCGTGAATCCTTCCCCGGCCTGCTGGCCGGCCTTGGTCTTCTGCAGCACCTGTGCGAACAGCATTGGGCGCAGATCCACCCCGCCAAACTGCGTACCCGGGCTGCCGCCATCGGCTGGCTGGTGCCGCGTCTCGAGCAGGTGCTGGGCGAAAACATCGCGATCAAGGAGCAACTGCCACTGTTCCGCCGCCTGGTGGAACACCTGGAAGGGCTCGACGCCGCGCTCACCGAGCATCTGGGTGACAACGCGCCCTTGCTGCTGCCGATCTGTCGGCGGCTGTCGACCATGGTCCAGCGCGCCGCCGACAACCAGCCAGAACCTGGCGCCGTGGGCGCGGTGGTGGCCCAGGTCAAGCAGGCCGCGACCCAGCTGTTCACGCCTGGCGCGCCGATCGACAACGAGAAGGAAGCGCAGAAGGCCCTGCGTGCGATGCAGGAAAACGCCCGTCCACTGAGCGCCTGGTGGCTCAAGCAGAAGGCCACTGACGTACGCGCCCTGCGCCTGAACCGCACCATGCTGTGGTTGCCCATCGATGCCGTCCCGGAGCGCAACGCCGAGCAGATCACTGCGTTGCGCGGGCTGCCGGCCGACAAGCTCAAGACCTACCAGGAGCGTTTTGCCAATGGGCAATACGCCGACCTGTTGGTGGAGCTCGAAGCCAGCCTGGCCAGGGCGCCGTTCTGGTTCGACGGCCAGCGCATGGTCTGGGAATGCCTGCAGGGGCTGAACGCCGACCAGGCGATGCGCGAAGTGGAGTTTCACTTCGCGCTCCTGTTGCAGCGCCTGCCGGGGGTGGTCGAGTTGCGTTTCCACGACGGCGCGCCTTTCGCCGACCCGGCCACCCGCGGCTGGATCAGCGCCCACGTCATGCCCCATCTGCAAAGCGCCAGCGCGCCGCGCAAGGTCGAAGCGACCGCCAGCCAGCCGGCCTGGGAAGAAGCCCTCGAAGAGGTCTTGCCGATCCTGCGCAAGGACGGCCTCAAGGCCGCCGTGCAGATCCTCAAGCAAGGCCTGCAGAACGCCCATGGTGGGCGGGTGAGGTTTTTCTGGCAGTTCAGCCTGGCGCGGCTGTGCTTCATGGCCAAGAAATACGAGCTGGCCAAGACCCAGCTCGAAACCCTCGATCAAGAATTACTGAGCTCGGGCCTGCATGCCTGGGAGCCGGATCTTGCGTTGGAAGTGCTGCACCTCCTGCATAGCTGCTGTGAGTTGTTGCCGCAGAACCACGCAGTGCGAGAACGCAAGGAAGAGATTTATCGCAGGCTGTGCCACCTCGACCTCGAAGTGGTACTCGAATAGGCCCCAGGGCCAACAACCGCAAGGAGAAAAGCCATGGCCAAAGAAGGCTCGGTAGCCCCCAAGGAACGCATCAACGTCACCTTCAAACCCGCCACCGGCGGTGCTCAGGAAGAGATTGAACTGCCGTTGAAGCTACTGGCAATCGGTGATTACACCCAGCGCGTGGACGAGCGCAAAGTGGAAGACCGCAAGCCGATCAGCATCGACAAAATGACGTTCGACGAAGTGCTGGCCAAGCAGGAGCTGAGCCTGACGCTGAGCGTGCCTAACCGTCTTCAGGAAGAGGGCGACACTGAAGAGCTGGCGGTCAAGCTGCGCGTCAACTCGATGAAGGACTTCAACCCGGCCAGCCTGGTCGAGCAAGTGCCTGAGCTGAAAAAACTGATGGAACTGCGCGACGCGCTGGTGGCCCTCAAGGGTCCGCTGGGTAACGCCCCTGCATTCCGTAAAGCCATCGAAGGCGTACTCGCCGACGACGAATCGCGCGGTCGTGTACTCGGTGAGCTGGGCCTGAACGCCGCAGCCACCGAAGCCTGAGTCTCTATCAGTCAAGGAAGCCAAACACTATGAGCACTAGTGCAGCACAACAGAAAAGCAACGAGAACGGCGAGTACAGCATTCTCGACAGCATCATCGCCGAAACCCGCCTGACTCCGGACGACGAAGCCTACGACATCGCCAAGCGCGGCGTGTCGGCCTTCATCGAAGAGCTGCTCAAGCCTCAGAACAATGGCGAGCCAGTCAAGAAGGCCATGGTTGACCGCATGATCGCCGAGATCGATGCCAAGCTCAGCCGCCAGATGGACGAAATCCTCCACCACGAAGACTTCCAGTCCCTGGAATCGGCCTGGCGTGGCCTGCAGTTGCTGGTCGACCGCACCAACTTCCGCGAAAACATCAAGATCGAAATCCTCAACGTCTCCAAGCAGGACCTGCTGGACGACTTCGAAGATTCGCCGGAAGTGATGCAGTCTGGCCTGTACAAGCACATCTACACCGCTGAATACGGCCAGTTCGGTGGCCAGCCGGTGGGCGCGATCATCGCCAACTACTTCATGTCGCCAAGCTCGCCAGACGTGAAGCTGATGCAGTACGTGTCCAGCGTTGCCTGCATGTCCCACGCGCCGTTCATCGCCGCGGCCGGTCCGAAATTCTTCGGTCTGGAAAGCTTCACCGGCCTGCCGGACCTGAAGGATCTGAAAGATCACTTCGAAGGCCCGCAATTCGCCAAATGGCAGAGCTTCCGCCAGTCGGAAGACTCGCGCTACATCGGCCTGACCGTACCGCGCTTTCTGCTGCGCAACCCGTACGATCCGGAAGAGAACCCGGTCAAATCCTTCGTCTACAAGGAAACCGTTGCCAACAGCCACGAGCATTACCTGTGGGGCAACACCGCGTACGCGTTCGGTACCAAGCTGACCGACAGCTTCGCCAAGTTCCGCTGGTGCCCGAACATCATCGGCCCGCAGAGCGGTGGCGCGGTGGAAGACCTGCCGCTGCACCACTTCGAAAGCATGGGCGAAATCGAAACCAAGATCCCGACCGAGGTACTGGTCAGCGACCGTCGTGAATACGAACTGGCCGAGGAAGGCTTCATCTCCCTGACCATGCGCAAAGGCAGCGACAACGCGGCGTTCTTCTCCGCCAGCTCGGTGCAGAAGCCGAAGTTCTTCGGCATCAGCGCCGAAGGCAAGGCCGCGGAGCTGAACTACAAGCTCGGCACCCAACTGCCGTACATGATGATCGTCAACCGCCTGGCTCACTACCTCAAAGTGCTGCAGCGCGAGCAACTCGGTTCGTGGAAAGAACGTACCGACCTCGAGCTGGAACTCAACAAGTGGATCCGCCAGTACGTCGCCGACCAGGAAAACCCGAGCGCCGAAGTGCGTGGCCGTCGTCCGCTGCGCGCCGCGCAGATCATTGTCAGCGATGTGGAAGGTGAGCCGGGCTGGTATCGCGTCAGTCTGAATGTGCGCCCGCACTTCAAGTACATGGGTGCCGATTTCACCCTGTCGCTGGTTGGCAAGCTGGACAAAGAGTAACCAGGAGCTAGGTCATGACCGGATACGGCAGCCTTTTCGAACGCCTGAGTGGCGAGGCCGACAAACGTGTCGGCTGGAGCCGCGAGGTTTCCGCCATGGCGTCGGTGGCTGCCCATCTGGGCAAGATGCTCAGCACCCGTGCGGGCAGCGTGCAGACGCTGTCCGATTACGGGTTGCCCGATCTCAACGACATGCGCCTGAGCCTGCACGACGCCCTGAGCCAGGCTCGCCTGGCCATCGAAAGCTTCATCGAAGCCTACGAACCGCGTCTGAGCAACGTGCGTGTCGTTTCCCTGCCGCGTGATCACGACCAGCTCAAGCTGGCTTTCAATATCGAAGGCCTGCTTGAGGTGGACGGGTTCAAGCGCCAGGTCAGTTTTTCCGCGCGCCTGGATGGCAGCGGCCAGGTCAAGGTCAGTTAAGGAGACGAGGATGTCAGGTAAACCCGCAGCACGCGTCAGCGACCCCACCGCCTGCCCGCTCCCCGGCCACGCAACCAACCCGATCGCCGCCGGTTCCGGCGATGTGTTCTTCGACGGCCTCGCGGCCGCCCGCCAGGGCGATGCCTCGGCGTGTGGCGGTGCGATGTCCGGCGGCCTGGCGACTACCGTGCTGATCAACGGCAAGCCGGCGGCCACGGTTGATTCGGTCGGGACTCATGGAAATATCGTTATCGGTGGGTCGGGGACGGTGATTATCGGCAATTCGCATTCGCCGGCGCCGTTTTCCGGGATTGGCAAGGGTTGAACTCGATGACCAGGTTCGCCGGCTTCATCCTGCTTTTTGTTTCATTGAGCGGTTGCGCGGCTCAACAGGTTTACAACAACCAGGTGTATCTCGCGAACCGTTGCGGCCAGCCCCTGGAGATGAAGGTTTCCAACAGTTCCAACATGCATGCACTGGACCGAACGATGACCTCCGCGGCGGGCTCCCGCGTACTGGTGGCGAGCTTTGCCTCTTATGGCGAAGACGTGATCGAGCAGATACCGGCCAACTACTTGCTGACGATCAGCGATGCCGCCGGGAGCAAGACCATTGACGGCGCCCAGTTGAAACGGCACCTGAGTGGCGTGGAAAAGATCAGTGAAGGGACCCAGCGTGAATGGACGATCGATGACCGTACGTTCTGTTCATGAGGTGAGCGGTTGTTGAATGTCTTGGCGCTGAAATTTTCTCAAAAACGATAAGCAGGTAAGCAGGCGTGTCCTTTAACCACTACGACCCAAGCAAATTCGCCGCACTGCGCAAGCTGGGTCGGTGCGTGGAAAAAGGGGCTGGGTCAATCAGTGGGGTGCCCCGTGAAATTTTCTGAGGGGCCGATGCCAGCCATCGCGGCGCCCTCGATGAGGGGCAAGGTATTCAGGTTGCTCAACGCATTCCTTTGCTCGATCGGAGTGCTGGCGATCCTGGTGCTGTGCGCGCTGCTGTTTACCTGGCAGCGGAATACCCCGCCAAAACTGTTCGCTCATCCCAATGCGCTGTGGGTTGGCGCGGAGGATGGTGGTGTGTTCGTCGAAATCGCCAAGGCCGAGGCGCCGGATTATTACGTCGAGATCCGGCACGAGAATGGGGACATCTGGGCTGAAGGCTGGATTCGGTACGACGGCAAAGATGGCTTTCCGCTGAGTGCCGCGGCCATCACCGGGTTTGATGGCGAGGCGCTTTATCTACAGACCAGCGTTGCGATTACCTCTGAAAAAGCGGGGGCGCAGTAATCATGGGAGAGAGGGATTGCATGCTCAGTGCAGGCCGCCGTCGCTTGCTTGTCACAGCCCTCTGGATTCCGCTGGCCGTTCTCCTGCTCATGCTGCTGGACGAGTGTCTGAGAGGCACCCCTTTGACCATCGAGTTGTTCGAGACCTATGCGTTGACCATGGGCATTGTGGCGTACATCGCCTTTGCCCTTCTGGAAATGCGCCTGCTGCGTGGCAAGAGCGAGCAACAAATACTCGCGCGGGTCTGGCTCGGGCCGTTGCTGTTCATCCCTTTTTACGCCGCTTCGTGGATGCTTTTCCGGTTGGCAAAAATGCTTGGCGGTGATGCCAGTGACGTTGCACCGATGTTGGGTTGGCTGGTTTTCATTCCGTGTGTGCTCATCGTGGGCTACGTGGTTTCCGGGCTGACGGTTGCGCTCTACAGGACGGTTTATTCATGAGATTCAATACCAGGCAGGTAACCCGTGTCCTTTAACCACTACTACCAAAGCGAACTCACCGCGCTGCGTCAGCTGGGTCGCCGTTTCGCCGAGCGTAGTCCGGCCCTGGCGCCGTTCCTGGGCCAGGCCGGGCGGGATCCGGATGTGGAGCGCCTGCTCGAAGGTTTCGCCTTTCTCACCGGTCGCCTGCGGCAGAAGCTCGATGACGAGCTACCGGAACTCAGCCACTCGCTGATGCACTTGCTGTGGCCGAACTACATGCGGCCGTTGCCGGCGTTCAGCATTCTGCAGTTCGACCCGCTGAAGCAGTCCGGGCCGGCCCTGCGCGTGGAGCGTGATACGCCGGTGGAGAGCAAGCCCATCGATGACGTGCGTTGTCGCTTCCGCACTTGCTACCCGACCGAAGTCCTGCCGCTGGACCTGACGGCGCTGAATTACTCGGTGAAAGGCGACGGCGCGCTGCTCAGCCTGCGCCTGGAGATGAGCTGCGACGGCCACCTCGGCGAGCTGAACCTCAGCCGCCTGCGCCTGCACCTGGCGGGCGAGCGCTACATCAGCCAGATGCTCTACCTGAGCCTGCTGCGCAACCTCGAAGGCATCGAACTGGTGCCGCTGGGCATGGACGGCAAGCCGTTCCCGGGTGTCAGCGGCAATGCCATGTCGTTCAAGATGCCCGGCAACCGCGTGCAGCCGGTGGGCTTTGCCGAGGAAGAGGCGTTGATCCCGTATCCGCTGAACACCTTCCGCGGCTATCGCTACCTGCAGGAGTATTTCGCCTTCCAGGACAAGTTCCTGTTCGTCGACCTGAACGGCCTGGACCTGCTCAAGTCGCTGCCGGAGGACACCCTCAAGCAGCTGCACGGCCTTGAGGTACGCTTCGACATTCGCAAGAGCGGCATCCAGCGCCTGCGGCCGACCCTGGACAACGTGAAGCTGTACTGCACGCCGATCGCCAACCTGTTCAAGCACGACGCCCTGCCGATCCGCCTCGACGGCAAGCAGGACGAGTACCTGCTGCTGCCGGCCGAATACGACCTGGAAAACTGCGGCGTGTTCTCGGTGGAAACCGTGACCGGCTGGAAGCCCGGCGGCCTGGGCTACCAGGAATACGTGCCGTTCGAATCCTTCGAGCACGACCCGAGCTTCGACGTCCCGCAAAGCCGCCCGCACTACAGCATCCGCCAGCGTTCCTCGCTGCTGCACGACGGCCTGGACACTTACCTGAGCTTCGGCATCCGCCACACCGAGGCCCACGAAACCCTGTCCATCGAGCTGACCTGCACCAACCAGAACCTGCCGCGCCGGCTCAAGCTCGGCGAGATCAACCAGGCGTGCGAGGAAACCCCGGAGTTCCTCAGTTTCCGCAACATCACCCCGGCCACCTCGAGCTACGCGCCGCCGCTGAATCGCGACTTCCTGTGGAAGCTGATCAGCAATATGTCGCTCAACTATCTGTCGCTGGCCAACGTCGATGCGCTCAAGGTGATTCTCGAAACCTACGACTTGCCGCGCTACTACGACCAGCACCTGGAAAAGGTCAGCAAGCGCCTGCTGGGCGGGCTCAAGTCGATCCGCCATGAGCATGTCGACCGGTTGCATCGGGGCCTGCCGCTGCGCGGTCTGCGCACCGAGCTGACCATCGATCCGGAAGGCTATATCGGTGAGGGCGACATGTTCGTCTTCGCCTCGGTTCTCAACGAGTTTTTCGCTCTTTACGCCAGTCTCAACTCGTACCACGAGCTGCGGGTAAAAAGTACACAGGGAGAGGTGTACCAATGGACACCACGTATGGGTCTACAGCCCCTGCTTTAAGCGGGCTGACCCGGGTCATTCGCGAGTACTCGCTGTTTCAGGCCGTGCTGCTGGTGGTGGACCGGCTGCGCGATTCCCATCCGGGCCTGAGCGAAGAGGATCTCTACGACCAGCTGGAATTCCAGGCCAATCCGAGCCTGGGTTTCCCTGGCAGCGACGTCGATCGCGTGGAGTTTTTCGAAGAGCACGGGCAGATGCGCGCGCGCCTGCGGTTCAACCTGATCGGGCTGTTCGGTTCCGGCTCGCCGCTGCCGGCGTTCTACGGTGAACAAGCCCTGGGCGACAGCGAAGACGGCAACCCGACCCGCAACTTCCTCGACCTGTTCCACCATCGCCTGCAACGGCTGATGCTGCCGATCTGGCGCAAGTACCGCTACCGCGCCAGCTTCAAGAGCGGCGCGCTCGACCCGTTTTCCGCCCAGCTGTTCGCCCTGATCGGCCTCGGCGGCGAGGACATCCGCAAGGCCAAGGAGCTGAACTGGAAGCGCCTGCTGCCGTACCTTGGCCTGCTCAGCCTGCGGGCCCACTCGGCGGCATTGATCGAGGCCGTGCTGCGCTACTACTTCAAGCATGCGGACCTGGTGATCGAACAGTGCATCGAGCGCCGGGTGGAGATTCTCGAAGAGCAGCGCAACCGCCTGGGCCGCGCCAACAGCCAGCTCGGCGAAGACCTGGTGCTGGGCGAACGGGTGCGCGACCGCAGCGGCAAGTTCCGCATCCATATCCGCCAGCTCGACTGGCAACGCTTCCACGAATTCCTGCCGATCGGTTTCGGCTACCAGCCGTTGTGCGCGCTGGTGCGGTTCACCCTGCGTGACCCGCTGGACTACGACATTCGCCTGGTCCTGCGCCAGGAAGAAATCCGCGAACTGCGCATCGGTGAGCAGAACGCCTGTCGCCTGGGGTGGACCAGTTGGCTCGGCCGCGAACGCGCGGACGGCGTGGTGACCCTGGGCAGCAAAATTCATTAAGGACAGATGACATGATCAACGTAGACCTGCAGCAACTGATCCAGGCGCTGGACGCCGAAACCCGCCGTGACCTGGAAAGCTCCGCTGAACGCTGCGTCGCCCGGGGCGGCAGCAAGATCCTGGTCGAAGACCTGCTGTTGGGCTTGCTGGAGCGCCCGCAAGGCCTGCTCGCACGCGCGTTGCAGGACGCCGAAGTGGATGCCGGCGAGTTGAGCGCGGCGTTGCAATCGCGGGTCGAGCACAGCGCCTCGCGCAACCCGGTGTTCGCCCCGGAGCTGGTGCAGTGGCTGCAGGACGCCTTGCTGGTGGCCAACCTCGAACTGGGCCAGAGCCAGGTCGAGCAGGCGGCGCTGATCCTCGCGCTGCTGCGCAACCCGATGCGTTACGCCGGTAGCCGCTACCAGCCATTGCTAGCCAAGCTGAACATCGAGCGCCTGAAGGATTTCGCCCTGTCGCAGAAGGAAGAGCCGGCCAGCGGCAAGCCGGCGGCGCCGGGCGAATCGCTGTTGCAGCGCTTCACCCACAACCTGACCCAGCAGGCGCGCGAGGGCAAGCTCGACCCGGTGCTGTGCCGTGATGGCGCGATCCGCCAGATGGTCGACATCCTCGCCCGTCGTCGCAAGAACAACCCGATCGTGGTCGGCGAAGCCGGTGTCGGCAAGACCGCGGTGGTCGAAGGCCTGGCCTCGCGTATCGCCGCCGGTGAAGTGCCGCAAGTGCTCAAGGGCGTCGAGTTGCTGTCGCTGGACATGGGCCTGCTACAAGCGGGCGCCAGCGTGAAGGGCGAGTTCGAGCGCCGCCTCAAGGGTGTGATCGACGAGGTCAAGGCTTCGCCTAAGCCGATCATTCTGTTTATCGACGAAGCCCATACCCTGATCGGCGCCGGTGGCAACGCGGGCGGCTCCGATGCGGCCAACCTGCTCAAGCCAGCCCTGGCCCGTGGCGAGCTGCGCACCATCGCCGCCACCACCTGGGCCGAGTACAAGAAGTACTTCGAGAAAGACCCGGCCCTGGCCCGTCGCTTCCAGCCGGTGCAGTTGCATGAACCGACCGTCAGCGAGGCGGTGACCATCCTGCGTGGCCTGGCCCAGGTCTACGAGAAAAGCCACGGTATCTACCTGCGCGACGACGCGGTGGTGGCCGCGGCCGAACTGTCGGCCCGCTACCTGGCCGGCCGCCAGCTGCCGGACAAGGCGGTGGACGTGCTCGACACCGCCTGTGCCCGGGTGCGCATCAGCCTGGCCGCGGCGCCGGAGAGCCTGGAGCGCCTGCGTGGCGAGCTGGCCGAAGGCGGCCGTCAGCGTCAGGCGTTGCGCCGCGATGCCGAAGCCGGCCTGGTGATTGACCAGGAAGCCCTGGACGCGCTGGAGGCCCGCCTGGCCGAGGCCGAGGCCGAGCAGCAAGCCCTGGAAACCCTGTGGAGCGAACAGCGCACCCTGGCCGAGCGCCTGCTCGAACTGCGCCAGCAACTGGCCAAGGCCCGCGACGCGGCCAACCAGCCGTCGCTGGTGTCGGTGGAAGAAGATGCCGAAGGCACGGTGATCGAAACCCTTGCCGCTGAAGTGGAAGAAGGGCAGAGCGTCGAGGCACTGGAAGCCGCCCTCAACGAAACCCATCGCGCCCTGAGCGATGCCCAGAGCCAGGAGCGTCTGGTCAGCTTCGAAGTCTGCCCGCGCCTGGTGGCTGAAGTGATCAGCGCCTGGACCGGCGTGCCGCTGGCGCAGCTGGCCCGTGAACACAACGCCAAGGTCGCGAGCTTCGCCACCGACCTGCGCGCGCGCATTCGTGGTCAGGAGCAGGCGGTGCATGCGCTGGACCGCTCGATGCGCGCCACCGCCGCTGGCCTGAACAAGCCGGACGCGCCGGTGGGCGTATTCCTGCTGGTGGGCCCGAGCGGCGTCGGCAAGACCGAAACCGCCCTGGCCCTGGCCGACCTGCTGTACGGCGGCGATCGTTTTATCACCACCATCAACATGTCCGAATTCCAGGAGAAGCACACCGTGTCGCGCCTGATCGGTGCACCGCCAGGCTACGTCGGCTATGGCGAGGGCGGCATGCTCACCGAGGCGGTGCGGCAGAAACCCTATTCGGTGATTCTGCTCGACGAGGTCGAGAAAGCCGACCCGGACGTGCTCAACCTGTTCTATCAGATCTTCGACAAAGGCGTGGCCAACGACGGCGAAGGGCGCGAGATCGATTTTCGCAACACCCTGATCCTGATGACCTCCAACCTGGCCAGCGACCGCATCAGCGCCCTGTGCGAGAACGGCGAGCGGCCGAGCGCCGAGACCCTGGAAGAGACCATCCGCCCGGTGCTCAGCAAGCACTTCAAGCCGGCGCTGCTGGCGCGCATGCGCGTGGTGCCGTACTACCCGGTGGGCGGCCCGGTGCTGCGCGAGCTGATCGAAATCAAGCTGGGCCGTTTAGGTGAACGCCTGAACCGTCGCCAGCTGGATTTCACTCACTGCCAGAACCTGGTCGACCATCTGGCCGAGCGCTGCACCCAGAGCGAAAGCGGCGCGCGCCTGATCGATCATTTGCTCGACCTGCATGTATTGCCGCTGGTGGCCGACCGCCTGCTGGACGCCATGGCCACCGGCGAGAACCTCAAGCGCGTGCACGCGACGCTCGACAGCAGCGGCGGCGTGACCTGCGAGTTCGCCTGAGGTGGGTGTGATGTTCACTCGTGTACCGCAACCGCTGATCTACGCCGAGGCGCTGCTGGCGCAGTTCGCCAGCCTGTCGCGGGCGGCCGACGGTGGCGCGCTGCTGGGCGATTTCGTGCGCGGCGTGGCCGGGCTCAGCGGTTGCGAGCTGAGCCAGCTGTACCTGCTCGATGCCACTCATACCCGGCTCGGCCTGAGTGCCGAATGCCTGGGCGGCATCCTGCAACCGCGGGAAGCAGCGAGCCTGCCGGCGGACTACAACGGTGAGCAGCTATTGCAGTTCGCCCTGTGCCAGAACCGCGTGGTGAGCCTGGTGGGGTTGAGCGGCAGCCTGCACGAAACCAGTTTCCTGCCGGCCCGGGACACGCCCTGGCAGTCGCTGTTGTGCGTGCCGCTGGTGAACACGCAAAAGGCTGTCGAAGGCCTGCTGCTGTGTGCCAGTCGCGAACATATCGACCTGCAGGGCTTCGCCGATTCCATGGGGCAACTGGGCTCGTTCGTGCTCGGGCAACTGCACCTGCTGCAACGCCTGCGTCGTCCGGTGGGCGACGCGGCGCCGGTGGCCAGCACTCCGGTCAGCGCCAGCGGCTACGGGCTGATCGGCAACAGCACGGCCATGCGCCAGACCTACCAGTTGATCAGCAAGGTGCTGCACAGCCCCTACACCGTGTTGCTGCGCGGCGAGACCGGCACCGGCAAGGAAGTGGTGGCGCGGGCCATCCACGACTACGGCCCGCGACGCTCCCAGGCGTTCATCGTGCAGAACTGCGCGGCGTTCCCGGAGAACCTGCTGGAGAGCGAGCTGTTCGGCTACCGCAAGGGCGCCTTCACCGGCGCCGATCGCGACCGTCCGGGGCTGTTTGACGCGGCCAATGGCGGCACCCTGTTGCTGGACGAAATCGGCGACATGCCGCTGTCCCTGCAGGCCAAGCTGCTGCGCGTGCTGCAGGAGGGCGAGATCCGTCCGCTGGGCTCCAACGACACCCACAAGATCGACGTGCGCATCATCGCCGCGACCCACCGCGACCTGGCGGTGCTGGTCAGCGAGGGCAAGTTCCGCGAGGACCTGTACTACCGCCTGGCGCAGTTCCCGATCGAGCTGCCGGCCCTGCGCCAGCGCGAAGGCGACATCCTCGACCTGGCCCGGCACTTCGCCGACAAGGCCTGCGCCTTCCTCCAGCGCGACCCGGTGAGCTGGTCGGAAACCGCCCTCAATCACCTCTCGGGCTACACCTTCCCGGGCAACGTGCGCGAGCTCAAGGGCCTGGTGGAGCGGGCGGTGCTGCTGTGCGAAGGCGGCGAGCTGCTGGCCGAGCATTTCTCCCTGAGCATCGAAGCGTTGCCGGAGGAACCCGGGCTGAACCTGCGCGAGCGCCTGGAGAAGGTCGAGCGTCATCTGCTGCTCGATTGCCTGCGCAAGAACGACGGCAACCAGACCCTCGCGGCCCGCGAGCTGGGGTTGCCCAGGCGCACGCTGCTGTACCGCCTCGGGCGGTTGAACATCAATCTTGGCGACTTCGAGGGCTAGCGCGACATGACTGCCCCAAGCGCCTTTTTCGTTTCGCCAGGCGTCGCCCGCAAGGGTCGGCGCTTTGTGCATTGTCTACCCATGGAGACCCTCTGATGTCTGTTCGTCACTGGCAAGCCGCCCTGCTGGCTCTGATCGTTCTCAGCGGCCTCGGCGGCTGTAGCGGTAATTACAAATTCAACGACAACACCTATCGCCCATTGGGTGATCCGCAGGCGGTCAATCGCGGCAAGTGACCGCAAGGAGCATCATCATGGAACTGGTTTTCGAAATGCTGAACACCAAGCAGTTCGTGCCCACGGAGTTGAGCAGCAAAACCTTCAAGCAGGCCGGCGGGGTGATCGGGCGGGGCGAGGATTGCGACTGGATCATTCCGGACCGCAAGCGCCACCTGTCCAATCACCACGCGATCGTCAGCTACCGCGACGGGATGTTTTTCCTCACCGATACCAGCAGCAACGGTATCCAGGCCAGCGACAGCGGCGCGCGCCTGCGCAAGGGCGAGCCGCAGCGTATCGAGCACGGCAGCGTCTATGTGCTGGGGGATTTCGAGATCCGTGCGCGCCTGGTGCGCGATCCGGCGACCTTCGACGCCGAAGTCGGGCGTCCGCAGGCCGCCGGCAGCATCATTCCCGATGACGCATTCCTCGACCTCGACCCGCTCAACGCGCTGGATCAGCAGGAGCGGGTGTATTCGGAAATCGACGAGCTGACCGCGCTCAACACGCCGCGCCAGGAACCACGCCAGCGCGCGGACTATGCGCGGATCGACATGGAAAGCCTGCTGGTGCCTGAACTGGTGGCACAGCCCGAGGCGCCGGTCGCCGTCGAGCCGGCCCCGGTGGAGCGCCAGAGCGAAGGCTTTTGGGAGCATTTCGGCGCGGCGCTGGGGGTGGACCTCAAAGGCCTCGATCACGACGCCCGCGAAGCCCTGGCGATCGATGCCGCGCGCCTGCTCAAGCAAAGCATCGGTGGCCTGCAGCAGAGCCTGCGCACCCGCAGCGAGCTGAAAAACGAACTGCGCCTGGCCCTGACCACCGCCCAGGGCGGCAGCAAGAACCCACTGAAGTTCGCCGTGGACGCCAGCGAAGCGCTGGGCATCCTGCTGCAAGGCAACAAGCCCGGCCAGCTGCCGGCCGAGCAGGCGATCTCCCGTGCCTTCCGCGATCTGCAGGCGCACCAGGTGGCGCTGCTGACCGCCAGCCGCGCGGCCGTGCGCGGCACCCTCGAGCATTTCTCGCCGCAGCAGCTGACCCTGCGTTTCGAGCGCGACAACAAGCCGTTGCTGGCGACCTCCGGCAGCCGCTGGAGAGCCTACAACCGCTATCACCAGGCCCTGCGTCAGGACGATGACTGGAGCGAACGCCTGCTGGCCCGTGACTTCGCCCAGGCCTACGAAGAACAGATCCGCCTGATCTCCACCCTTCACACCGAACACCAAGGATGATGCGCATGTCTCGCTGCTCGACCCTGTTACTCAAGACGCTGGCCATGCTGACCGCCCTGGCGTTGCTGGCCGGCTGCTCGTCGCTGTCGCCGTACTCGACTATGACCAAGCTCAACCTCAAGCTGACCGCCAGCGACCAGCTCAACCCGGACCTCAACGGTCGCCCGTCGCCGATCGTGGTGCGGCTGATCGAACTCAAGCATCCGGTGGCCTTCGAGAACGCCGATTTCTTCAGCCTCTACGAGCGCGCCAAGGAGTCCCTGGCGCCGGACATGGTGGCCAGCGAAGAACTGGAACTGCGCCCGGGTGAAACCGTGGAACTCAAGCTCAGCGTCGAAGAAGGCAGCCGCTACGTCGGTGTGCTGGCGGCCTACCGCGATATCTCCGAAGCCCAGTGGCGCTATGTGGTGCAGCTCACTCCGGTGGAGCTGACCGAAGCCGATCTGACCCTCGACCAGGCCGGTATCCGCACCAGCAACGCAACGCTCGCCAAGGCGGACAAGTAATCATGAACGTGCATAAAGTCATTTGGCAGGAAGGCATGTTGCTGCGCCCGCAGCACTTCCAGCACAACGATCGCTACTACGACTACCAGATGAAAACCCGCACCCAGTTGCTGGGCAGTTATTCCTGGGGTTTCCTGAGCCTGGAGATCGACTTGCAGTTCCTCAACATGGGCAAGCTGGTGATCAGCCAGGCCTCCGGCATCCTGCCCGACGGCAGCCTGTTCGAACTGGGCGGCAACACCGAGCCGCTGGCCCTCGACGTGCCGCCGAACACCGGCAACACCCCGGTGTACCTGGCCTTGCCGCTGGTGACCGGCAACCACATCGAGGCGCGCCGTCCGGAGCAGTCCGATGTGCTGGCGCGCTACACCACCTACGAGGCGGAAGTGGCCGACTCCAACGCCGGCGACGATTCCAGCAGCCAGGTCAGCTGCGCCCGGCCGGACTTCCGCCTGCTGCTGGGCGAGCAACAGAGCGACCAGGCCTATGTGAAGCTCAAGCTCTGCGAAGTCCTCGATACCACTCCCGACGGGGTGATCAGCCTCGACCCGGACTTCGTGCCGACCTTCATCCACGCCCATGCCTCGAGCTACCTGCTGTCGTGCCTGAAAGAAGTGATCAGCATGCTCAGCCACCGTGGCGACACCATTGCCGACCGGATCCGCTCCAACGGCAAGGTCGGCGGCGCCGAAGTCGGCGACTTCATGATGCTGCAACTGATCAACCGCACCGAACTGCTGCTGCGCCACTACCTGGGCCTGGAGCAGGTGCACCCGGAAGAGCTGTACCGCACGCTGCTGACCATGCTCGGCGATCTGGCGACCTTCGCCAGCGACAGCAAGCGCCCGCGCCTGGACAGCCGCTACCAGCACAGCGACCAGGGTGCGAGCTTCCGCAAGTTGATGGACGCGATCCGCCAGGTGCTGTCGATGGTGCTCGAACAGCACGCCATCGAGCTGGTGCTGCAGGCGCGTCAGTACGGGATCATCGTGTCGCCGTTGCACGACCACAAGCTGCTGGGGTCGGCCTCGTTCGTCCTGGCCGCCAGTGCCAACTGCGACTCCGAAGAACTGCGCCATCGCTTGCCGGCGCACCTCAAGGTCGGCCCGGTGGAGCGGATTCGCCAGCTGGTCAACCTGCACCTGCCGGGGATCAAGGTCAAACCCTTGCCGGTGGCGCCACGGCAGATCGCGTTCCACTCCAACAAAACCTATTTCATCCTCGAGCTCAGTTCCGAAGACCTGGCGCAACTGGAGCGTTCCGGCGGTTTCGCCTTCCACGTGTCCGGCGAATTCGCCGAGCTTGAACTGAAATTCTGGGCCATCAGGAACTGACCGACATGATCAAGGACATGGAACACAACCAGGACGACAAGACCGTCCTGCTCGATCGCCAGGGCCATGGCCCGGCACAGAGTCCGCTGACCGATTTCGCCGCGCCGCCGCGCTTCGAGCAACTGGAAGAACGGATGATCTACGCCGCGCGCCTGCGCCCGGCCGAGGCCTTCAACATCAGCCTGAACGCGCTGGTGGCGGCGGCCTCCGATCTGTTGTCGGAAGTGGTGCGCCTCAAGCACAGCGACACCCGCGAAGACCTGTACGCGCTCAACGAGCGCCTGACCTCGGCCTTGAAGCTGTTCGAGGTGCGCGCCCTGCACAACGGCGCCGAAAGCAGCCAGGTCATGGCCGCCCGCTACGTGCTGTGCACCGTGGTCGACGAGGCGGTGGTCACCACCCCGTGGGGCAATGAAAGCGAGTGGTCGCAGATGAGCCTGCTCAGCAGCTTCCACAACGAGACCTTTGGTGGCGAGAAGTTCTTCCAGCTGCTGGACCGGCTGTCGAAGAACCCGGTCAAGCACCTGCCGATGCTGGAACTGATGTACCTGTGCCTGTCGCTGGGCTTCGAGGGCAAGTACCGGGTCATGGCCCGCGGCATGCTCGAACTCGAAGGCATTCGCGACGCGCTGTACCGGCAGATCCGTCAGCTGCGTGGCGACGTGCCGCGCGAGCTGTCGCCACACTGGGAAGGCTTGCACGACAAGCGTCGCAGCCTGGTGCGCATCGTGCCGTGGTGGATGGTCGCGCTGTTCACGGTGGTCTGCCTGGTGGTGATGTATTCGGGGTTCGCCTGGGTTCTGGGCGAGCAGCGCGAGACCGTTCTGCAACCTTATCAGCAGCTTGACCCGGCCGTGGTCCAGCCCCAGCCGTAATACAGGGACGTGTGATGAAAAACTTCTTCAAGAAAGTCGGCGCCTTCCTGCGCAAGACGTGGGTCTGGACGCTGTTGCTGGTGCTGTTCGTGGCACTGCTGGTGTGGTTCGTCGGGCCGCTGCTGGCGGTCAACGACTACAAGTTCTGGGAAAGCGCGACCTCGCGCCTGCTGACCATCAGCGTGCTGTTCCTGATCTGGGGCCTGACCATGGTCTTCGTCAGCTGGCGCGCCGGGGTCCGCAAGAAAGAAATGGAAGACAGCGAAGACGGCCAGGAACGCCTGCGCCGCGAAGAGCTGATCGACGAGGAACAGAAAGAGCTGCGCAGCCGCTTCAAGGAAGCCATGCGCACCCTCAAGACCTCCAGCCTGTACCGCGGGCGCAGCGAGCGCTGGCGCAACGACCTGCCCTGGTACCTGCTGATCGGTCCGCAGAGCAGCGGCAAGACCAGCCTGCTGGACTTCTCGGGCCTTGAGTTCCCGATCAACAAGATCGACCGCAAGCTGACCCGCGACACCGTCGGCACCCGGCATTGCGACTGGTACTTCGCCGACCACGGCGTGCTGATCGACACCGCCGGCCGCTACCTGACCCAGCCCGACGCGGAAGTCGACGCCAGTGCCTGGAGCACCTTGCTCAACCTGCTGCGCAAGCGCCGTCGCGGGCGTCCGCTCAATGGCGTGCTGGTGACCATTCCGGTGGAGCTGCTGCTGAGCGGCAACGAGCAGGATCTCGAGACCCTGGCGCGCCAGGTCCGCGCGCGCCTGCAGGACGTGCATCAGAAATTGCATGTCGATGTGCCGGTGTACCTGGTGCTGAGCAAGGCCGACCAGTTGCTGGGCTTCGACGAGTTCTTCGACCAGCTGAGCCGCGAGGAAAGCGACCAGGTGCTCGGCACCAGCTTCCGCAAGGAACAGAACGGCACCGACGTCGCCGTGCTGCGCCAGGAGTTCGAAGAGCTGCTGCGGCGCCTGAACAGCCAGGTGATCATGCGCATGCACCAGGAGCGCGACACCCAGCGCCGTGGCCGCATCCTCGACTTCCCGCACCAGTTGGGCCAGATCGGCGAGCACCTGTGCCTGTTCGTCGACATGGCGTTCACCGGCAACCGTTACCAGCGGGCCAGCCAGCTGCGCGGCTTCTACCTGACCAGCGCGCCGCACCTGACCGAAAAGCTCGACCCCGACACCGCCAGCATCGGCGCCAGCCTGGGCATGGCGGCCGGTGTGCTGCCGACCCTGCGCAGCGGTCGTTCGCGCTTCATTCACCACCTGCTGAGCCGGGTGATTTTTCCCGAGGCCGACCTGGCTGGCCTGGACAAGCGCGAGCGCAATCGCATCCATTGGGGCCAGCGTGCGCTGTACGTTGGCGCGCTGGTGGCCCTGGCCTTGTTCGGCCTGCTCTGGGCCGGCGGTTTCTCCGCCAACTACGAGCGCCTGGAAAACCTGCGCTCCCTGGCGCAGAACTGGAACCAGCAGCGCACGGCGCTGACCGCCCGCGACGACGCGATGGCGGCGCTCAAGACCCTCGACACCAGCTTCGAAGCCACCAAGGTGTTCCCGGCCAAGGGCGACGTCTCGCTGCACGAGCGGGTCGGCCTGTACCAGGGCGAGGAAAGCAACCCGGTGGTGCTCAGTGCCTACGAGCGTGAGCTGCAAGCCCAGCTGTTGCCACGGGTGGCGCAGATGCTCGAAGGGCAGATCCGCGGCAACATGCGCGACCGCGACCGCCTGCTCAACAGCCTGCGGGCGTACCTGATGCTGAACATGCAGGACCGTCGCGATCCGTCCTGGCTCAAGGACTGGGTGGCCAGCGACTGGTCGACGCGCTACGCCGGCAACACCGCGGTGCAGAACGGCCTGAACGCGCACTTCGAACGCCTGCTCAAGCTGCCGTTCAGCTACCCGCTCAACGACACGCTGGTGGCCCAGGCGCGCCAGGTGCTGCGCAGCGAGTCGCTGGCCAACGTGGTCTACCGCGTGCTGCGCGAACAGGCGCGGAGCCTGCCGGAGTACCGCCTGAGCCAGCACCTGGGGCCGCAGGGCAGCCTGTTCGTCGGCACCGACTACGCGATTCCGGGCTTCTACACCCAGCAGGGTTACCAGCAGTATTTCTCGGTCCAGGGCACGGCGCTGGTCACCGATATCCTGCGTGACAACTGGGTGCTGGGCGAAGGCAGCGGCATCAGCGGCATGGACCTGCGCCGCCTGATGGTGGAGCTGGAGCAGCTGTACTTCCGCGACTACGCCAATTTCTGGAGCGAAGCGGTGGGCCAGGTCGGCCTGCAGCCGTTCAACGATGCCGGCGAAGGCGCCGATCAGGTCGCCGGCCTGACCTCGGCCAACTCGCCGGTGCTGCAACTGCTGGTGGAAGTGCGTGAGAACACTCGCTTCCAGGCCATCGCCGAAAGCGCCGAAGACGTGACCGCCGCGGCGGATAAAGCCGCCGAGAAGGGCGGGGCGCTGGGCAAGGTCGCGGCGGCTGCCGCGGGCAAGGCCCAGGAAGCTTTGGCCAAGAACCTGCCGGACACCGCGAAGAAGTCGCTGCAACGTCGCTTCGAACCGCTGCACCGCCTGCTGGACGACAACAACGGCCCGGCGGCGGACCTGACGCCAGCGCTGCAAGCGTTGAACGACCTGCAACTGCAACTGGCCGGCCTGGCCCGTGCCAGCGCGCCCGAGCAGGCGGCGTTCGAAATGGCCAAGACCCGCATGAGCGGCCAGCGCGATGCCCTGAGCAACCTGCGCAACGCCTCGGTGCGCCTGCCGCGTCCGGTGAGCGTGTGGTTCAACGTGCTGGCGGAAGACACCTGGCGCCTGGTGCTCAACGACTCCTACCAATACCTGAACCAGCGTTATCAGAGCGAGCTGTACAGCTTCTACGGCAAGGCCATCAGCAAGCGTTATCCGTTCAGCGCCCACAGCACCAGCGATGTCGCCATCAGCGACTTCCGCGAGTTCTTCAAGGCCCAGGGCATCGCCGACCGCTTCTTCGAAAACTACATGCGGCCTTTCGTCAGCGGCGATCCGGGCAACTACCGCCTGCGCAGCATCGACGGCCACAGCCTGCCGATGTCCAAGGTCTACCTCGACCAGATGGCCGCGGCCCAGGTGATCCGCCAGAGCTTCTTCTCGGAGAACCCGGCGGAGCCGCAGGTGCAGTTCAAGCTGGAGCCTTACACCCTGGACCCGGCGGTGAGCCGTTCCGAGTTCCGTTTCGGCGACAAGACCATGGAATACCGCCATGGCCCGATCGTGCCGGTGTCCTTCAAGTGGCCGACCGATGCCGAAGACGGCCGCACCAGCCTGGTGCTGGACAAGATGGCCGGGCGCCCGGTGGGCATCGAAAAGAACACCGGCCCCTGGTCGCTGTTCCGTCTGTTCGACCTGATGCAGACCGAGTACCTGACCGGCCGTGACGTGCTGGTGCTCAAGGCCGACCTGGGCGGCCTGCGCGCCAACTACCTGCTGATGAGCCAGCGCACGCCGAACCCGTTCGACATGGGTGTGCTGCGTACCTTCCGCATGCCGGTGCAGCTCTGATGCTGGTTGCCAGTACCTGGCGCAGCGCTGCGCGCACCGACCCGGGCAAGGTTCGGGCGCGCAACGAAGATGCCTTCCTCGACTGTCCGGAGCAGGGGCTCTGGGTGGTCGCGGACGGCATGGGCGGGCATCAGGGTGGCGACATCGCCAGCCAGTTGATCGTCGCCAGCCTGGCCGAGTTGCCGGCGCAAGACAGCTTTGACGAGCGGCTCAAGGGCCTGCGCCAGTGCCTGCACTGGCTCAACCGGCGCCTGGGCCAGGAGTTGACCGTCACTGCCGAGCGCCACGACAGCATCATGGGCAGCACCGTGGTCGCGCTGTTGCTGGAAGGCGACCGCGCGGCGTGCATCTGGGCCGGCGACAGTCGTTGTTACCTGTGGCGCGGGCAGCGTCTGTACCAGCTGTCCAAGGACCATTCGCTGCAGCAGCAACTGATCGACGAGCAGCAGATGAGCGTCGAGCAGGCGCGGGCCCATCCGGCGGCCAATGCCCTGACCCGGGCGGTGGGCGCCAGCGAGCAGCTGACCCTGGATGTGCTGGAGTTGCAGGTCTACCCCGGCGATGCCTTCCTGCTGTGCAGCGACGGCCTGTACCAGGGCCTGACCAGCGATGCGCTGGGCAATGCCTTGAGCCTGGCTTCGCCGCAGGTGGCGCTGGAGCGTCTGTTCGACGGCGCCCTGCGCGGCTCGGCGCGGGACAATCTGACCGCCGTGGTGATCCGCCAATGAGTGATCTCAAATCCGGTCTGGATAACATCCTGATGAGCGAGGAAGAGGCCAGCAACCTGACCTATTTCGCCTTCGCCAAGGCCAATGAGGCGCCGCGTCCCGTGGCGCCCAAGGCCAAGGGCAAGGGCCGCAACCGCTCCAGGAGCCGCCCCCGTTCCAAGGCCCAGGCCGTGGTGCCTGTGGGCGGGTTGCCGGACGTATTGGCCGGACGTTACCGCCTCGAGCGCCTGCTCGGGGCCGGTGGCATGGGCGCGGTCTACCGCGCGCGGGACCTGCTGCATGAGCAGTTCGGCGATCCCGACCCTTACATAGCGCTCAAAGTCATGAGCGAAGAATTCTCCGAGACGCCGGATGCCAGCGCCTTGCTCTACAGCGAGTTCGCCCTGACCCGACGCCTGCGCCACCCGAACGTCGTGCGCCTGCACAGCTTCGAGGTGGACACCCAGTGCCAGCGCGCCTTCATCACCATGGAGCTGATGCGCGGCCTGACCCTGGACAAACTGCTCTGCGAGCGGCCGTTGGGCCTGCCGTGGAAAGAGCTGCGCGATGTGGTGCGGCCGCTGCTCGATGCCCTGGCGTACAGCCACGCTCGCGGTGTGCTGCACGGCGACCTGAAGCCGAGCAACGTGATGCTCTGCGAAGACGGCGTGCGGCTGTTCGACTTCGGCCTGAGCCAGGCCGAGGAGGGCATCCTTCCCGGCCTGCCGCAACTGAGCCGCAGCCGCTTCAACGCCTGGACGCCCGGCTATGCCGCCCCCGAATTGCTGGAGGGCGGCGCCTTGTCGGCCAGCGCCGACCTGTACGCGGTGGCCTGTGTGATCTATGAACTGGCCTGCGGCAAGCACCCGTATCGCCGGTTGCCGTCGACCCAGGCCCGCGACGAACGCCTGGACCGCTCGCTGCAAGCGCCCAGGCATCTACCCAGACACTGTTGGCCAGCCCTGCGCGCGGCGCTGGCCTTCGACGTGGCGGAACGCACCATCTCCGCCCAAGCATTGCGCGATGCCATGCGCGCGGATTCGTCCTGGCTGCAACGCTGGTTCCATCGGCGTAACGGATGACCATCGAACAGGGAGCAAGCTATGTTCAATCCTTCCAATGAAACCCACTTCAGCCTGACGGTCGACGACTTCCAGGGTGACTTGCAGGTGCTGTCTTTCGAGGGGATCGAAGGCATCAGCCAGCCGTTCCGGTTCGATCTGGAGCTGGTCAGCGAGAACCCCGACCTGGACCTGGAGACCCTGCTGCACAAGCAGGCTTTTCTCGCCTTCGATCCGCAAGGCAGTGGCATCCACGGGCAGATCTACCGCGTGGCCCAGGGCGATGCCGGCAAGCGCCTGACCCGCTACCAGGTGTCGCTGGTACCGCAGCTGGCCTACCTCGAACACCGCACCAACCAGCGCATCTACCAGCAGCTGTCGGCGCCGAAGATCATCGCCCTGATCCTCGAAGAGCACGGCATCCAGGGCAACGCTTACCAGTTCCAGCTCGGCACCCCGTGCCCGGACCGCGACTACTGCGTGCAGTACGACGAGACCGACCTGCACTTCATCCAGCGCCTGTGCGAAGAGGAAGGCCTGCATTACCACTTCCAGCACAGCCCGCAGGGCCACCTGCTGGTGTTCGGCGACGACCAGACCGTGTTCCCCAAGCTCGGCCAGCCCACCGCCTATATCCAGGGCAGTGGCATGGTCGCCGACGAGCCGGTGATCAAGGGTTTCAACCTGCGCCTGGAGACCCGCACCCGCCGTACTACTCGACGCGATTACGACTTCGAGAAGCCGCGCCTGCAACTGGAGGCCGCCTATAAACCCGAGGCTGAAAGCGAAGAACCGGACCTGGAAGACTACGACTACCCGGGGCGTTTCACCGACCGCGCGCGCGGCAAGTTCCTCAGCCAGCGCGCCCTCGAACGCCACCGCGCCGACTACCAGCAGGCCGAAGGCTGGGGCGACCAGACGCGACTGGTCAGCGGCCATTTCCTGGAACTGTCCGAGCACCCGCGCAGCGAGTGGAACGACCTGTGGCTGCTGACCCACATCGTTCATGAAGGCAAGCAGCCGCAGGTGCTGGAAGAGTCGGTGACCAGCGACACCACCGACAACAAGGACGACTTCCACCAGGGCTACCGTAACCGCTTCCTCGCCACACCCTGGCAGGTGTTCTTCCGCCCGGCCCTGAACCATCCGAAACCCCGCGTCCTCGGCAGCCAGACCGCGGTGGTCACCGGACCCAAGGGCGAAGAAATCCACTGCGATCAGTACGGCCGGGTCAAGGTGCAATTCCACTGGGACCGCGAAGGCAAAGCCGACGACAAGACCAGCTGCTGGCTACGCGTGTCCTCCAGCTGGGCCGGCGACCGCTACGGCGCCCTCGTCATCCCGCGCATCGGCATGGAAGTGCTGGTGACCTTCCTCGAAGGCGACCCCGACCAGCCGCTGATCACCGGCTGCCTGTACCACAAGGAACATCCGGTGCCTTACGCCCTGCCGGCGAACAAGACCCGCACGGTGTTCAAGTCCATGAGTTCACCGGGTGGCGCCGGCTACAACGAACTGCGCATCGAAGACAAAAAAGGCGCCGAACAGATCTTCATCCACGCCCAGCGCGACTGGGATGAAAACATCGAGCACGACCAGAAAATCCGCATCGGCCACGAACGCCACGACACGGTGGAAAAGAACACCTACACCGAACTCAAGGCCGAAGAACATCGGATCACCCACGCCGACCGCAAGACCGAAACCAAGGTGGACGACCACCTGACCGTCGGCGAAAACCAGCACATCAAACTCGGCACCGCCCAGCTGACCAAAGCCGGCCAGGAAATCCACCTCAAGGCCGGCGCCAAGATGGTGATCGAGGCGGGCAGCGAACTGACGATCAAGGCCGGGGGCAGTTTTATCAAACTCGATGCCGGCGGCGTCACGGTGGTGGGGCCGGTGGTGAAGATCAATGCGGGGGGCTCGCCGGGGAGTGGTACCGGGATCGGCATTCTGATGCCGGGCCTACCGGGCGCGGCCGATGCGGACAAGGCTGGCAGCCTGATGGAGGAAGCATTGGCCAACCCGGCGAAAGAAACCGTGCCGGGTCAGCTGTGCATTCGTATTTCCCCGTTGCCCAACATGCCGGGGTATCCGGATGAGCCTTATCAGCTCTACGCCGATGGTGCACTTATCGACAAAGGCTTCAGCGACGAGAAGGGCAATGTGCTTTTCCAGCATATTCCCGGTACCCGCAACTATTCGGTGGAAACGGTGAACGGACACCGTTTCAACCTGGATATGAGCGAAACCTCGAGCGAACAGACGCGCCAACGCAGTGAGCGCTTGGGGCGTGAGGGATACCGCGACTTCCCGGGCGCAGCTGCCTCTCTGGAGGCGTTGAGCAGCAGTGAGGCGTTCCGCCAATTGTGGGCGGATCAAAGCGAGCAGAAAGAGTAAAGGAAGCACTCCATGACATACCTCGATCAGAAACTGTCGATCTCGCTTGAAGAAAGCGCCGCAACCCTGACCTCGGATTGGTTCGCCCACAAGAACAATCCGCTAAGCCCGCCACGCCCGGCAGGCAACGTAGTGACGCCGCTGGTGTGTGGCGAGGAGGCCTTTGAAAAGGTCTATGACTGCATCCTGAACGCTACGAAAAGCATCGATCTCATCAGTTGGGGCTTCGACCCGGGGATGCGCCTCAACCGGGCTTCGACCGATAGCCTCAGCCTGGGGGACTTGCTTAAGCTGAAGGCCAGCGATGGCGTTGAGGTGCGGGTGCTGATCTGGAACAACCGACTGGCCCAGCTCGGCGAAAACTCGGTTATCGGCGAGGGCTGGAGTGGCAGGGGCGGAACATCGATGGGTTCCGGAATGACTGCGGGCAAGCCGGCTGACACCAGCGCCCTGGGTGAAAAACGGAAAAAGCTCCTGGAAGAACAGCAGCAGGAGCAGGCACGCCTGGAAAAACTTCCGGCAAACGACGAGGCCGGCCGACGAGCCACGCGCGACCGTCTGATCGACATCCAGCAAAGCCTGGATGCCCTGGACAGCGGCTACGTCAAGGGTCGTGATTCGGGAGGGACGGTCCAGGACCCGAACGAACAGGTCAAGACCCGCAATTGGTATCGCTGGGTCCACAGCGGTGAAGCCCGCAATATCGAGTTTCGTACGCGGGACTTCAAACTCGTAGGAGAGTTGACCTACGACGATCAAAATGGCCTGCGCATGCATTGGGGGCGTCTTGCCATCCTGTGGCGACTGCTCAAGGACGAGTCTCACGATGTGCCCTTCATGCAGATGCTGGCCCTGAGCCTATTTCCCAGCCATCACCAGAAAACCCTGGTGGTCGACTACATGGACCCGCAAAAAGCGAAAGGTCTTGTGATGGGCCACAACCTGCAGCGCAACTACTGGGACACCACCGCCCACGCCTACGACGATGCAGCCGGCAAGCGCGATCTGGGCTTCGGCCCCTGGCAGGACCTTTCCCTATTTGTACGCGGCCCGGTGCTATTCGACCTCAATCACAACTTCTGCAATGCCTGGGACAAAAGCAGCAGCTGGATACGCCGCGTGTTCAAGGGCACCCTGAACCACGAGCGTTCGTCGATCAAACCGCTGAGCCTGATTCGTGACGGTGGAGAGCCCGCGCAGATTTGCCGGACTCAACCGGAAGAAGGCCCGGAAAAAACCATTCTCGAGGTATATGAAAAGGCCCTGGGCAATGTGCATCAGTACGCCTATATCGAGAACCAATACTTCCGCTACAAACCGCTGGCCGAACGCCTGAAGAAAGTTGCCGCCGACTACGTCGCTGCCGGCAAACAACAGAACTTGCACCTGTTCGTGGTCACCAACAACCCGGAGAGTGGGCATTTCTCTAGTTCCACCTACGAGATGCTCGACACCCTTGGCCAGGGCGAACTGATGCCCCTGGCCCACCGCGACCTGCTCTACGATCAACGCCAGCTTGCCTACCGCCAGCGCGAACTGAAGGCCCGTGACGAATCGCCGACACGCGATCAGGAGCTGGCCAAGGTACAGACGCAAATGCATGAGCAGGGTATCGATCCGAGTCGCGCCGATGAACTCCTGGCCATGGACCCCAACAAACACTACAACCAGGCCGCGGCTCGCGAACTGGAGCCGGAGATGCTGCCGCCCAAGGGGTTGAAAATCATTGTCGCGACTCTGGTCAGTTGCAAGGACGGCGGCGAAACCGCTACTCCCAAGACGCGCGAGCAGCGCCAGACCGAACGCGATATCACCGAACATCTCGGCCCGGAACAAGGAATGGCGCAGTACAAGTCCATCTATGTACACAGCAAGCTGCTGCTGGTGGACGACCTGTTTTTCACCCTGGGCTCCGCCAACATCAACGAGCGCAGCCTGAACTCCGACTCCGAACTGAATATCGCCATGCCAAGCCCGCAAACCACCCGGACCTGGCGGGAGCGGTTGTGGGGGATGCATTCGGGGAATGAAGTAAGCTCAGAAAAGCCTACGCTAATTAAAAATATTGAAAAAGATTATAGAAACTGGGAACAGGTGATAGATGACAACTGGAAAAACCAGAAAGGAAATCTACCACTAAATGGAAATCTAGTTCGATTCTGGGATTTGGTGACGCCTTATGCAACGGCCGTTGATTAATTTAATATTTTTATTACTCGCCCTACTCTTCGGAAACACTGCCATGGCTTACGAATTTAAGTGCGCACATGAAAAAGATACTGCCCCGCCTCTGGATCAGCAAGCAGATCAATGGTTCAAGCAAGCTCGTTCTATAAGTAAAGAGCGCTTACCTGACTGGGCGAAAATAGCACAACTCTACCAGCAGGCTGTAGAGAGAAACCACTGGAAGGCGATGCACAATCTTGCAGAGCTGTATTTGCGTGGTGACGGGGTAAAAAAAGACACCAACAAGGCCATCGACCTATATATGCAGATGGTTAAACTGGAAGTGCCGCTGGGATACTACGACATGAGTGTGATGACACAGCGGGGCATAGGCGTAGTTCAATCTGACAAAGATGCCATGATGTTCCTGCTTAGGTCAGGAGATTTAGGTAGCCCTCTTGCTCAGACTAGGCTAGGAAACATATATATATATGAGATCAAGAAAACCAAGCTTGGAGTAGATTATTTGCGCTGCGCCGCCCACCAAGATGATGCAAAAGCAAACTACGAACTAGCTGCTTATTACAAAATAGTAGACAAGAACTTCCCTGTCGCCATGCACTACTACCAGCGATCGGCAGCCCTTGGCGATATCAAAGGAGCATTGTTTGTCGAAAACACTTTCACAAAAGGTGATCTTGGCTACCCTAAAAACATGAAGATCGCAGCTGACTATAGCCATATATATGATCAGCTTTCTGAAAATCCAGAACTCCGCTTTCCAAAAATAGTTAAAGACTACCCGCTTCCACCCCACCCCATTCAGGGTTATCACGCCGACAAAGACATTAATTGGAAACCTACCGGACGTGATGATGACTATTAAAGCACTGCTGGCTGTTGTGCTATTGGGCAGCAGTGGTTTTTCCATGGCATATGATTTCAAGTGTGTTCATGAAAAAGACACTGCTCCGCCCTTGGACCAGCAAGCAGATGAATGGTTTAAACAAGCTCGGGTGCTTAGTAAAGAACGTCCGGCCGACTGGAGCAAAGTGGCCAGCCTGTATCAGCAGGCTGTAGAAAAGAACCATTGGAAAGCGATGCACAATTTTGCAGAGCTATATTAACGTGGTGATGGGGTTGCTAAGGATACGAACAAGGCGATTGATTTATACCTGAAAATGATACAGCTGCAAGCTCCTCTGGGTTACTACGATATGAGTGTAATGACACAAAGAGGGGTTGGTATTGTGCAATCAGACAGGAGCGCTGTGCAGTTCTTGATTAGGGCTGCAGATTTGGGAAGTCCTCAAGCTCAAACCAGAATCGGATATATCTATATATACGATAGGAGGAAGGATGCTGTAGGGCTTGGGTACTTGAAGTGCGCGGAGAGACAGGGTTATGCGGACGCAGCTTATAAGTTGGGGTCTTATTATGAGGTTGTGGATGAGAACTATCCTGTCTCCATGCATTATTATCAGAGAACTGCAGCTCTAGGTGAGCGGAAAGGTGCCATGGAAATAGAAGATGTATTTCAAAATGGTAAGTTTTCTTATAATAAAGACAAGAAGACTGAAGATGCATACTACAAAGTGTCCAGGGAGCTAGCCAACAATCCAGACTTGCGCTTCCCCAATCTGGCCAAAGACCACCCACTGCCACCGAACCCTGTGCAGGGCTATCACGCCGATAAAGACATCAACTGGAGACCAACCGGACGTGATGACGACTATTAAGAGAAAGCCAATAGCGAGAAACATCCCGAAAAAATAGCTTCAACGAGCCTATGCGAAGTATCAACGCGCGACTTATGGGCCATCCCGATGAAGGAGCCGCACAATGCATAAAATATTCACGGTACTGGCGATCGTGCTGCTAGCGATCTCGATACTCAGCGCTTTGCTCGGGCTGGCTGGCATTGCTAGTGGGGCAAGCGGCAGTGGGGGCATTTCCGATTCCGTTGACGTTGCGTTCCTGATTGCCAAAGTGCTGCTCGCCTTGAGCCTGTTGTCTGGAGTGCTGGCTATTGCCTGGCCGAGGAGTGGATGAGGATCAGGTTTCAGGATTCACAGGGCTATAAGCGGACCGCTTCTCGCCAGATTTGTAAGGTTGCTGGTAAATGAGTGTGACTTGGCGGTCATCATCACCAATAACGCGCTCATCTTCACTTAACATTGCATAACTGTGGCGTTCCCCTCCGAAGCCGCTACACTGCGTCAGCCGTTCATTTTTCCTTTGGGGCTTTGCGCATGAAATTTCGTTTTCTTCTGTGGATGCTGGGGCTGTTGATGGGCAAGGCCAGCCGGACCAATCCTGCGTTCCAGCAGCAGTTGGGTGACAAGGCGCTGGTGTTTCAGCTGCAGACGCTGGACGGCAAGGTGGCGCGGCATTTTTTGGTGAAGGATCAGCGGATTACCAGCAAATCGGGGGTGCATCCCGAGCCGGCATTTGCCATTGCCTTTAAAGACGCGGCCTATGGTTTTGCCACGATGCAGGCGAAGAACAAGCAATTGGCCTTTATGACCGGAATCCAGGACAAGTCGATCCAGATCAAGGGCAACCCGGCGCTGGTGATCTGGTTCCAGGGGCTGACCAAGTACCTGAAGCCGAAGAAGGCCAAGCCGAAGGCTTGAAGGCGAGCGGTATACCAGCCGGAAGATGATCGCGGGCAAGCCTCGCTCCTACGGGAGCGGGGCTTTTTTCTGGGGTCAGTGCTGGCTGAATTGCGAGGCCAGTTCGCGCAGCAGCACTTCGGCTTCGAGGACTTTGCTGACCACGTCTTCGGCTTTGTCGCGGGACAGGCCGAGGCGTTCGAGCAGGGCGTCAGGGATGTCTTCGACAGGGCCGGAGCCGATGCCGCGGCTGCGCAGCAGGCGCACGGCCAGGCACACCAGATTCGGGTATTCGGCGTAGGCGCCGTCGTAGCTCGGGTCGTGCTGGAAGCGCAGGGCGGTGGATAACTCGTCCGGCATGTCCCAGTAGCGCATCAGCCAGGCGCCGATCTGTTCGCGGCTGATGCCCAGCAGGTGCTGTTCGACGTAGCTGTGGCACAGGTGCGGGTTGACCTCCAGGTGGCGGCAGATCAGCGAGAAGTGCGGCGGGAAGACGTGGGCCAGCAGCAGGTAGCCGAAGTTGTGCAGCAGGCCGGCGAGGTAGGTCAGGCCGGCTTCCGGGCGCTGGGCACGCGGCATGGCGCGGGTCAGGCCTTCGATGACGGCGGCGGTATAGATCGACTGCTGCCAGTACGGCGTGCTGTGTTGCGGGTGGTCCTTGGGCAGGCTCAGGGTCTTGCCCAGGGCCAGGCCCAGCGCCAGGTTGATCACCAGGTCGAAGCCCAGCACGCGGACGATGGCGTCTTCCACCGAGCGGATCTTGCCTGGCGAGGCGTAGTAGGGCGAAGCCGCCCAGCTCACCACTTGCGCGGCCAGGGCCGGGTCGGTTTCCACCACGCCGGTGATGTCGTCGATGGTGGCGTTGGGGTCGACCCGCAGTTTGATGATCTTCTGCGCGGTTTCGGCCAGCGGCGGAATCTCGATGGTCGCTTCCAGGCGTTGCTGGATGCGCCGGGCGGTGAAGGCCTGCATCGCCTGGGTGATTTCCTCGCGGTCGTCGTCCGGACGGTCGAGGTTCGGGCGGATGCTGCTCAGGGCCTCGCCGAAGTTGCCGGCGCTGGCCTTGCTCAGCATGCTCTTGAAGGCGTCGCTGGTGATTTCCAGCAGCAGGCCCGGCTCACCGGAGTTGATCAGCAGGGTCGGCTCGCGCAGCAGGCTTTCTTCATACAGGCAGGGCGAGCTGGTGAGCGCCGGCAGGCCGGGCAGCAGGCTCAGGTTGTGTTTGCCGAGCATGCGCTCCAGGCGTTCCGTGGAGACGGCGGTCAGGCGGCGGCCGGTCAGTTCGGCGAGGCGATTGAGGTCCAGCAACTGGCTCTGTGGGAACAGCACCATCAGCGCGCCGACGGCGTCGTCCAGCAGGACGGCTTGTACCTTGCGCGCGGCCGGCAGGCCAGGATGGTCGAGGACTTCCGTGAAGCCGATGTCCAGCTTGCCGAGCAGCAACCGGATTACAGACGGAGCGTGCGGGGCTGCGGTGGCGAGGGCAACTTCTGTCATGGTCTGTATCCGTTTTCAAACAATTTCAGGAGTATAACCAGCTTGATCGGGGCGTTCGCCCCTTAACTGAGACGCTGCTCACACTTGGCCGTATTGCTGCCCGTGGCGCAGCCAGCGTTCCAGCAGCGGGCTGACATGGTGCGGCCAGCGCTCCAGCAAGGCCTGGGCGGCATCGCGCACGGCCGGCAGCAGGTCGGCATCGCGCATCAGGTCGGCGACCTTGAATTGCAGCAGGCCAGTCTGGCGGGTGCCGAGCATCTCACCGGGGCCGCGCAGTTCCAGGTCCTTTTCGGCGATGACAAAACCGTCGTTGGTTTCGCGCATGATGCCCAGGCGCTGGCGGCCGATCTGCGACAAGGGAGGATGGTAGAGCATGACGCAATGGCTGGCGGCGCTGCCCCGACCAACGCGACCGCGCAGCTGGTGCAGCTGGGCCAGGCCCAGGCGCTCGGGGTTCTCGATGATCATCAGGCTGGCGTTGGGCACATCGACGCCGACTTCGATCACGGTGGTGGCCACCAGCAGCTGCAACTCACCGGCTTTGAACTGGCTCATGACCTCGGCCTTTTCCGTCGGCTTCATGCGCCCGTGGATCAGGCCGACCCGCAGTTCGCCCAGGGCGCTGCTCAGGTCTTCGTAAGTGGTTTGCGCGGCCTGGCAGGTCAGCTCTTCGGATTCCTCGATCAGCGTGCACACCCAATAGGCCTGGCGCCCTTCGGCGCAGGCGGCGCGCACCCGCTCGATGACTTCGACGCGCCGCGAGTCGGTCACCAGCACGGTGTTCACCGGCGTACGGCCAGGGGGCAGTTCGTCGAGGATCGAGGTGTCCAGGTCGGCGTAGGCACTCATCGCCAGGGTCCGTGGAATCGGCGTGGCGGTCATGATCAGTTGGTGCGGGCACAGGCGTCCGCCCACGCCTTTCTGGCGCAGGGCCAGGCGCTGCTGCACGCCGAAGCGGTGTTGTTCGTCGATGATCACCAGCGCCAGGTTCTTGAACTGCACTTCGTCCTGGAACAGCGCGTGGGTGCCGACCACCATTGGTGCCCCGGCGGCGATCTGTTCCAGGGCGGCTGTGCGGTTCTTGCCCTTGAGCTTGCCGGCCAGCCAGGCGACTTCCAGCCCCAGCGGTTCGAGCCAGCGCTTGAAGGTGATGAAGTGCTGCTCGGCGAGGATCTCGGTGGGTGCCATCAGCGCCACCTGATAGCCAGCCTCCAACGCCTGCAGGGCGGCGAGGGCGGCGACCACGGTCTTGCCGGCCCCTACGTCGCCCTGGATCAGCCGCAGCATCGGCTCGGGCTGGCTGAGGTCGTAGGCAATCTCGTTGCCGACCCGCTGTTGCGCGCCGGTGGGCGCAAAGCCGAGGTTCTTCAGGTACAGCGCCGGCAGCCGGGTGGCCTTGGGCAGCGCCGGAGCGAGTTGCGAGCGCAGGCTTTCGCGCAGACGCTGCTGGGACAGCTGATGGGTCAGCAGTTCTTCGAACGCCAGGCGATGCTGGGCCCAATGGTGACCCAGGGCCAGTTCGTCGACATCGGCGTCGGCCGGCGGGTGATGCAGGTAACGAATCGCATCGTCCAGCGGCGCCAGCTGGTAATCCCGCGCCAGCTCTTGCGGCAGCCAGTCCGGCAGGCTGCGCGGGCCGAGCAGGGCCAGGCTCTGCTGGCACAGCATGCGCAGGCGCTGCTGGGTCAGGCCTTCGGTGAGCGGGTAGATGGGGGTCAGGGTCTGGTCCACGGGCGGCGGTTCATCGCCGCTGATGGCACGGTATTCCGGGTGGTAGATTTCCAACCCCGACGCGCCTGGGCGGGCTTCGCCATAACAGCGCACGCGGGTGCCACGCTTGAGGCCTTCCTTCTGCGCGTTGCTGAAATGGTAGAAGCGCAGGCTGAGCCCGCCGGTGCCGTCCTGCAGGCGCACCAGCAGGCTGCGGCGCTTGCCCATCACCACGTCGGCGCCGCTGACGGTGCCTTCGATCACCGCGTCCTGCCCGGGGCGCAGCGCGCCGATCGGTACTACGCGGGTGCGGTCCTGATAGCGCAGGGGCAGGTGGAACAATACGTCCTGCAGGTTCTCCAGGCCGACCTTGGCCAGCTTCTCGGCCATGGCTTCGCCGACGCCCTTGAGTGCCGTGACCGGCACGTTCGACAGCTCAGTCATCGCGACGGCTTAGCTCGCGGCAGGCGGCTTGGCCACCGAACACAGGCGGATCGAGTCGGCGAGGATCTCGATGGCTTTCGGCCGCGGGAAGCTGGCGCGCCAGGCGATCGCCACGGTGCGGAACGGCACGGGCGCGGTCAGCGGCCGCACTTCGATCACGCCCGGAGCGTAGTGATGGCTGTCCACCGCCGAGAGCGGCAGGATCGAGACGCCAAGGCCGGAAGCGACCATATGGCGGATGGTTTCCAAGGAGCTGGATTCCACCGTGGTGTGCTTGGCGCCGTCGTTGCCCTTGGTCAGGGTCGGGCAGGCTTCCAGGACCTGATCGCGGAAGCAGTGGCCTTCGCCCAGCAGCAACAGGCTCTTGTCGTTGAGCAGGTTGGCGTCGATGGTCTCTTTCTGGGTCCAGGGGTGGGTGCTGGGCATCAGCACGTAGAACGGTTCGTCGTACAGCGGCAGGGTCAGCACGTCGGCTTCGTTGAACGGCAGGGCGATGATGATCGCATCCAGTTCGCCGTTGCGCAGCTTGTCGCGCAGCACGTGGGTGAAGTTCTCTTCGATATACAACGGCATCTGCGGGGCGACCCGGTGCAGTTGCGGGATCAGGTGCGGGAACAGGTACGGGCCGACGGTGTAGATCGCGCCGACCTTCAGCGGGGCGGTCAGCTGGTTCTTGCCGGCCTGGGCCAGTTCGCGAATGCCCTGGGCCTGTTCGAGGACCTTTTGCGCCTGGGCGACAATGCCTTCGCCGACCGGCGTCAGACGTACCGCACTCTTGCTGCGCTCGAAAATCAGCACACCGAGTTCGTCTTCAAGCTTCTTCACGCCCACCGACAGGGTCGGCTGGCTGACATGGCAACGCTCGGCCGCGTGGCCGAAGTGCTGCTCTTGGGCGAGGGTAACGATGTAGCGTAATTCAGTAAGAGTCATAGCGGACGTCCATGAGGTTGCGGGCCAAGCATACCGGCTGCAATCGATAGACGCACGTTATCAGACTCAATGCTCGCTGTGACACCGGGCAATGCATGCCGGTCATGCCTGGAAAAGCAAAAAGGCACCTTGGGGTGCCTTTTTGCTGGGGATTGCCTGGGCATCATGCTCAGCGGCGACGTTTCTCCAGGGAGTAGACGAAGGGCGCGACAATCTCGATCGAGCCGTTGTTGAGCATGTCCGCCGGTGGCTTGGGCAGCGGCTGGGCGCGGCGGATCATTTCCAGGGTGGCCCGGTCCAGATCGGCGTTGCCCGAGCGTCCTACCAGTTCATAGGACAGCACGTTGCCTTGGGCGTCGACCACGAAGCGCAGCCGGTTCAGGCCTTCCTTGCCGCGTGCCTGGGCACCCGGCGGGTACTTCTTGTACTTGGCCAGGTGCGCCAGCAGCGTGCCTTGCCAGCTTTCCTTGGCGGCGATCTGCGCCGGCGACGGGCCCGGAGCAGGTGCCGAGGACGGTGCCGCGGTGGGCGTCGGCGGAGCGTCGCTAGGCTTCTCTTCGCTCGGCTTTTCCTTCGGCGGTTCCGGCTTTTTCTCCACCGGTTTGGGCGGTTGCGGCTTGGGCTTGGGTTTGACCGGCTTGGGCACGGAAATCGTCGGCTTCGGCGCTTCCGCGAGTTTGGGCAGCGGCAGCTCTTCGACCGGAGCCGGCGGCTGCGGTGGCGTCACGACCTTGGGCGGCGCGGGAGGAGGCGGTGCCGGAAGCGGCGCCAGCTCGACCATCATCGCCTGGGGTGGCAGCTCGACCGGCATGGGGGAGCTCCAGTTGAGCGCGAGCAGGATCGCGACCGCATGGACCCCCAGTACGATGGCCAGGCTACCGCTGTAACGCGTCAGTTTTTGGCGCGTCGTGATCATTTCTTGGTAGCCGTCTCAAGTCCGACCAGGCCGACCTTCAGGTATCCGGCGGCCCGCAGGGCATCCATCACGCTCATCAGGTCGCCGTAATCCACGCCTTTGTCGGCCTGGAAGAAGATCGTCGTGTCTTTTTTGCCCTGGGTCTTGGCGTCGAGGGTGGCGCCGAGGGCTTCGGCCTTCACTTCGTCGTCGCCGAGGTACAGGCGTTGGTCGGCCTTGACGCTGAGAAACACCGGTTTCTCGGGGCGTGGTGCCGGTTTGGCCGTCGAGGCCGGGAGGTCGACCTTGATGTCCACGGTAGCCAGCGGCGCCGCGACCATGAAGATGATCAACAGCACCAGCATCACGTCGATGAACGGCGTGACGTTGATTTCGTGGTTTTCGGCGAGATCGTCTTCTGCGCCTTCTTTCAAATGCAGGCCCATGGCGGATTACCCTACTTTGGCCACATGAGGTTGCGCAGAGCGCTCGGCGGTCGGCAGGTGATCGAGATCACGGCTGACCAGCAGCAGGACTTCTGCGGAAGCGTCGGAGACCTGGGCCTTGTAGCCGGCGATGGAGCGGGCGAAGACGTTGTAGATGACCACCGCCGGAATGGCTGCGACCAGACCCAGGGCGGTTGCCAGCAGGGCTTCGGCGATACCGGGGGCGACAACGGCGAGGTTGGTGGTCTGGGTTTTGGCGATACCGATGAAGCTGTTCATGATGCCCCACACGGTACCGAACAGGCCGACGAAGGGCGCGGTGGAACCGATGGTGGCGAGCACGCCGGTGCCGCTGCTCATGTTGCGGCCGCAGGCGGCTACCAGGCGCTCGAGGCGGAAGCTGACGCGCTCCTTGATGCCTTCTTTCTCGCGGCTGTTGGCCGACAGGCGCATTTCTTCCAGGGCGTCGTGGACCAGCAGGTTGGCCAGGGTGCCTTCTTTGGCGGCGGTGACGCTGGCTTCCTTGAGGGTGGTGGCCTTTTTCAGGTTGAGGATTTCACCGCGCAGGCGACGCTTGGCGCCCATCAGCTCGAAGCCTTTGGCGATCCAGATGGTCCAGGTGATGATCGAGGCGATGGCCAGGCCGATCATCACCAGCTTCACGATGATGTCGGCGTTCTGGTACATGCCCCACGGGGACAGGTCGTGGGCCATGCCCAGGGAGTTGTCCGCTTCGAGGACTTCAGGTGCATCGCCGGCTGGTTCGCCTTCGGCAGGTGCCGGCGCTGCAGCGACCGGAGTGGCTACCGGCGCCGTGGCGTCGGCCGGCGCGTGGGCTGCCGCAGGTGTCGCGGCGCCAGCCGGGGCCTGCTCATCGGCGAAGGCCGCGGTCGGTGCCAGCAGCAGGCTGAACAGCAACGCTGCGGCCGCGCTCATGGCGCGCAGCGGGCTTGGGCGTTGGGTTGGCGAAGCGGAGAATTGATTGCGTGTCATGCTGGCCGGACCTGAGAGGGAAAAGGGTAAGTGTCCTTCTAGGCCTCGCAGGGCCGAGAACAAATGGGCCGTCATTATTGCAACTAATTCTTGTTAACAGAAGTAATAGAGTATCTTTTTTTCTTTGATTGCTAGCCGCTCGTCCATTGCCGACGCTAGTCTGTGCCTTTCTGATAGGAGTTTTCTGATGTCCGCCCCTTCTGTTCTGATCGCTGGCTGCGGTGATGTCGGCAGCCGTCTGGCGAAGCAACTGCTGGCTGAAAACTGGCAGGTCTACGGCCTGCGGCGCACGGTTGCGCAATTGCCGGAAGGGGTGATCGGCGTGGCGGGCGATCTTTTCAGTGAGCAGTGTCCGCCAGCCTGGCCCACCTCGTCGCTGGATTACCTGGTGTACAGCGCGGCCGCCACCGAGCATGACGAGGCGGGCTATCGTGCGGCCTATGTCGAGGGGTTGACCCATGTCCTGGGCTGGCTCAAGCAGAACGGGCAGTCGCCGAAACGCCTGCTGTTCGTTTCCAGCAGCAGCGTATACGGGCAGAAAGGCGGCGAGTGGATCGACGAGACCTCGCCGGCCCAGGCCGACGGCTATTCCGGGCGACTGATGCTCGAGGCCGAGCAAGTGGCCTTGCAGAGTGGCATTCCAGCCAGCCTGGTGCGGTTGACCGGGATTTACGGCCCGGGGCGGGAATGGCTGTTGAATCAGGTGCGTCAGGGTTATCGCGTCGCCATCGATCCACCGCTGTATGGCAACCGCATTCATGCCGACGATGCCGCGGGGTTGCTGGCCTTCCTGTTGCAGGCCGATCGGCGCGGCGTGGTGCTCGAGGATTGCTATATCGGGGTCGACGATGCACCGGTGCCTTTGGCCGAGGTGGTGGGCTGGCTACGGGAGTACCTGGGCGTGACCGAGTGGGCGGACAGCTCGAGCGTGCGGCGTTCCGGCAGCAAGCGCTGCAGCAATGCCCGCGCCAGGGCCCTGGGCTGGGCGCCGCGTTATTCGAGTTTTCGCGAGGGGTATGCGCAGATTATCGAAGGGCAGGGCTGAGCCGCATCATGGATAAAGAAAAAGGAGCCTTTCGGCTCCTTTTTGCTGGATCACTGTTTTTCCAGTAGCCACTGGCGCGTACCCGGGGTGAGGGAAGGTACCTCGTTCGCCTGGGAGGCGTTGATGGGCTGGAAGATCTCCAGTTGCTTGCCGTTGCGCGCAAAGATCCACGGGTTGCCCTGGCCGTTGAGCTGCAGCCACAGGTTGTCGTAGCCGCCGCTCATCGAGGCGCAGTCGCCGGCGAGGCACAGTGCGTAGCGATCGGCGCCCGGCAGGCCCATGACCTGGCCGTTGGACTGGAACAGCACGGTGCCGCCTTCGCCCGGGCCGTTGACGATTTTCCATTCGCCGCCCAGGTAAGCCGAGTACAGGGCGCGCTCGAAGTTGGCGCCCAGTGGCGCGCCTTCCGGGGCCGGGTCCTTGGGACGATCGAAGACCTGCTCCGGCTCGTTGTCGTTGGCTTCTTGCAGCAGCTGTTTGCCGTCGCGTTTCAATTCGCTGGCGGAGCTGCCGTAGAAATCGATTTTCCAGGCGCCGGACTCTTCAGCCAGCACCTTGCCTTCGACGTTTTCGAAGCCGTTGGTGTAGCGCGCCTGGCTGGCCTTGGTGTTGACGTCCCATTCCAGGTTCGGGCCGTAGCCTTGCAGGGCTTCGCGCAGCGGTCCGCCTTTGGCGGCGGCGTCGATGGCGACCTGGTTGATCCAGGTACCACTGATGTCACGGTCGGCGGGATCGCTGGCGCAGCCACCGAGGAACAGGGCGCACAACGAGAGGGCTAGCGCTTTGCGCATGAGGAAATCCTTTCAGAACGGAGGCGGCGCGGCCTGGGTAGCCGCGCCGGACGTGTTACTCGATGACCAGGATGGCATCCATTTCAACCTGCGCGCCTTTTGGCAGGGCGGCAACGCCGATGGCGGCGCGGGCAGGGTAAGGCTGCTGGAAGTACTTGCCCATGATCTCGTTGACCTTGGCGAAGTGGCTCAGGTCGGTGAGGAAGATGTTGAGTTTGACGATGTCCTTGAACGAACCACCGGCGGCCTCGGCCACGGACTTGAGGTTCTCGAATACCTGGACGGTCTGGGCTTCGAAGCCTTCCACCAGTTCCATGGTCTTTGGATCGAGCGGGATCTGGCCGGACATGTAGACGGTGTTGCCTGCCTTGATCGCCTGGGAATAGGTGCCGATCGCGGCGGGTGCCTTGTCGCTGGTGATAACGGTCTTGGTCATGAATGACTCCTTGTAATGGGCGGGCTATATAGCGAGCTATGCACGCATGCGAGTGATGCGAATGACCCCGGTCAGGGCGCGCAGTTTCTTGATCACGCGAGCCAGGTGCACGCGGTCGTGCACGCTGACCACCAGTTGGACCACGCTGATGCGACCATCCCGTTCGTCCATGCTGATTTTCTCGATATTGCCGTCGGCCGCGTTGACGCTGCTGGCCAGCAGGGCGATCAGGCCGCGCTGGTGCTCCAGCTCGACGCGCAGCTCGACGTTGAATTCGCCGGTGACATCCTTGGCCCACGAAAGCTGGATGCATTTTTCCGGGTTGTGGCGGATTTCGCTGATGTTGCGGCAGTTGTCCAGGTGCACCACCATCCCTTTGCCTGCGGACAGGTGGCCGACAATCGGGTCGCCCGGGATCGGCGTGCAGCACTTGGCATAGCTCAGGACCAGGCCTTCGGTGCCGCGAATGGCCAGCGGACCTTCCGGGCTTGGCAGCTGTTCGCCTTCGCCGAGCAGGCGGCGGGCGACCACATAAGCCATGCGATTGCCCAGGCCGATGTCTTCCAGCAGGTCTTCGATCAGCTCCAGGCGGTACTCGGTGAGCATCGCTTGCACGCGTTCGGCGGGGATCTTTTCCAGCGCGCTGTCGAAACCGTTGAGCACCTTGTTCAGCAGGCGTTCGCCCAGGCTGATGGACTCGGAGCGGCGTTGCAGTTTCAGTGCATGGCGGATGTGGGTGCGAGCCTTGCCGGTGACCACGAAGTTGAGCCAGGCCGGGTTGGGCCGTGCGCCCGGGGCACTGACGATTTCCACGGTGGAGCCGCTTTGCAGCGGTTCGGACAGCGGCGCCAGGCGGCGATTGATCCGACAGGCGATGCAGCTGTTGCCGACGTCAGTGTGTACCGCATAGGCGAAGTCCACTGCGGTGGAGCCTTTGGGTAGCTCCATGATCCGGCCTTTCGGCGTGAACACGTAGACCTCGTCCGGGAACAGGTCGATCTTCACGCTTTCGATGAATTCCAGGGAGTTGCCGGCGCGTTGCTGCATCTCCAGCACGCCCTTGACCCACTGGCGAGCCCGGGCGTGGGTGCCCTTCGGCTGCTCGTCGCCGCTGGATTTGTACAGCCAGTGGGCGGCGATGCCGTTGTTGGCCATCTCTTCCATTTCGCGGGTGCGGATCTGGATCTCGATCGGCACGCCGTGCATGCCGAACAGCGTGGTGTGCAGCGACTGGTAGCCGTTGGCCTTGGGAATCGCGATGTAATCCTTGAAGCGACCTGGCAGCGGCTTGTACAGGTTGTGTACGGCACCGAGCACGCGGTAGCAGGTGTCGACCTTGTCGACGATGATCCGGAACGCGTAGACGTCCATGATCTCGTTGAAGGCCCGGCGTTTGCCGCGCATCTTTTTATAGATGCCATACAAGTGCTTCTGGCGGCCGCTGACCTCGCCCTGGATGCCATCGATGGCCAGGCAGTGGCTCAGGGATTCTTCGATCTTGTTGACGATTTCCTTGCGGTTGCCCCGGGCGCGCTTGACCGCCTGGTAGATCCGTGCGGAACGCATCGGATGCATGGCCTTGAAACCGAGGTCTTCGAATTCGATGCGGATGCTGTGCATGCCCAGGCGGTTGGCGATGGGCGCATAGATCTCCAGGGTTTCCTTGGCGATCCGCCGGCGTTTTTCGCCGGACAGCACTTCCAGGGTGCGCATGTTGTGCAGGCGGTCGGCCAGCTTGACCAGGATCACGCGAATGTCGCGCGCCATGGCCATGGCCATCTTCTGGAAGTTTTCCGCTTGGGCTTCGGCCTTGGTCTCGAAATTCATCTGGGTCAGTTTGCTGACCCCGTCGACCAGTTCGGCCACGGTTTCACCAAACTGCGCTTGCAGCGCTTCCTTGGCGATACCGGTGTCTTCGATCACGTCATGCAGCATGGCCGCCATCAGGCTCTGATGGTCCATATGCATGTCGGCGAGAATGTTTGCGACCGCTAACGGGTGCGTGACGTACGCCTCGCCGCTGCGACGGCGCTGACCGTCATGGGCTTGTTCGGCGTAGAAATACGCTCGGCGGACCAGATTGACCTGGTCCGTGCCGAGATAGGTCGATAAGCGATCGGCGAGGGCGTCTATGCTCGGCATGATGACTCCTGCCGTAAGCTGTGATCCCGCGCCGTGCTACGTCGACCAGGCATAGGCTTAGACGGCCTCGTTGGACTCGTCCTCGAATGCAGCAAAAAGCGGTTCATCTTCAACGATTTCGGCTTCGGCGATAGCTGCGTAGTCGATCAGGCCTTCAGCGATTTCGCGCAGGGCGACGACGGTAGGCTTGTCGTTTTCCCATGCTACTTTCGGCTCTTTGCCGCCGGTTGCCAGTTGACGGGCACGCTTGGTAGAGAGCATGACCAGCTCAAAGCGGTTATCCACGTGTTCTAGACAGTCTTCAACGGTTACGCGGGCCATGGTCTTCCTCGTAGCAAATGCAATATGCGCGCTGCCCGGATGGGCGAGCGGACTCAACAGTTTAAAAAATCACCAGCGATTAGGGAAGCGCTGATTTTTTAACCAAGCTTTCCAACCCGCTACAAGTGCCAATGTAAAGCCCTTGCAGCGGTTTTGGGAAGTGCTATTCAGCCCAGCAATTCGGCGAGCAATTTGCCGAAACGCTGCTGCTGGCGCTTCTGATGCAGCTGGTTGGTGCGGAAAATCGCCTTCAGATCGTCCAGCGCGTGGGCGAAATCGTCGTTGATGATCAGGTAGTCGTAGTCGACGTAGTGGCTCATCTCGCTGACCGCTTCGCGCATCCGGCCTTCGATGATCTCGTCGCTGTCCTGGCCGCGGTTGGTCAGGCGCTGGCGCAAGGCCTGCTGGGAAGGCGGCAGGATGAAGATCGAACGAGCCTGGGGCATCAGTTTGCGCACCTGCTCGGCGCCTTGCCAGTCGATCTCCAGGATCAGGTCGTGACCTTCGTCCAGGGTCTGCTGCAAGTGGCTTTGGGAGGTGCCATAGAGATTGCCGAAGACTTCGGCGCGCTCGAGGAAGTCGCCGTGTTCACCCATCTTCACGAACGCTTCGCGCGAGACGAAGTGGTAGTTCACGCCGTCCACTTCGCCCGGGCGCATGGCGCGGGTGGTGTGGGACACGGAAACGCGGATCGACGGATCGGCGTCGATCAGGGCCTTGACCAGGCTGGTCTTGCCCGCGCCCGAAGGGGCGGAAATGATGTAGAGGGTGCCGGTGCTGTGGTTCATGTCGGGGTAGCCTTACTCAATATTCTGTACTTGTTCGCGCATCTGCTCGATCAACACCTTGAGGTTGACCGCAGCCTGGGTGCTGCGCGGGTCGAAGGCCTTGGAGCCCAGTGTGTTGGCTTCGCGGTTGAGTTCCTGCATCAGGAAGTCCAGGCGCCGGCCGGCGGCGCCGCCGGACTTGAGCACGCGGCGAACTTCGATGATGTGAGTGCTCAGGCGGTCCAGTTCTTCGGCGACGTCGCTCTTCTGGGCGAGCAGCACCATTTCCTGTTCCAGGCGCGTGGGGTCCAGTTCGGCCTGCATGTCGGCGAAGCGGTCGAGAACCTTCTGGCGCTGGGTGGCGAGCATCTGCGGGACCAGTTCGCGCAGGGTCACGACGTCTTCCTCGATGGAGGTCAGGCGGTCGTTGATCAGGCGGGCCAGCTCCGCGCCTTCGCGCTCGCGGCCGCTCTTCAACTCTTTCAGCCCCTGGTTGAACAGGCTCAGGGCTTCGTTGTTCAGCGCTTGCGGGTCGCTGGCATCGGCCACCAGGACGCCGGGCCAGGCCAGCACTTCCAGTGGGTTCAGTGCCGCCGGCTGTTTTATCAGGCTGGCAACGGACTCGGCTGCCGCCACCAGTTGCGCGGCGCGCTCCCGGTCGACCTGCAGTGGTTTACCGGTGGTTTCTTCGGTGAAGCGCAAGGTGCATTCGAGCTTGCCGCGCGACAGTCCCTGGCGCAGCGCCTCGCGGACCGCGCCTTCCAGATCGCGAAAGGATTCCGGCAAGCGCAGGTGCGGTTCCAGGTAACGGCTGTTGACCGAGCGCAGTTCCCAACTCAGGGTGCCCTGGGTGCCGGCCCGTTCTACCCGGGCGAAGGCGGTCATGCTGTGCACCATGGAGGTACCTCCGATACAGGTCCGCCGCCAACCGCGGAGGGTTGCACGGGCCCGATATGAATGAATTGAAGCCGACAGGCTGCGAAGGCGCAGGATTGTAGCGCAGTGCGGTGGATGCTCCCAAACTGCGGGTGTGACAAAGCGCTGCGGGGCGACCGGAGGGCCGTTCCAGAGGCGTCGCCGACGGGCCGGGGTTTTTAGAACTGCCCAGGCAGGGCCGCGGGCTCTATAATGATCGGCAGTTTTCCGTCCCCGTACAGGTATTTCCCTATGAAACGTCCAAGTGGTCGCGCTGCCGATCAGCTCCGCTCGATCCGCATCACCCGCAACTACACCAAACACGCCGAGGGATCTGTACTGGTCGAGTTCGGTGATACCAAAGTGATCTGCACGGTCAGCGTCGAGAACGGCGTACCCCGCTTCCTCAAGGGCCAGGGCCAGGGTTGGTTGACCGCCGAATACGGCATGCTGCCGCGCGCCACCGGCGAGCGTAACCAGCGTGAAGCCAGTCGCGGCAAGCAAGGCGGCCGCACCCTGGAGATCCAGCGTCTGATCGGCCGTTCCCTGCGCGCTGCGCTGGACATGACCAAGCTGGGCGACGTCACCCTGTATGTTGACTGCGATGTGATCCAGGCCGATGGCGGTACCCGTACCGCGTCGATCACCGGTGCCATGGTGGCCCTGGTGGATGCGCTGAAAGTGATCAAGAAGCGTGGCGGCCTGAAGGGCGGCGACCCGATCAAGCAAATGATCGCGGCGGTGTCCGTGGGCATGTACCAGGGCGAGCCGGTGCTGGATCTAGATTACCTGGAGGACTCGGCGGCCGAGACTGACCTCAACGTGGTCATGACCAGCACTGGCGGCTTCATCGAAGTCCAGGGCACTGCCGAAGGCGCGCCGTTCCAGCCGGAAGAACTGAACGCCATGCTGGCCTTGGCCAAGAAAGGCATGAGCGAGATCTTTGAATTGCAACAGGCAGCCCTGGCTGACTGATTGCCCGGTAGCTTTCAGCAAGGAGAGCCGCATGAACGACGACCAGCTTCCGCAACCTGTCCCGAGCCATGAGGTGCGTCAGTGGGCGATGTTCTGTCATCTGTCGGCATTGCTGGGCATCTGGATTCCGTTCGGCACCCTGATCGGCCCGTTGGTGCTCTGGCAGATGAAGCGCGAGACCGATCCGTTCATCGATGCCCAGGGCAAGGAAGCGCTGAACTTTCAGATCACGGTGGCCCTTGCCTCGCTGGTCTGCTTCCTGTTGATGGTGGTGCTGGTGGGTTTCCTGCTTTTCGGTCTGCTGGCGATCGGCGCCCTGGTGCTGACCATCATCGCCGGAGTCAAGGCCAATGAAGGGGTGGCGTACCGTTACCCGTTCACCTGGCGATTGATCAAGTAGGTCGAGCGCCCACAAAAAAGCCGACACTGATGTCGGCTTTTTTGTGGCTGCGAAAAGACGCTTAGATGGTCAGCGTCCAGTCGTAGTCCACAATCAGCGGCGCGTGTTGCGAGAAGCGCGGCTGGCGTGGCAGGCGTGCGCTGCGCACGAAGCGACGCAGGCCCGGGGTCAGCAGCTGATAGTCGAAGCGCCAGCCCAGGTTGAGCATCTCGGCCTGTTCGTTGTCCGGCCACCAGCTGTATTGATCGCCTTCGCGGCTGACTTCGCGCAGGGCGTCGACATAACCCATGTTGCCGACAATCTCGTCCATCCAGGCACGCTCAGGCGCCAGGAAACCCGGAGATTGTTGGCTGTCACGCCAGTTCTTGATATCCAGCTTCTGTTGCGCCACGTACAGCGAGCCACAATAAATGTACTCGCGACGTTTGCGCCGCTGTTTATCCAGGTAACGGGCGAAGTCGTCCATAAGCTTGAACTTCTGGTTCAAGTCTTCATCGCCGTTCTGCCCGGAAGGAAGCAGCAAGGTCGCGATGCTGACCTTGTCGAAATCGGCTTGCAGGTAGCGCCCGTAGCGGTCGGCCGTCTCGAAGCCGAGACCGCTGATGACAGCCTTCGGTTGCAACCGCGAATACAAAGCCACACCGCCTTGGGCGGGAACTTCGGCATCGCAGGCATAAAGGAAGTAGCCATCCAGTTGGAAGGCTGGATCGTCCAGTTCAAAGGCGGAGGCGCGGGTGTCCTGCAGGCAGATGACGTCGGCATTCTGTGCTTGCAGCCAACTGAGCAAACCTCGCTCCACCGCAGCCTGAATACCATTGACGTTCACACTGATGATCCGCATAAATGGCCCCAAAAATCACGTGCGTGTATGATACCCGAGGTCTACCTAATTAGCTAAATCCGTGGTATTTGGGGCTTTTTCATGCAGGCGTATCAGCGCGATTTCATTCGTTTTGCCATCGATCGCGGGGTTTTGCGCTTCGGTGAGTTCACCCTGAAGTCCGGGCGTACCAGTCCTTACTTCTTTAATGCCGGCCTGTTCAACAGCGGTTCGGCCCTGGCGCAGCTGGGGCGTTTTTATGCCGCGGCGATCGTCGACAGCGGCATTTCTTTCGATGTGCTTTTCGGCCCGGCGTACAAAGGCATTCCTTTGGCGGCGGCGACGGCCGTGGCCCTGGCCGAGCATCATCAGCGCGATCTGCCATGGTGCTTCAACCGCAAGGAAGCCAAGGCTCACGGCGAAGGCGGCAGCCTGGTCGGCGCGCCATTGACTGGCGATGTGCTGATCATCGACGACGTGATCACCGCGGGCACCGCGATTCGCGAAGTGATGCAGATCATCGAATCCCAGGAAGGCGCCAAGGCGGCGGGTGTGCTGATCGCCCTGAACCGTCAGGAGCGTGGCAATGGTGAGTTGTCGGCGATCCAGGAAGTCGAGCGCGACTTCGGCATTCCGGTGGTGAGCATCGTTTCCCTGACCCAGGTCCTGCAGTTCCTGGCGGACGATCCGGCGCTCAAGCAGCATCTGCCGGCGGTGGAAGCCTACCGCGCGCAATTCGGCGTCTGATACCGACCTGTAAGGATCGCACAGGCAAAAAAAGACCCCGCTCAGCCAGGCTGAACGGGGTCTTTTTGTTTGTGTTGCTTAAGGACGCTTGCGATTGCTGATCAGGGTGCCGACACCGGTATCGGTGAAGATCTCCAGCAGAATCGCATTGGGTACGCGACCGTCGATGATCAACGAGCTGCCCACGCCACCCTGTACCGCTTCCAGCGCGCAACGAATCTTCGGCAGCATGCCGCCGTAGATGGTGCCGTCTTCGATCAGGGCGTCGACCTGCTGGGTGGTCAGGCCGGTCAGCACCTTGCCCGACTTGTCCATCAGGCCGGCGATGTTGGTCAGCAGCATCAGCTTCTCGGCTTTCAGCGCCTCGGCCACCTTGCCGGCCACCAGGTCGGCGTTGATGTTGTACGACTCGCCGTTGGCACCGACGCCGATCGGCGCGATCACCGGGATGAAATCACCTTTGACCAGCAGGTTCAGCAGGTCGGTGTTGATGCCGACCACTTCGCCTACGTGGCCAATGTCGATGATTTCCGGGGTGGTCATTTCCGGCGTCTTGCGGGTGACGGTGAGCTTCTTCGCGCGAATCAGCTCCGCGTCCTTGCCGGTCAGGCCGATGGCGCTGCCGCCATGGCGGTTGATCAGGTTGACGATGTCCTTGTTCACCTGGCCGCCGAGGACCATCTCCACCACGTCCATGGTCGCCGCGTCGGTGACGCGCATGCCATCGATGAAGTGGCTTTCGATGGACAGGCGCTTGAGCAGGTCACCGATTTGCGGGCCGCCGCCATGCACGACCACCGGGTTGATCCCGACAGCCTTCATCAGCACGATGTCGCGGGCGAAGCCGGTCTTCAGCTCCTCGCTTTCCATCGCGTTGCCGCCGTATTTGATCACCAGGGTCTTGCCGACATAGCGGCGAATATAAGGCAGCGCTTCGGACAGGACCTTGGCGGTATTGGCGGCGGCATCGCGTTCGAGGGTCATTCAGGGCTCCGGCACTTCAATAAAGGCGCTTGAAGAAAATCAAAACGGTAGTTGGAGGTCAGGTGCAACACGTTTCAGCTGGGTGTGGAACACATCCTTGATGCGCTGCAGTTCGGCTTCGTCATCGGCTTCGAAGCGCAGTACCAGCACCGGCGTGGTGTTGGAGGCGCGAACCAGGCCCCAGCCTTTGGGGTAGTCGACTCGTACGCCGTCGATGGTGGTCAGGTCGGCGCCTTCACCCCATTGCGCGTCGTGCAGCGCATCAATGATGCTGAATTTGCTCTCTTCGGTCACATGGATATTGATTTCCGGCGTAGAAATATCGTTCGGGAAGGTGGCGAACAGCTCTTCCGCGTTGGATTTTTCCTTGCTGAGGATCTCCAGCAGCCGCGCGGCGCTGTAGATACCGTCGTCGAAACCGAACCAGCGTTCCTTGAAGAACACATGCCCGCTCATTTCACCGGCCAGCAACGCACCGGTCTGCTTCATTTTCTTTTTGATCAGCGAGTGACCGGTCTTCCACATGAGTGGGCGACCGCCATATTCCTTGATCAGCGGGATCAGGCGGCGGGTGCATTTGACGTCGAAGATGATCTCCGCGCCCGGGTTGCGCGCTACGACATCCTTGGCGAACAGCATCAACAGGCGATCGGGGAAGACGATGCTGCCGGTGTTGGTCACGACGCCAACGCGGTCGCCGTCACCGTCGAAGGCCAGGCCGATGTCGGCGTTGGTCTCGGCGACCTTGGCGATCAGGTCCTCCAGGTTCTCAGGCTTGCCCGGGTCCGGGTGGTGGTTGGGGAAGTTGCCGTCCACTTCGCAGAACAGCGGGATGACTTCGCAGTTCAGCGCTTCGATCAGCTGAGGCGCGATGACGCCGGCCGCGCCGTTGCCGCAATCGACCACCACTTTCAGGCGGCGGGCGAGTTTGACGTCGGCGGTGATTTCCTTGCCGTAGCGATCGAGGATGTCGACCTTGGTGATGCTGCCCTGACCGCTGCTCAGGTTGTTAGTCTTGAGGCGATCGTGCAGGGCCTGGATCTGCTCGTTGGCCAGGGTGTCGCCGGCAATGACGATCTTGAAGCCGTTGTAGTTCGACGGGTTGTGGCTACCGGTCAGCATCACCCCGGATTTGCCGGCCAGCACATTGGCCGCGTAATACAGTGCCGGGGTCGGTACCAGGCCGACATCGCTGACGTGGCAGCCACTGTCGTGCAGGCCCTGGATCAGTTGCGCCACCAGCTCGGGACCGGACAGGCGACCGTCACGGCCTACGCAAACATTGGGTTCGCCCTGGGCCAGGCTCTCGGAGCCAATGGCGCGACCGATCCAGTAGGCGGTTTCAGCGTTCAGGGTTTCCGGAACGGTTCCGCGAATGTCATAAGCGCGAAAGATGCTTTCAGGGAACTTGGGTACGACTTGGGCTGCGTTGCTCATCACTGGGGGTGCTCCGTCTAAAAGGGGGCAGGACAGGCCGGAATACTGACCGGAAGGCTCAAACTGAAGGGTATGACGGCGTTTTTGCCCTTGGGTTCATGGTGCAAAAATGCCATCTGATGAGCGTCAGCTCTTTTTCGATCACCTTGTGCCGTGATTCCGGGTGGTCAAGTCCGCGAATAAACCTGCTGAGTTTTCGTGCTGAAACACAGCCTACCAATCTTAGGCGAGCCGCTGGCGCGGCCCGCTTTTTTTGTTCAATGGCTGCCGGAGTGACCGAAACCGCCCGCGCCGCGCTGGCTTTCGTCGAAGGCTTCGACCACTTCGAAGTGCGCCTGGACCACGGGTACCAGAACCAACTGGGCAATGCGTTCGCCCACCGCGATGTTGAAGGCGGTCTGACCGCGGTTCCAGCAGGAGACCATGAGTTCGCCCTGGTAATCGGAGTCGATCAGGCCGACCAGGTTGCCCAGGACGATGCCGTGTTTGTGACCCAGGCCGGAGCGCGGCAGGATCAGCGCGGCGAGGCCTGGGTCGCCGATGTAGACGGACAGGCCGGTAGGAATCAGCAGGGTCTGGCCCGGTTCCAGGAGGGTGTCCTGCTTGAGCATGGCGCGCAGGTCGAGGCCGGCGGAGCCTGGCGTGGCGTACTGCGGCAGGGGGAATTTGTTGCCGATGCGTGGGTCGAGGATCTTGGCTTGTAAAGCGTGCATGCGAGTTAAACCTGGTTCAGCCGTTCGGCGATGAAAGAGATCAGTTGGCGGGCAATCTTGCCCTTGCTGGTCTGGGCGAAGAGAGTTGCGTGCAACTCCCGGTCAATCACGCTGCAGGCATTTTCCTCGCTGTTGAAGCCAATGCTCGGGTTGGCCACGTCGTTGGCGACGATCAGGTCGAGGTTCTTGTCTTTGAGTTTGCGTGCAGCGTAGTCGAGCAAGTGTTCGGTTTCAGCGGCGAAGCCGACGCTGAACGGACGGTCGGGGCGGGTGGCGATGGTGGCCAGGATGTCCGGGTTGCGCACCATCTGCAGCAGCAGGCCGTCGCCGTTCGTAGGGTCTTTCTTCAACTTCTGTGGGGCGACGACTTCCGGGCGGTAGTCCGCGACCGCGGCCGAGGCGATGAACAGGTCGCACGGGATGGCGGCCTCACAGGCAGCGAGCATGTCGCGGGCGCTGACTACGTCGATCCGGGTCACGCGATCCGGGGTCGGCAGGTGCACGGGACCGGTGATCAGGGTGACTCGGGCACCGGCTTCGACCGCGGCTTCGGCCAGGGCAAAGCCCATTTTCCCGGAGCTGTGGTTGGTGATGTAGCGCACCGGGTCGATATTTTCCTGGGTCGGGCCGGCGGTGATCAGCACGTGTTTGCCGGTCAGCGTCAGGTGCTGGAAGCAGTCGGCGGCGCACAGCGCCAGATCGTTGGCTTCGAGCATGCGGCCCAGGCCGACGTCGCCACAGGCCTGGCTGCCGGAAGCCGGGCCGAAGACCTTCAGGCCACGGCTTTGCAGCAGCTGGGTGTTGGCCTGGGTGGCAGGGTCGCGCCACATGGCCTGGTTCATGGCCGGGGCGATGGCGACGGTGGCGTCGGTGGCCAGGACCAGGGTGGTCAGCAGGTCGTCGGCGATGCCTTGGGCCAGGCGGGCGATCAGGTCGGCGGTGGCTGGGGCGATCAGCACCAGGTCGGCCCATTTGGCCAGTTCGATATGGCCCATGGCGGCTTCGGCCGCGGGGTCGAGCAGGTCCAGGTGGACCGGGTGCCCGGACAGGGCCTGCATGGTCAGCGGGGTGATGAATTCACTGCCGCCACGGGTCATGACCACACGCACTTCCGCGCCGTGGTCGAGGAGTCGGCGAACCAGCTCGGCGCTCTTATAGGCAGCGATGCCGCCGCCGACGCCGAGAACGATGCGTTTCCGATACAGCCGCTGCATAGGCCTGCCTTTCAGTTCAATGATTGCTGCGTGTAACACCCCCTCCCCAGGGGAAATTCCACGCAAAAAGATGGGCTAAGATAGCACAGCGACCGCTATGGAACAGCGGCGCCCACACACATGGAGGTGCTATGAGCATTCGCGACTGGCCTGCGGCGGAGCGCCCGCGGGAGAAGCTTCTCGAGCAGGGCGCGCTGGCCCTTTCCGACGCCGAATTGCTGGCGATTTTCCTGCGCACTGGGGTCGCCGGAAAAAGCGCGGTCGACCTGGCGCGACACCTGTTGCATCAGTTCGGCAGCCTGCGTGGTCTGCTCGAGGCGGACCAATTGACCTTCAGTCGGCAGCTTGGCTTGGGCCCGGCCAAGTTCGCGCAATTGCAGGCGGTGCTGGAAATGGCGCGGCGGCATCTGGCGGAAAAACTCAGTCGCAATTCGGTGCTGGAAAGCCCGGTGGCGGTCCGCGACTACCTCAAGGCGATGTTGCGCCATGAACCGCATGAGGTCTTCGGTTGCCTGTTCCTCGACTCCAAGCACCGGGTGCTGGCGTTCGAGGCGTTGTTCCAGGGCTCCATCAACACCACCAGCGTCTATCCGCGGCAGGTGGTCAAGCGTGCCCTGGCGCACAACGCGGCGGCGTTGATCCTGTGTCACAACCATCCTTCGGGTGTTTCCGAACCGAGCCAGGCGGATCGGGTGCTGACCCGCAGGCTCACGGAGGCGCTGGACCTGGTGGATGTGCGCGTACTCGACCATTTCATCGTCGGCGAGGGTGAGCCGCTGTCGATGGCCGAGTACGGTTGGATGTAGCCGGGGTCAGGGCTTGAGGCTGACCTTCGAGTAGTCCTGGCGACCGAACGGGCTGACCTGATACCCATGGACATCCTTGCGCGTCAGGGCGAAGGCGGTCGGGTGGGCAAGCGGTAGCCACAGGGCCTGCTGCTGGATCTGGGTTTGCGCCTGCTGGTAAAGCTTGCTGCGCACGCCCTGCTCGGTGGTGGTCTTGCCGGCGGTGATCAGCTTGTCCAGGCCGGGGTCGCAGTAGCGGGCGAAGTTGGTCCCGGACTTGACTGCCGCGCAGGTGAACTGCGGGGTGAGGAAGTTATCCGGATCGCCGTTGTCGCCGGCCCAGCCCATGAACAGCAGGTCGTGCTCGCCGGCCTTGGCCCGACGGATCAGCTCGCCCCATTCGATCACGCGGATCTCCGCCTGGATCCCGACCTCCGCCAGGTCCGCTTGCAGCTGTTGCGCGCCCAGGCTCGGGTTGGGGTTCAGCAAGCTGCCGGAAGGGCGGGTCCAGATCGTGGTCTGGAAACCGTCTTTCAGGCCGGCCTTGGCCAGCAGCTGGCGGGCTTTCGCCGGATCGTGGGCGTAACCCGGCAACTCCTTGGCGTAGCTCCAGGTGTTGGGCGGGAAGGGGCCGTTGGCGGGTTCGGCGGTGTTTTCGAAGACCGCTTTCAGGTAGTTGGCCTTATCGAAGGCGAGGTTGATGGCCTGGCGCACTTCAGGTTTGTCCAGCGGTGGGTGCTGGCTGTTGATGGCGACGAATGCGGTCATGAAGGCCGCGGTTTTCTCGACCTTGAGCGTAGGCTCCTCAAGTGCGGCGGTCACGTCCAGCGGCTTGGGCGACAGGGCGATCTGGCATTCGTTGCGGCGCAGCTTCTGCAGGCGCACGTTGGCGTCCGGGGTGATGGCGAAGATCAGCGAGTCCACCGCCGGCTTGCCGGCAAAGTAGTCGGGGTTGGCCTTGTAGCGGATCGATGCGTCCTTCTGGAAACGGCCGAAAACGAAGGGGCCGGTGCCGATCGGCTGGCTGTTGAGCTTGTCCTGGGTGCCGGTCTTGAGCAACTGGTCGGCGTATTCGGCGGAGTAGATCGACGCAAACCCCATGCTCAGGGTGGCGAGGAAGGTCGAATCGGCATGATCAAGGGTGAAGCGCACGGTCAGCGGATCCAGGGCGTCGATCTTCTTGATCAGCGCCGGCAGCTGTAGCGACTGGGCATGGGGATAGCCGCTCTGCGCCACTTTATGCCAGGGGTTGGCCGGGTCGAGCATGCGGTCGAAGCTGAACTTCACGTCTTCGGCGGTCAGCTCGCGGCTCGGATTGAAATACGCGGTGCGATGAAACTTCACTTTCGGGTGCAGCTTGAACACATAGGTCAGGCCGTCGGCCGAGACTTCCCAGCTATCGGCCAGGCTCGGTACCACCTTGCCGCTGCTGGCGTCGAACTCCACCAGGCGATTCATCAGCACATCGGCCGAAGCGTTGGTGGTGGTCAGCGAGTTGTACTGCACTACGTCGAAACCTTCCGGGCTGGCCTCGGTGCACACGCTTAATGCGGCGGCGTGGACCAGCGGGCTCAGAAGAAGAGGGGCGAACAGGAGCGGGAGGGCAGCGAGGCGCATGTTTGGCTTCCTTTGCAGATCGAAGGCCCATCTGCGAGTGCAGTCTGGAAAAGGCTTACCCTAGTGGCCCCGTTGAAAAATGACTATCCCCTTTTTTCGCTCGTGGGCCGGATACATTGGCATTTATTGCCGCGTCGAGCCTGTTGGCGGCCGGCAGTCATGGCCACATTAGGCATAAATTGACAGAGGTTTTTTTCCATATATTGACGTGGAACGAGCGGTGCGGCGGCTGTGCAGGGTGATTTTGCCGCCTGTTTCACCCTCGGAGAATTTATTCTGCGACGAGCGGTCAGCCATGGCGCCAGCCTTTGGTGCAGGCATCCGGAGCAAGAAAACAGGGACTTTTCGAAATCCAAAGCACACCGGCTGTTGTTGCTACGGGGTCTTTCTGGTATAAAGCAGCGCTCTTTTCTAGGGGCCCGGTTCCTTCGCTTGTAGGTGTAGCCGGTAAGACCCTAAAGAAACGCGGCGCCTGGCGCCAAATGACTGAGAGATTAAGCGGCCAACCCATGCCGGGTTGGGCATGTGGTTTTAGAGGGCTGAGGCATGTCGAGAGTCTGTCAAGTTACCGGTAAGGGTCCGGTGACTGGGAATAACATTTCCCACGCAAACAACAAAACCCGTCGTCGTTTCCTGCCGAACCTGCAGCATCACCGCTTCTGGGTTGAGTCCGAGAAACGTTTTGTGCGTCTGCGCGTATCTGCCAAAGGCATGCGTATCATCGACAAGCGTGGCATTGATGTCGTGCTGGCCGAACTTCGTCGCGATGGCAAGGTTTAAGGGAGCTAATCATGCGTGAATTGATTCGTTTGATTTCGAGCGCCGGTACTGGTCACTTCTACACTACCGACAAGAACAAGCGCACTACTCCGGACAAAATCGAGATCAAGAAATATGATCCGGTTGTTCGTAAGCACGTGATCTACAAGGAAGGCAAAATCAAGTAATTGATTTTTCTTCTGACAAAAAAACCCGCCTTCAAGCGGGTTTTTTTGTGCCTGCGATTCAGGCTTTCGGTTCGAAGATCACATAGATCTTGCGGCACGGCTCCAGCACCTCCCAGGTGCCGCGAAAGCCCGCGGGAATGACGAAGCGATCGCCGGCGCGCAAGGTCTTGGCATTGCCTTCGCCGTCACGCAGGACCGAAACCCCCTGCACGATCTCGCAGTATTCATGTTCGGTGTAGTTCACCGTCCACTGGCCGATCGCGCCTTCCCATACCCCGGCGTTCATCTGGCCGCACGGGCTGTTGTAGTGGTTGAAGACGGTCTGCTCAGGGTCACCCTTGAGGACTTTTTCCTGGGCGGGGCGATACCGCTCGGCCGCAGTGTTGGCCTGATTGAAGTCGACGATGTCCTGGATGCTCATGCTGGTATTCCCCCCTGATTGCGCTGCGAATGGCTGGAAAGCCCAAAGTCTATGTTTATTAAAATGAACATAGCAATGGCGTTTGCCTGGCCACTGTCAAATATATTGAAACTTCGGGTGCCGCTGGTTTAGGGTGGCGAATGCCATGGGCCGAAGCAGGCTGGCCGGGCAGAATTCCTGAAGGTGCCGGCATCGATCGCGTGGCGCCTGTATCCAACAAGAGGAGGACACTCGCATGACCACCCTGACTCGAGCCGATTGGGAACAACGCGCCCGCGAGCTGAAAATCGAAGGCCGCGCCTATATCAATGGCGAATACACCGCCGCCGTTTCCAACGAAACCTTCGAATGCATCAGCCCGGTCGATGGCCGTCTGCTGGCGAGTATTGCCAGCTGTGACGCCGCCGACGCACAACGCGCCGTGGAAAACGCCCGCGCCACTTTCAATTCCGGTGTCTGGTCGCGCCTGGCGCCGGCCAAGCGCAAAGCCACCATGATTCGTTTTGCCGGCCTGCTGAAGAAGCATGCCGAAGAACTGGCCCTGCTCGAAACCCTGGACATGGGTAAGCCGATCAGCGACTCCCTGGGTATCGACGTTCCCGGCGCGGCGCAAGCGCTGAGCTGGAGCGGCGAAGCCATCGACAAGATCTACGACGAAGTCGCCGCCACGCCCCACGACCAACTGGGCCTGGTGACTCGCGAGCCGGTGGGCGTGGTCGGCGCCATCGTGCCGTGGAACTTCCCGTTGATGATGGCCTGCTGGAAACTCGGTCCGGCGCTGTCCACCGGTAACTCGGTGATCCTCAAACCGTCGGAAAAATCGCCGCTGACCGCTATCCGCATCGCCGCGCTGGCCGTCGAAGCCGGGATCCCGGCCGGCGTGCTCAACGTGCTGCCAGGTTACGGCCACACCGTGGGCAAGGCCCTGGCCCTGCACATGGACGTCGATACCCTGGTGTTCACCGGTTCGACCAAGATCGCCAAGCAGCTGATGGTCTACTCCGGCGAATCGAACATGAAACGCGTCTGGTTGGAGGCGGGCGGCAAGAGCCCGAACATCGTGTTCGCCGATGCCCCGGACCTGCTGGCCGCGGCCGAGTCCGCGGCCAGCGCCATCGCCTTCAACCAGGGCGAAGTCTGCACCGCCGGTTCGCGCCTGCTGGTGGAGCGTTCGATCAAGGATAAATTCCTGCCGCTGGTGATCGAGGCCCTCAAGGCCTGGAAACCGGGCAACCCGCTGGACCCGGCCACCAACGTCGGCGCGCTGGTGGATACCCAGCAGATGAACACCGTGCTGTCGTACATCGAGTCCGGTCATGCCGACGGCGCCAAGCTGGTGGTGGGGGGCAAGCGCACCCTGCAGGAAACCGGCGGGACCTACGTTGAGCCGACCATCTTCGATGGCGTCAGCAACGCAATGAAAATCGCCCAGGAAGAGATCTTCGGCCCGGTGCTCTCGGTCATCGCCTTCGACACCGTGGAAGAAGCCATCCAGATTGCCAACGACACGCCTTATGGCCTGGCCGCGGCGGTATGGACGGCCAATATCTCCAAGGCTCACCTGACCGCCAAGGCGCTGCGGGCCGGCAGTGTCTGGGTCAACCAGTATGACGGCGGCGACATGACCGCGCCGTTCGGCGGCTTCAAGCAGTCGGGCAACGGTCGCGACAAGTCGCTGCATGCGTTCGACAAGTACACCGAACTGAAGGCGACCTGGATCAAGCTGTAATTCAGGGGCGCGCGGATGCCGGGCGTCTGAACAGACTCCATCGCGCGCACCGTTAGCCGATCCATATCGCAGCCGGACTTTCCGCAAGGGAGGTCCGGCTGCGTTGTCTCTGTATTAAAAAAATCCACAGGAGCGTGGAAATGCGCTGGGCAACGTATTTCGCCGTTTTGGCGGCTGTCCTGAGTGTGGGTCTGGCCTTGGGCGTGAGCATGCCGCTGGTGTCGTTCCGCCTGGAGAGCTGGGGTTATGGGCCCTTTGCAATCGGCGTGATGGCCTCGATGCCGGCGATTGGCGTCTTGCTCGGGGCGAAGGTTTCCAGCCGCCTGGCGGCACGCTTCGGCACGGCGGGGCTGATGCGCCTGTGCCTGTGGGGTGGGGCGATCTCCATCGGCCTGCTGGCGCTGTTACCGAGTTATCCCCTGTGGCTGGTGCTGCGGCTGATGATCGGCGTGGTGCTGACCATCGTCTTCATCCTCGGCGAAAGCTGGATCAACCAGTTGGTGGTGGAGCAGTGGCGCGGTCGCCTGGTGGCGCTGTATGGCAGTAGCTATGCCTTGAGCCAATTGGCTGGCCCGCTGCTGCTGGGTGCCTTGGGCACCGAGCATGACTACGGTTTCTGGGTGGGCGTCGTACTGCTGGTGGTGTCGCCCTTGCTGCTGATGGGCCGCAGCGGCGCGCCGAGCAGCGAGTCTTGCAGCGTGACCTTCGGTGATCTGTGGCGCTTCTGTCGTGGCCTGCCGGCCATTGGCTGGGCGGTGGCGCTGTTTGCCGCGTTCGAGGCGATGATCCTGACCCTGTTGCCGGTCTATTGCCTGCGCCAGGGGTTTACCGAGGACATCGCCCTGGCGATGGTCAGCACCGTTGTAGTGGGCGATGCCTTGTTGCAGCTGCCCATCGGCGCCCTGGCCGATCGCGTATCGCGGCGTGCCTTGTTCGCCGGTTGCGCGGTGATCCTGCTGCTGTCGAGCCTGGCCATTCCGTTGCTGCTCGACACCCTGCTGATCTGGCCGCTGTGGGTGCTGTTCGGCGCCAGCGCCGGTGGCCTGTTCACCTTGTCGCTGATTCTGATCGGCGAGCGCTACCGCGACGATGCGCTGGTGCGTGCCAATGCCCACGTCGCTCAGTTGTGGGGCATCGGCTGCCTGATCGGGCCGCTGGTGGCGGGGGCGGGCAGCCAGTGGGTCAGCGGGCATGCCTTGCTGTTGCTGATGGCGGCCGGGGCCCTGGGGCTGATTGTGCTGTTGTTGCGCGAAGGCGCGTTTGGCGCGGCCCAGGCACACGCCCTGTAGCAGCGAGGCTTGCTCGCGACAAGGGGCTGACAGTCAACAGCCTGGCTGAGTGAGATTCCGCTATCGCGAGCCAGCTCGTTCCTGCAGGCGCTCAGAGCATCCGTTCGAGGCCGATGGTATTGCTCATCCAGGCATTGAAGCGCCGCCACCAACTGCCTGGCTCGCGGGTCAGGGTGTGCAGTTGCTGGTTGTCTTCGGTGACCCAGACCAGCTTGCCGTCCTGCAGCTTCGCCTCGTAGCTCAGGGCCGGCGCCATGCCTTGCAGCGCCAGGCTGCGAACGCGCTCGGCCAGCTCGGGGCTGTCCACCAGCACCCCGACCTCGGTGTTCCACAGCACCGAGCGCGGGTCGAAATTGAAGGAGCCGATAAAGGACTTCTGGCGGTCGAAGATGATCGCCTTGCTGTGCAGGCTGGAGTCCGAGCCAGGATATGACGCGCTATGGAACAGATGAGGACCGCTGCCGCCGCCGTTACCGGGTTGGCGCCGCAGTTCATAGAGTTTCACGCCGTGTTGCAGCAGCGCCTTGCGATACGGCGCGTAGCCGCCGTGGACCGCCGGCACGTCGGTGGCTTCCAGGGAGTTGGTCAGCAGGCTCACCGCAACCCCGGCGTCGGCGCGTCCGGTGAGGTAGACCAGGCCTGGCTGGCCGGGGACGAAATAGGCCGAAACCATCATCAACTCTTTACTGACGCTCTGTAGCTCCGGCGCCAACTGGGTGGTCAACAGCAGGTGCGGGTCGGGTTCGCCCTTGGACAGGACCTTGCTCGGGGCGTCCCACAGCGCCTGGTTCCAGGCCCAGATCAGCTCTTTGCGCCAGACGTCCATGCGCGGCTGGCTCCGATAAGCCTTGAGCTCCTGGAACAGGGCATGCTCCTGCTGCTGGGCGTCGTCCAGCGATTGCTGCAGGCGCAGCCGGGTATTGGCCAGCTCCCGGGCCGATGGCAGGCGCGACATAAACTCGCCGATGGGTTTGCTCAGGGCGCTGTTCCAGTACTGGTCGAAGCTGTGCCCGAGCTGTTCGGCCACCGGGCCGATACCGAGGATGTCGATGTCGGTGAAGTTCAGGTTGGGTTCGGCGTCGAAGTACTCGTCCCCCAGGTTGCGCCCGCCAACGATGGCCGCGCTGTTGTCCGCCAGCCATAGCTTGTTGTGCATGCGCCGGTGTTGCAGCGACAGGTTGAACAGGCGCCCCATGGTACGGGTCACGCCGGTGCTGCGCCCCAGGTGCAGGGGGTTGAACAGGCGGATCTGTATCCGCGGATGGGCGGCGAGGGTGGCTATGATCTGGTCCAGGCCGTCGCTGGTGGTGTCGTCCAGCAGAATGCGGATGCGCACGCCGCGGTCGGCGGCCTTGAGCAGTTCGTCCACCAGCATCCGGGTGCTGATGCCGTCATGGACGATGTAGTACTGCAGGTCGAGGCTGCTTTGGGCGTTGCGGATCAGCTCGGCGCGGGCCATGAAGGCTTCGCTGCTGTCGGACAGCAGGCGAAAGCCCGAGCGTCCCTGGTAGGGGGCGGCCTGGGCCTGGATCGAGCGACCGAAGGCCGAGTCGGCGGCCGGCAGTGCCTGGCTGGGCTCGTGAGGCACATCGAGGCTGACGCAGCCGCTCAGGCACAGCGCGATCAGCATAAGGAAGGCCAGGGCCTGTCTGGATCTCAAGTCAGCTCATCTCGAATCGCTGCGATGGTCTAGCTGTGACGCCGGTTTCACAGGAAAAGGTCAGTCCGTGGCGCAATCTTCAGCCAGCAGCTTGATGGCCGCTGCGCCGACTTTGCGCACGGCTTCCTCGATCTGTGCCGTTGGCTTGGCAGCGTAGTTCATCCGCAGGCAATTGCGGTACTTGCCCGAGGCCGAAAAGATGCTGCCCACGGCAATCTGCACGCCCTGGCCGAGCAGCGCGCGGTTCAGGCGCAGGGTATCGAAACCTTCCGGCAGTTCGACCCACAGCATGAACCCGCCCTGTGGCCGGCTGGCGCGGGTGCCGGTGGGGAAATAGCGGCTGACCCAGTCGATCATCAGGTCGCGATTGCGCTGGTACTGGGTGCGCATGCGCCGCAGGTGCGGCTCGAAATTGCCGCTCTTGAGGAACTCGGCGATGGCGATCTGCGGCTGCGGCGCGGTGGAGCCGGTGCTGATGTATTTCATGTGCAGCACTCGTTCCAGATAGCGCCCGGGGGCGACCCAGCCGATGCGCAGGCCCGGGGCGAGGGTCTTGGAGAAGGAGCTGCACAGCAGCACCCGGCCATCGTCGTCGAATGACTTGATGGTCCGCGGGCGTGGGTAGGTGTAGGACAGCTCGCCATACACATCGTCTTCGATGATCGCCACGTCGAAGCGCTGGGCCAGGGTCAGCAGGGCCCGCTTGCGCGACTCCGGCATGATATAGCCCAGCGGGTTGTTGCAGTTGGGGGTCAACTGTATGGCCTTGATCGGCCATTGCTCCAGGGCCAGTTCCAGGGCGTCGAGGCTGATGCCGGTGAGTGGGTCGGTGGGGATTTCCAGGGCCTTCATGCCCAGGCCCTTGAGGGTCTGCATGGCGCCGTGGAAGCTCGGCGAGTCGACGGCGACGATATCCCCGGGCTCGCAGGTGGCACGGATGCTGGTGGACAAGGCTTCATGGCAGCCGGTGGTGATCACCAGATCGTTGGCGCCGAGCTGGCAGCCGGAATCGAGCATCAGCCGCGCCAGCTGTTCACGCAGTTCGTGCACGCCGTAGATGGTGTCGTAATACAGACCGGGCATGTCCTGGCGCCGGCTGATGCGGGCGAGCCCGCGCAGCAGGGGCTTGAGGGTCGGGCTGGTGACGTCGGGCATGCCGCGGCCCAGCTGGACGATGTCCTTGCGCGGCACGCTGCGGATCAGTTCCAGCACCTGGTCCCACTGCGAAATCTCCACTGGCCGCTGCGCCGGGCGACCTACCGCGGGCAGTGCCGGCAGCTCACGGCTGACCGGCACGAAATAGCCGGACTTGGGCTTGGGCGTCGCTAGGCCGCTGTCTTCCAGCACCCGATAAGCCTGCTGCACGGTACTCAGGCTGACCCCGTGTTCGACACTCAAGGCCCGTACCGACGGCAGTCGGTCGCCGGGGCGATAGAAGCCTTGTTCGATACGTGTGCCCAGCAGTTCGGCGAGATTGACATACAGGGTCATGGCGCAGCCTCGGGGTGATTGAATCGGGTAACCAGTACAGATGGCGCAAAATTACAGGATTCAGCCCGGATAGGGGAAATTCTGTATGGAAATAATAGCAGTGCTTTGAATCTGTAATGGTTTCTGACGCCCGCGCATGATGTCTGCTCATAGCGACCCAAGTAAACAGGAGCAGCAAAAATGAACGGCTTGAGCGATGTGCGTCTGTCGTTACACAGTCAGGAACTGGCGGCTGGGCAGGAGCGGGCAGCAGGGGCGATGTCCGTCCACAATGCGCCGTCCGGCCTCGGTCTCTGGGGCCTGTACTGGCACCGACTGCGTACACGCAAGGCGTTGCTTGAGCTGACCACCGAACAGTTGCGCGATATCGGCCTGAGTCGCGAACAGGCCCGGCAGGAAGGGCTCAAGCCGTTCTGGCGGCTGTAGCCGCTGGCGCAGCCTGCGATCGGTTGCGTAGCAATCGCAAAAAGGCCGCATCCGGTTTCCCCCGGATGCGGCCTTTTTCATACCTGTCGTGCGGCGGCTACAAATGCCTTCAGACCAGTTCTTTCAACCGATGCCAGAGCATTCCCAGCGCCAGCAGCGGCGAACGCAGGTGCTTGCCGCCCGGGAAGGTGATGTGCGGGACCTGGGCGAACAGATCGAAACCACCGCCCTGCTGGCCGCTGATGGCTTCGGCCAGCAACTTGCCGGCCAGGTGCGTGGCATTCACGCCGTGGCCCGAATAGGCCTGGGCGTAATACACATTGGGCTGGTCTTTTAGACGGCCGATCTGCGGCAGGCGGTTGGCGCCGATGCCGATCATGCCGCCCCATTGATAGTCGATCTTCACCGCCGCCAGCTGCGGGAACACCTGCAGCATCTTCGGCCGCATATAAGCGGCGATGTCCCGCGGGTCGCGGCCGGAATAGTGGCAGGCGCCGCCGAACAGCAAGCGCCGGTCGGCTGAAAGGCGGTAGTAATCCAGGGCCACCCGCTGGTCGCAGACCGCCATGTTCTGCGGCAACAGGGCGTGGGCCAGCTCTTCGCTCAAGGGTTCGGTGGCGATGATGTAACTGCCGGCGGGCAGCACCTTGCCACCCAGTTGCGGGTTGAGATCGTTGAGGTAGGCGTTGCAGCCCAGCACCAGGGTGTTGGCGCGCACCGAACCCTGGGCGGTATGGACCTTGACCTGCGGCCCGTAATCGATGCGGGTCACGGCCGAGTGTTCGAACAGGCGCACGCCCAGTTGCTGCGCGACCGCGGCTTCGCCCAGGGCCAGGTTCAGCGGGTGCAGGTGCCCCGACCCCATGTCGATCAGGCCGCCGACGTAACGGTCGGAGCCCACTACGCTGTGCATCTCATGGGCTTGCAGCAGGCGGGTTGCATGGCGATAGCCCAGATCGCGCAGCTCCTGGGCATCTTCGGCGAAACCTTCGAGGTCGCGCGGTTTGTTGGCCAGGTCGCAATAGCCCCAGGTCAGGTCGCAGGGAATCTGGAAACGCTCGATGCGCTGGCGGACGATTTCCACCGCTTCCAGGCCCATCAGTTTCATCTGGCGCACGCCGTCTTCGCCGATCACCGGAGCGAACTGCTCGAGGCCGTGACCCACCCCGCGAATCAGTTGCCCGCCGTTGCGCCCGCTGGCGCCCCAGCCGATCCTGCGCGCCTCCAGCAAAATGACGCTGAGCCCGCGCTCGGCCAGCTCGATCGCGGTATTGAGCCCGGAGAAGCCGCCGCCGACCACGCATACGTCCGCCTGATGCTCGCCGGCCAGCGCCGGATAATCGGGCTGGGGCAGACTGCTGGCGGCGTAGTAGGAGGCGGGGTGCGAATGGCCTGGCCCCGACGGCTGAACACGGGTGTTCATGTGGATCATCCTGATTCGTGTGTTTGGAAAATTTGACGGAGCATAAGCCGGACCTTTCCGGCGCGGCAACATTGGTCGGCCAGTGCTGTCTGCCACAGGGCTTTTAGGGCAAAATCGCGGCCTCTCCAGACTCCCGGTAAGCGCTTCGATGAGCTGCAACAGCCAGAAAATCCGCACGCTCCGACAGCAGATCCCCTCGTTCGAGTGTGTGCCCGGCTGTCACGACTGCTGTGGTCCGGTCACCACTTCGACCGAAGAGATGTCGCGCCTGCCGCGCAAGACCCGGGCCGAGCAGGACGCGGCGATGGAAGAGCTGAACTGTGTGCACCTGGGGCCCAATGGCTGCACGGTGTATGACGAGCGGCCGCTGATCTGTCGCCTGTTCGGCACCACGCCGAGCCTGCCATGCCCCAATGGCCGGCGCCCGGTGGAGCTGATCCACCCGCGGGTGGAGAAGCAGATCCATGAATACATGGCGAGCACCCGGCAGGTGCTGGTCTGACCCGAGGCCATCGCGGGCCTGTAGGCGCGAGGCTTGCCCGCGACAGCGATTGCCCTGACGACTGGGCCTGCGGGCCGTTGTGATCAATCCGGAATCGGCAGGCTCAGGCTCTCTTTCACCTCTTCCATCACGATATAGCTCTTGGATTCGCGCACGTGGGGCAGCTTGAGCAGGATGTCGCCCAGCAGTTTGCGGTACGAGGCCATTTCGGAAATCCGCGCCTTCACCAGGTAGTCGAAGTCCCCCGACACCAGGTGGCATTCCAGTACATGCGGCAGTTTCAGCACGGCGCGGCGGAACTCCTCGAAGGTGTCGCCGGACTTGTAGTCCAGGCTGATTTCGACGAACACCAGCAGGCTACCCTTGAGGTGCTGCGGGTTGAGCCGGGCGTTGTAGCCCATGATGATGCCTTCGCGCTCCAGGCGGCGGACCCGCTCGGTGCACGGTGTGGTCGACAGCCCGACCTTTTCCCCCAGCTCGGTAAAGGAGATGCGTCCATCGGCCTGCAGGATGCGCAGGATATTGCGATCTATCTTGTCCAGCTCACGCTTTGTCTGATGGTTGGTACGCATAGGGGATGCGCCTCCGTGAAAAGGGTTTTTGCCGAGAATTCTCGCCAAATATAGGCGTTTATATAGTGAAAAGCACTGGTCATTGCTTTTTATACTGCGCACATCTTCGCTCTGAATAACAAACGTCAGCGGTTATCCGCGATGAGGGATATGAAAATGCGCGTTCTGGTCTTGGGTAGCGGCGTGATCGGTACCACCAGTGCCTACTATCTGGCCCGTGCCGGTTTCGAAGTGACCGTCGTCGACCGTCAACCGGCCGTTGCCATGGAAACCAGCTTCGCCAACGCCGGCCAGGTTTCGCCGGGTTACGCCTCGCCCTGGGCCGCGCCGGGCGTGCCGCTCAAGGCCATCAAGTGGCTGCTGCAGCGTCACGCGCCGCTGGCGATCAAGGCCACCGCCGACATCGATCAATACCTGTGGATGGCGCAGATGCTGCGCAACTGCACCGCTGCCCGCTATGCGGTGAACAAGGAGCGCATGGTCCGCCTGTCCGAGTACAGCCGCGACTGCCTCGACGAACTGCGCGCGGAAACCGGCATCGCCTATGAAGGCCGCAGCCTGGGGACCACCCAGCTGTTCCGCACCCAGGCGCAACTGGATGGCGCGGCCAAGGATATCGCCGTGCTCAAGGAATCCGGCGTGCCTTTTGAAGTGCTGGACCGCGAGGGCATCGCCCGCGTCGAGCCGGCCCTGGCCAGCGTGACCGACATCCTGGCCGGCGCCCTGCGCCTGCCGAACGACCAGACTGGCGACTGCCAGATGTTCACCACGCGCCTGGCGCAAATGTGCACCAAGCTGGGTGTGGAATTCCGCTTCGACCAGGACATCCAGCGCCTGGACTTCGCCGGTGACCGCATCAACGGCGTCTGGATCGACGGCAAGCTGGAAACCGCCGACCGCTACGTGCTGGCCCTGGGCAGCTACTCGCCACAACTGCTCAAGCCACTGGGCATCAAGGCCCCGGTGTATCCGCTCAAGGGTTACTCGCTGACCGTGCCGATCACCAACCCGGCCATGGCCCCGACTTCGACCATCCTCGACGAAACCTACAAGGTGGCGATCACCCGTTTCGACAACCGTATTCGCGTTGGCGGCATGGCTGAAATCGCCGGTTTTGACCTCTCGCTGAACCCGCGTCGGCGCGAAACGCTGGAGATGATCGTCAACGATCTTTATCCTCAGGGCGGTGATCTGTCCCAGGCCAGTTTCTGGACCGGCCTGCGTCCCACCACCCCGGACGGCACGCCGATCGTTGGCGCCACGCCCATGCGCAACCTGTTCTTGAACACCGGCCATGGCACGCTTGGCTGGACCATGGCCTGTGGTTCCGGTCGTCTGCTGGCCGATCTGATGGCGAAGAAAAAGCCGCAGATCAGCGCCGAAGGTCTCGATATTTCTCGTTACGGTAATCCTCAGGAGCCTGCAAAACATGTCAATCCAGCGCCAGCTCACCAATGAGCGCATGAGTCAGATCGTCGTCCACAGCGGTACCGTGTATCTGGCCGGGCAAGTCGGCGACGACCTGAACGCGGGGATTGAGCAGCAGACCCGTGAAACCCTCGCCAACATCGAGCGTTTGCTGGACTTGGCCGGCACCGACAAGTCGCGCCTGCTGTCGGTGACCATCTACCTGAAGGACATCGATGCGCACTTCGCCGGGATGAACAGCGTATGGGACCAGTGGCTACCAAAAGGCGTCGCCCCGGCCCGCGCAACCGTCGAAGCCAAGCTCTGCGAACCGGAAATCCTGGTCGAGCTGTCCGTCGTGGCCGCTCTGCCTTAAGCAAGATCCCTCTCCCGGTGCTGTTAATGGATGGCTCACGCCATCCGCCAGCGCCGGTTTTTTCTTCCCACATGACCGCCTAGAAGTCTGCCGCCATGCGTCCTGCCCGTGCCCTGATCGATCTTCAAGCCCTGCGTCACAACTACCAACTGGCCCGCGAAGCCTCGCCGGGCGCCCGTGCGCTCGCGGTGATCAAGGCCGATGCCTATGGCCATGGCGCGGTGCGCTGTGCCCAGGCGCTGGAAGCCGAGGCCGACGGCTTTGCCGTGGCCTGTATCGAAGAAGCCCTGGAGCTGCGGGCGGCGGGGATTCGCGCGCCAATATTGCTGCTTGAAGGTTTTTTCGAGGCCGATGAGCTGGACCTGATCGTCGAACATGATTTCTGGTGCGTGGTGCATTCGCTGTGGCAACTGGAGGCCATCGAGCAGGCCACCGTCGCCAAGCCACTGACGGTATGGCTCAAGCTGGATTCGGGCATGCACCGCGTCGGCCTGCATCCCAAGGATTACCAGCCGGCCTATCAACAGCTGCTGGCCAGCGGCAAGGTGGCGAAGATCGTGTTGATGAGCCACTTCGCCCGCGCCGACGAGCTCAGTTGCAGCAGCAGCGACGAGCAGGTCGCGGTGTTCGAGGCGGCGCGCCAGGGCTTGTCTGCCGAGATCAGCCTGCGCAACTCGCCGGCCGTGCTCGGCTGGCCGCACATCCCCAGCGACTGGGTGCGCCCCGGCATCATGCTGTATGGCTCGACCCCGTTCGAAGAACCGCATCCACTGGCCGCGCGCCTGCAACCGGTGATGACCCTGGAGTCTAAGGTGATCTGCGTGCGTGAACTGTCGGCCGGCGAGCCGGTGGGGTACGGCGCCAAATTCGTCACACCACGGTCGATGCGGATCGGCGTGGTGGCCATGGGGTACGCCGACGGTTATCCGCGGCATGCGCCGACCGGTGCGCCGGTGCTGGTGGCGGGGCAGCGTACCCAACTGCTCGGCCGGGTTTCCATGGACATGCTGTGCATCGACCTGACCGAGGTGCCAGAGGCCGGGCTGGGTTCTACCGTCGAGTTGTGGGGCAAGAACATCCTCGCCAGCGAGCTGGCGGCCGCGGCCGACACCATCTCTTATCAGCTGTTCTGCAACCTGCGCCGGGTGCCACGCGTCTATTCCGGGGACTGAGCGGCACAGCGCATTGCCGAAAGTCGCCTTGCCCCCTGGGATTGGGGCCCAAGTGTTGTAAATACTGAACGCTATCGCCATGATAACGCTCAACTACAACAACGCCTGATCCCTAGGAGGCTGCCGCATTGGACGTCGGTGAACGACTGCAATCCATCCGTAAACTCAAAGGCCTTTCCCAGCGTGAACTCGCCAAGCGCGCGGGCGTCACCAACAGCACCATTTCGATGATCGAGAAGAACAGCGTCAGCCCCTCGATCAGTTCGCTGAGAAAGGTTCTTGGCGGCATTCCCATGTCGATGGTCGAGTTTTTCTCGGAAGAAATCCTCCAGGAAAAACCCACCCAGATCGTCTACAAAGCCAACGAGTTGATCGATATTTCCGATGGCGCGGTGACCATGAAGCTGGTGGGCCGGGCGCATCCGAGCCGGGCGATTGCTTTTCTCAACGAGATCTATCCGCCGGGCGCCGATACCGGTGAAGAGATGCTCACCCATGAAGGCGAGGAAACCGGGATTCTCGTGGAAGGACGCCTGGAGCTGGTGGTGGGTCTTGAGACATTCGTGCTCGAAGCCGGTGACAGCTACTATTTCGAAAGCACCAAGCCGCACCGTTTCCGTAATCCTTTCGATGCCCCCGCGCGACTAATCAGCGCAGCCACGCCCGCGAACTTCTAATAGAAGAGGCGTCCTGCAAGGATTGCAGCGGTGCCCGAAGCCGCATTTCGCCTCTCTCTAATCCCCCTTTGAATCTAGGGTTGTTTCAGAGTGGCGGGCTAACCGCTATACTTGCGCCCGCCCGCGAAACCGTGGCCGTGGGCGTGACTAGCCACCATTGAGGGTGTACGCGTGAACCTAATTATGAAAATGCTGGCTGCACCAGCAACCGTATTGGCCCTCTGGGCTGTCAGCGCTCAAGCTGCGACCAACGACGACATTGCCAAGCGCCTCGAGCCGGTTGGCCAGGTCTGCGTCCAGGGTCAGGAATGCAAGGGCATGGAAGTCGCTGTTGCCGCCGGTGGCGGTGGTGCGAAGACTCCAGACGAAGTGATTGCCAAGCATTGCAATGCTTGCCACGGCTCCGGCCTGCTGGGCGCGCCGAAAATCGGCGATGCCGCTGCCTGGAAAGAGCGCGCGGATCACCAGGGTGGCCTCGACGGCATCCTGGCCAAGGCCATTACCGGTATCAACGCGATGCCGCCTAAAGGCACTTGCGCCGACTGCTCCGATGAAGAGCTCAAAGGCGCCATCCAGAAGATGTCCGGCTTGAAATAAGCACGGATCTTGCGCAAAAAAGCCGCTTACGAGCGGCTTTTTTCATGCCTGCGATTCGGCCGCCACTGTTCATTGCAGCAAAGACCCGGCAAGCTCGGTCCAACCTCAAATTCATGGAAGGTTCTGGAGGATCGGATGGTGCAGTCATGTTCTATCGAGCGGGCGGTCGATGAGGTCCTGGCACGCTTGCCGGCGCATATTCACATGGGTATGCCGCTGGGGCTGGGCAAACCCAACCGCTTCGCCAATGCCCTGTATCGTCGCATCGCGCAGTTGCCCGAGCGCCAGTTGACCCTCTACACCGCCCTGAGCCTGGGCCGCCCGCCGCTGGGCGATGGCCTGCAACGGCGCTTCCTCGAGCCTTTCATCGAGCAGGTCTTCGGCGACTACCCCGAGCTGGACTTCCTCGCCGACCTGCACCGCAACCAGGTGCCGGCCAATATCCATATCGAACAGTTCTTCATGCAGCCCGGCAGCCTGCTCAACAGCCCGGCGGCGCAGCAGGATTATGTCTGCAGCAACTACAGCCACGCCGCGCGCGACATCAATGCCGCCGGCCTGAACCTGGTCGCGCAACTGGTGGCCCGGGACCCGCAGCAAGCCGACCGCCTGAGCCTGAGTTGCAACCCGGACATCACCCTCGACCTGTTGCCGATGATCGCCGAGCGACGTGCCGCCGGCGAAACCATCCTGCTGCTGGGCCAGGTGCATCGCGACCTGCCTTACATGCCGGGCGACGCCGAAATCGACGCCGCCACCTTCGACCTGTTGATCGACGAAGAGGAGAGCAGCACGCTGTTTTCCACGCCGAACATGCCGGTGGGGTTCCAGGATCACTTTATCGGCCTGCACGCCAGCACCCTGGTGCGCGACGGCGGCACCCTGCAAATCGGCATTGGCTCCATGGGCGACGCATTGACGGCGGCGTTGCTGGCACGCCAGGCGGACAACGACGGTTATCGGGCGCTGCTGGCGGACCTGGAGATCCAGTGCTGGAAGCCGCTGATCGAGCGCGAAGGCGGGGTGGAGCCTTTCGCCAAGGGCCTTTATGGCTGCAGCGAGATGTTCGTCAACGGCCTGCTGGCCCTGGCCGATGCCGGCATCGTACGGCGCAAGGTCTACCCTTCGGTGGCCCTGCAGCAACAGGCCAACGCCGGGACGCTGGATGAAGACCAGGCGCTGGGCGGAGTGTCGGTACATGGCGGCTTTTTCCTCGGGCCGCGCAGTTTCTACCAGCGCCTCAGGGATCTGCCCAAGAGCAAGCTCGGCGAGTTCAACATGACCGCCATCAGCTACATCAACGAGCTGTACGGCGACGAAGAACTCAAGCGCCTGCAGCGCCTGGATGCGCGCTTTATCAACAGTTCGATCATGGTCACCCTGTTGGGCGCCGGGGTGGCGGATCAGTTGGAAGACGGCCGGGTGCTCAGCGGGGTCGGCGGGCAATACAACTTCGTCGCCCAGGGCCATGCGCTGCGAGGCGCGCGCTCGATCCTGATCCTGCGCAGCTGGCGCGAATCCGCGGGCCTGGTCAGTTCCAACATCGTCTGGGAATACGGCCACTGCACCATCCCGCGGCACCTGCGGGACATCGTGGTCACCGAGTACGGCATCGCCGATCTGCGCGGCAAGACCGATGCGAAGGTGGTTGAAGCGCTGCTCAATATCAGCGACTCGCGGTTCCAGCCGGGCCTGATCGAACAGGCGCAGAAGGCCGGCAAGTTGCCCAGGGATTTCCGCCTCGATCCGCGTTTTACCGACAACCACCCGCAACGCTTGCTGGCGATCCAGGCGCGGCACCGGCACCTGTTCCCGGAATATCCGCTGGGCAGCGACTTCAGCGCAGAGGAGCGGGATTTGCTGCGGGCGCTGAACTGGCTGAAGAGCAAGTTCAAGCTCAGCGAGATTCTCGAATTGGGCAAGGCGGCGCTGGATGCCCCACCGCCCGAGGCCTTCCCGGCGCATCTGCAGCGAATGCAGCTGGTGAAGCCCGATGGCTGGCGCGAGGAGATCTATCAGCGTTTGCTGCTGGCGGCGCTGCGGGAGACGGCGCAGGCCTGAGGTAGACGCCTGGCGGCGTCATCGCGGGCAATCGAGCGTCGACCGGCTGCTCCTACAGAAGCGGGTGGTCTCTGTAGGAGCGAGGCTTACCCGCGATCAAGAGGCGAAGCCTCTTAGATAAAGGTCACCACGCCATCGGCCAGGGACTTGACCCGGGCCAGGGATTCCACGCGGTAGCCTTGCGCGTCCAGTTCGGCACGGCCGCCCTGGAACGACTTCTCGATCACGATGCCCAGGCCGGCCACGGTGGCGCCCGCCTGCTTGATGATCGAGATCAGCGCCTGGGACGCCTTACCGTTGGCCAGGAAGTCATCGATGATCAGCACGCGGTCGCTGCTGGTCAGGTGGCGCGGGGAAATCGCCACGGTGCTTTCGGTCTGCTTGGTGAACGAGTACACGGTCGCCGACAGCAGGTTCTCGGTCAGGGTCAGGGACTGGTGCTTGCGCGCGAAGATCACCGGTACGCCCAGGTTCAGGCCGGTCATGATCGCCGGGGCGATGCCCGAGGCTTCGATGGTGACAATCTTGGTGATGCCCGAGTCCTTGAACAGCGTGGCGAATTCGTCGCCGATCAGCTTCATCAAGGCCGGGTCGATCTGGTGGTTCAGAAAGGCGTCGACTTTCAGGACCTGGTCGGAAAGCACGATGCCTTCTTCGCGGATTTTCTTGTGCAGTGCTTCCATGAAGCTTTCCTCTGTTGACGCCTTGTGCGCCTGAGCTCTGATAAAAGGTGTTCGGTTAAAAATGCTGCGGTTAAAAAGTGCTCGATTCTAGCGCTTTAACATCGCCCGTATATCCGCCAGTGCGTTGTTGCCACGCACGGCTTTGACTTCGGTCGGGGTGTCGTCGTTGCCTTCCCACGCCAGGTCGTCCGGCGGCAGTTCGTCGAGGAAGCGGCTGGGCGCGCAGTCGATGATTTCACCGTACTGCTTGCGCTTGGCGGCGAAGGTGAAGGCCAGGGTCTGGCGCGCGCGGGTGATGCCCACGTAGGCCAGGCGGCGTTCTTCCTCGATGGTGTCGGCTTCGATACTGGAGCGGTGGGGGAGGATTTCCTCCTCCATGCCCATGATGAACACATAGGGGAATTCCAGGCCCTTGGAGGCATGCAGGGTCATCATCTGCACGCCTTCGGCGCCGTCTTCCTCTTCCTGCTGACGCTCCAGCATGTCGCGCAGCACCAGCTTGCCGATGGCGTCTTCGACGGTCATTTCGCCGTCTTCGTCTTTTTCCAGGGTGTTCTTCAGCGCCTCGATCAGGAACCACACGTTACCCATGCGGTAATCGGCGGCCTTGTCGCTGGAGCTGTTGGTGCGCAGCCAGTTCTCGTAGTCGATGTCCATGACCATGCTGCGCAAGGCGGAGATCGGGTCTTCGCCGGCGCACTGCTCGCGCACCTTGTCCATGAAGCGCTTGAAGCGCGCCAGGCGATCGGTGAAGCGGCTGTCCAGGTGTTCGCCCAGGCCGATTTCGTCGGTGGCGGCGTACATCGAGATCTTGCGTTCGGTGGCGTAGTTGCCGAGTTTTTCCAGGGTGGTCGAGCCGATTTCCCGGCGCGGCACGTTGATCACCCGCAGGAAGGCGTTGTCGTCGTCCGGGTTCACGATCAGGCGGAAGTAGGCCATCAGGTCCTTCACTTCCTGGCGCCCGAAGAAGCTGTTGCCGCCCGACAGGCGATAGGGAATCTGGTGATGCTGCAGCTTCAGCTCGATCAGCTTGGCCTGGTAGTTGCCGCGATAGAGGATCGCGAAATCGCTGTAGGGCCGGTCGGTGCGCAGGTGCAGGCTGAGGATTTCCATGGCCACGCGCTCGGCCTCGGCGTCCTCGTTGCGGCAGCGGATCACGCGGATCTCGTCGCCATGGCCCATCTCGCTCCACAGCTGTTTCTCGAACTCGTGGGGGTTGTTGGAGATCAGCACGTTGGCGCAGCGCAGGATGCGGCTGGTGGAGCGGTAGTTCTGCTCGAGCATCACCACCTTCAAGGACGGGTAGTCTTCCTTGAGCAGCATCAGGTTTTCCGGGCGCGCGCCGCGCCAGGCGTAGATCGACTGGTCGTCGTCGCCCACCACGGTGAACTGGTTGCGCTTGCCGATGAGCATTTTCACCAGCAGATACTGGCTGGCGTTGGTGTCCTGGTATTCGTCCACCAGCAGGTAGCGCACTTTGTTCTGCCACTTCTCCAGGATGTCGGCGTGTTCCTCGAACAGCTTCACCGGCAGCAGGATCAGGTCGTCGAAGTCCACCGCGTTGAACGCCTTGAGCGTGCGCTGGTAGTGGGTGTAGACGATGGCCGCGGTCTGTTCCTTGGGGTTGCGCGCGTTTTCCAGGGCCTGGGCCGGCAGGATCAGGTCGTTCTTCCAGGCGCCGATCATGTTCTTGATCTCGTCGACGCCGTCGTCGCCCGAGTATTCCTTTTGCATGATGTCGGTCATCAGGGCCTTGACGTCGGTCTCGTCGAAGATCGAGAAGCCCGGCTTGTAGCCCAGCCGCACATGCTCCTTGCGGATGATGTTCAGCCCCAGGTTGTGGAAGGTCGACACGGTCAGGCCGCGGCCCTCGCCACTGCGCAGCAGGGTGCCGACCCGTTCCTTCATCTCCCGCGCGGCCTTGTTGGTGAAGGTCATGGCGACGATGTACTGCGCGCGAATGCCGCAGTTCTGGATCAGGTGGGCGATCTTGCGCGTGATTACACTGGTCTTGCCGGAGCCAGCACCGGCGAGCACCAAAAGAGGGCCGCCGACGTAGTTCACGGCTTCTTGCTGCCGGGGATTGAGTCGGGACATGACGAAAAAAGGGGTCTGTAGCGAAATGGGCGGGCATTTTAACAGGCTGGACGGATTCTGCTGCTCTCTCCGACTTGTGACGCAGCACGCTATCTAAATTTGCCGGTTTTGATACTTTCCCTCAGGATGCGCGCTGAATATGCGTCTAATGTTCGAGTTAGAGCGGTACAAGAAATTGCGCTTGATAATCAATATCATTTGTCATTGTTTATCTGCGCGTCATAATGCCCGCCGCCAACTTCTATTACAGAGTCTAGGGAGCTAGCTTGTCCAAGCCTGTCGAACCCTTGCGCTTGCTGCTGCTGGCCGAAGAGCCGGCGTGGGCAGCGTTGTTGCGCGAGTGTCTCGCTCCGTTGGGAGACTCGGTGGTGCTGATCAGTGCGCCGACCTGGGAATCTGTCAGCCGTCTGTTCGATGAAGACCGCTCCGCGATTCTGTTAACCGTTCCCCAACTGCAACCGGCTCCCGGTCGTTGCAGCCTGCCCACGGTATTGCTGCTGGAGCAGGAGCCGCTGAACACGCCAGCCGGCGCCAGCGACTGGCTGGTGAATAAAAACCTCACCACCGATACGGTGCGCCGTTGCCTGCGCCATGTGCGCGAGCGCGGAGTGCTGGAAAGCACCCTGTTGCGCCTGGCCGAGCAGGACCCTTTGACCGGCATCGCCAACCGCCAGGGTTTCCAGACCCTGCTGGCGGCGCGCCTGGCGGAAAACGAAGGGCGCGGGCTGGCGCTGGGGCACCTGGACCTGGACAACTTCCGCCATGCCAACGATGCGCTGGGCCACCAGGCCGGCGACCGGTTGATCCTGCAAGTGGTCTCGCGGCTCAAGAGCCAGCTTGAGGCCGGCGACCAGTTGGCGCGCCTGGGCAGCGACGAATTCGCCCTGCTGATCGATACCCGCCGGGCGCCGCAACGCGCCGAGTGGATGGCCGAACGCATCGCCGAAGTCATGGCCGAGCCGTACTGGATCGATGGCGAAAGCCTGCTGATCGGCTGCAGCCTGGGCATCGCCCACGCCAGGGCGAATGCCGGCGCCGACCCGCTGATGTGGCACGCGCACATCGCCATGCAGCAGGCCAAAAGTACCCAGGGCTGTACCTTTCACATCTTCAACGAACGCATCAATCGCAATGCCCGCAGCCTCGCCGACCTGGAAAGCGAACTGCGCCGGGCCTTGCGCCGCGACGAGCTGGAGTTGCACTACCAGCCGCGCCTGAACCTGCATGACGGGCAGATCGTCGGCCTCGAGGCCCTGGTGCGCTGGCGCCACGGCGAGCGCGGGCTGTTGCCGCCGAGCGAGTTCGTGCCCCTGGCCGAGCAGAGCGGCCTGATCGTGCCGCTGGGCTACTGGGTGATTTCCCGGGCGCTGCGCGACATGCAGGCCCTGCGCGAACGTGGCCTGGCGCCGCTGCACATGGCAGTCAACCTGTCGTTCCGCCAGTTCCAGGACAGCCAGCTGCTGTCGACCCTCAGCCGGCTGATTGCCGAGCGGGGTGTTGAGGCGCAATGGCTGGAATTCGAACTGACCGAAACCGCGGTGATGCGCCGCAGCGACCTGGTCAAGCAGACCATGGATGCGCTGGGTCGGCTGGGGGTGCGGTTTTCCCTGGACGATTTCGGCACCGGGTTCTCGTCCTTCGTGCACCTCAACAGCTTGCCGATTGCCTTGCTGAAGATCGACAAAAGCTTCGTCGGCGGCATGGAGCTGCGCGAAGAGAACCGCAAGCTGGTGCACGCCATGATCAATCTGGCCCACAACCTCCATCTCGAGGTGGTGGCCGAAGGTGTGGAAACCCCCGAGCAACTGGCCTTGCTGCGCAGCTTCGGCTGCGACCAGGCGCAGGGCTACCTGATCAGCAAGCCGCTGCCGCTGGCGGAACTGGTGGAATACCTGACGTTCGGCGCAAGCCAGCAGGTCCTGGTCGGCGAGGTCAGCTGACGGCACCCCGCCGTAGTGGCAGGAGAACCTGCCGCTACAGGGAATCCCGGGCGGTCTGGAAGTTATCCCGCGCGGCAGGCTCCGCACCTTCCCGGCGAATCATCCGGCGCATCTTCCATTCGAAAGCCAGGGTCAGGCTGATGGCGGCGCACGCCAGCCCCGATGCCAGGCCCCACCACACGCCGGTCGCGCCCCAGCCCAGGGTGAAGGCCATCAGCCAGGCCGCCGGCGCACCGATCAACCAATAGCAGCCCAGGCCCACGAGGAAGGTGGTCTTGGCGTCCTTGAGCCCGCGAATCGCGCCCATGGCGATGGTCTGCGTGCCATCGAACAGCTCGAACCAGGCCGCGACCGCCAGCAGGCTGACCGCGAGGTTGATCACCTCGCGAAAGGCCGGGTCGTTATGGTCGAGGAACAGTCCGATCAACTGGTTCGGCAACAGCCAGAAGACCATGGCGAAACCCAGCATGGCCGCGCCGCCAAAGGCGATCCCGACCCGGCCGGCCATGCGCGCGTGCAGCAGTTGCCCGGCACCGTAGTGCTGGCCGATGCGCATGGTGATCGCATAGGAGATCCCGGCCGGCACCATGAAGGCCACGGAAACGATCTGCAGGGCGATCTGGTGCGCCGCCAGCTGGGTGCTGCCCATGGTGCCCATGCACAGCGCGGCGAAGGCGAACAGCCCGACTTCCACCGCGTAGGTGCCGCCGATGGGCAGGCCCAGGCGCCAGAGTTCCCGCAGGTAGTGGCGATTGGGCCGCGCCAGGCCCTGGCGCAGCGGGTAGGCGGCATAAGCCGGGTGGCGCTTGATGTGCCAGGCCAGCGCCACGGCCATGCAGTTGGCGACGATCGCGGTGACCAGGCCGATCCCCACCAGGCCCAGCTTCGGCAGGCCGAACATGCCGGTGATCAAGGCGTAGTTGAGCAGGAAGTTGGCCACGGTGCCGGCCAGGCTGATGACCATCACCGGCGTGGCGCGGCCGATGGCGCTGGTGAAGCCGCGCAGGGCCATGAAGCTCAGGTAGCCGGGCAGGGCGAACGGCAGGATCAGCAGGAACTGGCCGGCGGACTGCACGTTGGTTTCGGTCTGGCCGAACAGCAGCAACACCGGCTTGAGGTTCCACAGCAGCAGGCCGGCGACCAACGCCATCAGCCACGCCAGCCAGAGCCCGGCCTGGGTCAGGCGCGCGGCGCCTTCGATGTCGCCGGCGCCCTGGCGAATCGCGACCAGGGTGCCGACCGCCGCGATCACGCCGATGCAGAAGATCGACACGAACGAATAGCTGGCCGCGCCCAGGCCACCGCCGGCCAGGGCTTCCGGGCTGAGGCGGGCCATCATCAGGGTGTCGGTCAGCACCATCAGCATGTGCGCCAACTGTGAGGCGATCAGCGGCCCGGCCAGCCGCAGGATGGCCCAGAGTTCGGTGCGTGCTGGATGCTGCATGGTCATCGGTCTCGATAGGGGGGAGGGAGTCAAGAGGGTTGATTCTCGGCGCTCTCGTCGACTTTCACAAAGGGATAAAAACGATTGGTGGCATGATTAAAACTCATGCTACGGATTCTGGTAAGTTGGCGCCATTGCGCCTGTGGAGTGCTGCCATGCCCCGTCGTCTTCCGCCCCTGTATGCCTTGCGCGCCTTTGAAGCCGCGGCGCGATACAGCTCGTTCACCCGCGCGGCCGAAGAGCTGTCGATCACCCAGAGCGCGGTCAGCCGGCATATCCGCACCCTGGAAGACCACTTCGCCTGCCGGCTGTTCCAGCGCAGCGGGCGCAACCTGCAACTGACCGAAGCCGCGCGCCTGCTGCTGCCAGGCATTCGCGAGGGCTTCACCGCCCTCGAGCGCGCCTGCGATACCTTGCGCGCCGAAGACGGCATCCTGCGCATGAAGGCACCCTCGACCCTGACCATGCGCTGGCTGCTGGCGCGCCTGAGCCGCTTCCGCCATCTGCAACCGGGCAACGAAGTGCAACTGACCAGCGCCTGGATGGACGTCGATTCGGTGGACTTCAACCAGGAGCCCTTCGACTGCGCGGTGCTGCTGAGCAACGGCCACTTTCCGCCGGACTGGGAGGCCAGCTACCTGTTTCCGGAACTGCTGATCCCGGTGGGCGCGCCGAACCTGCTCAACGACCAGCCGTGGGATGTTGCGCGGCTGGCGGCCACCGAGCTGCTGCACCCGACCCCGGATCGCCGCGACTGGCGCAACTGGCTGGAGCGCATGGGCCTGTCCGAGCAGGTCTCGCTCAAGGGCGGGCAGGTGTTCGACACCCTGGAACTGGGCATGATCGCCGCGGCCCGCGGCTACGGGGTTTCCATGGGCGACCTGCTGATGGTGGCCGAGGATGTGGCCCAGGGACGCCTGAGCCTGCCCTGGCCGACGGCGGTGGCCAGTGGCGAGAATTACTACCTGGTCTGGCCCAAGACCCGGCCTGGAGGTGAACGTTTGCGCCGCCTCAGCGATTTTCTCCAGAACGAGGTCCGCGCCATGCAATTGCCCGACGTAGAGCGTCTCGGCTGAAACGATGAAGGCCCCGTGACCAGGGGCCTGCGCGATACCCATCCAGCGCGCTCAAGTATTGATCGGCGCCGCCGAATCCTTGGAAGTGGAACCTTCGTTCTGAGAGGTTCCGACACCTCATTCTTATTAGAACCATTGCCGAGCGTGTGACGCGATCAGGACGATCCGGTCTCTCGGCCAGGAGCTGTCATGCCTCAACCTCGTGCCCGGATCGCCTCGCAGCTTGGTCTCGCACTCGCCGTGGTACTGGCGATCGTGATCAGCGGCAGTACTGTCTTCGCCCTGCGCTCGCTGGACGCCGCCAACCTCGCCACCCGGGAAGAACACCTGGCCAGTGAGGCACGGCTACTGGCCGACCAGCTCAATACTTTCCACGGCACCCTGCGCGAAAGCACCCAGCGCCTGAGCGGGCTGTTCGAAAAGCGTTTCAGCGGCGGCCTGAGCCTGCACCCGGACCAGCCGGTGACCGTGGCCGGTACCCAGACCCCGGGCCTGCACCTGGGCGACGTGGTGCTGAACAACAATTTCGAGGAGGTCGACGAGTTCAAGCAGATGACCGCCGGCGTGGCGACGGTGTTCGTGCGCAGCGGCGACGACTTCATCCGCGTCAGCACCTCGCTGAGCAAGCAGGACGGCAGCCGCGCCATCGGCACCCTGCTGGACCACGCGCACCCGGCCTACCAGAAACTCATGGCGGGGCAGAGCTATGTCGGCCGCGCGCTGCTCTTCGAGCGCCTGTACATGACCCAATACACGCCGGTGCGGGACAGCGCCGGCCAGGTGATTGCGGTGCTGTTCGTCGGCTTCGACTACACCGATGCGCAGAACGCCCAGTTCGACAACCTCAAGCGCTTCCGCATCGGCCAGACCGGTTCCCTGGCGTTGCTCGACGAACAGCAAAAGTGGCTGGTGCCGCCGGCCGGCGTGCAGGCCCTGGAGCCGGCGGGGGCGACCATCGCTGAACTGGCCAGGCAGCCGGGCAAGGGCCACTTCTGGAGCGACAAGAACGAGGACTTCTACAGTGTCGCCGTGCCCTTCGAAGGCGGGCCCTGGTCGGTGGTGGCGAGCATGCCGAAGGCCGAGATTCGTGCGGTGACCTGGAGCGTCGGTCTGCGGCTGGTCATTGGCAGCCTGTTGGCAATGCTGCTGGCGGTGGGCGCCACGGTCTGGCTGCTGCGCAGCAAGCTTACGCCGCTGGGCGACCTGGTGCGCCAGGCCGATGCCTTGGGTAAAGGCGACCTGAGTGCGCGCCTGAATGTCTCCAGCCAGGATGAGATCGGCCAGTTGGCAGGCAGCTTCAACCAGATGGGCCAGGCCCTGTCGACCATGGTCGAGCACATCCGCAAGGCCGCCGCGGAGGTCAATGGCCGGGCCCAGGCGTTGTCCGGGTTGTCGGGCGGGGCGTACGAGGGCATGGAACAGCAGTCGGGCGAGATCAGCAGCATGGCCGGGGCGGTGGAGGAGTTCAGCGCCACCTCGCTGAACATTGCCGACAACATGGGCAACACCGAGCGCCTGGCCCAGGAAAATGCCCGGCAGACCCGGATCGGCCGCACCTCGATGGAGGAAGCCTCGGCGTCGCTGGAGCAGATCGCCGGCGCCTTGAACAGCACGGCCACGGTGATCAATACCCTGGGCCAGCGCTCCGAGGAAATCGGCGGCATCGTCGGGGTGATCACCGCGATTGCCGACCAGACCAACCTGCTGGCGCTAAACGCCGCCATCGAGGCCGCGCGTGCCGGCGAGCAAGGCCGCGGCTTTGCCGTGGTCGCCGACGAGGTACGCAACCTGGCCTCGCGCACCCGCGAAGCCACCGATGAAATCTCGGGGATGATCAACAGCATCCAGCAGGAAACCGGCAACGCCATCGCCACCATGGAGCAGGGCAATGTGTTGATGCAGGAAGGCCTGTCGCGCAACGCCAATGTCGCCTCGGCCCTGGCGCGCATCGACGAGCAGAGCCGCTCGGCCGGCCAGCAGTTCGCCGCGATCACCACCGCGACCCAGGAGCAGAGCAGCACGGCGACCCTGCTCAGCAGCAACCTGCAAAGCATTGCCCTGGCCAACAGCGAACAGCGCGAAGTGGTGTCGAACCTGGCGATCACCGCCAAGGAGTTGGAGAAGCTGGCGGCGGACTTGCGCCAGGAGGTCGATCGCTTCCGTTGATAGCGGTTGCGTGGCCGTTGACCGCGACTGGGGAGGCAGATTGCAAATGCGCGGGGCTGGGCTAAACCATAGGGGCGATTTCCCTACAGGATGCCTTCCCGGCAGGAGCTGACATGTCCCGTCTCACTCGCTTTGCCCTCCGTACCGCCGTGCTGCCCCTGGTGCTGGCCAGCCAGATGGCGTCCAGCCAGGAGGCTGTGGGATTCATTTCCCCGGCTTCCTGGTACACCGCCTTCAACGCTATCGCCCAGGTGGCGTGCCATAACTGCTACGAAAAACAGTACGCCGGCACCTTCACCAGCGTGCTCGACAGCGTGCGCACCCTGGAGCTGGACTTCTGGGACCAACGCGATGCGGTCACCGGAGGTTCGCCCCGCCACTGGTTCGTGCGGCACAACCCCGGCAGCCTGTTCCAGTCCGGCAATGACAACAATTGCACCGGCGACGGCAACGGCACCAACGATCTTGAGGCCTGCCTCAATGACATCAAGCTCTGGAGCGACAGCCATCCCGGGCACTTCCCGATTACCCTGATCCTCGACAAGAAGCAGGGCTGGTCGAAGGAAAGCTCCGGGCGTACGCCTAAAGACTTCGATGACCTGGTCAGCCGGATTTTCCAGGGCAAGCTCTACACCCCGGGCGACCTGGCCCAGCACCTGGGTGTCAGCAGCAGTGCCTTGCAGGGCTCGCTCAAGGGCAAGTCCTGGCCGACCGCCAGCCAACTGCAGGGCAAGGTGCTGCTGGTGCTCAACCACTCGGAGAACCAGAAGCTCTCGCAATACGCCGAGGCCCGCACCACCAGCGCCAAGGTGTTCATTTCCCCGGTCACCAACGGCCAGAACGATGTCAGTGGCGAGGTCAGCGGCATGTCGAGGACGTCGTCCGGCTACGTGGCCATGAACAACATGGGCAAGGGCGACAAGCAGTGGGCCGCGCAAGCCTTTGCCTACAGCCACATCGGTCGGGTGTGGGGCGATGACGGCGTGTCATTCACCCAGCACATCGCCGAGAAGGTCAATCTGTCGGCGTATTACAAATTCGCCGAGGCCAAGGATGGCAACGGCTATCGCATCCGGCCGTTCTGAGGTTTCAGCGGGGCTCGGCCGGTTCGGCGAGCCCCGGGTCCACCCGCTTGCCGATATCCCGCAGGCGCGCCAGTTGGTCGACCATGGTCGGCGCTTCATCCAGGCTGCTGACAAAGGTCCACAGGTAGGTCATCACCGCGTACACATGCCCGGCCTTGACCCCCTCGGTCAGCGCTAGCTGGCTGATGGCGATCACGAACAGCAGCGCGGCCGCCGAGCCAAGCAGCAGATAGGCCGCGGCCTCGCGGTCCGATAACCAGATCCGCAGCCGCGACAGTAGCCGGTAGTGCCGTTGCAGGGAGGTGGCGCCGACCTTGGCCACCAGGTCGATTTCCTTTTCCAGCCGGTCGTTGAGGCGCTCATGCAGCTCCTGATTGCGTCGGGCGAAGCGCGGCAGCAGGGTGACGCACAGCAGCAAGGCCACCAGGCAGGCCAAGCCGACCCAAGGTTCGATCACCAGCAGCATCACCGCCGCACCGACAATCGAGACCAGCGCGGTGGCGATGGTCGGTACGTGCTTCTCGAAGAAATCGACGAACTCCCGGGCCAGCACCACCCTTGCTGCGGCGGTGGAGGTGCTCTGGTTCTGCAGGCGCTGGTTGAGAATCACCGGCACCGCCAGGTCGGCGTAGATCCGCGTGAAGGTGCGGGTATCCACCGCCCGCCGCGCGGCCCCGACCACCCAGAACGCCAGCACCACCAGGGCGTAGACCAGGGCGCTGCCGGCGTCGCTGCGAATGATCGAGTCCACGGCGAACCCGGCAAACAGCGGGTAGGCCAACAGCAACGCGTTCTCCAGCGCCACCAGCGACAAGGTGCAGAACAGCTTGCCGGGGTAGGCGCGGGCGATGGCTTTCAGGGTCTGGCTGGCGGATTGCTGACCGATTTTTTTGCTTTCATCGATCAGGACTTGCGGGGTAACGGCTGGCATGAGTGCACCGGATGGAAGATAAACGCTATTATTGAGCGATCGCTCAATGGTATTTGAGCGACCGCTCAAAATGCAAGCGCCATCCATCCGCCGGCGCCCTGAGGTAATGCCCGCATGTCCCGTACCGACCGCAAAGACCAGATCATCGCCGCCGCCCTGGAGCTGTTTCTCAGCAAGGGCTTCGCCGCCGTTTCCACCCGCGACCTGGCGGACCACGCCGGCTTGTCCCGCAGCCATATCTATCACTATTTCAGCGATTGGAATGAATTGCGTCGTGAAGCCTTCGTGCGCTTCGCCAACGAGCAACTGGACGCCGTAGGCGCGCCCCTGGTTGGCTTGCCGCCGCTGGAGGCCCTGCATGGATTCCTGCGCGATTGCCTGCCGGTGTCTGCCGAAGACAGCTGGGCGCTGTGGCTCGATGCCTGGGATGAAGCCATGCACGACACCGCGCTGGCCGAGGCCTACCAGAGGGTGGATGAGCAGTGGCAGGCCCTGCTCGCCAGCATCATCGAAGCCGGCGTGCAGGCCCAGGTTTTCCAATGCGCATCACCCGCACGCGCAGCCCGGCAGATCTTCGCCCAGATCATGGGCCATGCCGACGGCCTGTTGCTGCGACCCTCGGCCGAGGCCGCCGCAGCGGCGATGGACGAGGTGATGGAAGTGGTTGAGCTGTTATTGAAGATTCGCTGAGCCCTGGAGGGGCGTTCGAGTGTGCCGGGCTGTTGCGGAAATTAGGTTGCTGAAACGTTTCATCAGCGCTATAAAAATCCCACAACTCCAATAAAGGCATACGCCCATGACTCCGCTCCGACTGCTGGTCGCTCTTTCCGCGTTCACTGCTGCTTCCCATGCCATGGCCTGGGACTATGTCCTGCTCGATACCGACAAGGCCGCCCAGGATTTCCATATCACCAGCCAACAGCTGGGAGTAAAGACCGAACAACCCTTTTCCGTGACCCTGCGCACCCTGCACGGCGGGCGGCAGGAAGGGGTAAGCATTGTCGACATCGACAACGGTGCGATGAAGCTCTCGGTGGTGCCGACCCGTGGCATGAACGTGCTGCAGGCCTCCGTCGGCAAGGTGCGCATGGGCTGGGATTCGCCGGTCAAGGAAGTGGTCAACCCGGCGTTCATCGAGCTTAACGGTCGCGGCGGCCTGGGCTGGCTGGAAGGTTTCAACGAACTGGTGACCCGCTGCGGCTATGAGTGGGTCGGGCACCCGGGGATGGATAACGGTGAGCTGCTGACCCTGCATGGTCGCGCGGCGAACATTCCGGCGAACAAGGTCACCCTGCATATCGACGAGAAGCCGCCATACGCCATCAGTCTGCGCGGCGAGCTCAAGGAGCAGGCGTTCAAGAAGGTCGATTTCTCGGTGGCCACCGAGCTGGTGACCGAGCCGGGCAGCGTCAGTTTCGCTCTCAACGACACCCTGACCAACAACGGCGACTATCCGAAGGAATACCAGGCGCTGTATCACAGCAACTTCAGCACGCCGTTCCTCGAAGAGGGGGCGAAGTTCGCCGCTGCGGTGAAGCAGGTGTCGCCGTTCAATGACAAGGCCAAGGCCGACCTTGCCGATTGGCAGACCTACCGCGGCCCGACCCGGGATTACGACGAGACTGTCTACAACGTGGTGCCGTACGCCGATGCCCAGGGCGACACCCTGACGGTGCTGCACAACAAGGCCGGCAGCCTCGGTGTGGCGGTGGGCTTCAATACCCGGCAGTTGCCGGTGTTCTCCCTGTGGAAAAACACCGATACCCAGGGCCAGGGCTACGTGACCGGCCTGGAACCGGGCACCAGTTTCTCCTACAACCGTCGCTACCAGCGTCCGCTGGGCCTGGTGCCGACCATCGAGGCCGGGCAGAGCAAGCAATTCCAGATCCACTACAGCCTGCTGGCCGACAAGGCGGCTGTGGATAAGTCCCTGGCCGAGATCAGCCAGATCCAGAACGGTCGGCAGACCGAAGTACGGCCGACGCCACTGGTGGACCTGAGCAAGGAGTGATTCTCCTCAACTCGCGGCCGGCCGGTATTGCAGCGCTTCGGCCAGGTGCTCGCGGCTGATCTGCTCGGCCTGCTCGAGGTCCGCCAGGGTACGGGCGACCTTGAGCAGGCGGTGGGCGGCGCGCAGGGACAGGGTCAGGCGTTCGCAGGCGATTTCCAGCCAGCGCTCGTCGGCTGTGGATAACTGGCAATGCCGGCGCAGGCCCGGCAGGTCGAGAAAAGCATTGGCGCAACCCTGGCGCCGTTGTTGCCGCTCCCTGGCGCGGGCCACCAGGGCCGCGGCTTGCGCGGTGTTATCCCCAGCCTGGGGCTTGGGGTTGAGGGCGGTGCTTTCCCGAGCCACGGTCAGGTGCAGGTCGATGCGGTCGAGCAGCGGCCCGGAGAGTTTGTTGCGATAACGCTGGATCTGCTCCGGCGTGCAGCGGCAGCGGCCACTGGGCTCGCCAAGATATCCACAGGGGCAAGGATTCATCGCCGCCACCAGCTGGAAACGCGCCGGAAAATGCACCCGGTCGCGAGCCCGGGCGATGACGATCTGCCCAGACTCCAGCGGCTCGCGCAGCACCTCCAATACCTTGCGATCGAATTCCGGCAACTCATCGAGAAACAGCACACCGTGGTGGGCCAGGGTGATTTCCCCGGGTTGTGGTTTCGAGCCTCCACCCACCAGGGCTGGCCCTGACGCAGAGTGGTGCGGCTGGCGAAACGGTCGCTGCGGCCAATGGCTCAGCGGAGTATGGCTGGTGACCGACTGGATGGCGGCCACTTCCAGGGCTTCCTGCTCCTCCAGCGGCGGCAACAGGCCGGGCAGGCGGCTGGCCAGCAAGGTCTTGCCGGTGCCCGGCGGACCACTGAACAGCAGGTTGTGCGCACCGGCTGCGGCCACCAGCAGCGCGCGTTTGGCGGCCAGCTGGCCCTGTACTTCATTCAGGTCGGGGTAGGGTCGGTTCTGGTAGAGCAGGCCGTCCGAAACATAGGGTTCGATCGGTGTATGGCCGTTGAAATGCGCAACGGCTTCCAGCAAGTGCTCGACGGCAATCACCTTCAGTCCCGACGCCAGGCAGGCTTCCTCGGCATTCGCGCGCGGCACCATCAGCGTGCGTCCGGCCTGGCGCGCGGCCAGGGCTGCCGGCAGCACACCGCGTACCGGACGAACCGCGCCGGAAAGCGCCAGCTCGCCCAGGCATTCGACTTCCTCCAGGGCCAGGGTCGGCACCTGCACGCTGGCGGCGAGAATGCCCAGGGCAATGGCCAGATCGAAGCGCCCGCCGTCCTTGGGCAGGTCGGCCGGGGCGAGGTTGAGGGTGATGCGCCGGGCTGGAAAATCGAAGCCGGCATTGAGAATGGCGCTGCGCACCCGGTCCTTGCTTTCCTTGACCGCCGCTTCGGGCAGGCCCACCAGGGTCAGGGCCGGCAGGCCGTTGGCCAGATGGACTTCGACCGACACGGCCGGCGCTTGCACGCCGGTCTGGGCACGGCTGTGGACAATGGCCAGAGACATGACTCGTTCCTTGAGGCTGGGAAACCGCGTCCTGCGGTTGTGCAAGCCTAGCCCCGGCCGGAGCATCGCCGCGCCGGAAAATCGGCTCAGGATGTTGCGGCGAGTGGCTCAGCCGCGCCAGTCGTGGGACCAGCCCGGTTGGGCGATGCGCTGTTCGTACAGGGCGATGTCCGACTGATTGTCGACTTCCACCCAACCGCCGCGAATGGCCACGGTGGCGATGGCGGTGCCGGCCTGGAGCAGGGCGCGCAACAGGCTGGTCATGTCCAGTTTGTCGATCTGCTGCTCGCTCATGTCGGCCAGCAGCGCCTGGACCTGGCTCCAGCCCGCGGGGGTGAATTTCAGCAGGCCCATGTACTGGCCTTCGATTTCCTCGTGGCTGGCGACCCTTTCACCGATACCCAGCAGTTGGCCGGCCTGTTGGCGGAAGCTTTCGGCATCGCTGAGGGGGTCGTCGAAGCGCGTCGACCACAGATCCCACCAGTCGAGGTCGTAGGTGATGCTCAGGGGCGCCTGGGAGGCCATCAGGTCACGAACGATGTCCGGGCGATAGACGATGTCGCCGTAGCACACCAGGGTCGGTTCGCTGGACAGCAGGGCGTCGGCGCGTAGCAGGCTGCGCACCATGTTGCTGCTGGCCCAATGCGGGTTGTACAGCCGGCTCTGGCCGTAGCCTTCAAGGGCTTCGCTGCAATAACCGCTGACCAGATGCACCTCGTCGACCCCAGCGTTTTCCAGGGCGTGCAACTGCCATTCGAGCAGCGGCTTGCCAGCCAGGCGGGCCAGGGGCTTGGGTTGCGCTGCGGTCAGGTGTTTCAGGCGGGAGCCGCGGCCGGCGGCGAGAATTACGGCTTTCATGTCAGGTCACTCAAAGAGCCATTGGCACAGCCGTCGATCGGCTTCGTCCAGCGCTGCTTCGCGCTCGGGATGCCACATGATGCCGGCCACCTTGAGGTGGGTATGCACCAGGGCCTCGCAGGTCCCGGCAGCGTCCAGGGCCCAGGGGCGCAGGGCGGCGGGCAACGGGTCGAGCAACTGTTTGCCGTGGAAGGAATTGACCGAGCGCGAAGCCGCCTGGCCTTGTAGCCAGGGCAGCTCGTCGGCGGCCAGCAAGGTGATGAGGTGGCGTTGCGCGACGTGCACGTCGCGATCGGCATCGGCCAGCCGGCCGCCGAAAAAGCTGTGGATCAGTTGCAACCCGCGGCAGACCCCCAGCACCGGCAGCCGCTCGGCCACGCAGTGGGCCAGCAGCGCCTGCTCGCTCTGATCGCGCAACGGGTCGCTGCCGAGATCGTCGCCGCCGCTGAAGATCACGCCTTGCACGCCCTGGGCCCGGGCATAGGCCACGGTGTCTTCGCCCAGGTTGGGCAGCAGCAGCCATTGGTGGCCGCAGCCGAGCTCGGCGAAAAAGCGGTACCAGTCCCTGGCCAGGCCATCGCGCGGTTCGTCGTAGGCCTGCGGGTTGCAGGTTCTCAGGGTGATGCCGAGACGTTTCATGGCTGCACCGGGCTCAGGGTCTTGTCGCGACAATTGAGGGCGATGCGCGGGCTGCGCAGGATCCGGTTGAACAGCTGTTCGCCGCAGCCGATGGCCGCCGGAATACCGAACTCGGCGCAGCGGATGGCCATGTGCGAGTTGGCCCCGCCGTATTGGGTGACCAGCCCGGCGATGCCGCGGGTGAAGACCCAATCGTAGCCGGGGTCGGCATTCTCGATGCAGACGATCTTGCCCTTGAGCGGCGCCGAGGCCGGGGTGTCCTGGCGCAGTTCCATGCCGATGGCTTCGACGTTCTGCCGGGTGATGAAGTTGGGCAGGCTGCGATGCAGCGGCGCGACGAACACATCGTCGACCGCGCTGATCAGGTGCCCGAGCTTCAGCGAGATGCCCTGTTCATAACTGCGCCGGGCCTGGCTGGCCGACTCCAGCAGGACCCGGTCGGTGTCATCCATCAGCGGCGCGGTGAGGCTGTCGAGCAGCGGGTGGATATCGAGAAAGGACAGGTCTTCCCTGGCCAGGCCGACGTCGGCGCCCCAGCTCACCAGCAATTGCAGGGCATCGGACAGGTCCCGGGTGAACACCAGCTTGGCGTATTCCCGGGCCTGGATGGCCTGGCTGGCGTAGTCCAGCAGGTGTTCGGTCGACAGCGGCCAGCCCTGCTCGTCAATCAGCCGTTGCAGGGCCTGGCGTTCTTCGGGTTGCAGCTGGAATGCCGTCTGCGGGCTCTCGCCGTGACCCAGCTCGACGGTCGCGGCAGCGAACAGGTCGTGGCGCTCGTCGTAGCGCAGTGAGGTGATGTCGTAGGTGCCGGGGCGCAGATGACCGAACTTGGCGACGAACGCCGGCAGGGTACGGGCATCGGCGCAGACCTGGGCGTATTCGCGCGTCAATTCGGTGGTGACGGTGTGGATCGATTGCTTCCAGGCCAGCAGGCGCTCGTTGCTCAGGGCGCCCCGGCGGCAGGCCGAACGCAGCAGGGCCTCGGCGATGAACGCATGCCGGGCGAGCATGGCGAACGGCAGCGTGCCTTGCTCGCGACAGTCCAGCAGCAGGCGGTGGATGCTGTCGAGGTCGGCCGGCAGGGCGTCGAGGCGCCGGCTTTGCTGCCGGCGCTCATGGGTGCGCACCCGATCGAGCAAGGGCGGCAGCGCACCGGCTCCCTCACCGCTCAGCGCCCGCAACGTCAGTTGGTCGAGGGCCGTGCGATAGGCCCGTTGTTCGACGGCGCTGAGGCTGTCGCTATAACGCTCGGCGAAGTCGGCATCGAAGGTGAAGTCCAGGCAGGTCTGGACGACTTCGAACTCGACCTTGTCGTGCCATTGCGGATGGGCCTGCAGGCGCTGCAGCCAGGCATTGACCAGGCGAGTGCACAACCCCGGTTCCAGGCCCGCCGGCAGGAATGAGTTGAAGCTGCAGCGCACGTCGATATACGGGTGATGGCCGAGCATCACCATCAGGGCCTGGTGTCGCGGGTGGTGGTAACCCATCAGGGCGCGGGCTTCGCGCCAGGTCGAATCCGTCACCAGGCGCCGATACAGCGAGGCCGCCAACGGGCGCGGGGTGGTGCCGATGATTTCCGCCGGATTCCAGTCAGGCATCACCCCCAGCAGGGTGCTATCGCCATACAGGCCGGCCTGGGGCGCCAGGCGTTTGGCCAGGAAGCGCTGGATGTGCTCCAGCTGGCGCGCCACCCGCCGTTCGGTGACCGGGTGCCAGGTGTTGCACAGGGTGATGCGCCGCACCTGCAGGACATAGACCTGCTGGTGGTGGTCGACGGCGAACTCGATGTCCAGCGGCACGTTACCGCAGAGCGTTTCCAGCTCCCGGCAGGCATCGATCACTGCCTGCAAGCGCGGGGAGCGCAGCTGGGCGCTCTCGGTGTCGCGGTACACCAGCACGGTTTTCTGGATGCCCTGGCCGCCGGTGATGGTATCGGTCAGGCCGCTCTCGTCGTCGTAGTTCACCACGTAATAAGGGGCGCCATGCTCCAGGTCGTGGGTCATCACCACGCCGCTCATCTGGATCGAGGTCAGCATCGGCTGGATCAGGATCTGGTTGTCCTCGCAGCGGTGCTCGGCAAAAGACGCGATCACCTGTTCGATGGCGACGCTCAAGGCCCGAGGGTCGGTGATACTGACATTCAGGCAACTGGTAAACAGGCCGGCCATGGAACTGTTGACGCTGTCTTCGTTCTGCGCGCTGCTGCGCACGATCACGAAAAAGCCGTCAGGCTCCAGCCGGGCAATGTTCTGCAGCACGTCAGCCGGATCGTCCCGCCATTGCCGGGCGGTGAAAAAGTACAGCGGCAGGATCTGCGAACGGGTGACCCGCGGCTGCAGGCGCTCCAGGGTTTCGGACTTGGTCCCGAAACGAACGATGTTTTCGGCGACCGGGTTCATGGCGCGTCCTTGTGTTTGTCCACCGCCAGCAGGGCCAGGTGTTTGAGCAACGGGTGAATGATGAAGTAAGGCGGCTTTTCGGCTTCGGCCGGCAGGGGCCGCAGGGCTTGGGCGCCTTCGCGTCGCCAGTGGCCGAGGACTTCCACCAGCAGGTCGGCGCGGATCGCATTGTCATACAGGTAGTCGACATCCATGCCCGGCGGGGGCAGGGGATAGGTCTTGCGCGCCAGCACCGGGCCGGTGTCGATCTGCTCGTCGAGCAGCAGGGCGCTGGCGGCGCATTCACGCTGCTCGATGATCTGGTAGTACAGGGTGGTGCTGCCGCGATAGTCCGGCAGCCAGCCGGAGTGGATATGCAGCACCGGGTAGCGACTCAGCAGGGCCGCCGGCACCAGTTGCCCGCCGTAGCCGGAGTAGACGACCAGGTCCGGCGCCTGGCGGGCGATCAGCGCGAGCAGTTGTGGATCGTCGAGAGCCTGGGCCGGGCACACCTCGTGGGGCCAGTCCAGGGCCGCCAGGCAGGTGTCGAGGTCCTGGCTCAGGTCCGGGCAGAACAGCTCTGCGAGAGGCTGTACCTGCAGCTCGCGGGTGGTCTGTAACGAGCCGCCGCCCTGACCGTAGACAATCACCGCTTCAGGTTCGATCCCGGCTGCCGCCAAGCCTTGCAGGTAGGCGACCGAGCGTGCGGTGCGGGCGCAGAGGATCAGCAGGCGAGCGCGGCTCATAGGCCGGCCTCCCGGGCGACTGTGGCCAGCACCTGTTGTTCCTGGGTCAGCAGCCAGGCCAGGTAGGCGCCCTGGTCCGGGGCGAGGCGGCCCTGCTGCGACACCAGGGTATCCGTCAGCTTGAGCAGGCCGCTGAGGTAGTAGGCCGCGCCGCTCGCCTGCCAGCCGTGCAGCATGCACTCGGCCAGCAGCAGGTAAGGCTGTACGGACCCATAGCTGCCATGGGGCAGCGGACGGTGCGGAGCCGCGGCTTCGTAGCCGGCATACAGGCGTTTGCTCACTTCGAATTTCTTCAGCAGGCGCGGCAGCCAGTAGGCCGCCAGAGGGCCGGAGACGCCCGCGCCCGCGCGCATTTCCAGGCACAGGTGGCCCAGCAGCGCCGTGCTGTCCCCGGCGTGCGCCGGGCCTTGCGGATACAGCGCAGGCAAGGCTGGCGCCGGCAGGTGGGCGCATGCAGCCAGGCGCGAGGCGCGCCAGGCGTCGACGAAGGCTTCACCCTGGAAACTGCTGTAGCGATAGGTCTGCGGGGTTTCCAGCAGGTCCCCGTCGCTGTAGGCGTAGTTCAGCATGCTGGTGGATACCCACAGAGCTGGCGAATGCGTTCCACATAGCCCGGGATGTCGTCGGGCTCGTGACGGTTATGCAGCACCAGGTCCGGGCGTTGCGGCGGCGGGTACTCGATGTCCACGCCCACCACGTTGCTCTGTTCGCCTCGCAGGGCGGACTGGTAAAGCCCCTTGTTGTCACGGCTGATCAGGGTGCTCAGCGGCACATCGACGAACACTTCACGGTAGCTGGAGAAACGCTGACGGTTGTCGTCGCTGATGTCCTGGAACATCGACAGGATGCAGCAGACCACATCGATGCCCTGGCTATCGAGCCAGCCGCACAGGGCCTGGATCCGCTCGGCGTTGACCCGGCGTCCGGCGACGCTGTAGGCGTCCGCTTGCTGGTCATGGCGGAACAGCGCGCGAATCTCGTCGCCGTCGACGAACACGGTCTGCGGCCGTTGCGCTTTCAGGCTGGCATACAGGGCCCGGCCAATCGTGGTTTTGCCCGCGCCCGACATGCCGACCAGCCAGATCACCATGCTTTCACCCCTGCTTGAGTATGTTTTCGATGTTGCGCAGCGCCAGCACCGCCAGCTCCGCCGAGAAACCATAGCTGGGGGCGAAGTAATGGCGACGCAGGCGCTGACGGACCGCGGCCTGCCGTTGCCAGAGGCTCTCGTCCCCCAGCAGGTCGGCCAGTTGCCAGCGCGCCTCGGGGTCGAGGTTGACGATGTCGTTGCGCAGCAGCACATCGGGCGATTCCTCGCCGGTCAGCGCGTCCTGCTCGGCGTCCGGTACGTTCAACAGCAGCAGGTTCTTGTCCAGGTACAGGGCGCCGAACGCGGTTCCGCCGTAGTCCGAAACCACATAGTCGGCGCAACGGAACAGGCTGAGGTTGTCGTAGACGCGGGTAATCACCGCAGTGAACGCGTATTGCTCGAGCAGTTTCAGCGCCTCGGGATCGGTTTCAAGCGACAGCGGATGGGTCTTTACGATGACGTTGTAGCGATCGCACAACCCGGCCATGGCGTCGGCGAAGCGGCTGATCGACGACAGCTCCAGCCAGGTCGGCAGCCACAGCACGGTCTTTTTCGTCGGGTCCAGGGCCAGGTCCGCCGGATGCTGGCCTTGCAGCGAGGTTTCGCGGAAATAAGCGTCGTAGCGCGGGTAGCCCATCTGGAAGGTCACGGCATCGCAGCATTCGCGCAGGCGCTCGGCCTGCCAGGGGCCGAAGCACAGGATCAGGTCGTAATGCCGGTTCCAGCTGGAGAAGTTGTGTTTGTACTTGCCCAGGGCGTACATGAAGCGCACCTGTCGATGGCCCAGCGCCTTGATCATCGGCTGCGAGCCGTGGTCGTACATGCTGTGGTTGGAGACCACCACGTCATAGCGGTGATTGGCCTTGATCACATCCAGGCTGCCGTGACAGCTGTAACCGAGGCCGCCGATGAGTTCGCGGCTTTGCGCGCGCTCTTCATGGGTGCCATGCAGGACCACATCGAAAGCGTCGGCCCCGAGCAGGCTCCAGACCGCCTGATAGTGATTGAGCATCTCGGCGGTATGAACGAAGAAGGCCAAGCGGCTGAAGGGTTTTGGCGCGGTCATAGGGCTACCTGGTGCACAACAAAGAATAAGTCGAGGCAAGCGTTGGCGTTGCTTGGCGGTGTCGTAGGGCATGGCTCGCCCAGAGGGTGGCCAGGATCGCAAACGCTGGACATGTTATCGGCGGAGCAGGCGGGAAATGAACGGGCAGGGCGGAAAATCTTTACTGGCGGGGCCGGCTCGACCGGCGGCAGGCACTGCACGATCGAGCCTATGCACAAGGGCGCGGTCGAGGTGGTTATTGCTCGCTCGGGTTGAGCTTGGCTTCCAGCTCGGCGACCTTCGCCTCCAGGCTTTCCAGGCGGGCCCGGGTACGGGCCAGGACGACCATCTGGCTGTCGAATTCTTCCCGGCTGACCAGGTCCAGCTTGCTGAAGCCGCTTTGCAGCAGGGCCTTGAACTGGCTTTCGATTTCGGCGCGGGGCAGTGGGGTATCGCCGCTGAACAGGCGGGCGGCATGGCCGCTCAGGGCATCGAGGAGGTCTTTGGGCGCGAGCATGGGAAGTGTCCTGAAAACAATGGCGGGCAGTGTATCACGCACTGTCTATAGTCAATTGGCAGGCGGGGATGCACGCTTTTCGCGCATCGCGCCGGGCAGTGGCGCACCGTTGTTGTGCGTATCCGTGGCGATGATGGCGAAGTGGTTTCTGTCGTGGCGGCCAAGGGACTGAAATCAGTGGGTTTTCGCGAGATGGCAAGGTTTCTGCTTAGTCCCCGATGACCCATGCACTGATGCAGTCGCTGTGACGAATGCAGTGCGGCAGGCGGAGCGGGGAAGTGTTTCGTCAGCAGCGGTTAGCTGGCGTCGGTCTGGTCGAGGAAGGCCGACGATGCGTTACAAAGCCAGGCACTGCGCTTAGACTTGAGTCGGGTTTGTTTTCCTGGGGCAAGTCCACCAATTCGGGAGAAAGTTTCATGAAGCTAGTCACTGCCATCATCAAGCCGTTCAAGTTGGACGACGTGCGCGAGTCGCTGTCCGAGATCGGCGTGCAGGGCATTACCGTTACTGAGGTCAAAGGCTTCGGCCGGCAGAAGGGGCACACCGAGCTGTATCGCGGCGCGGAGTACGTAGTCGACTTCCTGCCCAAGGTGAAGATCGACGTCGCCATCGACGACAAGGATCTTGATCGGGTCATCGAGGCGATAACCAAGGCCGCCAACACCGGCAAGATCGGTGACGGCAAGATCTTCGTGGTCAATCTGGAACAGGCTATTCGCATCCGTACCGGCGAAACCGATACCGACGCCATCTAAGCCGCCCCAAACCCAACGCCCCAGGAGAAAACAATATGACTCTGCGTAAAATCGCAGGGCTAGGAGCCCTGTTGTCCCTCGTAATGCCTGGCCTGGCCATGGCGGCGGACGAAGTGGCAGCCCCAGTCCTCAATTCCGGCGACACCGCCTGGATGCTGACCTCGACGGCCCTGGTGCTGTTCATGACCATTCCCGGCCTGGCGCTGTTCTACGGCGGCATGGTGCGCTCGAAAAACATTCTTTCCGTGATGATGCAATGCTTCGCCATTACCGGTCTGATCAGCATCCTGTGGGTCATTTATGGCTACAGCATTGCGTTCGACACCACCGGCATGGAGCAGGGCGTCGTCAACTTCAACTCCTTCGTCGGCGGCCTGGGCAAGGCCTTCCTGGCCGGCGTCACCCCGGCGAGCCTGACCGGCCCGGCGGCGCTGTTCCCCGAGGCGGTGTTCATCACCTTCCAGATGACCTTCGCCATCATCACCCCGGCGCTGATCGTCGGTGCCTTCGCCGAGCGGATGAAGTTCTCCGCCATGCTGATCTTCATGGCCATCTGGTTCACCCTGGTCTACGCGCCGATCGCGCACATGGTCTGGTCCGGCAACGGCGGCCTGATGTGGGACTGGGGCGTACTGGACTTTGCCGGCGGCACCGTGGTGCACATCAATGCCGGTATCGCCGGCCTGGTGGCCTGCCTGGTGCTGGGCAAGCGTAAAGGCTTCCCGACCACCCCGATGGCGCCGCACAACCTGGGTTACACCCTGATGGGCGCGGCCATGCTGTGGATCGGCTGGTTCGGCTTCAACGCCGGTTCCGCCGCCGCCGCCAACGGCACCGCCGGCATGGCGATGCTGGTAACCCAGATCGCCACCGCCGCCGCGGCGTTGGGCTGGATGTTCGCCGAATGGCTGACCCACGGTAAGCCAAGCGCCTTGGGCATCGCCTCGGGTGTGGTTGCCGGCCTGGTGGCGATCACGCCTGCCGCTGGCACTGTAGGCCCGATGGGCGCCCTGGTGATCGGCCTGGCAGCGGGCGTGGTGTGCTTCTTCTGCGCCACCACCCTGAAACGCAAGCTGGGCTACGACGACTCCCTGGACGCCTTCGGCGTGCACGGTATCGGCGGCATCCTCGGCGCGATCCTCACCGGCGTGTTCGCTGCGCCATCGCTGGGCGGCTTCGGCACCGTGACCGACATCGCCGCGCAAGTGTGGATCCAGTGCAAAGGCGTGGGCTTCACGGTGATCTACACCGCGATCGTGACCTTCATCATCCTCAAGGTGCTGGATGTGGTCATCGGGCTGCGTGTCACCGAGGAAGAAGAGTCGGTCGGCCTCGACCTGGCGCAACACAACGAGCGCGGTTACAACCTGTAATCTCGCCTGAAAAAAATGCCCGGCTTGCCGGGCATTTTTTTGTCTGCGTTTTGTCATTGAGAGACAGCTGAAAGGTTTTTTCCAGAGCGTGTCAGCCAGTTTGATGACTGCTTTTTTTTCGGGTCAATGACTTACAGCATTGGAGGAATATTCGGCACTTTGTTTTTTCCCAGAGCGCGCTAGAATGCGCGCCGAATGTGCGGAGAACTGTATGTGGCAACAGACTCTGATTACCCTGCGGGCAAGGCCCCGGGGCTTTCATCTGGTAACGGACGAGTTGCTCGCCGGCCTGCCTGAACTGAAGGCATGTCGGGTCGGTCTGTTGCATTTGTGGCTGCAGCATACCTCGGCCTCGTTGACCATCAACGAGAATGCCGACCCTGCGGTTCGTCGTGACTTCGAGCGTTTCTTCAACTCCCTGGTGCCTCAAGGCATGGCCGGGTATGAACATGACGACGAAGGGCCCGATGATCTGCCGGCGCACTTCAAGGCCAGTTTGCTAGGCTGTCAATTGAGCTTGCCGGTCTCGGCGGGTCGCTTGGCGTTAGGCAGCTGGCAAGGCGTTTATCTGGGCGAGCATCGCGATCATGGCGGTGCCCGCAAAGTCCTTGCCACCTTGCACGGTGATAAGGCATAAGCCGCTGGTTATCAGTGGATGTTGATTTTTTTCCAGCGGCCTTCGACAGTCGGCTCAGCTGGGCTATAACTAATCTGCTTTTCGCAAGTCATGAGGTAGAACATGAGCGACGATGATCTGGAAAACGACGACCTCGAAGTAGGCGACGAAGACGAAACCGAAGAAGGTCTTGAAGCGGCCGCCGACGATGTGGCGGAAGACGACGGCAGTGATGTTCCTGCCCCGACCGCCAAAGGCAAGGCCAAGGCTGCCGTCTCGGTAGACGAGCTGCCGAGTGTCGAAGCCAAGAACAAAGAGCGTGATGCACTGGCGCGCGCCATGGAGGAGTTCCTGGCCCGTGGCGGTAAAGTGCAGGAAGTCGAGGCCAATGTGGTTGCCGATCCGCCCAAGAAGCCTGATAACAAGTACGGTAGCCGGCCTATCTGAGCGCCTGCCACTTGCTTGCTGAAAAAGCCCGCCGTCGCTGCGGGCTTTTTCATGGGCGTTTGTTGGCGAGAGTGCGGTGTTGCAGTGATTGCGACAGCGTCCGATCAGGCGCCGTTGTGCCAGCGCGCCAGCAGTTTTGGCAGCTCGGTCAGGCTGCGGATTTCCGCATCCGGCAACCGGTCCGCCTCCCAGGCTTTGCCGGCCGGGTTGAACCAGATGGCCCGCAGGCCGGCCTGCTGCGCCCCGGCGATGTCGTCGCCCGGGTGGTCGCCGATGTGCACGGCGGTGTCCGGCGTGGCATCGCCCCGTTGCAGGGCCTCGTGAAACAGCCGTGCATCGGGCTTGGCGATGCCGATGTCTTCGGCGCACAGGGCGAACTTGAAATAATCCGCCAGCCCCAGGCGGCGCACGTCGGCGTTGCCATTGGTGACCACGCCCAGCGCGAAGTGGTTGGCCAGCGCCTCCAGGGTCGGCAGCACCTCGGGAAAGATATCCAGCTGGTGTCGCGCATGCAGGAACACTTCAAAACTCTGGTCGGCCAGGGCATTGGCCTGGCCCTGGTCGTAGCCGGCTTCCTCCAGCGCATGAAACAGCACCCGCCGGCGCAGCGCGCTGATGCGGTACTTGAGCCCCGGCTCGTTGTTCAGCACCCGCTCACGGATGGCCCAGAGATGCTCCACCGGTACGCCGCCCAGCTGCGGGGCATGGTCGGTCAGCCACTGGCGCAGCACGGCTTCGGCGCTGACGATCACGGGCGCGGTATCCCACAGCGTGTCGTCGAGGTCGAAGGTGATCAGCTTGATCGTCATTACTCACCGCCTTTGTTGCGTTTGGCCCGTGGGTGGGCGCTGTCGTAGACCGCTGCCAGGTGCTGGAAGTCCAGGTGGGTATAGATCTGGGTGGTCTTGATATCCGAGTGCCCCAGCAGTTCCTGTACCGCGCGCAGGTCCTGGGAGGATTCCAGCATGTGGCTGGCGAAGGAGTGTCGCAGCATATGCGGATGCAGGTTCTGTCCCAGCTCGCGCTCGCCGGCGGCCTTGACCCGCAGCTGGATCGCCCGGGGGCCCAGGCGCCGGCCTTGCTGGCTGACGAACACCGCGTCGTCCGGCGGATTGCTCAGCGCCCGCAGCGGCAGCCACAGCTGCAGCGCCTCGCGGGCCTTCTTGCCAATCGGCAGGACCCGGGTCTTGCTGCCTTTGCCGTGGACCTGCACCAGGCCATCGGCCAGGTCCAATTGTTCGAGGTCGAGGCTGGTCAGCTCCGACAGGCGCAGCCCGGAGGAATAGAACAGCTCGAGAATCGCCTGGTCGCGGTGCGCGAGGAAATCATCCTCCACCGCGCCATCGAGCAATTGCAGGGCGCGATCGGTGTCCAGGGTCTTGGGCAGGCGGCGCTCGCCCTTGGGCGGCGCCAGGCCGTTGGCCGGGTCGTGATTGCACAGGCCTTCGCGATTCAGATAGTGATACAGGCCCCGTACGGCGGAGAGCAGGCGCGCCAGGCTGCGAGAGGACTGGCCCTGCTGGTGCAGGCGCGCAATCATGCTGCGCAGGCCCTGGATGTCCAGGTCGGACCAGCTGCAAACCTGCTGCTTGGCGCAGAAGGCCAGCACTTTTTCCAGGTCGCGGCGGTAGGCTTGCAGCGTATGGGGCGACACTTGGCGCTCACTGCGCAGGTGCTCGCAGTAGGCGTCCAGTTGTCGTTCCATGGTCAGCGAACCGAGCGTAGCGAGTGAGTGAAGCGCGGCAGCACGCGGCCCATGACTTCGGCGATATAGCTGAGGAACAGCGTCCCCACCGAGCTTTTGTAGTGCTGCGGGTCGCGACTGGCGATGGCCAGCACGCCGTGAATGCCCTGATGGGCGATGGCGACCACGGCGCTCGAGCCGATCTGCAGGCGCTGCTCTTCGCCGAACAGGAAGTCCAGCTCATGCTCGCGCAGGCTGCCGCTGACGCTCTTGCCTTCGGTCAGCAAGCCGCCGATAGCGGTCTGGGCATCGGCCGCGGTGACCCAGCGGCCCACCGGCATGGCACTGTCACTGAACAGGATCAGGCTCACGAAAGGCACCTGGAAGTCCTGGCGCAGGCTGTCTTCGACGCTCATCACCACGTCTTCCAGGCTGTTGGCATCCATCAGCGCGAGAATCAGGCGCCGGGTCTTCTCGAAGAGCCGGTCGTTGTCCCGGGCCACGTCCATCAACTGCGAAAGCCGGTGGCGCATCTCGATGTTGCGTTCGCGCAGGATCTTCATCTGCCGCTCCACCAGCGAGATGGTGTCACCGCGCTGATGGGGAATGCGCAACGCCGGGAGCAGTTCTTCATGCTCGACGAAGAAGTCCGGATGAGCCTCCAGGTACGCGGCGATCGCCGCCGCCTCAAGGTTTTCGGCAGGAGATTCGTCGGGCTTTTCGGCTGGAACCTGAGGCTGATCAGTCATGGTTTTCGCTCATTCAAAGACGCACCTGTCCTTCGTATACGCGCACTGCCGGGCCGGTCATCTTCACCGGTTGGCCAGGGCCTGCCCATTCGATGGACAGGCGCCCGCCCGGCAGGTCGATCAATAGCGGCGAATCCATCCACCCCTGGCTGATCGCGGCCACTGCGGCAGCGCAGGCGCCGGTACCGCAGGCCTGGGTTTCCCCGGCGCCACGTTCCCAGACCCGCAGCTGCGCGCGCTGACGGTCGATGACCTGGATGAAGCCGACATTGACCCGGGCCGGGAAGCGCGGGTGATGTTCGATCTTCGGCCCCAGCTCATGCACCGGCGCGCTGTTGATGTCGTTGACCCGCAGTACCGCATGGGGGTTGCCCATGGACACCGCGGCCAGCTCGACGCTCTGGCCATCGACTTCGACCTGGTAACTCAGGGCTTGGGCCGGCGCCACGAACGGAATCTGCTCGGGCACCAGGCGCGGCGCGCCCATGTCGACGCTGATCTGACCGTCGTTGCGCACATCCAGTTCGATGATGCCGCTTTTGGTCTCGACGCGGATCTGGCGCTTGGTGGTCAGGCGCTTGTCCAGCACGAAACGGGCGAAACAGCGCGCACCGTTGCCGCATTGCTCCACTTCGGAGCCGTCGGAATTGAAGATCCGGTAGCGGAAATCCACGTCCGGATTACTCGGCGCCTCGACGATCAGCAACTGGTCGAAACCGACTCCGGTGTTGCGATCGCCCCATTGCTTGGCATGTTTGGGCAGGATGTGCGCGTGCTGGCTGACCAGGTCGAGGACCATGAAGTCATTGCCCAGGCCGTGCATCTTGGTAAAACGCAGCAGCATGGTTCTACTCCGGCAGCAGGCTTTCGCCAGCAAACAACTCGGCTACCGTCTCGCGGCGACGCACTTCAACAGCCTGTTCACCATCGACCAGCACTTCAGCAGCACGACCGCGGGTGTTGTAGTTGGAGCTCATGACGAAACCGTAGGCACCGGCCGAATGCACGGCCAGCAGGTCGCCTTCTTCCAGGGCCAGCTGACGTTCCTTGGCCAGGAAGTCGCCGGTTTCGCAGATCGGGCCGACGATGTCGTAGGTACGTGCCTGGCCATCGCGCGGGCGTACGGCGCTGACGTCCATCCAGGCCTGGTACAGGGCCGGGCGGATCAGGTCGTTCATGGCCGCGTCGACGATGGCGAAGTCCTTGTGTTCGGTGTGCTTGAGGTACTCGACCCGGGTCAGCAGTACCCCGGCGTTGGCGACGATGAAACGGCCGGGTTCGAAGACCAGCTCCAGGTCGCGGCCATCGAGGCGTTCGCGCACGGCCTTGACGTAGTCGGCGGCCAGCGGTGGCTCTTCATCGCGATAACGCACGCCCAGGCCGCCACCGAGGTCGATGTGGCGCAGGTAGATGCCGCAATCGCCCAGGCGGTCGACCAGGTCCAGCAGACGGTCGAGGGCATCGATGAAGGGGGCCAGGGTGGTCAGTTGCGAGCCGATATGGCAATCGACGCCGACCACTTCCAGGTTCGGCAGCTGTGCCGCGCGGATGTACACGTCTTCGGCATCGGCGATGGCGATACCGAACTTGTTTTCCTTCAGGCCGGTGGAAATGTACGGGTGGGTACCAGCATCGACATCCGGGTTGACCCGCAGCGAAACCGGCGCGCGAACGTTCAGTTCGGCGGCAACCTGTTGCAGGCGTTCCAGCTCGTCGCTGGACTCGACGTTGAAGCAGTGCACGCCGACTTCCAGGGCGCGACGCATGTCGTCACGGGTCTTGCCGACACCGGAGAAGACAATCTTGTCGGCCGCGCCGCCAGCGGCCAGGACGCGTTCCAGCTCGCCCCGGGAGACGATGTCGAAACCGGCGCCCAGACGCGCCAGGACATTCAGTACACCCAGGTTGGAGTTGGCCTTTACCGCAAAGCAGACCAGGTGCGGCATGCCGGCGAGGGCATCGGCGTACGCGCGGTACTGCGCTTCGATATGCGCTCGGGAATAGACGTAGGTCGGCGTGCCAAAGCGCTCGGCAATGGCGGACAACGCTACACCTTCCGCGAACAGCTGCCCGCCGCGGTAGTTAAAAGCGTCCATGGGGTTCCCTTAGTTGGTGTCGTGCTTGTGCGACTGCGAGTGACCTTGGTCTTCAGGGGATTTGCTGTCATCGGGAAGATACAGCGGGCCTTTTTGACCGCAGGCAGTGACAAGGCAGGCAACCGCGACGAGCGCAGCAAGGGAAGAGATCAGGCGCTTCATGGCGAAATCCTTGAGAATGCGTTAATTGCGCCCGAGTATACCGGCCACCCGACGGCTTGCCTATGCGCTGGAACACCCGTCTGGCGGGCCTTTGCCCCGGGCGCAGAGGCTGGGCGTGGCGGCCGCGGGGATATTTTCTCTGCCGCCCGCGCCCTTGGACGGTATCCTTTGCATTCGCCCGGATGCGCCCGTATCTTGCGGCGCTTGAGCGTGAGTAGACACTTTTCGAGGTTCCCGCAATGAGTTTGACTGAAGCCCGTTTCCACGACCTGGTCGATGCCACCCAGCAGACGCTGGAGGACATTTTCGAGGAGAGTGACCTGGATATCGATCTGGAGAGCTCCGCCGGTGTGCTCACCGTCAAGTTCGAAAACGGCAGCCAGGTGATCTTCAGCCGCCAGGAACCGCTGCGCCAGCTGTGGCTGGCCGCGCGCTCCGGTGGCTTCCACTTCGACTACGACGAAGAAAGCGAGCGCTGGATGTGCGACAAGAGCGAAGAGCAGCTGGGCGAAATGCTCGAGCGCATCGTCCTTGAGCAGGCCGATATCAAGCTCGAGTTCGAAGGGCTCTGAGACCGTGACGCCAACCGCCCCGGTGCGCCCGCCCAAGCCGCTGTACAGCAATGTCAGCCCGGCCGTGGCCTCGCCCTGCATCAGTCTGTGCCGGCTGGATGAGGAAAAAGTCTGCAAGGGCTGTTTCCGGCATGTCGAAGACATTCGCGAATGGCGCTCGGCGGACGATGAGCGTCGGCGCGTCATCTGTCGCCAGGCGCTGGAGCGCAGGCGGGCGGCGGCGCCCGGTATGGGCTAGCTCGGGCACAAAAGCCCGGCGGCTTGTTTATTTGTGCTGCTGTGGTAGTGTCCGGTTACGCCTCGCCACATCGAGGCCAGTGAAAACCCCGTCTTATCTGGACGGGGTTTTGCTTTTTTGTGCCGAAAAAAGGAGTCTGCCTGGATCATGAGCACCGCACCTTCCATCATTCTCACCCGCCTCGACGTGCAGCGTCTGGAGCGCCTGATCGACAGCCTGGACGACACGCTGCCTGGCGTCATTGCGTTGCAGACCGAGCTGGATCGCGCCGAAACCCTGGTGGGCCACGATGAAGTCCCGCCTGGTGTCGTGACCATGAATTCGCGTGTGCATTGCCGCGAAGAGGGCAGCGGCAAGGACTATCACCTGACCCTGGTGTATCCGCAGGACGCCAACGCCGACGAGGGCCGGATCTCTATCCTGGCGCCGGTGGGCAGCGCCTTGCTCGGTTTGCAGGTCGGGCAATACATCGACTGGCCGGCGCCCGGCGGCAAGACCCTGAAGCTGACCCTGCTGGAAGTGGAATACCAACCCGAAGCGGCTGGCGACTTTCACCTCTGAAGGGCACTGCTGACCGGCTAGACCTGCTCGAGCGCGTCGTTCAAGGCGCGCTCCAGGTCGGCTTTGTAGCGCAGGTAGAGATTGCTTGAGCCGTGGTGGTCACCGAGCAGGCCGGACAGGTCCAGGTCGGTGATGTAGCAGCGATAGCGCTCGGTTTCGCGACGCTGGCCGACAATCTCCTGGGCCACCGCGGCGAACAGCTGGTCGGCATGCTCCAGCTCGGAAAACTCCCGTTGATTGCAATACAGAGTGACCTGCACCTGCCCCGGTGCGGCTTTGCCGATGATGCCCTGCACGTCATAAAAGGCTTTGTTCGCTGGTGTCTGTGGTGCCGGGCGCGGCTCGATTCGACGGGCCCTGGTGCTGCCTGAGGGCAATATCTGGTAATACAAAATATCCAGCGGCACCAGAGCCTGGGACGCCTCCATCGGCAGTTGGGCATCGCGACGGTAGAGGATCGACTGCAGGAAGCGTTGCAGGGGGACCAACAGGCTCTGTTCGTCGTGATAGGGCAGGCGTTGCTGCCAGAGCGCATCGAATTCATCCAGCACATACAGCTCGGCCTGAGCCTCGACGACGCGGTAGAACACCTGGATGCAATCAGGCTGGCCCATCGGCAGGATCAGCGCCAGGTCGTGTTCTTCCAGGGCCATCGGGTCCAGATGCAGCGGGCTGTAGCTCGACTGTTCTTCGCCCAGGTAGTCGATCAACGCTGGCAGGCTTGCCAGCGCCACATGATTGACCTGGCCTGGCACCAATTCCAGCACGTGGTAATGCTGTTGGACCTGGATCAGGTAGCGGTGGTTGAGCTGGCTGAGCAACAGGTTCTGCGCCGTGTCGAACAGCTCTTCGACCCGTTGGGCAATGAACTGCGCGCGGTTGTGGCAGAAGCAGCGCACTCGCAACTTCGGTTGCTCAGGGCCGCGCGGCAAGTTGTTGAGGTAGTCGCGCAGGCAGTCGAGCAGGGCATGGGCGCCGTCGTAACGGCCGACTAATACCTCGTTCCAGCTGTTGAGCGTCACCTGGTCGAGGGTCAGCACCAGGTTCTCCCGCACCCCGGCGTAGCTCAAAGAGTCGGTGCGCTCGGTGGTCATCAGGATGTTCAGGTCGCGGTGATGCTTGAGCGGGTCGCGGCCGACATTCACCAGGATCAGCACTTCGCTGGGCACGCTGCTGTGCAGCAGGCGTTCTTCGCTGACGGTGCCCAGGGGCAGGGCGATGGTCTGTTGCAGGCTGCCCAGCAGATTGAACAGCTCGAACTCGCTCAAGTCGCTGCTGCCCGGGTGCAGCGCCAGGCGCGTGCTGCTGTCGATCACGCCGTTGCGATGGCACCAGGTCAGGAGCTCCAGCAGTTCGCGGCTGCGCTTGATCGGCGCGAAGTGTTCCCACTCCAGGGCAGTCAGGCTGCCGTTGTACAGGCCCCAGTGGGTTTGCCCCGGTTCTTTCTTGTTGGGCGACTGCACCAGGGTCAGGGTGTCTTCGGCCAGGTCCGGGGCGATGCCGGGGTTGATGAATTCGATCTTGCCGGCCTTGCGTTCAAAGGCCGCGTACAGGCGGCGGCCGAGGATATTCAGGTCGCGCTTGTTGACCAGGCCGAGGGTTTGCTCGCTACGGGCGAACTGGGTCAGGAAGCGGTAGCTGTAGTTCAGTTCGTTGACCAGGGCCCGGCGTTCGGCGCTGACCTGGCGGACTTTCCACTGGCTGCGGCTGTCGAGCATTGCCAGCTGGCGTTGATCCCAGCCCCATTCGTGGGCCAGCCGTTCGAGCAGCGAGCGCTGCCAGCTCGGGTTGCGCGCGCCGTTGTTGCCGGTGAGCTTGCGGTTGACCTTCAGATACAGGCTGCGCCGTACCAGCTCCAGGCGCTCCGGCTCGCCGCGGGCCTTGAGGTATTCCTCGATGCGCCGGTAGACCACGATGTACGGGTCCAGCTCGTCGAGGTCCAGGCGATTGGCGAACACCGCCTGCTTGAAGCGCAGGCTCAGGCATTCCACCCGCGGGTGTTCGCTGGCGTAGACCTCGGTCAGCAGCAGCTTGAGCACCGACTTGTACGGCGACTCGATGCCCTTGAACAACTGCCAGAGTCCGGCGCCGATGAATTCGCCCGGCGGAATATGGGCCAGATGGCCAAGGTCGAGGTTTTCGTCGGCAGGGATGAAACGCTTGGACAGCAGCGTATGGGTGTACTGCTGGTAGCGGGCTTCTTCGTACACCGGCACCAGCCACCACAGTGGCGTACGCCCGGCCAGCCAGATGGCGGTGCGATAGAACTCGTCCAGCAGCAGATAGTGCTGAGTGGTGCCGCAATCGTCCGAGCTCAGCTGGGTGTCGCGATCGCCACGGACGAAGCGGCTGGGGTCAATCAGGAAGAAATGCGCCTCGGCGCCCTGGCTGGCAGCCCAGGTTTCCAGCAGCAGGCATTTCTTGCGCAGTTCGGCGAGTTCGTTTTCGCCGAGGTCGGGCGCATGGCAGACCCACACATCCATATCGCTCTGGTCAGCCTGGGCCAGGGTGCCCAGGCTGCCCATCAGGAACAGGCCATGGATAGGGCGTGGTGCGTTGCCGAGCCGGACCTTGTAGGAAAACGAGCGGGTCAGGCGCTGGGCTTCGTTGAGCGTCGGCGTGTCGGGTTCGTAGTTCGACAGCCCGGCGGGTGTGCCGCCCGACACATAACCCGGCAATAACGGGTGGTTGACGTGAAAGAACAGCGGCAACAGGTTGAGCACCAGTTGCTGGCGCGGCGACAACCCCTCCATGGCCCGGCCCAGGCGCCCTTCGTTGAGCTTCAGAAAGCGCGCGCGCAGCTGGCTGAGAACCTTGCGATCGATTCCCTCGTCCAGATCTGGGCGGATTTCATGGGTGCGGGTCATTCAAACAGGCTCGCGAAGCTTGAACGTGGGAGGTCTTATAGGCGGAGGAGTTTACAGCCAGTCGAGGGCGAGCTTTAAGCTGAATTTTATTTTTGACGTCAGAGTTCCAGCGGGCAACTGGAGCTTGCCCGCGGAATCCGACAGGCGGGGATTCCGAGGGCCATAGGGGAGAGCGTTCAGGCGGCTTCTTTGACCGTCAAAATGGTCAGCAGGCCTTGGGCATGCTCAGCGGCATCGCGGCCCAGGCTGGTCAGGTAACCACCATCGGGCTGGGTAATGAGCTCTTTTTCGAACAGGCGTCGTGCGGCGGCGATAGCTTGGGGGGCAGCGGTCTGATGGATTTTCAGGCCTTCCTGGGAACTGTCCAGGTTGAAGAGTGCAAGGATTTCCAGTTCGGCAACCAACTCAGGGGTATACGACATAAGGACTCCAGACTTTCTAGGAATTAGACGACAGCGTCCTTAAGGTGACCGCAGTTGGGCAGCCTGTCCAGTGTCCGCTGCGGACTTTTACGCCCCTGGGCGGCGGTATTTGGCCGCAGGGCGCGTACCAGTGTAGTCAAGGCTCGCCATCGCGCCGGCCAGGGGCGGACGCGAGGCGTGGCGGGCTTATTTCTTCTCGGGCGGCAGCTCGGGCAGGGCGCGCAGCGCGGCTTCGTACCATTGGGTGTCGAACGCGCGGTCTTCTTCGAGGATCGCGTCGATTTCCACCGCCAGGACGTGAGCCATGAGGTTGAGGATTTCGTCACGCTCATAGCCGACCAGGGTCAGCTTGTTGAAGGTGGCCTTGGCCGCGGGCGGGTTGTCGCTTTCGATCTGGTTTTCGATCGCTTCGATCAGGGTGTTTTCGGCGAACGCTTCTTCGTCGCTGTCGTCGTTGCTGGTACCGGGGGTCGGCTCGCTCATGGCAGGCTCCTCAAGGAAAGGTCGCCAGTTTACCCGTATTCAGAAGCCTGATGCTGCTGGCCAGTCGGCTGTCGAGGATCTATAAGAGTGACTGCCAACCCCGTGCCCGGCCTGGAGGCTATGTGATGCTCAAGCTTTATGGATTCGCCGTCAGCAATTACTACAACATGGTGAAACTGGCATTGCTGGAAAAAGATCTGCCTTTCGAAGAGGTGCCGTTCTACGCCGGGCAAAGCCCTGAGGCGTTGGCCATCAGCCCGCGCGGCAAGGTGCCGGTGCTGGGGGTGGAGCAGGGTTTTATCAATGAAACCAGCGTGATCCTCGAATACCTTGAAAGCCAGCCTGGGTCGGCGCTGCTGCCCAGTGATCCGTTCGCGCGTGCCCAGGTGCTGGCGCTGGCCAAGGAGATCGAGCTTTACATCGAGTTGCCGGCGCGGGCCTGTTATGGCGAGGCGTTCTTCGGGATGGCGGTCCCCGAGGCTATCAAGGAGAAGTCCCGCAACGAGCTGGTGCTGGGATTCGCCTCGCTGGCCAGGCACGGCAAGTTCGCCCCTTATGTGGCGGGCAGCAGCCTGAGCGTGGCGGACCTGTATTTTCTGTACAGCGTGAGCCTGGCCTGCGCGGTAGGGCAGAAACTGTTCGGTGTGGATTATCTGGCCGAGATACCGACAGCCAAGGCCTTGATGGCGCGCCTGGAGCAGATGCCCAATGTGCAGCGGGTCGCGGCAGACAAGGACGCGGCAATGCCGCAGTTCCTGGCGATGATCGCCAGCAAGAAGTAGGAAGGTTTCAGGTCACTGACTGCGGGCAAGCCATGCTCTTAGCAGGAGCGTGGCTTGCCCGCGCTAGCTTTTAGCGGCTGCTCAGCAACGCCTGGCCGCGAACCACCGCCGCCTTGACCTGAGCCGGGGCCGTGCCGCCGATGTGGTCACGGGCGTTGACCGAGCCTTCCAGGGTCAGCACGGCAAACACGTCCTGGTCGATCTGGTCGCTGAACTTGCGCAGTTCCTCCAGGCTCATTTCCGCCAGGTCCTTACCGGTTTCCACACCGTACTTCACGGCGTGGCCGACGATCTCGTGGCAATCGCGGAATGGCAGGCCGCGGCGCACCAGGTAGTCCGCCAGGTCGGTGGCGGTGGAGAATCCGCGCAGTGCCGCTTCGCGCATCATCGCGTGCTTGGGCTTGATCGCCGGGATCATGTCGGCGAAGGCGCGCAGCGAGTCGCGCAGGGTGTCGGCGGCGTCGAACAGCGGCTCCTTGTCTTCCTGGTTGTCCTTGTTGTAGGCCAGGGGCTGGCCCTTCATCAGGGTCAGCAGGCCCATCAGGGCGCCGAACACGCGGCCGCTCTTGCCACGAACCAGCTCCGGAACGTCCGGGTTTTTCTTTTGCGGCATGATCGAGCTGCCGGTGCAGAAACGGTCGGGCAGATCGATGAACTGGAACTGCGCGCTGGTCCACAGCACCAGCTCTTCGGAGAAGCGCGACAGGTGCATCATGGCCACGCTGGCGGCGGCGCAGAACTCAATGGCGAAATCGCGATCAGACACATTGTCCAGCGAGTTGCCACCGACGGCGTCGAAGCCCAGCAGCTGGCAGGTCAGCTCGCGGTCGATCGGGTAGGTGGTGCCGGCCAGCGCGGCGCTGCCCAGCGGCATGCGGTTGGTGCGCTTGCGGCAATCGACCAGGCGCTCGTAGTCGCGGCTGAGCATCTCGAACCAGGCCAGCATGTGATGACCGAAGGTCACAGGCTGCGCGGTTTGCAGGTGAGTGAAGCCCGGCATGATGGTGCCGGCTTCGCGCTCGGCCTGCTCCAGCAGGCCTTTTTGCAGGCGGGTGATTTCCGCCAGGATCAGATCGATTTCGTCGCGCAGCCACAGACGGATATCGGTGGCCACCTGGTCGTTGCGGCTGCGGCCGGTGTGCAGCTTCTTGCCGGTGACGCCGATGCGGTCGGTCAGGCGTGCTTCGATGTTCATGTGCACGTCTTCCAGGTCGACGCGCCAGTCGAAGGTGCCGGCCTCGATTTCGCCCTGGATGGTTTTCAGGCCGTCGATGATGCTGTCGCGTTCGGCATCGGTCAGTACGCCGACCTTGGCCAGCATGGTGGCGTGGGCGATCGAGCCCATGATGTCGTGACGATAGAGGCGCTGGTCGAAAGTGACGGAGGCGGTGAAGCGGGCGACGAAGGCGTCGACGGGCTCACTGAAGCGGCCGCCCCAGGACTGATTGGTCTTGTCAGTGCTCATGAATTCGCTCGTGATCGGCTGGAAGGGAAATGAGGTGAAAAGTTGCCGCGGATAATAACAGGGTTGCCAATCCTGTAGCTGGCACCGGTCGGCAGGTTTTTATTTCTGCCATGGGGGCCGCGGGCGCTTGTCGCCGACCTCGGGCGCGCAGAGACTAGGCGAGCGAAGGCGGGCTACTAGGAGTGATGTAACGATATTTATCGATAGAGCAATATCGTCTTGGCAACCGTCTACAGTTGGACTGAAGGAACAGCGCAATCCCGGATGTTTCATCGAGTCTGGTCGCTGATCACGCAACCGTTGTCGCATGCGCTCCGGTCCCGCCGCCACCTCGCGATTCGCGAGGGAGGCGGTCGGGGTGGAAGCCGACTATAAGAGAGGGGGTGTTTGTGTCCTGTATCAGCAGTCCCCATGACCATGTCGTGCAGTGGCGGGCCTTGAACGGTATCGAGCAGGCCCGGGTAAATAATGGTGCCCGTCGTGGGGCACTTTTTGGCCCTCGCACTAGTCTTAGCGTGGATCGCCGTGACGGACGTCACTTCACCTGTCTACGCTATCCTTGTGCGAGACTCACGCAGGAATCCAGCGCAATATGAATGTCCTGATCGTTGATGACGAACCCCTAGCCCGCGAGCGACTGAGCCGCATGGTCAGTGAGCTTGAGGGATACAGTGTCCTGGAGCCCAGCGCCACCAATGGCGAAGAGGCATTGGCCCTGATCGACAGCCTGAAGCCGGATATCGTGCTTCTCGACATCCGCATGCCGGGTCTCGATGGCCTGCAGGTTGCCGCCCGTTTGTGCGAGCGCGAAGCACCGCCAGCCGTGGTGTTTTGTGCCGCCCCTGATGAATTCGCCCTCGAGGCTTTTGATGTCAGCGAGGTAGGTCACCTGCTCAAACCGGTGCGTTCCGAGCATTTGCTCGAGGCGCTGAAAAAGGCCGACCGCCCTAACCGGGTCCAACTGGCGGCCCTGACCCGGCCCGCCGCGGAAAGCGGCAGCGGCCCTCGCAGCCATATCAGTGCGCGGACCCGCAAAGGCATCGAGCTGATCCCGCTGGATCAGGTCGTCTATTTCATTGCCGACCACAAATACGTGACTTTGCGCCATGAAAGCGGCGAAGTCCTGCTGGACGAACCCCTGAAGGCGCTGGAGGACGAGTTTGGCGAGCGTTTCGTACGCATCCATCGCAACGCCCTGGTGGCCCGTGAACGCATCGAACGCCTGCAGCGTACGCCGCTGGGGCATTTCCAGCTGTTCCTCAAAGGCCTCAATGGCGATGCGTTGATCGTCAGCCGACGGCATGTGGCCGGCGTGCGCAAGATGATGCAGCAGCTCTAGATCCGGGCGGCCGGGCGGGTCATGCGCCCCGCCGCAATGTTCCTGCAGCCAGGGAGGGGCTGTAGTTCCTGATACAAGTCAAAGCTGATTTGGCTGAGCTGTTATCATCTGCCGTATTTTCATCAGTACGGATTGATCCATGTCCTCTCGCGAAATCCGCATCGCTACCCGCAAAAGTGCCTTGGCCTTGTGGCAAGCCGAATACGTCAAAGCTCGTCTGGAAGCCGCTCACCCCGGGTTGATCGTGACGCTGGTGCCCATGGTCAGTCGCGGCGACAAGCTGCTCGACTCGCCGTTGTCGAAAATCGGCGGCAAGGGACTGTTCGTCAAGGAGCTGGAAACCGCGCTGCTGGAAAACGAAGCGGATATCGCCGTGCATTCGATGAAAGACGTGCCTATGGACTTCCCCGAAGGCCTGGGCCTGTTCTGCATCTGCGAGCGTGAAGACCCGCGCGATGCCTTTGTCTCCAATATCTACTCCAGTCTCGACGACCTGCCCGTGGGCAGCGTGGTGGGCACCTCCAGCCTGCGTCGCCAGGCGCAGTTGCTAGCTCGTCGTCCGGACCTGCAGATCCGCTTCCTGCGTGGCAACGTCAACACTCGCCTGGCCAAGCTCGACGCCGGCGAGTACGACGCCATCATCCTGGCCGCTGCGGGCTTGATCCGTCTTGGCTTTGAAGATCGCATCAGCTCTTCGATCAGCGTCGACGACAGCCTTCCGGCTGGCGGGCAGGGCGCGGTGGGCATCGAATGCCGCACGGCCGACAGCGAGATCCATAAGCTGCTGGCGCCGCTGCATCATGTCGATACCGCGGATCGAGTCACCGCCGAGCGGGCCCTCAACAAACATCTGAATGGCGGCTGCCAGGTACCGATCGCCTGCTATGCGGTACTCGAAGGCGATCAGCTGTGGTTGCGTGGCCTGGTCGGCGAACCGAGCGGCGGTGTGCTGCTCAGCGCCGAGGCCCGTGCTCCACGTAGCGCGGCGGCGGCGCTCGGCGTGCAGGTCGCAGAGGATCTGCTGGCCCAGGGCGCCGACGATATTCTGCGCGCGGTCTATGGCGAGGCTGGCGAAGAGTGAGCGACTGGCGTGTGCTGCTGACCCGGCCCACGGACGAGTCGGCGCTGCTGGCTGAGGTTCTGGGCGAAGCGGGGGTGTTCAGCAGCAGCCTGCCGTTGCTGGAAATCCAAGCCCTGCCTTTTGGCGATACCCAGCGCGCCAAAGTGCTTGATCTGCACCTGTACTGTGCGGTGATCGTGGTCAGCAAGCCGGCCGCGCGAATGGCCGTGCAACTGCTCGAGCAGTTCTGGCCGCAGCCGCCGAGCCAGCGCTGGTTCAGTGTGGGCGCCGGCACGGCGCAGATTCTGGCCGATCACGGCCTGGATGTTTTTTTCCCCGAGCAAGGCGATGACAGCGAAGCCTTGCTTGAACTTCCCCAGTTGCGCGAGGCTATTGCACGGCCCGACCCGCGGGTGCTGATCGTGCGCGGGAAGGGTGGCCGCGAGCTGCTGGCTGAGCGTTTGCGCGGCCAAGGTGCTAGTGTCGATTATCTGGAGTTGTACCGCCGCGACCTGCCACGCTATGCCGACGGGGTCCTGATGCAATGCATCCAGGCGGAACGCTTGAATGGGCTGGTGGTCAGCAGTGGGCAGGGTTTCGAGCACTTGCAGCAGTTGGCCGGCGAGGCCTGGCCACAGGTGGCGCGGCTGCCGTTGTTTGTACCGAGCCCCCGGGTCGCCGAGATGGCGCGTGCCGCCGGGGCCGAGAAAGTTGTGGATTGTCGTGGCGCCAGCGCCGCGGCCTTGCTAACGGCGCTACGGGAGCAACCCGTGCCCGTTCTCTAAACGCAAAGGATGGATACGTGAGCGAAACAGCCTTGCCTAAAGATGATGTCCAGCCGGTAGTCGATGCTCCGGCTGAACCCGCAACCCCTGCTCCACAGCGCCGTGGCAACGGGTTGGCGATCCTCGCCCTGCTGCTGGGGGCGGCCGGCGTCGCTGCCGGCGGCTGGGGTGTCTGGCAGGTGCGCAGCCTGCAAGCCAACAATCAACAGCAGCTGGGGCAGTTGCAGGCCCTGGGTGACGAGGCGCAGAGCCTGAAGCTCAACGAGCAGCGCCTGACGGCTCGCCTGGAGCAGTTGCCGGCGGCCGATGAGCTGGAAGAGCGTCGTCGTCTCGTCGCGCAGTTGCAGGGTGACCAGCAGCGACTCAATCAGAAGCTCGAGAGCGTGCTGGGTGCCAGCCGCAAGGACTGGCGTCTGGCCGAGGCGGAACATCTGTTGCGTCTGGCCAGCCTGCGTCTTTCGGCCTTGCAGGACATCAGCAGCGCCCAGGCCCTGGTGCAGGGTGCCGACGAGATCCTGCGCGAGCAGAACGATCCTGGTTCTTTCGCCGCGCGTGAGCAGTTGGCCAAGAGCCTCGCGGCCCTGCGCAGCACCGAACAACCGGATCGCACCGGGCTGTTCCTGCAACTGGGCGCACTGCGCGACCAGGTGACCGAGCTCACCGAGCTGGCCCCGGAGTACCGCGACCGTGGCGATTCGTTGCTGGGCCTGACCGCCGACGGCGACGGCGCCAGCCGCTGGGCGCAATGGTGGGATCAGATCTCGCGCTACATTCGTATCGACTTCAACGCGGACAAGAATGTGCGGCCGCTGCTCGCCGGGCAAAGCCTGACGCAGGTGCGCCTGGCCTTGAGCCTGGCCCTGGAGCAGGCGCAATGGGCGGCCCTGAACGGCCAGGCGCCGGTGTACACCCAGGCCCTGGCGGAAGCTCGCGACGTGTTGAAGGGCAATTTCAATCAGGACAACCCGCAGAGCAAACTCATGCTCGAGCGCGTGTCCGAGCTGAGCAAACAGCCGGTCACTGTGCAGACGCCGGACCTGGCCAAGACCCTGAGCGCCGTTCAGGCCTACCTGGAGCGACGCAACCTGAGCGCTGAAGAGTCGGTGAAACCACTGGCCAAACCTGCTGCGAATGCCCCGCAGGAGACCAGCCCATGAAGCGCCTGTACGTGATTCTGTTCCTGGTGATCGCCGCCTCGGGATTGCTGGGGTTGGCGATTGCCGAGCACTCCGGGTACATCCTGATTGCCTACGACAGCTTCCGTTATGAGTCGAGCCTGTGGGCGACCCTGGCATTGATCGCGGTGATCTGGCTGGTGATCTGGGGTATCAAGGCACTGATCGAACTGGTGATGGCCTCCAGCGGCGTGGTCAATCCCTGGTCGCGGCGCAACCGCAGCCGTCGCGTGCAGATTGCCATCGAACAAGGCCAGATGGATCTTGCCGAGGGCCGCTGGGCCAGCGCCCAGAAGCACTTGCATCGTGCCGCGGAAGCCGAGCGCCAGCCTCTTTTGTACTACCTCGGCGCGGCGCGGGCGGCGAACGAGCAGGGAAACTACGAGCAGTGCGACAGCCTGCTGGAGCGTGCCCTCGAGCGCCAGCCCCAGGCTGAGTTGGCGGTGGCCTTGAGTCATGCCCAGTTGCAGACCGATCGCGGTGATACCGAAGGCGCCCTGAGTACCCTGCAAGCCATGCACGAGCGTCATCCGCACAGTGTCCAGGTGCTGCGGCAGTTGCAGCGTCTGCACCAGCAGCGGGGCGATTGGTCGGCGGTGATCCGCCTGCTGCCCGAGCTGCGCAAGGACAAGGTCCTGCCCGCCAACGAACTGGCCGAGCTGGAGCGTCGGGCCTGGGGCGAGAACCTGACCCTCGCGGCGCATCGCGAAGAGGACGGTACGGTCGGCCTGCAATCGCTCAACCGCGCTTGGCAGCAACTGACCGCGGCTCAGCGTCAGGAACCGCAGCTGGTGCTGGCCTACGCCGAACAACTGCGGCAATTGGGCGCCGGGGCCGAGGCCGAAGAAGTGCTGCGCGTCGCTCTCAAGCGCAAGTACGACAGCCATCTGGCGCGGCTTTACGGCTTGCTGCGGGGCAGTGACCCGGCGCGGCAACTGCAGTTCGCCGAGCAGTGGCTCAAAGACCACCCGAACGATCCGAGCCTACTGCTGACCCTGGGTCGCCTGTGCCTGCAAACCAGTCTCTGGGGCAAGGCGCGGGACTACCTGGAAAGCAGCCTGCGCCTGCAGCGCAACCCTGAGGCCTGTGCCGAGCTGGCCCGGTTGCTGGCGCAGCTGGGCGATACCGAGCGCAGCAACCAGCTGTTCCAGGAAGGTCTGGGGCTGTTGGACGAGCGCCTCCTGGCATCGCCGCTGCCGGTGCCTGCCAGGGTATAAACCAGCAAGGCTGGGCCGTCCTCGGAGGGGCGGCCCGTCCCGTGCCCCCTCCCGATCTGGCCTCTGTGCCAGTTTGCCGCGCTCGATCTTGTCATGGCGCGCCTTGAAAGGGCCGAGCGCTTTCTCTACCGTGGCAGCCTGTTTCTTCCGTTGTGGATACACCATGTCGCTGGCCGGCTCACGCTTGCTGTTCTCCCTTGTGTTTTTTACCGGTGCCTTGGCCCTGTGGGCTTCGTTTCACCTGGAGTTCGGGATTGGGCTCGAGCCTTGCCTGTTGTGGGTGGCGCAACGTTTCTTCGTGTTGCTGTTGACCTCGATCAGCCTGGTCGCGGCCCTGCAGGGGCCACAATACCCGGCGAGTGCCCTGTACTGGCTGCTGGAACTGCTCTGCAGCCTGGCGGGTGTGGTTACGGCAGGGCGCCATGTGCTATTGCAGAACATTCCTTCGGATCAGTTGCTGGCGTGCTTGCCGGACATGGCGTTCATGCTCGGCAACCTGTCCTGGGGGCGTGCCTTGCAGCTGGTTTTCACCGGGACCGCGCAGTGCGCGGAGGTCTCCTGGACGTTGCTGGACATGAGTGCCGCGGAGTGGAGCCTGCTGTTTTTCATCGCTGTGATGATTTTGAGCGCCTATCGTCTGGTGCGGCTTCTACCATGGGGCCGGCGCAGGGCGGCCGCGACCTGAATCGGCGATTTGCGATGGGACGCAAGATTAAACACTTGTATGAACTTTATCTCCTGCGTACCTTGAAGCGGCTGTCGAGCGGGCATAATCTGGCCCGCACGTGTCACCGCAATTACGTTGCTCGATGCTGTTCTGCCTGGCCGGATGCTGATGTTCAGTCCAGTGGCGGATTCAGAGCGGCATGACCCATAAGGGAAGAGAGATCGCCATGCTCGAAAGTTGTCAGAATGCTCAGGAACGCTGGGGTGGAGTGCATCTGCTGATCGATCGCTGGTTGCAGGAGCGTCACGAACTGGTTCGGGCCTATGATGCTCTCGGCGCGGAGCCTGAGACGCTGGCTGAAAATCGACAGCCGCTGCAGGAGTTCTGCGCAATCCTGGTGGACTACGTCTCCGCCGGTCATTTTGAAATCTACGAGCAGTTGACCGGCGAGGCCAAGGCCTTCAACGACCAGCGCGGGCTCGAACTGGCCGAAACCATTTATCCACGGATCGATGTCATCACTGAAAAGCTGCTGGCGTTCAACGATCTGTGCGACGAAGGAAAATGCGTGGCGGAGAAATTCAAGGAGCTGGGTGGTCTGCTGCATGAACGCTTCGAGCTGGAAGATTGCCTGATCGAAGTGCTGCACAACGCTCACAAGGAAGAGGCCGCCGTTCAGGCCTGACTTGCAGCGAAAGCTTTATTGAAACGGTGCGCATTGCGCACCGTTTTTCGTTTCTGCGCCCCCCTAACCGGTAGCCCCCAGCAGCTCGATTTCAAACACCAGGGGGGTGTAAGGCGCGATCAGGTCGCCCGCACCGTCGGCGCCGTAAGCCTGGGCCGAAGGAATCACCAGGCGCCACTTCGCCCCCGTCGGCATCTGTTGCAACGCGCTGCGCCATCCGGCAATCACACTGTCCAGGCGAAACCATTGCGGCTGCTGATTCTGATCGAACACTGTGCCGTCAGGCAGGCGTCCGGTGTAGCGAACCTGTACCGAACCATTGGCTCCCGGCCGTATTCCGTTGCCGGGTGCCAGCTCGGTCAGCAGGATGCCGTTCTCCAGTTCGCGTACCCCCGGCTTGGCCTTTTCGGCAGAGAGAAAGCGCTGTTCGTTTTCCAGCGCCACTTCGATTCGCGGCTTGTCCGCTTGCTCGCCGACCTGTGCTTCATGCTGGGCGAGGATCTGTTCGATGCGCTCGTCCTTGAGTGCCAGGGGCTTGCCTTGGTAGGCCTGTTTCAAGCCCTCCACCAATGCCTGGATCTGCAGGTCCGGCACCTCCTGGCGCAGGCGCTCGCCGAGGCTGGCGCCCAGGCTGTAGGCGAGATCGTGAGCATCGTTTTTCTGCGAATCTTCGGCGGCCTGAGCCAGTGGCAACAACATACACAAGGATAAAAAAAGGTAACGCGACATGGGCGTTCTCCGGCCTGAGACGAGGTGGATTATGCCAGCGTGGATGTGGCGGCTGGTGAGTAACTTTCTTGCGCGCGAAGAACATTTTCGATCCTCTGCAACGCATGGCATTCGATACTGTCAACATGCCCTAGCGGCGGTAGCAGCAGAGGTCTAGTATGAGCCGCAACTCACGTCAGCCAGGAGGTAAACCATGTCGGCCAATAAGAAGCCTGTAAACACTCCGTTGCATTTGCTCCAACAGCTTTCGAGCAGCCTGCTCGAACATTTGGAAAACGCTTGTTCCCAAGCCTTGGCTGATGCTGAAAAACTGCTCGCCAAACTGGAAAAGCAACGCGGTAAGGCACAGGAAAAACTGCACAAATCGCGCACCAAATTGCAGGACGCCGCGGCGGCCGGCAAGGCCAAGGCACAAGCCAAAGCCAAGGACGCAGTGAAAGAACTTGAAGACCTGCTCGATGCACTCAAGGCACGTCAATCCGAAACCCGCGTCTACATTCTGCAACTCAAGCGCGACGCTCAGGAAAGCCTGAAACTGGCCCAGGGCGTCGGTCGTGTGAAAGAAGCCGCAGCCAAGGTGCTGAGCACTCGCTCCGCCAAACCGGCCGCCGCTCCAGCACAGAAAGCCGCAGCCAAGCCGGCGGCAAAAGCACCGGCCAAACCTGCCGCTAAAGCACCGGCAAAAGCTGCCAGTAAACCGGCTGCCAAACCTGCCGCCAAGCCAGTGGCAAAAACCGCCGCAGCCAAACCTGCAGCTGCCAAGCCAGCGGCTAAACCGGCTGCTGCAAAAGCACCTGCAAAACCTGCTGCCAAACCCGTTGCGAAAACGGCGGCTGCCAAACCGGCTGCAGCGAAACCCGCTGCCAAGCCAGCAGCAAAACCAGCGGCCAAACCCGCCGCCAAGCCAGCGGCTAAAACCGCAGCGGCCAAGCCTGCTGCTGCCAAGCCAGCAGCTAAACCAGTAGCGGCAAAAACGGCTGCGAAGCCGGCCGCCAAACCGGCTGCGGCCAAAGCTCCGGTGAAGGCAGCAGCGAAACCCGCGGCCAAACCGGCAGCCAAACCTGCAGCAGCCAAGCCAGCGGCTTCCACTGCCGCCAAGCCAGCAGCCGCTAAACCGGCTGCAGCAAAACCTGCCGCCAAGCCTGCGGTGAAACCTGCTGCCAAGCCGGCTGCAAAACCTGCCGCGAAGAAGCCAGTCGTCGCCAAGCCTGCTGCTGCCAAACCGGCCACCGCTCCAGCGGCCGCCAAACCAGCCGCCCCGGCAACTCCGGCAGCCAAGCCTGCGGCACCGGTCTCTTCGCCAGCTCCAGTGGCGACTGCTGCGCCAGCTCCGGCGCCGACTGCCGCTCCCGCCAGCACCACGCCAACCAGCGCTTCCTAAGCGCCGGTCACCGCGACGCGCAGCGCCTGCAGCGCGTCGCGGTTGAGGTTGGCGGCTTCGGCCGCCAGTCCTTCCAGCCAGTCCGTCAGATCCTGCGCTTCACCCTCCGACCATTCTCCCGCCAGCGCCTCCAGGCGCAGCAGCAGTTGCCGCTCGGCCTCCAGTTCCAATGCCTTGACCTGTTCGCGCAAGATCGCCAGTTCCGGATCCGCGCTCGCGGCCGGGCGCCATTGCGTGCGCAGCTGGCGCAGCGGCCTGACGACTTCGTCGTGCCAGGGCTGGCCCAGGGTTCGCAGCTGTTGCAGGCGCTGCGAAGTGCAGGCCACCCCGCGTACGCCGAGCCAGGCCGCGCAGAGTAGAAGGCAGACATTGGCCCCGGCCGCCTGAAGGTTCAGGCAGGCCTCTTCGACTCCCGGGCGGGCGTAGGTCTTGAGGGTGAAGCTCCACAGGTCAGAGGACATAGTGCTACTCGCGCCAGTTGCGAACGAAGCTGGTAGACTCCGCCGCCATTATGATTCGACTTCAGAACCTGACTTTACAGCGTGGTCCGCAACGTCTGCTAGAAGACGCCGAGCTGACCCTGCACGCCGGCCAGAAAGCCGGCCTGATCGGTGCCAATGGCGCCGGCAAATCCAGCCTGTTCGCCTTGCTGCGTGGCGAGTTGCACCCGGATTCGGGCGACTGCTTCCTGCCCGCCGACTGGCGCATCGCCCATATGCGCCAGGAGGTCGATACCCTCGAGCGGCTGGCGGTCGACTACGTGCTTGATGGCGACCTGCGCCTGCGCCAGGTGCAGCGTGAGCTGGCCGCCGCCGAAACGGCCCATGACGGTGCGGCCCTGGCGCGCCTGCATGCCGAGCTGGACAGCGCCGACGGTTATACCGCCGACGCCCGGGCGCGCAAGCTGCTGGCTGGCCTGGGTTTCAGCAACGAGCAGATGGACCGCCAAGTCGGCGACTTCTCCGGTGGCTGGCGGATGCGCCTGAACCTGGCGCAGGCGCTGATGTGCCCGTCGGACCTGCTATTGCTCGACGAGCCGACCAACCACTTGGACCTCGATGCGATCCTCTGGCTGGAGGACTGGCTCAAGGGCTACCCCGGCACTTTGCTGCTGATTTCCCACGACCGCGATTTCCTCGATGCCGTAGTCGACCATGTGGCTCACGTCGATCAGCGCAAGATCACCCTTTATCGCGGTGGCTACAGCGCCTTCGAGCGCGCCCGTGCCGAACGTCTGGCGCAACAGCAGCAAGCCTACGAGAAGCAGCAGGCGCAACGCGCGCACATGGAAAAGTACATTGCGCGCTTCAAGGCCCAGGCCACCAAGGCCCGCCAGGCCCAGAGCCGGATCAAGGCCCTGGAGCGGATGGAAGAGCTGTCCGCCGCCCACGTCGACTCGCCGTTCGACTTCGTTTTCCGCGAGTCGGAAAAGATCTCCAGCCCGCTGCTCGACCTGTCCGATGCCCGCCTGGGTTACGGCGAAAAGACCGTGCTGGAGAAGGTCAAGCTGCAACTGACCCCGGGTGCGCGCATCGGTCTGCTCGGCCCCAACGGTGCGGGCAAGTCGACCCTGATCAAGAACCTCTCCGGCGAGCTGTCGCCGCTGGGCGGCCGCCTGACCCGCGGCGAGAACACCGTGGTCGGTTATTTCGCCCAGCACCAGCTGGATTCGCTCGATGCCAAGGCCAGCCCGTTGCTGCATTTGCAGCGCCTGGCGCCGACCGAGCGCGAGCAGACCCTGCGCGACTTCCTCGGTGGTTTCGACTTCCGCGGCGCGCGTATCGACGAGCCGGTGCTGAATTTCTCCGGTGGCGAAAAGGCGCGCCTGGCCCTGGCCCTGATTGCCTGGGACCGCCCGAACCTGCTGCTGCTTGACGAACCGACCAACCACCTGGACCTGGAGATGCGCCTGGCCCTGACCATGGCCCTGCAAGAGTTCAGCGGCGCGGTACTGGTGGTCTCCCACGACCGTCACCTGCTGAAAAGCACCACCGACAACTTCTACCTGGTGGCCGACGGCAAGGTCGAAGAGTTCGACGGCGACCTGGACGACTACGCGCGCTGGTTGGTGGACTACCGCCAGCGCAACGCGCCGGTCAGCACGACCACGGTCAACCCGGACAAAACCGACAAGAAGGCCCAGCGCCAGGCTGCCGCGGCCCTGCGCCAGCAGTTGGCCCCGCACAAGCGCGAAGCCGACAAGCTGGAAACCGAGCTGGGCAAGGTCCACGAGCGGCTGGCGAAAATCGAAGCCAGCCTTGGCGACAGTGGTATCTACGAAGCCGCGCGCAAGGACGAGCTGCGTGACCTGCTGGCCGAGCAGGCCAGGCTGAAGGTGCGTGAAGGCGAGCTGGAAGAGGCCTGGATGGAAGCCCTGGAACTGCTGGAAAGCATGCAGGCGGAACTGGAAGCCTTGTCCTGATGGAAGCGTTCAAGCTGCCTGTGCCTATCACGTGGGTCGAGCCGCTGTGGGTCACCGTGCAAATCCTGCTGATCCTGCTGGCTGGCTACATCACCCAGCGGTTTGTCGCCCGCTGCCTGACCCGCCTGGGTGAACGTTATCCGTTCCCGCCGCAGCTGCTGATGCCGCTGCGCGGCGGCTTACGCTGGCTGATCATGGGCAGCGCGCTGATCTTCGTCCTGGAGCGGCTCGGGGTGTCGGCGACGGTGCTCTGGACTGCCCTGTCCGGTTTTGTCGCGGTGGCGGCGGTGGCCTTCTTCGCCATGTGGAGCGTGCTGTCCAACCTGCTCTGCGCCATCCTGATCTTCACCGTGGGCCCTTTCCGCATCGGCGATGTGGTCGAACTGGTGGACACCCTCGACAAGCCGGGTATCAAGGGCCGGGTGGTGGCAATCAACCTGCTGTACACCTCGTTGATCGAGGCCGAGGAAGCCGGCACCGGCGGCGTCATGGTGCAGGTGCCCAACAGCCTGTTCTTCCAGCGTTCGGTGCGCCGTTGGCGTGGCAGCGATGCGCTGTCGATAGGCTCCGGCGAGAAATAGTCCCCCTGCGCCGTCTCTGTAGCCGCTGCCGAGCATCGCGAGGCTGCATCGGTTGCGAAGCAGACGTGCTCTTGAGGTCGCAGGAAGCTCCTGCGGACCTTAGCGCAGCCTTCGGCAGCGGCTACAGTTGGCCGGCGATATCTGTCCGACAAAAATCTATGGTCATCCGCCCGCCAGCGCATTAGCTTAGGCGTCTACGACGAATTCGAGCCGAGGTGTGCGATGGTTCTTGAGACATGGCTGGCGTTTTTTGCCGCCTGCTGGGTGATCAGCCTTTCCCCCGGGGCCGGCGCGATTGCGTCGATGTCCTGCGGTCTGCAATACGGTTTCTGGCGCGGTTACTGGAACGCCCTGGGCCTGCAACTGGGCCTGGCCATGCAGATTGCGATTGTCGCCGCCGGCGTGGGGGCGATTCTCGCGGCATCCTCGACCGCCTTTTACGCGATCAAATGGTTCGGCGTGGCTTATCTGGTCTACCTCGCGGTCAAACAGTGGCGCGCGCTGCCCAGCGACCTGAGCGACGACGCCGCGATCCGGCCGATCGGCAAACCCCTGGCGCTGGTGTTCCGCGGGTTCCTGGTCAACATCAGCAACCCCAAGGCGCTGGTGTTCATGCTGGCGGTCCTGCCGCAATTCATCGATCCCCACGCACCGCTGGTGAAGCAGTACCTGATCCTCGGCGCGACCATGATTGCCGTCGACCTGATCGTCATGGCCGGCTACACCGGCCTGGCCTCCAAGGTCCTGCGCCTGCTGCGCACGCCTACCCAGCAACGGCGCATGAACCGCACCTTCGCCGGTCTGTTCCTCGGCGCCGCCGGGTTGCTGGCGACCATTCGCAAAGCGCCGGTCTAAGAGGCTGGTCACAGCAAAAAGGCGCCCATCGGGGGCGCCTTTTTTGTACGTGCGCCTCAGGGGATCCGAGAGCATGGGCTAGTCCCGACCACGCCCGGATTTATTTCATCTTTGTTCAGGAAACCCCGGACCCCAGGCGATTCAAGGCTTTGGCCCGGCACGAGGCACGACTGCGCCTGGGTGTCGCGTGTGACAACGCTTGAGTGAAACTCATTGGAAGTGAACAATGTGTTACTTCGTATTTCCATTTGAGATTCGTTCATGACTGCCCCCTCCCGTTTCCTGGCGTGGCTCGTGCTGCCGGTATTGGCCCTGTGCAGTGCCAACCTGCTGGCGGACACCGTAGAAGGCGCGCCCAAGGCGCTGCACCTGCTCGACTACATTGGCGCGGACTACCCACCGACGGTCGAGGCGGGCAAGGTCATTGATGACTCCGAGTACCGTGAGCAGGTCGAGTTTCTCGGCGTGTTGCAGGGGCTGGTCGCCGATTTGCCGGCCAAGCCGGAGAAGGCCGAGCTGGAGCAGGGCATCGCCAGCCTGAACGACGCGGTCAAGGCCAAGGCGGACGGCGCCCTCGTCGCCCGTCAGGCGCGGCAGCTGGGAGCCCGGCTGGCGGTGGCGTATGAGGTCAGCCAGGCGCCGATCATCACCCCGGACCCGAGCCGTGGCGCACCTTTGTATGCCCAGCATTGCTCGGTGTGTCACGGCGACACCGGTGCCGGCGACGGCCCGGCCGGTGTCGGCCTGACGCCGCCACCGGCCAACCTACGGGATGCGGCGCGCACGGATCACCTGAGCCTCTACGCGATCTACAACACCCTCGGCCTGGGCGTCGAAGGCACCGACATGCCGTCTTTCGCCGATCAGCTGGACGACCGCCAGCGCTGGGACCTGGCGACCTATATCGCCGGTTTCACCGCCGACCCGGCCGCGGCGAAGGGCGACAAGAGCTACAACCTCGCCGACCTGGCCCGCCAGACCCCAAGTGAAGTAGAGGCCGCCGAAGGCCCGCAGGCCGCGGCCACCTTCCGTGCCCAGCGCGCCCAGCCGCCACAGGTCAAGCGCGGCCCGGCGCAACTGCTCGACTACACCGCCTCGACCCTGGACAAGAGCCTGGCCGCCTACCGCTCCGGTGACCACGAACAGGCCTACGACCTGTCGGTGGCGGCGTACCTGGAAGGCTTCGAGCTGGTGGAAAGCTCCCTCGACAACGTCGATGCCAATGTGCGCAAGGACACCGAGAAAGCCCTGATGGCCTACCGTCAGGCGCTGCAGGACGGCTTGCCGGCAGAGCAGGCCGAGCAGCGCCTGGATGCCGCCAAGGCCAAGCTGAAAGAGTCGGCGGACCTGCTGGGCAGCGATGGCCTGAGCTGGTCCCTGAGCTACATTTCCGGCCTGTTGATCCTGCTGCGCGAGGGCCTGGAAGCGATCCTGGTGCTGGCGGCGATCCTGGCCTTCCTGCGCAATACCGGCCAGCAATCGGCGGTGCGCAGCGTCAACGTCGGTTGGGGGCTGGCGTTGCTGGCCGGCCTGGCGACCTGGGCGCTGGCGGCGTATGTGATCGACGTCAGCGGCTCCCAGCGCGAGTTGCTGGAAGGCGCCACGGCCTTGTTCGCCAGTGTCATGGTGCTGTGGCTCGGCGTGTGGATGCACGACCGCCGGCACGCGGCGGCCTGGCAGGACTACATCAAGAGCAGCCTGGTGGGCGGTGGCGGCCGTTTCGGTTTTGCGGTGCTGGCGTTCTTCTCGGTCTATCGCGAGCTGTTCGAAGTGATCCTGTTCTACGAAACCCTATGGCTGCAGGCCGGCCCGGCAGGCCACAACGCAGTGCTGGCCGGCGGCGCCACGGCGCTGGTGCTGCTGGTCGGCCTGGCCTGGGTGATCCTGCGCGGTTCGGCCAAGCTGCCGCTGACGCTGTTCTTCGGCATCAACGCGGCGTTGCTGTGCGCCTTGTCGGTGGTGTTTGCCGGGCATGGCGTCAAGGCGCTGCAGGAGGCTGGAATCTTCGGTACGCGGCCGGTGGCGTTCTTCGACTTCGACTGGCTGGGCATTCACGCCGATGCCTACTCGCTGACGGCACAGGCGGTGGCGATCGTGGCGATCATCGTGCTCTACAGTCGCAGCCGCATCGCCGAGAAACGGCGGGCCCAGGTTTCCTGAGGCATCCGCTTCGCTCATTATCGCGGGCAAGCCTTGTTCCTACGGTTCATCGAGAACTGTAGGCGCGAGGCTTGCCCGCGATGCTTTCAGGAGGAGTCACGCAATGCGTGTGTGGATCGATGCCGACGCCTGTCCCAAGGCGGCGAAGGATCAGGTCGTGAGGTTTGCCCTCAAGCGCCAGTTCGAGCTGGTGCTGGTGGCGGGGCAGCCGCAGATCAAGCCGGCCTTTGCCTGCGTCAAGCTGATCGTGGTGCCCAGCGGTCCGGATGCGGCTGACGATTATCTGGTGGAACACGCAGTGCCGGGTGAACTGGTGATCTGCAGCGACGTGCCCCTGGCCGACCGGCTGGTGAAGAAGGGCGTCGCCGCCCTCGACCCGCGGGGCAAGGAGTTCGATGCGCAGAACATGGGCGAGCGGCTGGCGGTGCGTAACCTGTTTACCGATCTGCGCGAGCAGGGGCAGGTCGGTGGCGGGCAAGGCCCTTATGGGGATCGCGAGAAGCAGGCCTTCGCCAATGCCCTGGACCGGATCCTGACGCGGCTGGCGCGTCAGGCCTGACAATTCCCGCGAGGCGAGGGCGCTTGCCGCTCGCCACGGCTTTTGGGTTATTCGTCGTTTTCGTGGGTCAGTTCCAGCACCCGATCCACCAGCTTATTGATGCCGGCCGCGGCTTCGCTGATGGACTGCGCGAGCATGTAGGCCGGGGTGCTGACCAGCTTGCGCGCCTTGTCCTCGATGATGTCGCCGACGGTGCACTCGGCATGGGTCGCGCCCATCTTGCTGACGGCGGCCGCGGTGTCGGCGTCGTTGCCGATGGTGCAGGTGACGCCCGGGCCGTAGATCTTCGCCGCCAATGCCGGCGAGATGCAGATCAGGCCCACCGGCTTGCCGGCTTCGGCGAAGGCTTCGGTCAGTGCCAGGACATCCGGCTGGACTGTGCAGCCGGCCCCTTCCACGGCGAAGTTGGAAAGGTTTTTCGCCGCGCCAAAGCCGCCCGGCACGATCAGCGCGTCGAAGTCTTCGGCGTTGGCCTCGCGGATGTCTTTGACCTGGCCGCGGGCGATGCGCGCCGACTCCACCAGGACATTGCGCGACTCCGGCATCTCTTCGCCGGTCAGGTGGTTGATCACATGCAGCTGGGCGATGTTCGGGGCGAAACACTGCACCTGGGCGCCGCGCTGGTCCAGGCGCAGCAGGGTGATGACGCTTTCATGGATCTCGGCACCGTCATAGACGCCACAGCCGGAAAGGATCACTGCAACTTTTTTGCTCATGGTTTTTTCTCCAGATTCATGGCGTTAAATGTCCACTAATTTGTCGCCCGTTGCCATAGGGTTATCTCGCCGCCCGACCTAATCTCCGATCAGGATTGCGATCAGGCCGTGTCATGAATTTCATTCTGTATGCGGTGCCGTTCTTCTTCGTGCTGATAGCCCTCGAGCTGCTGGCCGACCGCTGGCGGGGGGCGAACAACTATCGGGTCGGGGACGCTTTCTACATGGATCGCAACTACGGCGGGGTGTTCATTATTTGGGTATTGGGGGGGCGCTGGAGAATCGCCCGTGGGCGCTGAAGATGGAGCTGCTGCGGCTGGCGTCGAACCTGCCGCTGGTGTGGCTGGCGCCTCTGGTCGGGCTGTGGCCGGCCAGCGCCTTGGGCTGGGTCGGCTTGATCAGCTACAGCCTGCTCAGTGGCATAGCGCTTTACTGCTGCCGGGGTCGTCTTACTCGACTGGCGTCTTAGACTTGCAGCAATCGCTCTGCTCGTTCTGCTTGACCTGTTCGGCTTCGTAGATCGCCTTGGCCAGTCGCGCATTCTTGAAGCGGCGGCGCAGCCACAGGGCGAAACCCAGGACCAGCAAGGCGCCGAGCACCCACAGTTCGTACTTCTTGATGCTGCCCAGCATGCCTTCGAGCACGGCGCCGAAGTGATAGGCCGCGGCGGCCAGGGCGGCGGCCCAGATCGCCGCGCCAATGCCGTTGAGCAACAGATAACGTCCCGGCGGATACCCCGACAGGCCGATGGCCACCGGCATCACGGTGCGCAGGCCGTAGACGAAGCGGAAGCTCAGCACCCAGATGTCCGGATGCTTGCGGATATGCTCCAGCGCCCGATCGCCCATCAATTGCCAGCGCGGCTTGCGCGCCAGCAGCTTGCGCCCGTGCTTGCGTCCCAGGAAGTACCACAGCTGGTCGCCGGCATAGCTGCCGAAGAACGCCACGACCACCACCAGGTTGATGTCCATGTATCCGCGAAACGCGAGGAAGCCGGCCAGGACCAGGATGGTCTCGCCTTCGAAGAATGTGCCGAGAAAGAGGGCGAAGTAGCCGAATTCCTGAAGAAATTGTTGGAGCATTGTCTGGATGCTGGCGAAATGAACGCGCAGCCTAACCCTTCGGGCCCATGGAGGAAAGTATCCAAATGTGTCTCGACGTGAACAAATGCTGGCTGGACAATAGCTGTGACTACCGGTCACAGGGTTAAGCACAACTGTCATCCGTTCGTCATAATGGGCGCTTATAACTGTCACGCTCGCCCGCCTGTGCGGGCTCAGGAGTCTGTCGTGAGCTTTACCCCAGCCAACCGTTTGTTTCCTGCCACTCGCCTGCGTCGCAATCGCCGTGATGATTTTTCTCGTCGCCTGGTGCGTGAAAACGTCCTGACCACCGATGACCTGATCCTGCCGGTATTCGTGCTCGACGGTGAGAATCGTCGGGAAGCGGTGGCCTCGATGCCGGGCGTCGAACGCCTGACCATCGACCTGCTGCTGGAGGAAGCGGCAAAGTGGGTCGAGCTGGGGATTCCCGCGCTGGCGCTGTTCCCGGTGACCCCGGCGGATCTCAAGTCGCTGGACGCCGCCGAAGCCTGGAACCCGGAAGGCATTGCCCAGCGCGCCACCCGCGCGCTGCGTGAGCGTTTCCCCGAGCTGGGGGTGATCACCGACGTGGCGCTCGATCCGTTCACCACCCACGGTCAGGACGGCATCCTCGACGAAGAAGGCTATGTGCAGAACGACATCACCGTCGATGCACTGGTCAGGCAAGCCCTGTCCCATGCCGAAGCCGGCGCCCAGGTGGTCGCGCCTTCGGACATGATGGACGGCCGCATCCAGGCGATCCGCGAAGCCCTGGAGCTGGCCGGTCACGTCAACGTGCGGATCATGGCCTATTCGGCCAAGTACGCCAGCGCCTATTACGGCCCGTTCCGCGATGCGGTCGGCTCGGCGTTGAACCTGGGCAAGGCCAACAAGGCCTCCTACCAGATGGACCCGGCCAACAGCCACGAAGCCCTGCATGAAGTGGCCGCCGACCTCGCCGAAGGCGCGGACATGGTCATGGTCAAGCCGGGCATGCCGTACCTGGACATCCTTTGGCGGGTCAAGGATGAATTCAAGGTGCCAACCTTTGTCTATCAGGTCAGCGGCGAATACGCCATGCACATGGCGGCGATCCAGAATGGCTGGTTGAGCGAAGGGGTTATTCTCGAATCCTTGACCGCCTTTAAACGCGCGGGTGCCGATGGCATCCTGACTTACTTTGCCGTTCGTGCTGCTCAATTGTTACGAGAGCAAAAATAGCCCTCCCAGGAACACGCGATGAATACCGAAGGACTCACTGAAGTTGCCGTAAAAGAAGCTCAACCCGTGGTCGAGCAGGTCGTTGAAACACCACCGGAGCTGGAAGCCCCGCCGGTGCAAGCGGACGCACCGCATGTGGCGATGCCGACCCTGGTCATCCCGAGCCTGGATGACAGCAGCCTGTATATCCATCGCGAGCTGTCGCAACTGCAGTTCAACATCCGCGTGCTGGAACAGGCGCTGGATGAGTCCTATCCGTTGCTGGAGCGCCTGAAGTTCCTGCTGATTTTCTCCAGCAACCTGGACGAGTTCTTCGAGATCCGCGTCGCCGGCCTGAAGAAGCAGATCACCTTCGCCCGTGAACAGGCCGGTGCCGATGGCCTGCAGCCGCACCAGGCCCTGGCGCGCATCAGCGACCTGGTGCACGGTCACGTCGACCGCCAGTACGCGATCCTCAACGACATCCTGTTGCCGGAGCTGGAAAAACATCAGGTCCGCTTCATCCGTCGCCGTTACTGGACCACCAAGCTCAAGACCTGGGTCCGTCGCTATTTCCGCGACGAGATCGCGCCGATCATCACCCCGATCGGCCTCGACCCGACGCACCCGTTCCCGCTGCTGGTGAACAAGAGCCTGAACTTCATCGTCGAACTCGAAGGGATCGACGCCTTTGGTCGCGATTCCGGCCTGGCGATCATCCCGGCGCCGCGCCTGCTGCCGCGGATCATCAAGGTGCCGGAAGAAGTCGGCGGCCCTGGCGACAACTATGTGTTCCTCTCGTCGATGATCCACGCCCACGCCGATGACCTGTTCCAGGGCATGAAGGTAAAGGGCTGCTATCAGTTCCGTCTGACCCGCAACGCCGACCTGGCGGTGGACACCGAGGACGTCGAAGACCTGGCCCGCGCCCTGCGCGGCGAGCTGTTCTCCCGTCGTTACGGCGATGCGGTGCGTCTGGAAGTGGCCGACACCTGCCCGAAACACCTGTCCGACTACCTGCTCAAGCAGTTCAACCTGAGCGAGACCGAGCTGTACCAGGTCAACGGTCCGGTGAACCTGACGCGCCTGTTCAGCATCACCGGCCTGGACAGCCACCCGGAGCTGCAATACACGCCGTTCACCCCGCAGATTCCCAAGCTGTTGCAGAACAGCGAGAACATCTTCAGCGTGATCAGCAAGCAGGACATCCTGCTGCTGCACCCGTTCGAGTCCTTCACCCCGGTGGTCGACCTGCTGCGTCAGGCGGCCAAGGATCCGCACGTGCTGGCGGTGCGCCAGACCCTGTACCGCTCCGGCGCCAACTCGGAAATCGTCGATGCGCTGGTGGATGCGGCGCGTAACGGCAAGGAAGTCACCGCGGTGATCGAGCTGCGCGCGCGCTTCGACGAAGAGTCCAACCTGCAACTGGCCAGCCGCCTGCAAGCGGCCGGCGCGGTGGTGATCTACGGTGTGGTCGGCTTCAAGACCCACGCCAAGATGATGTTGATCCTGCGTCGCGAAGCCGGCGAGATCGTGCGCTACGCCCACCTGGGCACCGGCAATTACCACGCCGGCAACGCCCGCCTGTATACCGACTACAGCCTGCTGACTTCCGACGACGCCTTGTGCGAAGACGTCGGCAAGCTCTTCAGCCAGTTGATCGGCATGGGCAAGACCCTGCGCATGAAGAAGCTGCTGCACGCGCCCTTCACCCTGAAGAAGGGCATGCTCGACATGATTGCCCGGGAGACCCAGTTCGCCCTGGACGGCAAGCCGGCGCACATCATCGCCAAGTTCAACTCGCTGACCGATCCGAAGATCATCCGCGCGCTGTACAAGGCCAGCCAGTCGGGCGTGCGCATCGACCTGGTGGTGCGTGGCATGTGCTGCCTGCGTCCGGGGATCGCCGGTGTGTCGCACAACATCCATGTGCGCTCGATCATCGGCCGCTTCCTGGAGCACACCCGGGTGTTCTACTTCCTCAATGGCGGCGAGGAGCAGATGTTCCTCTCCAGCGCCGACTGGATGGAGCGCAACCTCGACAAGCGCGTCGAGACTTGCTTCCCGGTCGAGGGCAAGAAGCTGATCCTGCGGGTCAAGAAAGAGCTGGAAAGTTATCTCACCGATAACACCCACAGCTGGAGCCTGCAGTCGGACGGTCGCTACATCCGCAACACCCCGACCGGCAACCAGAACCCGCGCAGCGCCCAGGCCACATTGCTGGAGCGCCTGAGCAACCCGGTGCTGGCGGTGCGCTGAGCCCGCGGCCTATTCAGCCCATGAAAAAGCCGGCTTGCCGGCGATGACGCCCTTTAGCAGGAGCCCATCGCCGGCAAGCCGGCTTTTTTTGTGCGGGGCGTTTCAGTGCACGTTGAGGGTGATCCCGACCCGGGTCAGCCACTCGGCTTCCAGGGCGAAGTCGGCCTGGGTCAGCTGGTTCTCGTCCAGCCAGTTTGCCGGGAACATCACCTCCAGGCTGTCGCCGGCGGCGTGCAGCTTCACCTGGGGCATTTCCTGGGTGCCGCGGATATGGTGGAACAGGATGGCGAAACGCAGCAGCACGCACAGGCGGATCAGCTTGCTGCCTTCCTCGCCGAATTCGGCGAACTTGTCCCTGGGAATGTTGCGACGGTGGCCGCGTACCAGTAGCGCGAGCATTTGCTGGTCTTCGCGGGAGAAACCGGCGAGGTCGGAGTGCTCGATCAGGTAGGCGCCGTGCTTGTGGTAGTGGTAGTGGGCGATATCCAGGCCCACTTCATGGACCTTGGCGGCCCAGCCCAGCAATTCGCGCCAGACGCCGTCCTCCAGGTCCCAGTCCTCGGCCACCTGGTCGAAGGCGTGGAGCGCCTTGCGCTCGACCCGGGCAGCCTGTTCCAGGTCGACGTGATAACGCTCCATCAGCGAGCCCAGGGTGCGCTCGCGCACGTCTTCGTGGTGATGACGGCCCAGCAGGTCGTAGAGCACGCCTTCGCGCAGGGCGCCTTCGCAATGGTCCATGCGCTGCAGTTCGAGGGCGTCGAAGATGGCTTCGAGAATCGCCAGGCCGGCGGGGAAGATCGCCCGACGATCCGGCTTGATGCCTTCGAAGTCGATTTTCTCGGCATCGCCCAGCTTGAACAGCCGACGCTTGAGCCAGGCCAGGCCTTCGGCGTTGACTTCACCGCTGCCGTGGCCGCCGGCCTTGAGCGCCAGGCCGATGGCGCGGATGGTGCCCGAGGAGCCGATGGCTTCATCCCAGGTCAGGCGATGCAGGGCGTGTTCGATGCTCATGATTTCCAGGCGCGCCGCGGTGTAGGCCTGGGCGTAGCGCGCCGGGGTGATCTTGCCGTCGCGGAAATAGCGCTGGGTGAAGCTGACGCAGCCCATCTGCAGGCTTTCGCGCAGCAGCGGCTCGAAGCGCTGGCCGATGATGAATTCGGTACTGCCGCCGCCGATGTCGGCGACCAGGCGCTTACCCGGGGTATCGGCGAGGGTATGGGACACGCCCAGGTAGATGAGGCGAGCTTCTTCACGACCGGAGATGACTTCCACCGGGTGGCCGAGAATCTCCTCGGCGCGGCGGATGAATTCGCCGCGGTTGCGCGCTTCGCGCAGGGCGTTGGTGCCGACGATACGCACCGCGCCCAGGGGCATGCCGTTGATCAGTTGGGCGAAGCGCTTCAGGCAATCGAGCCCGCGTTGCATGGATTCTTCGTTGAGTTGACGGTCTTCGTCGATCCCGGCGGCCAACTGCACCTTTTCACCGAGCCGCTCGAGAATGCGGATTTCATTATGGTGAGCCTTGGCCACGACCATGTGAAAGCTGTTGGAGCCCAGGTCGATGGCGGCGATCAGGGACAGATTCTTGGCTTGGGTTTGCGGCATGGTTTGGGGGTCTCGGTCGATAACCTTGCCATCCTGCCACGATCAATCGCTCGCGCCAACGCGCAGCAGTGGCCGAAGGCGCGATCCTTGATGCAAGGCAGGCAAAAGCGCCGAACCCTGCGGGTTCGATCGCGAGCGAGCTCGCTCCTACAGGGGAATGCGGGCCACTGTAGGAGCGAGCTCGCTCGCGAAATAATCTGGCAGGCGCCGCAGAGTCTCAGCCCGCCGCCTCATTGGTCCCGATGAAATTCGCCAGTTCCGGCGTCTGCGGGTTGGCGAACAGCACTTTCGGGTCGCCCACTTCATGCACCTTGCCCTGGTGCATGAACACCAGCTTGTCGCCCACTTCCCGGGCGAAACGCATCTCGTGGGTCACCATGATCAGGGTCATGCCGTCCTTGGCCAGCTGGCGCACCACGCTCAGGACTTCGTTGACCAGCTCCGGGTCCAGGGCCGAGGTGATCTCGTCGCACAGCAGCACCTTGGGCGACATGGCCAGGGCCCGGGCAATCGCCACCCGCTGTTGCTGGCCGCCGGACAGGCGGTCGGGGAAGGCGTCAAACTTCTCCTCCAGGCCTACCCGCTTCAGCATCTTCCGCGCCAGCTCGGCGGCCCTGGCCTTGGGCACCTTCTGCACCACCTGCGGGGCGAGCATGACGTTCTCGCCGACGGTCAGGTGAGGGAACAGGTTGAACTGCTGGAACACCATGCCGACCTTCTGCCGCAGGCTGCGCAGGTCGGCGCGGGCGGCGTCGAGGTATTCGCCGTCGACTTCGATGACCCCGTCGTTGATCGACTCCAGGCCGTTGAGGGTGCGCAGCAAGGTGCTCTTGCCCGAACCGCTGCGCCCGATGATCGCCACCACCTGGCCTTCCTCGATACTGAGGTCGATGCCCTTGAGCACATGATGGTCGCCGTAATATTTATGCAGGGCGGAAATTCTAAGCAGAGGCATGCAGTCTCCTTTCCAGGTAGCGCGCACTGAGGGACAGGGGGTAGCACAGCAGGAAGTAACCGAGCGCCACCAGGCCGTAGACCATGAAGGGCTCGAAGGTGGCATTGGCGAGCATGCCGCCGGTCTTGGTCAGCTCGGTGAAGCCGATGATCGAGGTCACCGCGGTGCCTTTGACCACCTGCACCGAGAAGCCCACGGTAGGCGCCACGGCAATCCGCAGCGCCTGCGGCAGGATCACATGGCGCAGCTGTTCATAAGGGTTGAGCGCCAGGCTGGAGGAGGCTTCCCACTGGCCGTTGGGGATCGAATCGACACAGCCGCGCCAGATCTCCGCCAGGTAGGCGCTGGTGAACAGCGTCAGGGCGATGGCCGCCGCCAGCCAGGGCGAGATATCCACCCCCAGCAGGGCGATGCCGAAGAACACCAGGAACAGTTGCATCAACAGCGGTGTGCCCTGGAACAGCTCGATGTACAGGCGGGCGAAACCGCTGGGGAAAGCCTTCTTGGAAATGCGCAGGGTCATGATCAGCAAGCCGATCAGCCCACCGCCGACAAAGGCCACCAGCGACAGCAGCAGGGTCCATTGCAGGCCGGTCAGCAGGTTGCGCACGATGTCCCAGAAGCTGAAATCACTCATTGGCTGCTCCTCGCGATATAGCGGCGCCCGACCCAGTTCAGCAGCTGCCGGATCAGCAGGGCCATGCACAGGTAGATCAGCGTGGTCAGGGCGTAGGTTTCAAAGGCGCGGAAGTTGCGCGACTGAATGAAGTTGGCGGCGAAGCTCAGCTCCTCGGTGGCGATCTGCGAACACACCGCCGAACCGAGCATGACGATGATGATCTGGCTGCTCAGGGCCGGCCACACCTTGCCCAGCGCCGGCAGCAATACCACATGGCGGAAGGCTTCCAGGCGCGTCATGGCCAGGGCCGCCGCGGCCTCCAGTTGGCCGCGGGGGATGGCCTGGATCCCGGCGCGAATGATTTCCGTGGAGTAGGCGCCCAGGTTGATCACCATCGCCAGCACCGCCGCCTGCCACTCGGAGATCTGCAGCCCCAGGGACGGCAAGCCGAAGAAGATGAAGAACAGCTGCACTAGGAACGGAGTGTTGCGGATCAGCTCGACGTAGACGCCGAAGAGGGCCGAGAAGGGCTGGATCTTCCAGGCCCGCACCACCGCGCCGACTATGCCCAGGCCGACCCCGAGCAATGTGCCGATGGCGGTCAGCTCAAGGGTGAACAGGGCGCCGCGCAGCAGCAGGCTGGTGTTTTCCAGCACCGGTAGAAAGTCGAACTGATAAGCCATGGATAACCTCCGCGACGGCGATCAGAGGCCAGCCGGCAATGGCTGCTTGAGCCACAGCTGGGCGTTCTTTTCCAGGCTGCCGTCGGCCTTGGCGGTGGTGAGGATCTGGTTGACCTTGTCCAGCAGCTCCGGCTGGTTCTTGTTCACGCCGACGTAGACCGGGGAATCCTTGAGCTTGACCTTCATCGCCGGGATGCGTTTCGGGTTGCGCTCGCTGATGGCGACCATTACCACGTTGCCGCTGGCGATCAGGTCGACCTGGCCGGCCAGGTAGGCGGCGATGGTCGAGTTGTTATCCTCGAAGCGCTTAATGGTTACGCCTTGCGGGGCCACGGCGGTCAGTTCGATGTCTTCGATGGCGCCGCGGGTGACGCTGATGGTCTTGCCCTTGAGATCGTCGAGGGTGGCTATAGGCGCTTCGGGTGGGCCGAATACCGCCAGGTAGAAGGGCGCGTAGGCCTGGGAAAAATCGATGACTTTCTCGCGCTCCGGGTTCTTGCCGAGGCTGGAGATCACCAGGTCGACCTTGCCGGTGGTCAGGAACGGAATGCGGTTGGTGCTGTTGACCGGGGTCAGTTCGAGTTTGACCTTGAGCTGGTCGGCCAGCAGTTTCGCGGTGTCGATATCCAGGCCACGGGGTTTCATGTCCGGACCGACCGAGCCAAAGGGCGGGAAATCCTGGGGCACGGCCACCTTGAGGGTGCCGCGGGCGACGACATCGTCCAGGCCGCTGGCGTGGGCGGGCGTCTGGCTCAGCATCAGACTGGCAAACAGGGCAGAGAGCAGGGCGCTGAAACGCTTGGTCATGGCAAATCTCCGGATTCACGGGAAGTGATTTCTGCGCAGCGACACAGCACAGGCCGTGCCAAACGCCGGAAAAAGCCTTGGAGCACCGGGTTTTGCTGGCGTCGTTCGGTCTTACTGGTCTGAACAGTTGATGGCGTTTCTGCCCCCTTATCGAGCGTTCGGCCACCCGCCCGAACCCCCTTGGGGCACGACTTGCCGGGCTCGGCGAATAGCTTTACAACTAGCCTTTTCCTGGACCGGCCAGCCTGCATTCTATGAACTCGATCTCCCGCGCCGTACCCGAGGTGGCGCTGCAAGCCATCCGCCAATTGATCAACGAGCGCGGCTTCGGCCCGGGCGATGCGCTGCCGTCGCAGCGCGATCTGGCCGTACAGCTGGGGGTCAGCCGGGCTTCGTTGCGCGAGGCGCTGTCGTCCTTGAGCGCCTTGGGCGTGATCAGCGTGCAGCCTGGCAAAGGTGTTTTCGTGCAGGCCGCGGAATTGCCGGTCAATGGCGCGGGGCTGAGCTGGCCGTTCGCGGCCCAGGCGTCGCCGACGGATATCTTTCAGTTGCGTTACGCCCTGGAAGGCTTCGCCGCGGGGCTGGCGGCCGTGACCCTGACCGCCGACGAGCTGGATGCGCTGCAGGATAATGTCGAGGCCATGCGCAACGAGCTGCGGGCGGCGGATTTCGAGGCGGCGGCGCGGCTGGATTTCGAGTTTCACCAGAAGATCCTGCAGGCCAGCGGCAATCAGGCAATGGTGAGCATTCTCAGCACCAGCGCCGAGATCTTCCTGGAGAGCCAGAAACTACCGTTCATCCGACCCGAGCGGGCCATGGAAACCTGGCAGGAGCACCGCAAGATCCTCCGTGGGCTGGCCCGGCATGCCTCTGGGGCGGCGCAGAAGGCCATGCAGGAGCATGTGCGTGGCGCCGCGTTGCGCACCGGAATCGCCTTTGTTACCCCCGCATAGTTTCCAGTTGAGCTATACCCAAATTCATCGGGCACCATAGCGAGAGTCAATCAACTCCGGCTTCCTGAACGCGGGAAGGGCGGCTATGATGGGCCACGTTTTTTTGCTTACAACCTGGAGACTTCCATGAGCAGCGATCTTATCAAACACGTTAGCGACGCTAGCTTCGAGGCTGACGTACTCAAGGCCGAAGGCGCTGTACTGGTCGACTACTGGGCTGAGTGGTGCGGCCCATGCAAAATGATCGCTCCGGTCCTGGACGAAATCGCTGAAACCTACAAAGGCAAGCTGACCGTTGCCAAGCTGAACATCGACGAAAACCAGGAAACCCCGGCCAAGCATGGCGTGCGTGGTATCCCGACGCTGATGCTGTTCAAGAACGGCAACGTCGAAGCCACCAAGGTCGGCGCACTGTCCAAGTCGCAACTGGCTGCTTTCCTCGACGCCAACATCTAAGCGTCGTTGTAAATCGCATCAAAAAAGCCCCGTAAATAGCGGGGCTTTTTCATTATTCAGGGCTAGACGCTCAGAAACTCAGGTGTTACATTCGGCCCCGCACTGGTTTCTCCTCTGCCCCCTGCAAGCCGTCGCCGACGCTCTCCTTTTCGAATAAGTACGCGATCCTGTCGCCTTCTCCGCGGCGCGGCATCATTAAGCCAAAAGCTTAATTTCCCCCCTCCATAAATGATTACGTCATTCCTATATGAATCTGACTGAACTCAAGCAAAAGCCGATTACCGAACTGCTCGAATTGGCCGAACAGATGGGCATAGAAAATATGGCCCGTTCGCGCAAGCAGGACGTGATTTTCTCCCTGCTGAAAAAGCACGCTAAAAGCGGCGAGGAAATCTCCGGTGATGGCGTGCTGGAGATCCTCCAGGACGGCTTCGGCTTTCTTCGCTCCTCCGACGCCTCCTATCTGGCCGGCCCAGACGATATCTACGTCTCCCCGAGCCAGATCCGTCGTTTCAACTTGCGCACCGGTGACACCATCGTTGGCAAGATCCGCCCTCCAAAGGAAGGCGAGCGTTACTTCGCACTGCTGAAGGTCGACACGATCAACTACGATCGTCCCGAGAACGCGAAGAACAAAATCCTGTTCGAAAACCTGACGCCGCTGTTCCCGACCGTGCGCATGAAGATGGAAGCCGGCAACGGCTCCACCGAAGACCTGACCGGTCGTGTCATCGACCTGTGCGCCCCGATCGGTAAAGGCCAGCGCGGCCTGATCGTTGCTCCGCCGAAAGCGGGCAAGACCATCATGCTGCAGAACATCGCGTCGAACATCACCCGTAACAACCCTGAAGTTCATCTGATCGTGCTGCTGATCGACGAACGTCCGGAAGAAGTGACCGAGATGCAGCGCACCGTGCGCGGCGAAGTGGTCGCCTCCACCTTCGACGAACCGCCAACCCGCCACGTGCAGGTTGCCGAAATGGTGATCGAGAAGGCCAAGCGCCTGGTCGAACACAAGAAGGACGTGGTGATCCTGCTCGACTCCATCACTCGTCTGGCCCGTGCCTACAACACCGTGATCCCGAGCTCCGGCAAGGTGCTGACCGGTGGTGTCGATGCCCACGCCCTGGAAAAACCGAAGCGTTTCTTCGGCGCCGCGCGGAACATCGAAGAAGGCGGCTCGCTGACCATCATCGCCACCGCGCTGGTCGAGACCGGTTCGAAGATGGACGAAGTGATCTACGAAGAGTTCAAGGGTACCGGCAACATGGAACTGCCCCTGGACCGCAAGATCGCCGAGAAGCGCGTATTCCCGGCCATCAACATCAACCGTTCCGGCACCCGCCGCGAAGAGTTGCTGACCGCCGACGACGAGCTGCAGCGCATGTGGATCCTGCGCAAGCTGCTGCATCCGATGGATGAAGTCGCCGCCATCGAGTTCCTGGTCGACAAGCTGAAACAGACCAAGACCAACGATGAGTTCTTCCTGTCGATGAAACGCAAGTAAGTCGAGCGGGACCGCAAAAGCCGGGGAAACCCGGCTTTTTGCTATCCGATTATTGATGAACGGCAGTTCACTGTTCTGAACAGTCGGGTTCGGCGCTAAACTGCCAGCCCCGAACGCCACGGCCAAAACGAGGCTCACGCATGCAGTATCGCGACTTGCGCGACTTTATCAGCGGTCTGGAACAGCGCGGCGAACTCAAGCGCATCCAGGTTCCGGTGTCCCCAGTGCTGGAAATGACCGAGGTCTGCGATCGCACCTTGCGTGCCAAAGGTCCGGCCCTGCTGTTTGAAAATCCCACCGGCTACGACATTCCGGTGCTGGGCAACCTGTTCGGCACCCCGGAGCGCGTGGCGCTGGGCATGGGGGCTGAGGCGGTCAGCGAACTGCGGGAAATCGGCAAGCTGCTGGCGTTCCTCAAGGAGCCCGAGCCGCCCAAGGGGCTCAAGGATGCCTGGTCCAAGCTGCCGATCTTTCGCAAGATCATTTCCATGGCGCCGAAAGTCGTCAAGGACGCGATCTGCCAGGAAGTGGTCATCGAAGGCGATGACGTCGACCTGGCGATGCTCCCGGTGCAGACCTGCTGGCCGGGCGATGTCGGTCCGCTGATCACCTGGGGCCTGACCGTCACCAAGGGGCCGAACAAGGACCGGCAGAACCTCGGTATCTATCGCCAGCAGGTGATCGGCCGCAACAAGGTGATCATGCGCTGGCTGAGCCACCGTGGCGGCGCGCTGGATTACCGCGAATGGTGCGAGAAGCATCCGGGCCAGCCGTTCCCGGTGTCCGTGGCCCTGGGCGCCGATCCGGCGACCATTCTCGGCGCCGTGACGCCGGTGCCGGACAGCCTCTCCGAATACGCCTTCGCCGGCCTGCTGCGGGGCAACCGCACCGAATTGGTGAAATGCCGCGGCAACGACCTGCAAGTGCCGGCCACTGCGGAAATCATCCTGGAAGGGGTGATCCATCCGGGCGAGATGGCCGATGAAGGCCCGTATGGCGACCACACTGGCTACTACAACGAAGTCGACAGTTTTCCGGTGTTTACCGTCGAGCGCATCACCCACCGGATCAAGCCGATCTACCACAGTACCTACACCGGTCGTCCGCCGGATGAGCCGGCGATTCTCGGCGTGGCGCTGAACGAAGTATTCGTGCCTATCCTGCAGAAACAGTTCCCGGAAATCACCGACTTCTACCTGCCGCCCGAAGGCTGCTCGTACCGCATGGCGGTGGTGACCATGAAGAAGCAGTACCCCGGCCACGCCAAGCGGGTAATGCTCGGTGTCTGGTCGTTTTTGCGACAGTTCATGTACACCAAGTTCGTTATCGTCACTGACGACGATATCAATGCGCGCGACTGGAACGACGTGATCTGGGCCATTACCACGCGCATGGACCCCAAGCGCGACACGGTGATGATCGATAACACGCCGATCGACTACCTCGACTTCGCCTCGCCGGTCTCCGGCCTGGGTTCGAAGATGGGGCTCGATGCCACGCATAAATGGCCCGGTGAAACCACCCGCGAGTGGGGCCGGGTGATCGTCAAGGATGAGGCAGTGACCCGCCGGATCGATGCCATCTGGAATCAGTTAGGAATAGATTGATGCGTGTAACCTTGCAGCCCTCCGGAGCGGTGCTTGAGACGCTGCCCGGCGAGCGGATTCTCGATGCGGCGCGGCGCCTGGGCTATGAATGCCCGCAAAGCTGTCGCAATGGCAACTGTCATGTGTGCTGCGCCCTGCTGGTGGAGGGCCGCGTCCTGCAGGCCGGCGATGTGCGCGATCATGGCGAGTTCTACACTTGCATTGCAGAGCCGCTGCAAGACTGCATCGTGCTGTGGGATGGCGTCCTTGCGCTGGGAGAACTGCCGGTGCGCAGTCTGTCGTGTCAGGTCACCGAGTGTCTGGAAGTCGGCGGCGATGTCTGGCGGGTCCGCCTGCGGGCGCCCGCCGGCAAGCCACCGCGTTATCACGCTGGCCAGTACTTGATGCTCGAGCGGGAGAATGGCGAGAAGTCGGCGTTCTCCCTGGCCTCGGCGCCACACGCCGGGCGCGACCTGGAGCTGCACGTACTGGTGCGCGAAAGCAGTGCACAAAGCCTGATTGAACAGTTGCAGCGCAACGGCAACGTGCGCGTCGAGCTGCCGTTTGGCGATACCCACCTGGCCGAGCTGCCGGACGGGCCGCTGGTGCTGATCGCCGCCGGCACCGGCATGGCGCAGATGCACAGCCTGATCGAGCATTGCCGGGCCAAGGGCTTCAAATACCCGGTGCACCTGTACTGGGGCGTGCGCCGACCGGACGACTTCTACCAGATCGAACACTGGGACGAATGGAAGAAGCTGCCCAACCTGTTCCTGCACAAGGTGGTCAGCGACCTCTGTGGCTGGGAAGGGCGCTGCGGCATGCTGCACGAGGCGGTGAGCGAGGATATAGCCGACCTGTCGGCGGTGCATGTCTACGCCAGCGGTTCGCCGGCGATGATCTACGCGACCCTCGACGCGCTGGTCGAAGCGGGCATGGATGCGCACCAGATGCGCGCGGATGTATTTGCCTACGCTCCTCGGTCCTGAGTTCTCGGGGCTGTCCCTCGTTATAACTTCCTATATAGCCCATCGGTATTTATTTAATTAGATAAATACCGGTAGGTTATATGTCACGCATTATTGAAAGTTAAAACTCTTCGATGGCACTTAACTTGCCTTGAAACATATGTGTCTTGGAGTTACAGCCGTGCGTTCTATTAAGTAATTCTTTATACGCGGGGAGCCGAACGCTATTCGCCATGACAGCCATTGAATCCAGTTTTTTGAATCTGGCTTACCCTCCGCGGCTCGACCTGGGGCCGCAGCTCACCCACGAACAGCTTCTCAGCTCGATGCAGTCCACCATGGCGCGCCACAAGGGCGGGCCGGTCTGGCTGTTTGCCTATGGTTCGCTGATCTGGCGCCCTGAATGTTCGGCGGTCGAGCGCATGCGCGGGCGGGTGCATGGCTACCATCGCGGTCTGTACCTGTGGTCCCACGAGCACCGTGGCACGCCGGAGAAGCCGGGGCTGGTCTTTGGCCTGGATCGTGGCGGTTCCTGCAGTGGCTTCGCCTACCGCCTGCCGCAAGAGCAGCTGGAAACCTCGCTGTATGCGCTGTGGCAGCGCGAGATGCCATACCCGTCCTATCGCCCGCACTGGCTCAACTGCCGCCTCGAAGACGGTAGCCGGGTTCAGGCCCTGGGGTTCGTTCTGGAGCGACACCTGCCCAGCTATGCCGGCAACCTGCCGGACCATGTGCTGAGCCAGGTATTTGAAAACGCCTGCGGGCGCTACGGCACTACTCGCGATTATGTCGAGCAGACCGTGCACGCCCTGCGTAGCCACGCCATGCCAGACCGTAATCTGGAGGCGCGGCTCAAGCGCTGTAAGTCAGCCACCCATTAGGCAATGGCTTCGCGACTCTGGCTGGCGACCTGTTTGTGCCACAGGGTCGGGGCCAGGAAGGCCATCGACAGCAGGCAGGCGCCTACCAGCAGGACAAAGCCGCCGTCCCAGCCAAAGTGGTCCACGGTGTAGCCCATCGCCGCGCTGGCCGCGACCGAGCCACCCAGGTAGCCGAACAGACCGGTGAAGCCCGCGGCGGTGCCGGCGGCTTTCTTCGGCGCCAGTTCCAGGGCCTGCAGGCCGATCAGCATCACCGGGCCATAGATCAGGAAGCCGATGGAGAACAGCGCGATCATGTCGATGGTCGGGTTGCCGGCCGGGTTCAGCCAGTACACCAGGGTCGCCACGGTCACCAGGGCCATGAACACCATGCCGGTCAGGCCGCGGTTGCCACGGAAGATCTTGTCCGACATCCAGCCGCACAGCAGCGTGCCCGGGATCCCCGCCCACTCGTAGAAGAAGTACGCCCACGAGGTTTTATCCACGGTGAAGTGCTTGGCTTCCTTGAGGTAGGTCGGCGCCCAGTCGAGTACGCCGTAGCGCAGCAGGTAGACGAAGACGTTGGCCATGGCGATGTACCAGAGCATTTTGTTGCGCAGCACGTATTTGACGAAGATTTCCTTGGCGCTGAATTCTTCTTCGTGGCTGGCGTCGTAGCCTTCCGGGTAGTCGTTCTTGTACTTCTCGATTGGCGGCAGGCCGACCGATTGCGGGGTGTCGCGCATGGTGACGAAGGCGAACAGCGCCACCATCAGGGCCACGGCGGCCGGGACGTAGAACGCCGCGTGCCAGTCGTTGAACCAGCCCATGCCGAGCAGGAACAGCGGGCCGATCAGGCCGCCGCCGACGTTGTGCGCCACGTTCCATACCGAAACCACGCCGCCGCGTTCCTTCTGCGACCACCAGTGCACCATGGTCCGTCCGCTTGGCGGCCAGCCCATGCCCTGGGCCCAGCCGTTGATGAACAGCAGGATGAACATCATGGTCACGCTGGACGTGGCCCAGGGCGCGAAACCGAAAATGAACATCACCCCGGCCGACACCAACAGGCCGAAGGGCAGGAAGTAGCGCGGGTTGGAGCGGTCGGACACCAGGCCCATGAGGAACTTGGACAGGCCGTAGGCGATGGCGATTGCCGACATGGCCAGGCCCAGCTGACCGCGGGTGTAACCCTCTTCGATCAGGTACGGCATGGCCAGGGAGAAGTTCTTGCGCAGCAGGTAGTAGCCGGCGTAGCCGATGAAGATCCCGGCGAAGATCTGCCAGCGCAGGCGGCGGTAGGTACTGTCTATTTTTTCGTCAGGCAGGGGCGCCTGATGTGCGGCAGGTCGAAAGAAAGCAAACATTCAAGAGCTCCAAATTTCTTGTTTTGACTGCGGATGCGAATGTTACAGTTTCGTTACCGAAAATAGCACTGCATCTTATCTAGGAGCACGCAACGCAGGAGCATTTGCATGTTCTTTTACGAACATGTCGCTTAAAGATAAGTGGAGGACGTACCTGATGCTTCTGTGTAGGAGCGAGCTTGCTCGCGATGGCGATCCGACAGTCAGCAATGAAGTCGACTGTCACACCGCTATCGCGAGCAAGCTCGCTCCTACATAAAGAAAAGGGGGAGGTTCAGCGAACCTGGACCACCACCTTGCCCACCGCCTTGCGCTGGCCAAGATCGTTGATGGCGCTGGCGGCGTTGCTCAGTGGGTAGACCTGCGAGACCAGCGGTTTCAACTTGCCTTCGGCGAACCAACTGAACAGCTGCTGGAAGTTCGCCGCGTTGTCCTGGGGCTGGCGCTGGGCGAACGAACCCCAGAACACACCGATCACCGCGGCGCCCTTGAGCAGCGCCAGGTTGACCGGCAGTTCGGGAATGCGTCCGCTGGCGAAACCCACCACCAGCAGCCGGCCGTTCCAGGCGATGGCGCGGATGGCCTGGTCGAACAGGTCGCCGCCGACCGGGTCGTAGATCACATCGGCGCCCTGGCCGTCGGTCAGGCGCTTGATCTCGTCCTTCAGGCTGGTTTCGCTGTAGTTGATCAATTCGTCGGCGCCGGCGGCCTTGGCCACCGCGAGTTTCTCGGCGCTGCTGGCGGCGGCGATGACCCGGGCGCCCATGGCTTTGCCGATTTCCACCGCCGCCAGGCCGACACCGCCGGAAGCGCCGAGCACCAGCAAGGTTTCACCCGGCTGCAGGTTGCCGCGTTGCTTGAGGGCATGCATCGAGGTGCCGTAGGTCATGCTGAAGGCGGCGGCGGTGTTGAAGTCCATCGACGCTGGAATCGGCAGCACGTTGTAGCCCGGTACCGCCACTTCCTCGGCAAAGCTGCCCCAGCCGGTCAGTGCCATGACCCGGTCGCCGACCTTGAGGTGGCTGACCTTCTCGCCGACCGCGCCCACCACCCCCGCGGCCTCGCCACCGGGCGAGAACGGAAAGGGCGGCTTGAACTGGTATTTGCCCTCGATGATCAGCGTGTCCGGGAAGTTCACCCCGGCCGCGTGCACCTGCAGCAGGATCTCGTTCTTCTTCGGCACAGGACTCGCGACGTCTTCCAGCACCAGCGTTTCGGCGGGGCCGAAGGCTTTGCACAGCACGGCTTTCATCAGGGCTATTCCTTTGGGAGTGATGGCCGATAAGTGTAGGTGGGTGAATAACGCGGTCAACGAGCATGCCCCGGCCTGATAGCCAGCCATAAGCTTTGTGCTTGGGCACGGGCGCAGGGGCCTTTATGCTAGACCGCCTACCGGATAAGGAGCGAACTGTGAAAGCGTGGATCATGTTGATGCTGGCCCTGTCTCTGCCAATGGCAGCCATGGCCGAGGAAGCCAAAGAGGGCGAAGCACCGAAAGTCAGTTACATCAGCCTGAACCCGCCGTTCGTGGGCAACTACGGTCTGGATGGTGGCCCGAAGCTCAAGGTCTACAAGGCCGACGTCGCCCTGCGGGTGACCGGCGATGCCGCCGCCCAGGCGGTGAAGGCCAACGAACCGTTGATCCGTAACCAGCTGGTGGCGCTGTTCGCCCAGCAGACCACGGAAACCATGAACAACGTCGAAGCCAAGGAAAAACTGCGCCAGGAAGCCCTGAAGCAGACCCAGCAGGTGATGAACGACGAAACCGGCAAGCCGGTGGTGGAAGACCTGCTGTTCAACAACCTGATCATCCAGTAATGCTGGATCTGTAGGGGCGAGCTGGCTCGCGATAGCGATATTGCAAGCTCCGCCGCATTTCAGCCGGGCGGCTGATCGCGAGCAAGCTCGCTCCTACAAGTTGGCACCCTGAGGCAACCTCAGGACGCCAGGCTCTTGCGGAACCGCGCCAAGGCGATGCCGAAGAACAGCAGGCCGATCACCGCCAGGGCCAGCAGGTCTGGCCAGACCACCTCGATGCCGGCGCCGCGAAACAGAATTGCGGCGCTGAGGCTGACGAAGTGGGTCGACGGCGAGCCCTGCATCACCCATTGCAGCCACTGGGGCATGCTGTCCAGCGGGGTGCTGCCGCCCGACAGCAGCAACATCGGGATGATCACCGGAATCGCCAGCAGGCCGAATTGCGGGGTCGAACGCGCCAGCGTGGCGAGAAAGATCCCCAGCGCGGTGCTGGCGAACAGGTAAAGCCCGGTCACCGCGAGGAACAGCGCCAGCGAGCCGGCCAGCGGCACGCCCAGCACGCCCTTGACGATCACCTCCAGCGACATCCAGGTGCAGAGCACCACCACCAGCATGTTGCTCCAGATCTTCGCCAGCATGATCTCCAGGGCAGTCAGCGGCAGCACCAGCAGATGGTCGAGGGTGCCGTGCTCGCGTTCGCGCAGCAGCGCGGTGCCGGTCAGGACAATGGCCAGGATGGTGATGTTGTTGACGATCTGGATCACCGCGAGAAACCAGCCGCCCTGCAGATTGGTGTTGAACAGCGCGCGACTGGTCAGCAGTGCGGGCATCCGGCTCGCCGGGTCGGCCTGGCTGTAGTTGAGCAGTTCGCGCTGGAAAATCCGCCCGATATAACCGGCGCCCATGAAGGCCTGGCTCATGGCCGTGGCGTCGACATTCACTTGCACGCTGGGTTGGCGCCCGGCCAGCAGATCGCTCTGGAAGTTGGCCGGCACATTGATGACGAAGGTGAACTGGCCGTTGTCCAGGACCTGGTCCAACTGGTCGTAGGGCAACTGCACCGGGCTCTGGAATTCCGGTGGTTGCAGGGCCTCGGCCAGCTGGCGCGAGAGCTGGCTGTGGTCTTCGTCCACCAGCGCCACGCTGGCGTTGTGCACGCCGATCACCGAACCGGCCGCCGGCATGTAGATGGCCACGGTGAAGGCGTACAGCAGAAACAGCAGCAACACGCTGTCGTGTCGCAGGCTGGTGAGCTCCTTGAGGCCCAGGCGCAGGATGTGGCTGAACCGGTGCATCAGGCCTCCTGTTTTTTCAGCATCGCCAGGCTCAGCCCGGTGAACCCGAGGAAGAACCCGAACAGCGCCAGGCACTGCGGCCACAGCTGGCGCAGGTCCAGGGCCTTGGTGAAGGTGCCGACGGCAATGTCGAGGAAGTAACCGGCGGGGAACAGCTGCCCCATCAGCGCCGCGGCGCCGTCCAGCGACGAGCGCGGCACGATCAGCCCGGAGAACTGGATGGTCGGCAGGCTGGTGATGATCATGGTGCCGAGGATCGCCGCGATCTGGGTGCGGGTGAACGCGGAAATCAGCAGGCCCAGGCTGGTGGTGGCCAGCACGTACAGCAGGCCGCCGAAGGCCAGGGTCAGGCCGCTGCCCTTGAAGGGCACGCCGAACAGCCAGCGATTCATCGCCACCAGCAGCGCCAGGTTGATCAGGCTCAGGCCCAGGTAGGGCGCCTGTTTGCCCAGGAGAAACTCCAGGCGCTTGAGTGGCGTGGCGTAGAAGTTGGTGATCGAGCCCAGCTCCTTCTCGCGCACGATGCCCAGCGCCGTGAGCATCGCCGGGATGAACGCCAGGATCAGCGCCATCACCCCGGGGCCGATGGCATTCACGCTGACCACGTCCTGGTTGTAGCGAAAGCGCGTTTCCAGCCGGGCCGCGGCTGCTCGCCCCAGGGCCGGGCTGCTGTGTTCGGCGAGCAATTCCATATTGGCCTGATGCACCGCCTCGACATAGTTGCGGCTGGTCTCGGCGCGAAACGGCATGCCGCCGTCGAGCCAGGCGGCCACCGCGGGCTGGCGCCCGGCGTACAGGTCGCGACCGAAACCGGGGGGAATCTCCAGGGCCAGCTTGATCTCCGAGCGTTGCAGGCGCCGATGCAGTTCGGCGGCATCGCGGATCGGCTGTTGCTCCTTGAAGTAGCGGGAGCTGCGGAAGGCTTCCAGGTAAGCGCGGCTTTGCGGGGTCTGGTCTTGGTCGTAGACGGCGAAGGCGAGGTTTTCCACGTCCAGGGAAATGCCGTAGTCAAAGATCACCATCATGAACAGCGCACCGAGCAAGGCGAAGCCCAGGCGCACCCGGTCGCGCAGCAGCTCCTTGCCTTCGCGAGTGGCCACGGCGATCAGGCGCGACAGGCGCAAGCGCCGACTGTCGCTGTGAATGGCGCTGCTGACCTTGGGCTGGGCAGCCGCCGGGGGAGGTGCTTGCGGCGCGCCCTGGGCGTCTTCCAGGCAGCGGACAAAAGCGGCTTCCAGGGTTTTGCCGGCGAATTGTTGCTGCAGGGCGGCCGGCGTATCGCAAGCCAGTACCTTGCCTGCGTGCATCAGCGAGATGCGGTCGCAGCGCTGGGCTTCGTTCATGAAGTGGGTGGACAGGAAGATCGTCACCCCCTGTTCCCGCGACAGTTCGATCAACAGCCGCCAGAAGTCGTCGCGGGCCGCCGGGTCCACACCCGAGGTCGGCTCGTCGAGGATCAGCACTTCCGGGCGGTGCAGCACCGCCACTGCCAGGGACAGGCGTTGACGCAAGCCCAGGGGCAGGGCGCCGGAGGGTTGGTCGGCGATCTCCTGGAGAGCGAAGCGGCGGATCAGCTCTTCGATCCGCGGGCCGCTCTCGGCCTTGGGCAGGTCGAACAGCCGGGCGTGCAGCACCAGGTTCTGGCGCACGCTGAGTTCGCCGTACAGCGAAAAGCTCTGGGACATGAAACCCACGCGCTTGCGGGTGGCCAGGTCCCTGGCGTCCACCGGATTGCCCAGCAGCCTGGCGCTGCCCTCGGTGGCCGGCATCAACCCGGTCAGGACCTTCATGGTGGTGGTCTTGCCGCAGCCGTTGGAGCCGAGAAAGCCGAAAATCTCGCCCCGGCCAATGGCGAAGCTGACCTTGTTCACGGCGGTGAAGTCGCCAAAACGCAGGGTCAGCTCATGGGCTTCGATAGCAATTTGCTGGTTGTCCGTGGTTCTTGGCGGGATCACCAGCGGCTGGTTGTCGTGCCCGCTGTCGCCTTGAAAGTGGGTGAAGGCATCGTCGAGCTTGCCACTGGGCGTGGCGATGGCCAGTTCCCGGCTCAAGCCCTGGGCAATCAGCCGGCCGCGGTCGAGCATCAGGCAGTGCTCGAACTGCTCGGCTTCCTCCATATAGGCGGTGGCCACCAGCAGCGTCAGTTGCGGGCGCTGGCGGCGAACCTCGTCCACCAGCTCCCAGAAGCGCCGGCGGGACAGCGGGTCGACGCCAGTGGTGGGTTCGTCGAGGATCAGCAGGTCCGGCTCATGGATCAATGCGCAGCACAGCCCGAGCTTCTGCTTCATCCCGCCGGACAGCTTGCCCGCGGGCCGTTCGGCGAAACGCAGCAGGTCGGTGGCCAGCAGCAGGTTGTGCATGCGCTGTTCGCATTCGGTCTTCGACAGGCCGAACAGGGTGGCGAAGAAGCGAATGTTTTCCTCGATCGACAGCTCGGGATACAGGTTGCCGCCCAGGCCCTGGGGCATGAAGGCGATCCGCGCGTACAGGCTGTTGCGATGGCGGCGTTGTTCGATGGAGCCGCCGAGCACCTGCAGTTGGCCCTGTTGAAGCTTCTTCACCCCGGCGATCAAGCCCAGCAGGCTCGACTTGCCGGCGCCATCCGGGCCGATCAATCCGCAGCGGGTGCCGCCGGGCAGGCTGAAGGCAAGGTCGACCAGAGCCTGCTGTGAGCCATAGCGATGATTGATGCCCGTGGCCTGCAGCGCCAGTTCGTTCATTGCAGGTTGGCCGGCCAGGCCACGGTCGCGGTGCGCACGTAACCGGCGCCGGGCATGCCCGGCTTGGCCTGCGGTACGGCGCTGGGTTGGGTCAGCCGCAGCTTGACGCGGAACACCAGTTTTTGGCGCTCATCGCGGGTTTCCACTTCCTTGGGGGTGAATTGGGACTTGGCCGCGACAAAGCTGATCTTCGCCGGCAGCGGTTGATCGGGCAGGGCGTCGAGCAGGATCCGCGCCTCGCTGCCGACGGCCAGGCGGCCGGTCACCGAGGCGGACAGGTAGAGGTTCATGTACTGGTCGCTCGGGTCGATCAGCAGCAACACCCGGCCGCCGGCGCCCAGCACCTCGCCCGGTTCAGCCAGACGCAGCTGGATGATGCCGTCGATGGGCGCGCGCAGGCTGCTGTCGTCGATCTCGCTGGTCAGCTGGGCGACCATGGCCTTGGCCGAGCCAATGGCGGCGCGCACCGCGGCGACCTGGGCCTGGGCTGCCTGGACGGCGGCGTTGCCGGTGTTCAGGCGCGCCTGCTGCTGGTCGATGATCTGCTGGCTGGCGTAACCACGGTTGAACAGTTCCCGGGAACGCTTGAGTTCCTGGTTGGCCAGCAGCAGTTCGCTCTGGCGCAGATGCACATTGGCTTCGGCCGCCGCGAGGTTTTCCCGGGTGCGCACCACGTCGGCCTCGGCCTGGGCGCGCTGGGCCTCCAGGGTGCGGGTGTCCATGCGGGCCAGCAATTGGCCCTTGGAGACTTTGTCGCCTTCGTCGACGAGCACTTCGGCCAGGCGTCCGGGCGTCTTGCTGGCGATCTGCACTTCAGTGGCTTCAAGCCGGCCGTTGCCCATGCTCAGGCCTTCGGGCAGGCGGTCCAGGGTGGACTTCCAGTAACCAAAGCCGCCCGCGATCAGCAGCAATGCCAGCAAGGCGAAGGCAAAAAGGCGGGAGGAGCGGTGATTCGTCGGCATTGGGGGGCATCCCTGCGGCTATAGCGTCCTAGTCTGGCGGCTCAAGCCGTTGGGCGACTTGATGTCCGTCAAATGAACGGGCAAGCCTAGTACGATGTGCGCGGGATGCCTGCCTGAGTATCGCTGGCGGCCTGTTCAGCGCAGCGCGAGTACCGCCGCCCACTGTTCGGCGGTCACTGGCATCACGGACAGCCGGCTGCCTTTCTGCACCAGAGGCAGTTCGGCGAGGGCGGTTTGCTGCTTCAGATAATCCAGGCGCAGCACCTTGGGGAAGGTTTCGACATGGGCGACATCGACGGCGCTCCAGGCATTTTTCTCGGCGCTGGCCTTGGGATCGAAATGCGGGTTTTCCGGTTCCAGGGCGGTCGGGTCGGGGTAGGCGGCCTCGATGATCCGGCCAATCCCGGCGATGCCCGATTCGGGACAGCTGGAGTGATAAAAGAAGAATTGGTCACCCACCGCCATGCTGCGCAGGAAGTTTCGTGCCTGGTAGTTGCGTACGCCGTCCCAGCGCGCCTGTTTCTTGAGCGCCAGGCCCTCGATCGAGAGTTCTTCCGGTTCGGATTTCATCAGCCAATAGGCCATTTTCTGTGCTCTCCAGAGGGACGTGGGCAAGTTGTCGGGCAATTTTATGACAAACCGACAGTCGGTTGACGTCAGCATTTGCGTGTCGGTTCACGTTATCGCAGAATGCCGGGATTTTAAGCTTGACGCTGCTGCACGGCCTGTTATGGAAACCGTCGCTGTCATCGTGTGGGATTTGCCTGAGGGGGGCAATCGATGCAACGCAAACCGGATTTACTATGGATTTTGGTTATTTTGTTCGGTTTGGGCGTAGTGACAACCGGTTATGCGCAGAGCCTGTGGGCCAACAAGACCGACGCACCGGTCGAGCTCGCGCAACAGCAGCAGCCTTACAAACGTTGATTCCTTCCAAGGCGCCGCTCTCTCCTGGTGGCGCCTATTTCGCGAAATACCATTTCTTGTCAGTCACCGTTCCTTGCAGCGGTACGTCCCAGCTCGCCTGATCCAGTTTCGCGACTTTCTGACATTCGTGGGCCAGCCCCAGTAGCGTCGGCTTGCGCCAGCTTTTGCGCCGCGCCAGATAGGCCAGGCTGCGATCATAGAAACCACCGCCCATTCCCAGGCGTCCACCCGCCTCATCGAAGCCGACCAGCGGCAACAGCACCAGGTCCAGGGCCCAGACCTTGCGTTGCCGGGCCAGGCTCACCCGTGGCTCGGGAATGCGGAAGCGGTTGGGGCGCAGTTTCTCCCCGGGGCGAACCCGCTGAAACACCATCTTGGTCCGTGGCCAGGCGCTGAGCACCGGCAGATAAGTCGCCTTGCCCCGGCGTTGTGCGGCAAGCAGCAGCGGGCGCGGGTCGATTTCACCGTCCATGGGCAGGTAAAGGGAGATGTGCCTGGCGCGGCGGAACAGCGGATGCTGCGCCAGTTGCCGATACAGCCCACGAGAGGCCTGGCGTTGTTCGCTGGCGGTGAGGGCGCGGCGGGCTTTGCGCAGGATGCGTCGAAGTTGCGGGCGGGAAAGCGGCGCCGGTTCGGTCATGGTCGCTCGGGTCCGGGTCGGGTACGGCAGGACAGCGTACCAAATAACCCCTGATCGAAAAAAACAGAGCCGAAAAAAACGGAACCGAAAAAGCGGAGCCCCAAAAAAACAATGCCAGCTATTTGCATAGCTGGCATTGGTCTGGAATTCAGGCTCCCCGGATGAACCGCTGTCGACTTAGCCCTTGAACCCGAAAGTTCAAGGCGGAAGATGCAGTAGGCGTTAAGGCTTTCCGTCTAGCGGACATGCACACCGGCCCAACGTGCAACTTCCAGGGTAGTGCGAATCGGCTCAGGGACATCGCCAACTGGCAAGCACCCCAGGGAGTGGTGGGGATTATACCGCAACCACCCTCAGGAATCAGCCTTGGTTGTATCGGTGTCGGTGGCGAGCACCAGATCCACGCGCTCGAGCAGGTCGCGCACCTGTTCGCGGGTCGAACCGCTGGCTTGCACGTCAGGGCGGTCCTGCTTGTGCAGCAGATCGTGGGTGATATTGAGGGCGGCCATCACCGCGATACGATCGGCGCCAATGACTTTGCCGCTGCTGCGGATCTCGCGCATCTTGCCATCCAGGTACCGGGCGGCGCTCACCAGATTGCTACGTTCTTCCTGGGGGCAGATGATCGAATACTCTTTGTCGAGGATCTGCACAGTAACGCTATTGCTTGAACTCATGAGTCTTGCTCCAGGGCCTTGAGGCGCGAAATCATCGATTCGACCTTACGCCGGGCGATTTCGTTTTTTTCAATGAGGTGCGCGCGTTCCTCGCGCCAAGTCTTTTCCTGAGCTAATAAGAGTGCGTTTTGACTCTTTAGTTGCTCGACCCGGCCAATTAGCAGTTCGAGTCTAGCCATCAGCGCTTGCAGATCGGTGTCTTCCATTGGATCCCACTGGATTTGTCTGATGAGTGGCAACTGCCTGGGCAAACGAGTTGACGGCCTCGATGGTCTTGGCGCGTCTGCCGATGCTAGGATACAAGGCCTCCATTCTAGACATTGCGCCGCTTGGCGCCTAGCTACCCATGCCCATTCAGAATTCCCCGTACAACGCCTTCGCCACCCTGCTCAGCAGCAGCGGTCACCCTGTCTCGCCCGCCGAATTGCATGGCCTGTTGCTGGGTCGCAGCTGCGCCGGCGCCGGCTTCGAAGTCGACGGCTGGCTGATCGACGCCGCCGAGCTGCTCGAAGGCGAGCCGCAGGACAATGTTCGCAACGCCTTGATCGGCCTGCAGGAAATGGTCAAGGGCGAGCTGACCAGCGACGACATGACCGTCGTCCTGCTGCTGCCCACCGACGACGCCCCGCTGGCCGAGCGCGCCGCGGCCCTGGGTCAGTGGTGCCAGGGTTTCCTCACCGGCTTCGGCCTGAACTCCCGCGACAGCAGTGCCCTGAGCACCGAGGCCACGGAAGTGCTGCAGGACCTGGCGGCGATCGCCCAGGTACAGGACGCGCTGGAAGAGTCCGACGACGGCGAAAGCGACTACATGGAAGTGATGGAATACCTGCGGGTCGCCCCGCTGCTGCTGTTCACCGAGACCAACAAGACGGTTGAACCGGCCGCCAAGCCTTCTCTGCACTGATCGCTCGATAGGGAAATCCGTCTGCCCATGATCCATATCCCGAAATCGGAATACACCCGCCGCCGCAAGGCGCTCATGGCGCAGATGGAACCCAACAGCATCGCGATCCTGCCGGCTGCCGCGGTGGCGATCCGCAACCGCGACGTCGAGCATGTCTACCGTCAGGACAGCGATTTCCAGTACCTCAGCGGTTTCCCCGAACCCCAGGCGGTGATCGTGCTGATGCCCGGTCGCGAGCATGGCGAGTACATCCTGTTCTGCCGCGAGCGTAATGCCGAGCGCGAACTCTGGGACGGCCTGCGGGCTGGCCAGGAGGGCGCGATCCGCGATTACGGCGCCGACGATGCCTTCCCCATTACCGATATCGACGACATCCTGCCGGGCCTGATCGAAGGCCGCGACCGGGTGTATTCGGCCATGGGCAGCAACCCCGAGTTCGATCGCCACCTGATGGAATGGATCAACGTGATCCGTTCCAAGGCGCACCTGGGCGCCCAGCCGCCGAACGAATTCGTTGCCCTGGATCATCTGCTGCACGACATGCGCCTGTATAAATCGGCGGCGGAAGTGAAGGTGATGCGCGAGGCTGCGCGGATTTCCGCCCAGGCCCATATCCGGGCCATGCAGGCCAGCCGCGCCGGCCTGTACGAGTTCAGCCTGGAAGCCGAGCTGGACTACGAGTTTCGCCGGGGCGGGGCGAAGATGCCGGCCTACGGCTCGATCGTCGCCGCCGGGCGCAACAGCTGCATCCTGCATTACCAGCAGAACGACGCGTTGCTCAAGGACGGCGATCTGGTGCTGATCGACGCCGGTTGCGAAATCGACTGCTATGCCAGCGACATCACCCGCACCTGGCCGGTGAGCGGCAAGTTTTCCGCCGAGCAGAAGGCGATCTACGAGCTGGTGCTGGCCGCCCAGGAAGCCGCCTTTGCCGAGATCGCGCCGAACAAGCACTGGAACCAGGCCCATGAAGCGACCGTCAGGGTGATCACCGCCGGGCTGGTCAAGCTGGGTCTGCTCGAAGGCGAGGTGGACGAGTTGATCGCCAGCGAAGCCTACAAGGCGTTTTACATGCACCGCGCCGGCCACTGGCTGGGCATGGATGTGCATGACGTCGGCGAGTACAAGGTCGGCGGCGAATGGCGGGTGCTGGAAGTCGGCATGGCCCTGACGGTCGAGCCGGGCATCTACATCGCGCCGGACAATCAGAACGTGGCGAAGAAATGGCGCGGCATTGGCGTGCGCATCGAGGATGACGTGGTGGTAACCAAGCAAGGCTGTGAAATTCTCACCGGTGGCGTGCCCAAGACCGTGGCCGAGATCGAGGCCCTGATGGCCGCCGCCCGGAGCCACGCAGCATGAACCGGGTCAATCTGGCGATCATCGGCGGTGGCCTGGTCGGTGCCAGCCTGGCCCTGGCCTTGCAGGCCGGCGCCAAGGAGCGTGGCTGGAAGATCGTGCTGATCGAGCCGTTCGCTCCGGGCGATACCTATCAGCCCAGCTACGATGCGCGTTCCTCAGCGCTGTCGTTCGGCGCGCGGCAGATCTATCAACGGCTGGGTGTGTGGCAGGAAATCTCCCGCCGCGCCGAGCCGATCAAACAGATCCATGTCTCCGACCGCGGGCGGTTTTCCACCGCGCGGCTGTCGGCCATGGAGGAGGGCGTTCCCGCCCTGGGTTATGTGGTGGAAAACGCCTGGCTCGGCCAATGCCTGTGGCAGGGGCTGGACAAGGACGTGGTGAGCTGGCGCTGCCCGGCCGAGGTCACGCGCATGGAGCCGCTGGAAGATGGCTACCGCCTGACTCTCAACGATGAAACCAGCCTGGATTGCGAACTGGCGGTACTGGCCGACGGCGGTCGCTCGGGGCTGCGCGAGCAACTGGGGATCGGGGTGAAAAAGCGCCCCTACAACCAGAGCGCGCTGATCGCCAATATCACCCCGAGCGAAGCCCATAACGGCATGGCCTTCGAGCGCTTCACCGACGACGGCCCGATGGCCCTGCTACCGCTGCCGGACAACCGCTGCGCACTGGTCTGGACCCGCCTGGGCATGGACGCGCAGCGTCTGGCCGCGCTGGACGAACGCAGCTTCCTCAGCGAATTGCAGGGGGTATTCGGTTATCGCCTGGGAACCCTGAAACAGGTCGGCGCGCGGCATCTTTACCCGCTGGCGCTGGTGGAGGCCGAGGAGCAGGTGCGTCCTCACCTGGTGGTGCTGGGCAACGCCGCCCATAGCCTGCACCCGATTGCCGGGCAGGGTTTCAACCTGTCGTTGCGCGACGCCCAGGCGCTGGCCGATGCCTTGCTGGTCAGCCCGACGTCGCCGGGCGACTTCAGTATCTTGCAGGCCTACCGCGAGCGGCAGCGCCTGGACCAGGACCTGACCGTGGGCTTCTCCGACCAGGTCACCCGGCTGTTCGGCAGCAAGCTGCCGCTGGTGTCCCTGGGACGCAATATCGGGCTGCTGGGCCTGGACCTGCTGCCACCGGCCAAACGCTGGTTCGCGCGGCAAGCCATGGGCCTGGGTACCCGTCCCGATGCGTGAGTGGTTGAGCCCGCGACCGGGCATGGAAATCCAGCACAGTGTCGGCAGCCAGGTAGCGCGGTTCGACAAAACCCTTTACGTGCGGCTCAAGCCGCAAGCGAGACAGGCTTAAAGCATGGAAATGCGTGCAGATCTGCTGATTGTCGGGGCCGGAATGGTCGGAAGCGCCCTGGCGCTGGCGTTGCAGGACAGCGGCCTGGAAGTGCTGCTGCTCGATGGCAGCCCGCTGAAGGTCAAGCCCTTCGACGACGAAGCACCGTTCGAGCCGCGGGTGAGCGCATTGTCGGTGGCCAGCCAGCGGATTCTCGAGCGCCTGGGTGTCTGGGAAGGGGTGACCCGGCGGCGCAGCAGCCCGTATGCCGAGATGCAGGTCTGGGATGGCAGCGGCACCGGGCAGATTCACTTCTCGGCCGCCAGCGTGCATGCCGAGGTGCTGGGCCACATCGTGGAAAATCGCGTGGTTCAGGACGCGCTGCTGGAGCGTCTGCACAACTGCGACATCGGCCTGCTGGCCAACGCCCGCCTGGAGCAGATGCGCCGTTCCGGCGACGACTGGCTGCTGACCCTGGCCGATGGCCGCAGCCTGCGCGCCCCGCTGGTAATCGCCGCCGACGGCGCCAATTCGGCGGTGCGGCGCCTGACCGGCTGCGCTACCCGCGAATGGGATTACCTGCACCACGCCATCGTCACCAGCGTGCGTTGCGCCGAGACGCACCAGAGGACCGCCTGGCAGCGTTTCACCGACAACGGCCCGCTGGCGTTCCTGCCGCTGGAGCGCGACGGGCTGCACGATTGGTGTTCGATCGTCTGGTCGACCACGCCCAGCGAGGCCGAACGCCTGATGGCGCTGGACGACAGCGACTTCTGCCGTGAGCTGGAGCGCGCCTTCGAAGGTCGCCTGGGCGCGGTGTTGAGCGCCGATCCGCGGCTCTGCGTACCTTTGCGCCAGCGCCATGCCAAGCGTTACGTGGCGCAAGGCCTGGCCCTGATCGGCGACGCGGCCCATACCATCCATCCGCTGGCCGGGCAGGGGGTCAACCTGGGTTTCCTCGATGCCGCGGTGCTGGCCGAGGTGCTGCTGCAGGCGGCCAGCCGTGGCGAACGCCTGGCCGACACCAAGGTGCTCAGCCGTTACGAGCGGCGGCGCATGCCGCACAACCTGGCGTTGATGGCGGCGATGGAAGGCTTCGAACGGCTGTTCCAGGCCGATCCGCTGCCGCTGCGCTGGTTGCGTAATACCGGGCTGAAAATGGTCGACCAGATGCCCGAGGCCAAGGCGCTGTTCGTGCGCCAGGCGTTGGGCCTCAGCGGAGACCTGCCGGAACTGGCCAAGGCCTGACCGCTATCGCGAGTAGTCGAACCGCTCAACCGGCGGCTCCCGCAGGGGCCGCGCGGACATGTGTGGGCGCGCGTCTGCTCTTAACCCACGCTGGCGATGCCTCAGCAACATCTCGTAACGCCTCGGCCTTCGGTTCAGTTTGAGAAGCTAAATAGTAGTCCTTATCATTTAGTCCCCCTTTGATTTCGAGAGACCGCTCCCATGTTGGCACCGAAGCGTCTACTGACCGCCCTGGCCCTCACCCTCATTGGCGGCACTGTTCAGGCAGCCGACGAAGTGGTGGTCTACTCCTCGCGTATCGACGAGTTGATCAAGCCGGTCTTCGATCTCTACACCCAGAAAACCGGGGTCCAGGTGAAGTTCATCACCGACAAGGAAGCGCCGCTGATGCAGCGGATCAAGGCCGAGGGCGAGAACGCCACCGCCGACCTGCTGCTCACCGTCGATGCCGGCAACCTGTGGCAAGCCGAGCAGATGGGTATCCTGCAGCCGTTCACCTCCAAGGTGATCAAGGCCAACATCCCCCTGCAATACCGCGCCGCCTCGCACGCCTGGACCGGCCTGAGCCTGCGGGCGCGGACCATCGCCTACTCCACCGCGCGGGTGAAACCGTCCGAACTGACCACCTACGAAGCCCTGGCTGACAAGCAGTGGGAAGGCCGCCTGTGCCTGCGCACGGCGAAGAAGGTCTACAACCAGTCGCTGACTGCGACCCTGATCGAAACCCATGGCGCGGCGAAAACCGAAGAAATCGTCAAGGGCTGGGTCAACAACCTGTCCACCGACGTGTTCTCCGACGACGTCGCGGTGCTCGAGGCGATCAGTGCCGGCCAGTGCGACGTGGGCATCGTCAACACTTACTACTATGGCCGCCTGCACAAGCAGAAGCCGGATCTGCCGGTCAAGCTGTTCTGGCCGAACCAGGGCGACCGCGGCGTGCACGTCAACCTGTCGGGCATCGGCCTGACCAAGCACGCCCCGCACCCGGAAGCCGCCAAGGCCCTGGTGGAGTGGATGACCACCGAGGAAGCGCAGAAGATCTTCGCCGATGTGAATCAGGAATTCCCGGCCAACCCGAGCGTGCCGCCGTCCGCCGAAGTGGCCGCCTGGGGCAAGTTCGTGGCCGACACCCTGCCGGTGGAAGTCGCCGGCAAGCGCCAGGCCGAGGCTATTCGCCTGATGGACCGTGCTGGCTGGAACTGATCCGCTGGTTATACTGCGCCCCGCTTTTGCGGGGCGTTTTGTTTAACCGGTTCGTAATTGCCTTTTATTGATCCATCTCGTTCGAGAGTCTTTCGTGGCCCATCCCGCCCAACGTCGCTGGTACCCGCTGGTTTTTGCCGTCGCCGCCCTGGTGCTGCTGCCGCTGAGCGTGCTGCTGCTGTCGTGGCAGGTGATCGACCAGCAGATCTGGTCGCACCTGTGGGAGACCCAGATGCCGCGCCTGCTGGGCAACACCCTGACCCTGGTGCTGGGCGTCGGCGTCGGCGTGACGCTGCTGGGCGTGAGCCTGGCCTGGCTGACCAGCCTCTGCGAGTTTCCCGGAAGGCGCTGGCTGGACTGGGCGCTGATGCTGCCCTTTGCGATTCCGGCCTACGTGCTGGCCTTTGTCTTCGTCGGCCTGCTGGATTTTTCCGGCCCGGTGCAGACCCTGCTGCGCGAATGGTTCGGCACGGGCCTGCGCCTGCCGCGGGTACGCTCCACCGGCGGGGTGATCCTGGTTCTGGTGCTGGTGTTCTATCCCTATGTGTACCTGTTGGCGCGCACCGCGTTCCTGGCGCAGGGCAAAGGCCTGATGGAAGCCGCGCGGGTGCTTGGGCAGACGCCCTGGCAGGCGTTCTGGCGCGTGGCCCTGCCCATGGCGCGGCCGGCCATCGGTGCCGGTGTGGCCCTGGCGCTGATGGAAACCCTGGCGGACTTCGGCGCGGTGGCGGTGTTCAACTTCGACACCTTCACCACCGCCATCTACAAGACCTGGTATGGCTTCTTCAGCCTGTCCAGCGCCGCGCAGCTGGCCAGCCTGTTGCTGCTGGCGGTGATGCTGGTGCTGTACGGCGAGCGTCGCGCCCGCGGCGCCAGTCGCTCGGGTAACGAGCGGCCGCGAGGCAAGGCGCTGTATCACCTGCATGGCATCAAGGCCCTGGCGGCCACCAGCTGGTGCGCGCTGGTGTTCGCCTGCGCCTTTGTCATCCCAGTGCTGCAACTGCTGGTGTGGTTCTGGCAGCGTGGCCGTTTCGACCTCGACGAACGTTATGCCGGATTGATCCTGCACACCCTGTACCTGGGCGCCATGGCGGCCCTGATCACGGTCAGCGTGGCCCTGCTGCTGGCGTTCGCCCGACGGCTGGCGCCGACCCGGGCGATCCGTTCCGGCGTCAGCCTGGCCAACCTGGGGTACGCCTTGCCGGGCTCTGTGCTGGCGGTGTCGATCATGCTGGCCTTCAGTTATCTGGACCGCGAACTGGTGATCCCGCTGTCGGGCTGGCTGGGTGGGGCGGGCAAGCCGTTGCTGCTGGGCAGCCTGGCGGCGTTGCTGCTGGCCTATCTGGTGCGGTTTATCGCGGTGGCCTACGGGCCGCTGGAAAGCAGCCTGGCGCGGATCCGCCCGTCGTTGCCGGAGGCGGCGCGCAGCCTGGGGGTCAGCGGACCGCGACTGTTTTTCAAAGTGTATCTGCCGCTGTTGCTGCCCGGCACCCTGAGCGCGGCGCTGCTGGTGTTCGTCGATGTGCTCAAGGAAATGCCCGCCACCTTGCTGATGCGCCCGTTCGGCTGGGACACGCTGGCGGTGCGGATCTTCGAGATGACCAGCGAGGGCGAGTGGGCGCGTGCCGCGTTGCCGGCCCTGACCCTGGTCCTGGTGGGATTGCTGCCGGTGATCGGGCTGATCCGACGCTCCGCTCATCGAATCGGTTAGGTGCCAGTGTCACACCTTGCGGCTACAATGCGCGGCATTCGGTGCGGTCGATCTTTCTGATCGGGTCTTTTGAATTATCTGAGAGCCATCTATTTCAAGGCTTCCAGCTCATACAGCGACCGCCCGCACCTTCGCCACGCCCGGAAGGAGAAACCCATGGGACAGCGCACGCCTCTGTATGACCTTCATCTCGCCCTAGGCGCGAAGATGGTCGATTTTGGCGGTTGGGATATGCCTCTGCATTACGGCTCGCAGGTCGAGGAGCACCATCAGGTGCGACGCGATTGCGGGGTTTTCGATGTATCCCACATGACCGTGATCGATGTCGACGGCCCCCAGGCCAAGGCCTGGCTCCAGCACCTGCTGGCCAACGATGTCGAACGCCTGCAAAGCCCCGGCAGGGCCTTGTACAGCGCCATGCTCAACGAGCACGGCGGTATCGTCGACGACATGATCGTCTACCGCACCGAAGCCGGTTACCGGCTGGTGGTCAACGCCGCCACCCGTGACCAGGACATGGCCTGGATGCAGGCGCAGCTGGGCGCTTTCCAGGTGCAACTGCACGAACGCTCCGAGCTGGCGATGCTGGCGATCCAGGGGCCCCACGCCCGCCACAAGATCGCCGAGCTGGTGACCCAGTCGCGCGGCACGCTGATCCAGCAACTCAAGCCCTTCGAGGGCCAGGCCGATGGCGACTGGTTCATCGCGCGCACCGGTTACACCGGTGAGGATGGCCTGGAAATCGTCCTGCCGGCCGACCAGGCCCCGGCGTTCTTCAACGATCTGGTAGGCGCGGGTATCTCGCCGATCGGCCTCGGCGCCCGCGATACCTTGCGCCTGGAGGCCGGCATGAACCTGTACGGCCAGGACATTCACCAGGAGGTTTCACCGCTGGTGGCCAACATGGCCTGGAGCATCGCCTGGGAGCCGGCGTCGCGCAAGTTCATCGGGCGCACCGCGCTGGAGGCCGAGCGCGCGGGTGGGGTGAAGCACAAACTGGTCGGCCTGGTGCTGGAAGAACGCGGCGTGCTGCGTGCCCATCAGGTGGTTCGCATCGCCGATGTTGGCGAAGGAGAGATCACCAGTGGTAGTTTCTCTCCTACGCTTAGCAAATCGATCGCCCTGGCGCGGGTGCCCATGGCTACCGCCGACCGCGCAGAAGTGGAAATCCGTGGCAAGTGGTACCCGGTCCGGGTGGTAAAACCGACCTTCGTGCGTCATGGCAAAACCCTGATCTAACTTATTTCCGGCGGGATCTACCGCTGACATTTCTTCTTGAGGACACAGAACATGAGCGATATCCCTGCTGACCTGCGTTTTGCCGAAAGTCACGAATGGGCCCGTCTGGAAGCCGATGGCACCGTGACTGTGGGCATCAGCGACCACGCTCAGGAAGCCCTGGGCGACGTGGTGTTCGTCGAGCTGACCGAAGTCGGCAATGTCTTCGGCGCTGGCGACCAGGCCGGTGTGGTGGAATCGGTGAAGGCCGCTTCCGACATCTACGCGCCAGTGGCCGGCGAAGTGATCGCGGTCAATGACGACCTGAGCGGCAGCCCGGAGCTGCTCAACAGCGACCCGTACGGCGCCTGGATCTTCAAGCTCAAGCCGGCCAACGCTGCTGATCTTGAGAAGCTGCTCGACGCAGCCGGTTATAAGGCCGCTATCGGCGAATAATCCCTGCCAGACGCGAATCCGCTACAAGAGCGCCGTGTTGCCCTTATCGGGTACACGGCGTTTTTCGTTTGCAGGAGGCGACACCTGGGGGTTGGCCTAGCGGCGGAGCAATCTGGCCCGCAGCACGGCTTTGTTCACCCTGATGTGCAGCTCTGCCACTTCTTCTGCCGTCAAACTCGTCGCGGGCTCGCCGCTAACCCAGGTGCCCTGATTGGTGTAGGTGACGGTTTTGGTTTCTCCGTCGTTCACCCTCATGTTGTAAGGATTGGACAGGCTGCTGGGGATCAGCGAACCCGCCGCTTGGGCCGGACCGAACCAGAGTTGAAACTCGTTTTGGGGGGTCATGGTGGCTATGCCTATATTCATGCCACCTGAGCGGTTCACCCAGAGACTAAGTCCGGTGGAGTCCAATAATATATTGCTGGGGTGGGCCGGAAGTTCGTTATTTATTGAAACATCTCCTGGCGTTCCAGCATTTTTTGCCGGGCTGAATACACCATATTGATCCAGAGTGGTTATCTGGCCTGTGTTGATGGGTAGGTTCTTTCCGCCTGAAGTAAAGTTGACGTCTCCTTCCTGTAGCGGTGTGTTGGTGAAATTCGCCATGTAGGAATCATTGGTGATATTGAAGATGTTCTTGTATTGATAAGTCGGTTGGTTGGGGGCGGCGAATGGGGGTTTTGAAAGCCAGATGACAGTGAAGGAACTGTTTACTTTCTTGGCCAGGTAGAGGCTGTAGTTATTTACCTTTTGTGCAACAAGTTGCTCTTCTTCAATGTAGATAATTATGGTTTGCTTACTCATGGCTAATCTCACGCTCATCCTGTGGATGATTTAGGTACAGAGTCTCGACTCCACCTGGCCCGTTCGACGATGAGTTCGACGCCATCAATAAAAAACCCTGTAGATCTACGATATACAGGGTTTTTCTTGCATGAGCGCAACGTGCGAACGGAAGACTGCCAATGGCATCGCGCAGTGCTCTAAGTCCTTCGCGCAACCGATGCTCGATCCGCCCGGCGGACTATGCCGCGATCCCGAGCCTGGCGTGCAGCGCCCTGACTTCAGAGGCGCTCAGGACTCTGGCCGGTTCGCCGGTCACCCAGACACCACTGTCGTTATAGGTGATGGTGACGCTGCCGCCATCCTGCAGGGTCGCTACATAGGGGTTGGACAGGTTGATGGCGATCAACGAACCGGTTTCCTGAATGTTGCCGAACCAGAGTTGATATTGGCTCTTTGGTGTCAGCGTCGCAGGGCCGATGTTCATGCCGCTCTGACGGTTCACCCAGATGTTGTTGCCGTTGGAATCCAGGAGGATTGCATGCGGATTGCCTTGCAGCTCATTTTTGATGAGAACATCCGAGGGTACGCCGCCATTCTTGGCCGGAGTGAACACGCCGTTCGCATCGAGCGTCGTGGTCTGGCCAGTACTGATGGGCAGGTTTCTGCCGCCGGAGGTGAAGGTGACATCGCCACTGCTGACCGGGTCATTGGTGAAGTTGACCATGAAGGACGGGGTAGCGATATCAAAGGTGTTTCTATATTGGTAACTAGGGTTATTGACTGTGGCAACAGGGCCTTTTGATTGCCAGATGACCGTAAAGTCATTGTTTACTTTCTTGGCCAGATAGAGGCTGTAGTTGTTGTTCTTTTGCGCAATCAACTGTTCTTCTTCGATGTATACAACTATTTGTTGGCTGCTCATTTCTTTGAACTCCATTTCGAGTAGATTGAAACATGGATTTTTGTAACGGTCTTTGCAGGTTGTAACTTGCAACTGCGTAGTGATTTTTTGCCTCCCTTGCGCAGTCACAAGTAAACATAGCAGGCGGAAAGTGGACCTATAGAATGATTGGCTATTGTTTTAAATTCGTCTGTATTTCGGAAATTTTATGTATGGGTTCGTGCTGATTTATCATGTGCTTATATGTGCGGTTAAAGTGAGTGCTGCCGGGAGTCTGGTTTTTGGCGCCAAGGATCAGACAAGTGGACATTTATATAACTATTGGCAACTGTATTTATTGCTGAAATAAAAAACGCCCAATACGGGATATTGAGCGTCTTGAATATTGCAGAAACCAGCCGTTCAAGGGCTGGGTATCTATTTATGTATCTTGCAAGACAGCCTTCACCGTCGCTACCGAGCGTTCGACATCGCCTTTGCTCATGGCCGTGAACATCGGCAACGAGACGATCAGGCGTCCCACCCGTTCCGCCACCGGGAACATCCCCTCCTTGAAACCGCGCTCGCGGTACAGGCTCAGCAGGTGAATCGGCGGGTAGTGATAGCCGATGCCGATCCCGCGTTGCTGCATCTGCTCCATGAAGGTCGCCCGCGCCGGCTTGCCGTCATGCCGCTCCGGCAGTACCAGCTGGAACAGGTGCCAGTTGCTGTTGCTGAAGTCCGCCGGGGGCAGCTGGGCGCCGTAGCGGGCTTCGAAGTCGCTGCCCAGGCATTCGAAGTAATGCCGGGCCAGTTCGCGGCGATGAGCGGTGAGGGTTTCGAGGTGGGCGAACTGGCCCAGGCCGATGGCGGCCGCGACGTCGGTCATGTTGAATTTGCCGCCCAGCACGTCCACGTCCAGGCCGTCGAAGCCGTGGCGGGTCACGCCCTGCAGTCGGTACTTCTCTGCCAGGCGAGCCTCTTCGGCGGTGTTCAGCACCAGGGCGCCGCCTTCGCTGCAGGTGACGTTCTTGTTGGCCTGGAAACTGAAAGAGACCAGGTCGCCGCCAGCGCCGATGCGCTCGCCATTCCAGCTTGAGCCCAGTGCCTGGGCAGCATCTTCCACGACCCGCAGGCCGTGCTTGCGCGCCAGGGCGTAGAGGCGTGCCATATCGACCGGCAGGCCGGCGAGAAACACCGGGATGATGGCCTTGGTCCGGGGCGTGATGGCTGCTTCCACCTGGGCCAGGTCGATGTTGCGGGTGATCGGGTCGATGTCGGCGAACACCGGGGTGGCGCCGACTTCGAGAATCACGTTGGCCGTGGCCACCCAGGAGATCGGCGTGGTGATGACTTCATCTCCAGGGCCGATGCCGGCGATACGCAGGGCGATCTCCATGGTGCAGGTGCCGGAATTGAAGGTGCGCACCGGGCGCCCGCCGCAGTACTGCGAGAGTTGCGCCTCGAAGGCCTGGACCTTGGGCCCGCTGGTGATCCAGCCCGAACGCAGCACTTCGCCGACGCTGGCGATGGTGGCTTCATCGATGGTGGGTTTGGAGAACGGCAGGAAAGGCAGCTGGCTCATGACGATGGGATACCCGATAAACAGTGGTCGAGGCAGGGCGGCGGGCCGCGCCGGAGTCGAGCATCATGCTACCGGTTCGCCCGGGGGGCCACACCGTCGGCGTCCGGGATCGGCTGCTATGCTGCTTTGACCGTGTTCCATCGACGCCGAGCGCCGCCTGAGAGAGAGCCCGTCATGTCCCAGTTGCCGTCCTTGAGCCAGTTACGCGATCCCAATGCCTTTCTGCGGCGTCACCTCGGGCCCGACGCCGCCGAGCAGCAAGCGATGCTCGACAGCCTGGGCCTGGGCAGCCGGGTCGAGCTGATCGAACAGACCGTGCCGCCGGGCATCCGTTTCAATCGTCCGCTGGACCTGCCGCCAGCGCTGGACGAGCAGGCCGCCCTGGCCAAATTGCGCGGTTATGCCGAACAGAACCAGGTCTGGACCAGCCTGATCGGCATGGGTTATCACGGCACCCTGACCCCCACGGTGATCCTGCGCAACGTGCTGGAAAATCCCGGCTGGTACACCGCCTACACGCCCTACCAACCGGAAATCGCCCAGGGCCGGCTCGAAGCCCTGCTCAATTTCCAGCAACTGACCATCGACCTCACCGGCCTGGAACTGGCCAACGCCTCGCTGCTGGACGAAGCCACGGCCGCCGCCGAAGCCATGGCCCTGGCCAAGCGCGTGGCCAAGTCGAAAAGCAATCTGTTCTTCGTCGACCAGAACTGCCATCCGCAGACCCTCTCGGTGGTGCAGACCCGTGCCGAAGGGTTCGGCTTCGAGTTGGTGGTCGACAGCCTGGACAACCTCAAGCGGCACCAGGTGTTCGGCGCCTTGTTGCAATACCCGGACACCCACGGCGAGATTCGCGACCTGCGGCCGCTGATCGATCATCTGCACGCGCAGCAGGCGCTGGCCTGCGTGGCGGCCGATCTGTTGAGCCTGTTGCTGCTGACGCCGCCGGGCGAGCTGGGGGCCGACGTGGTGTTCGGTTCGTCCCAGCGCTTTGGCGTGCCCATGGGCTACGGCGGGCCCCACGCGGCGTTCTTCGCCAGCCGCGAGGAGTACAAGCGGGCGATTCCGGGACGGATCATCGGCGTGTCCAGGGATGCCCGCGGCAACGTGGCGCTGCGCATGGCCCTGCAGACCCGCGAGCAGCATATCCGTCGCGAGAAGGCCAACTCGAATATCTGCACCGCCCAGGTGCTGCTGGCCAATATCGCCAGTTTCTACGCGGTCTATCACGGCCCGGAAGGCTTGCGGCGCATCGCCCAGCGGGTCCATCGCCTGACCTGCATCCTCGCCGCCGGCCTTGAACGCAAGGGCATCGAGCGGCTGAACCGGCAGTTCTTCGACACCCTGACGCTGGAGGTCGGCGGTAGCCAGACGGCCATCATCGAGAGCGCCAAGGCCGCGCAGATCAATCTGCGAATCCTCGGGCGCGGGCACCTGGGCCTGAGCCTGGATGAAACCTGCGACGAGAGCACCGTCGCCCGGCTGTTCGATGTGTTCCTCGGCGCCGACCACGGGCTGGACGTCGCGCAACTGGATGCTGAAACCCTGGTCCCGGGCATCCCCCAGGACCTGCTGCGCAGCACGTCTTACCTGAGCCATCCGGTGTTCAACAGCCATCACAGCGAAACCGAGATGCTGCGCTATCTCAAGCAGCTGGAGAACAAGGACCTGGCGTTGAACCAGTCGATGATCCCGCTGGGCTCCTGCACCATGAAGCTCAATGCCAGCAGCGAGATGATTCCCATCACCTGGCCCGGCTTCGCCAACCTGCATCCCTTTGTCCCGCCGGAGCAGGCCCTCGGCTATTCGCTGATGATCGAGGAGCTGGAGCGCTGGTTATGCGCCATTACCGGCTTCGATGCGATCTGCATGCAGCCCAACTCCGGGGCCCAGGGCGAGTACGCCGGGTTGCTGGCGATCCGCAGATACCACGAGAGCCGCCAGCAGGGAGAGCGCAATATTTGCCTGATTCCCGCCTCGGCCCACGGCACCAACCCGGCCTCGGCGCAGATGGCCGGCATGCAGGTGGTGATCGTCGATTGCGACGCCGCCGGCAACGTCGACCTGCAAGACCTCAAGGACAAGGCGCAGATTGCGGGCGAACACCTGGCGTGCCTGATGGCCACTTATCCTTCGACCCACGGGGTGTACGAAGAGGGCATCAGTGAGATCTGCGAGGTGATCCACAGCCACGGCGGCCAGGTGTACATGGACGGCGCCAACCTCAATGCCCAGGTCGGGCTGACACGGCCGGCCGATATCGGCGCCGACGTTTCCCACATGAACCTGCACAAGACCTTCTGCATTCCCCACGGCGGCGGTGGCCCGGGCATGGGGCCGATCGGCGTGCGGGCGCATCTGGCGCCGTTCGTGGCCAACCACCCGGTGGTGGCCATCGACGGGCCGCTGCCGCAGAACGGCGCGGTCAGCGCGGCGCCCTGGGGCAGCGCCAGCATCCTACCGATCAGTTGGATGTACATCGCCCTGATGGGCCCGCAGCTGGCGGATGCCAGCGAGGTGGCGATCCTCTCGGCGAACTACCTGGCCGAACACCTGAGCGGGGCCTTTGCGGTGCTCTACAGCGGGCGCAACGGCCGGGTCGCCCACGAATGCATTCTCGACCTGCGGCCGCTCAAGGCGCAGACCGGCATCAGCGAAGAGGACGTGGCCAAGCGCCTGATGGACTACGGTTTCCACGCGCCGACCATGTCGTTCCCGGTGCCGGGCACGCTGATGGTGGAACCCACCGAAAGCGAGTCCAAGGCCGAGCTGGACCGTTTTATCGAGGCCATGCTGAGCATTCGCGCCGAAATCGCCCAGGTTCAGGAAGGCAACTGGCCGGCCGAAGACAACCCGCTCAAGCGCTCGCCCCATACCCTGGCGGATATCGCCGGGGTCTGGGAGCGGCCCTACAGCATCGAACAGGCGGTAATCCCCAGCCCCCACGCCAGGGCGCACAAGTACTGGCCGTCGGTGAACCGGGTCGACAATGTCTACGGCGACCGCAACCTGTTCTGTGCCTGCGTGCCGGTGGATGCCTACCGCTGAGCTCGAACGGCGGGCAAAAAAATGCCGCTCTCGTGAGCGGCATTTTTCGTTGCGTCAGCCTGGCTACAGGCTGGCGGTCACTGCTGGGCGACGGCGTTTTTCGCCAGGATCGCGTTGGCCAGCTCCATATCGGTGGCCTGCAGGCCCGGGTTGTCGGCACGGACTTTCTGCATCGCGGATTCCAGGTACGGACCGCGGATGTTGCCTTCGCTGGCGACGAAGCTGCTGGCGTCGTCCTGGGCGGCGGCGATCAGCTTGTGATCCTTGGAAGTCAGATAGGTGGAAGCGGTGGTGGCGCCGGTGGAAAGGACGTTACGCCAGAAGCTGTCGGCCATTGCCGAACCTACAGGCAGGGAAAGCAGGGCCAGGGTGGCGACAGCTGTTTTGAGACGCATGGTGGGTGACTCCAAAACTAGGGGGGAAAACTGAGCCCTTTGATAGGCATTGGCTCGATTGAGTTCCCTGCTGCCCCAACAAGCTTTCGCCTGTGTGGACAGGGGCTGAGCGGTGCTTCGGCGTCGAGTCGGCGCACTGGAATGCAGCAGTGGCGTTTGACACCATGGGCGACTTTCTCGACTGCACGGATGCTTGCCTTGACCTTTGGCGCGATGATGTATGTAACCCTGATGAATCTGGTGTTTCTGTCCTTTATCGGACTTCCTTTGTTGTTGGCTGCCTTGCTCATTCCGACCTACCGACGCCAGATGCGCCGCCAGCCCCTGCGGTTCGGCGCACTTGGCGGGGTATGTGCCGTCATCGTGGTTTGCGTACTGTGGAAAATCCACCGGGACAATCAACTGAATAAGGCGCACCACCCGCAACTTGAGCAGGACGTACAGCTTGATGGCCTGCCATTGCCCGCAGGTGCCAAGCTGAATCTGAGAACGCTTGAACCTCTGGATGCGCAAGGCCGGCCGCAACCTCATGGACTGCGCAGCCTCTTTTACGCCAAATTCGCTTCACCACACGCGATCAACGGTGTGGAGGTTACAGAGTTGCAGATGTACGGCAGCGGCCCTTTCTCAAAGATGCTGCTGAGCCGTGACCAGGTCGTTGCGGGCTGGCCCTGCGCCGGCGGCACCTGGGTAACGCTGGACATTGCCGACGAGGACCGCTTGCAACCCAGCCGCTGGCGTTTCTCTGCCTGCGCTCTGGTGACCGGGGCCGATGTGGCAGGGGTGAAGTGGCCGGACTCCAGCGAGGTCAGGCAGTACGACGGCAGGTTCAGCATCGACACCATCGGTCTGGCTTCACCGGCGGTGGTTATCCAGGGGATAGCGCTGTCGGACCTGAGCCTGGACCTCGACGAGCAGCGGCAACCCGGACGTTGGCGCGGGCAACTGGCGCAAGACCTGACCCTGGGCGATTGGCACTACCCCCGCGGCATGAGGGTTCGCCAGGACACGCCGGGAACCCTGATGTTCAGCCCGAGCAAGTCGGACCGCGCGCAGAACCTGCGCACGGGGGAAACGCTCGACGCCGGGCACTCGATACAGCAACGCCGGGAAAGCGGCGCGGTGCTGTGGATCAAGCCCAATGCCGGGTTGGGTGTACTCGACTGGTAGCGGGATAGCTCATCGCTGCTCGCTTTGTGGCGTGACCCGCAATATTTCCTCGAGGGTGGTCAGCCCGGCCGCGACTTTCTGCGCCCCGGACAGGCGCAGGCTGCGCATGCCTTCCAAGAAGGCCTGGCGGCGTATGGCGAGCAGGTCGGCGTCGGCGCTGATCAGGGCTTTGAGGCTGTCGCTCAACTGCATGATTTCATACACCCCGGCGCGGCCCCGGTAGCCGGTATCGCGGCATTCCAGGCAGCCGGTGGCGCCGTGGGCATGGCTGGGCAGCGGTGCCTGCCAGGGCCGGGTCAGGCTTTGCCAGTCGCCTTCGTCCAGGGTCAGCGGGGTCTTGCAGTGCGGGCACAGGGTGCGCACCAGGCGCTGGGCCATGACTCCCAGCAGCGTGGCCTTGATCAGGTAAGGCGCGACGCCCAGTTCCAGCAGACGGCTGATGGCGCCGGGCGCGTCGTTGGTGTGCAGGGTCGACAGCACCAGGTGGCCGGTGAGCGCCGCCTGGATCGCCATCTCCGCGGTTTCCAGGTCACGGATCTCGCCGATCATGATGATGTCCGGGTCCTGGCGCATCAGCGCGCGCACGCCGCTGGCGAAGGTCAGCTCGATGTTGTGCTGGACCTGCATCTGGTTGAACGCCGGCTCGACCATCTCGATCGGGTCCTCGATGGTGCAGAGGTTGACCTCCGGCGTCGCCAGCTTCTTCAGGGTGGTGTACAGGGTGGTGGTCTTGCCCGAACCGGTGGGGCCGGTGACCAGGATGATGCCGTTGGGCTGGCGGGTCATTTCCTGCCAGCGCCGCAGGTCGTCGCTGGAGAACCCCAGCTGATCGAAGTCCTTGAGCAGCACCTCGGGGTCGAAGATGCGCATGACCATTTTTTCGCCGAAGGCGGTGGGCAGGGTCGACAGGCGCAATTCCACTTCGCCGCCTTCCGGGGTCTTGGTCTTGACCCGGCCGTCCTGGGGTTTGCGTTTTTCCGCGACGTTCATCCGGCCCAGGCTTTTCAGGCGGCTGACCACGGCCATGGTGACCTGGGGCGGGAACTGATAGACGTTGTGCAGCACCCCGTCGATGCGAAAGCGCACGGTGCCTTGTTCGCGGCGCGGTTCGATGTGGATATCGCTGGCCCGTTGCTGGAACGCGTACTGGAACAGCCAGTCGACGATGTTGACGATGTGCGCGTCGTTGGCGTCGGGCTCCTGATCGCTGGCGCCGAGGTTGAGCAGTTGTTCGAAGTTGCCTGGGGCGTGGCTTTTCTGGTCGGCGCTGGCGCCGGTGACCGACTTGGCCAGGCGGAAGAACTCCACGGTCAGGCGCTGGATTTCCACCGGGTTGGCCACCACCCGCTTGATCGGCAGTTTCAACACGTGGGTCAGGTCGGCTTCCCAGGCACTGACATAAGGCTGGGCGCTGGCCACCGTGATCGCCTCGGCATCGATCGACACCGCGAGGATCTTGTGGCGCTGGGCGAAGGCGTAGGACATCAGCGGGGTGACGGCGGCGACGTCGATTTTCAGCGGGTCGATGCGCAGGTACGGCTGGCCGGCCTGTTGCGCCAGCCACAGGGTCAGGCTTTCCAGGTCCAGGCGCCTGCCGGGCCGGCTGAGGTCGTCCAGGTGCTGGCTGGCGAGAAACTCCAGCGGATGCAGCTGGCTGTTGGCGGCATTACGACGGGTGGTCAGGGCGTGTTCGGCCGAGTCCTGGCTGATGAAACCCTGGGCGACCAGGTCGCGCAGCAGATCGTTGAGATCCAGCCAGTGGTCCTGGGTAACGAGAGGAACGGACATGCGGGCTCCTTGTGAACAATCCGGCAGCAGGCGGGTTAGATGCGCCTCTGACCACGCAATGCCAAGAATAGTCCCGGGATGGCGACCGCCAGTCGCCCAAGCGTTGCAGGGTTTTGCCTGGCGCCCTCAGCCGGCGGCCTGCAACGGCTCGCGCTCGGCCAGTTGCAGCTGTACCGAACACACGCTGATCAGGTTGCGCAGTTTTTCCGCGATGACCTGGGCGCGGTGCCAGCTCAGGCCGTCGAGCAGCACTTCCATCAGCAGCGAACCGTCCTGCTGTTGCACCTGGACCTGCTGCGGCAGCAGGGACTGCAAGGCGAAATGATTGAGCACCCGGCACAGCACATCGGCTTCGGCGTCGGTGACCAGTTGGTAATGCACCCGGCAATGGGTGTTGGCGACATTCCACACATCGGCGCGGGAACTGACGGCTTCGAGAGAGGGCATGGGGTTCTCCAGATCAATGGAGAAATTTTTACATTCGGTTGCGGGTATTTCTTATCTAAGATGAACGTATTTTCCGAATTATCGAATTGGATGATTCGTCCTTAAGGATTATTGAGGGTTTTCTATGCATAGCGAGCTGGACGCTTACGACCGTCGCATTCTGGCGCTGCTGCAAGAGGACGCTTCGCTGTCGAGCGCGCAGATCGCCGAGCAGGTGGGCTTGTCGCAGTCACCTTGCTGGCGGCGGATCCAGCGGCTCAAGGAGGAGGGGGTGATCCGTGGCCAGGTGACCTTGCTCGACCGCAAGAAGATCGGCCTCAACACGCAGATCTTCGCCGAGGTCAAACTCAACGCCCACGGCCGTTCCAACTTCACCGAATTCACCGAGGCAATCCGCGGTTTTCCGGAGGTGCTGGAGTGTTATGTGCTGATGGGCGCGGTGGATTTCCTGTTGCGCATCGTCACGGCGGACATCGAGGCGTATGAGCGTTTCTTCTTCGAGAAACTGTCGATGGTGCCGGGGATCCAGGAAGTGAATTCGATCGTGGCGCTGTCGGAGATCAAGTCCACGACCAGCCTGCCGGTCCTGCGTTGATGCCGTTGGCGCTATCGCGAGCAAGCTCGCTCCTACAAGGGGTTACCGCCAACCTGTAGGAGCGAGCTTGCTCGCGATCAGGCCGTTACATGCGCAGCAAGGTTTTCCATGCACGGTTCTGGAACACCGTGATCGCCTGTTGCTTGCGGGCATCCAGGGTTTCGTCGGTGATCGGCTCGTTGGCCAGTTGCGCCAGCTTGTTCAACTCGCCGTACAGGCGATCCAGCTCCGGGATTTCCAGCACGTTGCGCGCGTGATGCAACCAGGACTGGATGCGTTCGATGCGCGGCAGTTGCTCGGCCAGGTCTTCCGGCTGTTGCTGGTAGCGTGGCAGTTGCAGGGCGCTGGCTTCGTCGGCCAGCAGGCGCGGCAACCAGCTGCCCAGTTGCGCCGCACCCTGGCGGTTGCCACGGGTGTTGCGCTCGGCGGTCCAGCTGCGGGCCAGCAACCAGCGCGAGGTGTTCAACGAGAACAGGCCCCAGCGCACGTCCTGCAGCTCTTCGATGAACTGTTCGGGCGCGGCCTTGCGCACGTCTTCGTCGTCCAGGCCGGCTTGCACCAGCGGACGCCAGTCTTCCAGCAGGCCGTCCAGCGACGCGCGCAACTCGGCGGTCGCCTGGCGCGGCGCGGCCTGGCCCAGGCTGCTGACCAGGGCGCGCAGTTCCGCCAGGTTCTCGACCCAGTCCTGCAGCAGGCGCCAGTGTCCGTTGAAGCGATATTGCTCGGCCAGGCGCTGGCTGCTGCCCAGCAGGTGCCAGGTCAGTGCGGCGAAGGCGTCGTCCAGCGGCGTTTGCGCGCTCAGTTCCGGGGCCGGCAGGCTCAGGGAGTAGCTGTTGGCGTCGAACAGGCGGTAACCGCGCTCGGCTTTACTGATGTCGCAGGGCATCAGCGGCAGGGTGGCGGCCAGTTCGGCGGCCAGTTCCAGCAGGGCGGCCGGTTCGCCTTCGCGCAGTTCCAGTTCTAGCTCGCAGATCTCTTCCTTCTGTTTGCCGGCGATCACGTGGCCCAGGTCCAGGGCGGCTTCGATCACTACCTTGGCCTTGCCGCGGCCCCAGGCGATTTCCGCGCGTTCGCGGACGAAATCGGTGGTGAAGATCGGTTTGAGGGTCTTCTTGTCCAGCTCGGCCAGTTGCTCGGGCCAGCATTCGCCGTCGAGTTTCTTCAGGTCGAGCTTGGCTTTGGCCAGGTGCCAGTCGTACTCGTTGCGTTCCGACAGGCCGGCGACGCTCTGGCCGCGGGTCTTGAGGGTCTGGATCACTTCTTCGCCGTCGCGGCGCAGGCGCAGGGCGACCTTGGCGCGGGCCAGGTCGCGCTCGGGCGTGTCGAAGTACTGGTTCATCAGTTCGCGGTGTTCCCAGCCACTTTTGTTGCGTTTTTTCAGGAGCGGGTGCTCACGCAGGGCGGCGAGGGTTTCGCGGCTGACGCGGAGTTTGATTTCGGTTTCTTTCTGCATGGCCGGAAAATCCAGGATCGGGAGCGCAGCCGGGGGAAATGTGTGGCTGCCAAGGCCGTGCAGTGTACAGGACTCGCCGCGTCGAGGTGCCGTGGCGGTTTATTCCTGTCGCAGGATGGCTCTATGATGGACTTCATCTTGGAACCCTGGAGCCAGCGCATGCCATTGCCGTCGATGAAAGAGCAGTTCGCTGCGCTGATTGCCACACCTTCGGTCAGCTGTACCCAGCCGGCGCTGGATCAGTCCAATCGTGCGGTCATAGACCTGCTGGCGAGCTGGCTTGGCGACCTGGGTTTTGCCTGCGACATCCAACAGGTCAGCCCCGGCAAGTTCAATCTGCTCGCCAGTTTCGGCAGCGGCCCCGGTGGCCTGGTGCTGGCCGGGCACAGCGATACCGTGCCCTACGACGGCGCGCTGTGGCAGACCGACCCGCTGAAGCTCACCGAGGTCGACGGACGCTGGGTCGGCCTGGGCAGCTGCGACATGAAAGGCTTTTTCGCCCTGGTCATCGAGGCGGTCCGGCCGCTGCTGGACCAGCCCTTCAAGCAACCTCTGCTGATCCTCGCCACCTGTGACGAGGAAAGCTCCATGGCCGGCGCCCGGGCCCTGGCCGAAGCCGGCCGGCCATTGGGGCGCGCCGCGGTGATCGGCGAGCCGACCGGGCTGCGGCCGATCCGCATGCACAAAGGCGTGATGATGGAGCGCATCGATATTCTCGGGCGCAGCGGCCACTCCTCCGACCCGAGCCTGGGCCATAGCGCCCTGGAAGCCATGCACGATGCCATCGGCGAACTGCGCGGCCTGCGCCTGGCGTGGCAGCGCGAATTCCGCAATCCGCAGTTCAGCGTGCCGCAGCCGACCCTGAACCTTGGGTGTATCCACGGTGGCGACAACCCGAACCGGATCTGCGGTCAGTGCTCGCTGGAGTTCGACCTGCGGCCGTTGCCGGGCATGGACCCGCAGGCGCTGCGGGCGGCCATCCGACAGAAGCTGGTGCCCGTGGCCGAGCGGCATCAGGTGCAGATCGACTACGCGCCGCTGTTCCCCGAGGCGCCGGCCTTCGAGCAGGCCGAAGACTGCGAACTGGTGCGGGTGGCCGAGCGTCTGACCGGCCATCGCGCCGAAGCAGTGGCGTTCGGCACCGAAGCGCCTTATCTTCAGCGCCTTGGCTGCGAGACAGTGGTACTGGGCCCGGGCGACATCGCCTGTGCTCACCAGCCGGGGGAATACCTCGAAATGTCACGCTTGCAGCCTACCGTGCATCTACTACGTGAACTGATTAACCATTACTGCCTGACGCCGGCCTGATTTCTACTAAATCACCGACGGCCAAGCCCGTACCTCAAGGAGAGCGAGCGTGTCGCCAAGCCTGTTCCGACGATAACCACCAGCCCGCTGTGCGTTTTCCCGTTTCGTCCTTTTATAGGCTGCTTCTTATTTACAGGCTCAGGTTATGCCCGATTACGTCAATTGGCTTCGTCACGCTTCTCCTTATATCAATGCCCACCGCGACTGCACCTTCGTGGTCATGCTGCCCGGCGACGGCGTAGAACATCCGAACTTCGGCAACATCGTCCATGACCTGGTGCTGCTGCACAGCATGGGCGTGCGCCTGGTGCTGGTGCACGGCTCGCGTCCACAGATCGAAGCCCGCCTGGCCGCGCGCGGCCTGACCCCGCATTACCACCACGGCATGCGCATCACCGATGCGGCGACCCTGGAATGCGTGATCGACGCCGTCGGCCAGTTGCGCATCGCCATCGAAGCGCGGCTGTCCATGGACATGGCGTCCTCGCCGATGCAGGGTTCGCGGCTGCGGGTCGCCAGCGGCAACCTGGTGACCGCCCGGCCGATCGGCGTGCTCGAAGGCGTCGACTATCACCACACCGGCGAAGTGCGCCGGGTCGATCGCAAGGGCATCAATCGCCTGCTGGACGAGCGCTCGATCGTCCTGCTGTCGCCCTTGGGCTACTCGCCGACCGGGGAAATCTTCAACCTTGCCTGCGAAGACGTCGCCACCCGCGCGGCCATCGACCTGGCCGCCGACAAACTGCTGTTGTTCGGCGCCGAGCGTGGCCTGCTGGATGAAAGCGGCAACCTGGTGCGCGAACTGCGTCCGCAGCAGGTGCCGGCGCATTTGCAGCGTCTGGGCGGCAACTATCAGGCGGAACTGCTGGATGCCGCGGCCGAAGCCTGTCGGGGCGGAGTGGGGCGCAGCCATATCGTCAGCTACGCCGAAGACGGTGCGCTGCTGACCGAGCTGTTCACTCGTGACGGTGGCGGTACGCTGGTGGCCCAGGAGCAGTTCGAACTGGTCCGCGAGGCGGCCATCGAGGACGTCGGCGGTCTGCTGGATCTGATCAGCCCGCTGGAAGAGCAGGGGATTCTGGTGCGGCGTTCCCGCGAGGTGCTGGAGCGTGAGATCGAACAGTTCAGCGTGGTCGAGCGCGAGGGGATGATCATCGCCTGTGCCGCGCTCTACCAGATCGCCGATTCCGACGCCGGGGAGCTGGCCTGTCTGGCGGTGAACCCGGAATACCGTCACGGCGGTCGTGGCGACGAACTGTTGGAAAGGATCGAAACCCGGGCCCGGGCCCAGGGCCTGAAAACCCTGTTTGTCCTCACCACCCGTACCGCCCACTGGTTCCGCGAACGCGGTTTTGCCCCTAGCAGCGTCGAGCGTCTGCCTTCCGCGCGGGCGTCTCTGTACAACTATCAGCGCAACTCGAAGATCTTCGAAAAAGCCCTCTGAGCATCACTCCCTTCGGCAACCCGCTCTTGACAGGAGCGGGTTTTTGCTGCGTCCGGCTGCACGCGATTTGTGTTTCAGAAAAATAAATCTGCGTGACACAAAAACTGTAACAAATTGACGCGACCATCGGCGCGAAGCCATTATTGCGTCGCTTTTTTGATACTGGTTGACGTATCTGGCTTATGTTTTAACTGATCGATCTAAAGATCAGCGGGGAAATACCATTCAGGAATCAGACGGTACGCCGATACCTTGTGCCACGGCTCAAGCAGGCATACCTGTCGATATTCCCGAACGGTATGAAAAAGAATGAAATAATTCTTTTTGGGATTATGGAAAACTCATTACCCTGCAAGGCGCAAATCATCGCGATTAGACCTTGGTCGTAGACACAGTTGGTTACGATTGACTTATGAGTCACGGTCTGGCGCTAATCGCCCACCGATGGACCCGGGGCATCAGACCCTGGGCCTGAGTACACAAGAATTAGAAACGAGAGGAGCGAAACATGAACAAGTCCACCTTGGCCCTGGCTGTGGCCGTTGGGGTTCTGGCGCAGCAGGCAGGCGCCGCCGGTTTCATCGAAGACAGCAAGGCCACTCTGGGTCTGCGTAACTTCTATATCAATACCGACAACCGTGATGCCGATACCAAGGCGTCCGGTGCGCAGAGCAAGCAGGAAGAGTGGGGCCAAGGCTTCCAGCTCAACTTCACTTCCGGTTACACCGAAGGCACCGTCGGTTTCGGTCTCGACGCCATCGGCCTGCTGGGTATCAAGCTGGATTCGGGCGGCGGTACCAACGGCGCCTCTGCTACTTCTTACGGCGGCACCGTCTTCCCGAGCGAGTCCAACGGCAAAGCAGTCGATAACTACTCCAGCCTGGGCCTGACTGCCAAAGCCAAGATTTCTCAGACTGAGCTTAAGCTCGGTACCCTGCAGCCAAAACTGCCGGTTATCGTGACCAACGATGGTCGTATGCTGCCGCAAACCTTCCAGGGCGGTCAGATCACCTCGAACGACATCAAGGACCTGACACTGGTTGGCGGTCAGATCGAGCATGCCAAGGGTCGTAACTCCAGCAACAACGAAGAACTGTCGATTGCCGGTGCCAACGCGCACACCGCTGCTGGTCGCGACAGCAACAAGTTCATCTACGGTGGTGGTGACTACAAGATCACTAAAGATCTGACCGCTCAGTACTACTACGGCAACCTGAAAGACTTCTACAAGCAGCACTTCGTTGGCCTGCTGCACAACTGGGCTATCGGCCCGGGCGTATTGAAGTCTGACCTGCGCTACTTCAACAGCCGTGACGACGGTGCCAACGGCCACGACTCGGCCTACTACACCACGGGCGACTACGGTACCGGCATCACCAAGGGCAAGGTTGATAACAACCTGATCAGCGGCTTGTTCCTGTACTCGGTTGCCGGCCATACCTTCGGTGGTGGCTACCAGGTCAGTAACGGTGACAGCGATTTCCCTTGGCTGAACCAGGGTGACGGTTCGTCGGCTTACCTGACTACCGACATGCAGATCGCCAAGTTCGCCCGTGCTGGCGAACGTACCTGGCAAGCTCGCTACTCCTACGATTTCGCCAAGGTAGGCGTGCCTGGCCTGACCGCTGGTGTGATCTATCTGCGTGGCGACAACATCGACACTTCCGGCAAAGAGGGTTCCGTTACCCCTCAGCGGACTGTTTCGGCGACCAACGCCAGCGAGTGGGAACGCGACCTGACCGTGGCCTACGTGATTCCGGAAGGTCCGCTGAAGAACCTGGGCCTGACCTGGAAAAACGCCATGTGGCGTAACGACATTCCGGGCCAGCGCTCACAGGACGAAAACCGCCTGATCGTCAGCTACTCGATCCCGCTGTTGTAATCCGACGTTAAAACCTCGCCCGGCGCAATGCCGGGCGAGGTGTTGTCATCCAGGTCGGACCCACCCCCGCAGGTCCTCCCCGAAACCCCTCTTTACAGCTACTCAAGGCCTTCTCGAACCTTGTCGAGGATGGTGTGCCCTGGGCGTGTGCGAATCCAGTGAAGAGATTTTTAATATTCATTTACGGTCTAAATAAATCGATATTTATTCTTTTTAAATATTCCCAGGCGCAGGCACAGTAGGGCTCATAACGCACTCACAGGAGCAGCAACATGAGCCTCAGACTTGGCGACATCGCCCCCGACTTCGAACAGGATTCCAGTGCCGGCAAGATTCGCTTCCACGAGTGGCTCGGCGACAGTTGGGGCGTGCTGTTTTCCCATCCGGCGGACTTCACCCCGGTATGCACCACCGAACTGGGATTCACCGCCAAGCTCAAGGAGCAGTTCGCCCAGCGCGGCGTGAAAGCCATTGCCCTGTCGGTGGATCCGGTGGACTCGCACCACAAGTGGATCGAGGACATCAACGAAACCCAGAACACCCTCGTCAACTTTCCGATCCTGGCCGACGCCGACCGCAAGGTCTCGGACCTGTACGACCTGATCCACCCGAATGCCAACGACACCCTGACCGTGCGTTCGCTGTTCGTCATCGACCCGAACAAAAAGGTGCGCCTGACCATCACCTACCCGGCCAGTACCGGGCGCAACTTCCACGAGATCCTGCGGGTGATCGACTCGCTGCAGCTCACCGATAACTACAAGGTGGCCACCCCGGCCAACTGGCAGGACGGTGATGAAGTGGTGATCGTGCCGTCGCTCAAGGACGAAGAGGAAATCAAGAAACGCTTTCCCAAAGGCTATCGCGCGGTCAAACCCTACCTGCGCCTGACTCCGCAACCGAATCGCTAAGCCGTTTTCGATTACGCGGCGGCGTGTTGCTGTAGGAGCCATCTTGCTGGCGATGGGGTCAACGCGGCGTGTCAGGTACGCCGCTTCGCGAGCAAGCTCGCTCCTACAAAGATTGATGTATCCACAAAGCAGGGGTTTTAAGGCCGTTTCGACGGCCTATTTTTTTGCCTGGAAAACGGCTTTTCTTATATTCATTTAAAGAATAAACAAATGAAAAAATAAGATTTATGGATATATAAATAGGCTGTTAAGGTCTGCTCAGCTCAGCGAGATCGCAAACCGCGAATCGCCCATTACCGCTAAAGGAAACCTCTGCATGCTGGTCGTCTCACTCGGTGGCAGTCCCAGCCAACGCTCCCGCTCCGGGGTGCTGCTGGAACACGCCAAACGCTGGTTGCAGCAACAAGGTGTGGAAGTGGTCGACTATCAGGTGCGGGATTTCCCGGCCGAGGACCTGCTCCACGCGCGCTTCGACAGCCCGATGGTGATCGACCTGTTGCAACAGATCGAACAGGCCGACGGCCTGCTGATCGCCACCCCGGTCTACAAGGCATCGTTTTCCGGCGCGCTGAAAACCGTGCTCGACCTGCTGCCGGAACGCGCCCTGAACCACAAGGTGGTGCTGCCGATGGCCACGGGCGGCAGCATCGCCCACATGCTGGCGGTGGACTACGCGCTCAAGCCGGTGCTGTCGGCCCTCAAGGCCCAGGAGATGCTCCAGGGCATCTTCGCCGAAGACAGCCAGATCGCCTACGGCGAGGGTAGCGCCCAGGCGCAGCTGGCGCCGGCGCTGGAGCAGCGTCTGCGCGAAGCCCTGGAACAGTTCCACAGCGCCATGGCGCGGCGTCCCAAGCCGCTGGACCCGAATCTGTTGAATGACCGTTTGTTGAGTGCTCGCTGGAGTATTTGAGTCCTACCCGAATCTGAAGTACTGGCCTTACTTAGCCGCCAACGGCCTAGCAGGTGCAGCCAAAACCCAACAGCAAAAAGGAGAGCGCCATGCGCCCTGTGATTTTGCGTCGTGGTCTGGTCGCTCTGTTTGCTGCGGCTGTGTCCTTCGGCGCCATCGTTCAAGCCCAAGCGGCCGAAACCCTGCGTATCGGCTATCAGAAATACGGCACCCTGGTGCTGCTCAAGGCCAAGGGCTCGCTGGAGAAGCGCCTGGCGGAGCAGGGCGTGCAGGTGCAATGGACCGAATTCCCCGGCGGCCCGCAGCTGCTGGAAGGGCTGAACGTCGGCTCCATCGACTTCGGCGTCACCGGCGAGACCCCGCCCGTATTCGCCCAGGCCGCCGGTGCCGACCTGTTGTATGTGGCCTACGAGCCACCGGCGCCGACCAGCGAAGCGATCCTCGTGCCCAAGGATTCGCCGATCAAGTCGGTGGCGGAGCTCAAGGGCAAGAAGGTGGTCCTCAACAAGGGCTCCAACGTGCACTACCTGCTGGTCCGCGCCCTCGAAGACGCCGGCCTCAAGTACAGCGACATCCAGACCGTGTTCCTGCCGCCCGCCGATGCCCGCGCCGCCTTCGAGCGTGGCAGCGTCGATGCCTGGGTGATCTGGGACCCCTATCAGGCGGCGGCCGAGAAGCAGCTGCAAGCCCGCACCCTGCGTGACGGCAGCGGCATCGTCGACAACCACCAGTTCTACCTGGCGACCAAACCCTACGCGCAGCAGCACCCCGAGGTGATCAAGACCCTGGTGGAAGAAGTGCGCGCGGTGGGCGAGTGGTCCAAGGCCAACCCGGACGAGGTGACCCAGCAGGTGGCGCCACTGCTCGGCCTGCCGGCGGACATCACCCTGACCTCGGTGAAACGCCAGGGTTATGGCGCGCACTTTCTGACCCCGGACGTGGTGGCGGCCCAGCAGAAAATCGCCGACAGCTTCCACCAGCTCAAGCTGATTCCCAAACCCCTGAGCATCAAAGACGTGATCTGGACGCCTCCAGCCGCCGTTGCCAAAGCGCCGTAACTCGATCCCCTTAGGAGACAACTCCATGAGCCTCAATATTTTCTGGTTCCTGCCTACCCACGGCGACGGCCATTACCTTGGCACCGCCGAAGGCGCTCGCGCCGTCGACCACGGCTATCTGCAGCAGATCGCCCAGGCGGCCGACCGCCTCGGTTTCGGCGGCGTGCTGATCCCCACCGGACGTTCCTGCGAGGACTCCTGGCTGGTGGCGGCCTCGCTGATCCCGGTGACCCAGCGCCTGAAGTTCCTGGTCGCCCTGCGTCCGGGGATCATTTCTCCGACGGTGGCAGCACGCCAGGCGGCAACCCTGGATCGCCTGTCCGGCGGCCGGGCGCTGTTCAATCTGGTGACCGGCGGCGACCCGGACGAACTGGCCGGCGACGGCCTGTTCCTCAGCCATGAAGAGCGCTACCAGGCTTCGGTGGAATTCACCCGCATCTGGCGCCGGGTGCTGGAAGGCGAAACCGTCGACTACGACGGCCAGCACATCAGCGTGAAGGGCGCCAAGCTGCTTTATCCGCCGATCCAGCAACCGCGTCCGCCGCTGTACTTCGGCGGCTCTTCGGAAGCCGCGCAGGACCTGGCCGCCGAGCAGGTGGACATGGTCCTGACCTGGGGCGAACCACCGGCCGCGGTGGCCGAGAAGATCGAGCAGGTCCGGGCCAAGGCCACCAAGCAGGGGCGCAGCGTGCGCTTCGGCATTCGCCTGCATGTGATCGTGCGTGAAACCAACGCCGAGGCCTGGCAGGCGGCCGAGCGCCTGATCTCCCATCTGGACGACGACACCATCGCCCGCGCCCAGGCGTCCCTGGCGCGTTTCGATTCGGTCGGCCAGCAACGCATGGCGGCCCTGCACGGCGGGCGCCGTGACAAGCTGGAAGTCAGCCCCAACCTGTGGGCCGGCGTCGGCCTGGTGCGGGGCGGCGCGGGCACCGCGCTGGTCGGCGATGGCCCGACCGTGGCGGCGCGGATGCAGGAATACGCGGACCTCGGTATCGACACCTTTATCTTCTCCGGTTACCCCCACCTGGAAGAGTCGTACCGGGTGGCCGAACTGCTGTTCCCGCACTTGGATATCGAACGTTCCGAGCTGCCCAGGGGCGCCGGCTACGTCAGCCCGTTCGGCGAAATGGTCGCCAACGACATCATCCCCAAAGCTGCGTCCCAGAGCTGAGGCGTGGCCATGAACAGACAAACCTTGTTCCATCGCCTGGCGCCCTGGGCCCTGCCGCTGCTGTTACTGGCGGTGTGGCAGTTGTCGGTCTCGGCCGGCTGGCTGTCGACGCGGATCCTGCCGGCACCCAGCGCGGTAATCGAAGCCGGGGTCGGCCTGGTGCGCAGCGGCGAAATCTGGACCCACCTGGCTATCAGCGGCTGGCGCGCGGCGATCGGTTTCCTGATCGGCGGCGGCATCGGCCTGGCCCTGGGCTTTATCACCGGCCTGTCGAAGTGGGGCGAACGCCTGCTGGACAGCTCGGTGCAGATGATCCGCAACGTGCCGCACCTGGCGCTGATTCCCCTGGTGATCCTGTGGTTCGGCATCGATGAGTCGGCGAAGATTTTCCTGGTGGCCCTGGGCACCCTGTTCCCGATCTACCTGAACACTTATCACGGCATCCGCAACGTCGACCCGGCGCTGGTGGAAATGGCGCGCAGCTATGGCCTGTCCGGCTTCGCCCTGTTCCGCCAGGTGATTCTGCCGGGCGCCTTGCCTTCGATCCTGGTGGGCGTGCGTTTCGCCCTGGGCTTTATGTGGCTGACGCTGATCGTCGCGGAAACCATCTCCGCCAGCTCCGGCATTGGCTACCTGGCGATGAACGCCCGGGAGTTCCTGCAGACCGACGTGGTGGTACTGGCCATCGTCCTGTATGCCGTGCTCGGCAAATTGGCGGACCTCGCCGCGCGCGGCCTGGAACGTGCCTGGCTGCGTTGGCATCCGGCCTATCAAGTGGCCAAGGGAGGTGCGCAATGACGGCTCAACAACCTCCACGCCTGCTGCGCGGTATTCCGCTGGTGGTGCGCAAACTGCAAAAGACCTTCGGTTCGCGCCAGGTGCTGCGCGAGATCGACCTGCACATTCCGGCCGGGCAATTCGTCGCGGTGGTCGGCCGTAGCGGCTGCGGCAAGAGCACCTTGCTGCGCTTGCTGGCCGGCCTCGACAAACCCACCGGCGGCGAATTGCTGGCCGGTGCCGCGCCGCTGAGCCAGGCCATCGAGGACACCCGCCTGATGTTCCAGGAGGCGCGCCTGCTGCCCTGGAAGAAAGTCATCGACAACGTCGGCCTGGGCCTCAAGGGCGACTGGCGCCCCCAGGCCCTGGAAGCCCTGGAGGCGGTAGGCCTGGCCGATCGCGCCAATGAGTGGCCGGCCGCCTTGTCCGGTGGCCAGAAGCAGCGGGTGGCCCTGGCCCGGGCGCTGATCCACCAGCCACGCCTGTTGCTGTTGGACGAGCCCCTGGGCGCGCTGGATGCCCTGACCCGGATCGAGATGCAGCAACTGATCGAGCGCCTGTGGCAGCAGCATGGCTTCACCGTCCTGCTGGTGACCCACGACGTCAGCGAAGCGGTGGCGGTGGCCGACCGGGTGATCCTGATCGAAGAAGGCGAGGTCGGTCTCGATCTGCTGGTGGAGCTGCCGCGCCCACGGGTGCGTGGCTCCCATCGATTGGCGGCGCTGGAAGCCGAAGTACTCAACCGCGTGTTGTCGCTGCCCGGGTCGCCGCCCGAGCCGGAACCCGTTTCACCCTTGCCCACGCAGTTGCGTTGGGCTCAGTAACAACCTCACACCCTCTACCACGACAGGAATCAACATCATGACTATCAAGGCCATCAACGTTCGCAACCAGTTCAAAGGCACCATCAAGGAAATCGTCGAAGGCGACGTGCTCTCGGAAATCGACGTGCAGACCGCCTCCGGCATCGTCACGTCGGTGATCACCACCCGTTCGGTCCGGGAGCTGGAGTTGGCGATCGGCAGCGAAGTAATCGCGTTCGTGAAGTCCACCGAGGTGTCGATCGCCAAGTTGTAATCGGTGCGCGACAACCGGCCCCGGATGGCGTGAGCCCTTCGGGGCTTTTTTGTGGGCGATGACGGCTGTAGCCGCTGCCGAGCCTGCGATCGAGGTGGGCGGCATTCCGACGCAGCCTTCGCCAGCCGGTTTATCTGAAGGAATGCATGGCCAGGTTTCACGGCCGCGTTGCGGCCGGGCGCAGCCTCGCTAGCTCGGCAGCGGCTACAGGGCCGTGCGCTTGGGCAGGTAAGGCGGCAGGTACAGCCCCAGGTAGGCATCGAACACCCGCATGCCTTCCTCGGCCATGCGCTCAGTGATCTGCCCATGTTGCTGGACCGAGCGCGCGTAGACGCGGTCGCCCAGTTCCATGGCCAGGGCGAACACATCGACGTCCGTGGGCAGCGCAGGCAGCTGGAAGTGCTGGTCGAACAGCTTGTGCATCAGGTCGCCCAGTTCGATGTCGTGCTGGCGGTCGGCCTGGGTGACCTCGGTGAGGCCATGCTGGGCCAGGATCAACTGGCGGGCCGCGGCGTCGGCGCTGTAGATGGCGAGCATGCGCTGTTCGACCAGGCGCGACAGGTCATGCCAACTGCCCAGGGCGGCGTGGTCGATGGGCTCTTGCAGGCAGGCGCGGAAGGCGGCGTGGACGTCGGCGGTCAGGGCTTCGAGCAGGGCGGGAACGCTGGCGAAGAAGTGGTAGACCGAGGAGGGCGGGATCTCCGCGCGCTCGGCCACGCTGTAGATCGACAGGCTGGCCACGCCCTCGGCGGCAAGCAGGGTGCGGGCGGCATCGAGTATCGAGTCGATCCGGGCCTGGCTGCGTGCGCGGGGTTTGCGGGGGGTGGCTACGCGTGTCATGGGAGTCTCCTGCGGGGCAGCGGGCATTGTACGCGAGGTCATGAGGCACGGTCAGGCGCGATCGTTGTAGCCGCTGCCGCAGGCTGCGACAAGGCCCGAAGGGCCTTCCGAGGCCCTCAAGAGCGCGTCTCCTGCGGAGCCGGTCGCAGCCTGCGGCAGCGGCTACAGCGGCCATAAAAAAACGCCACGGGCCTTTGCGGCCGGTGGCGTTTTTTTGCTGCAGCCGCTTACACGGTGTGCAGGTACCAGTTGTACTCGAGGTCGGAGATCGAGTGCTCGAACTCCTCCAGCTCGCTTTCTTTACAGGCCACGAAGATATCGATGTATTTCGGATCGATGTACTTGGCCATGACTTCGCTGTCGTCCAGCTCGCGCAATGCATCGCGCAGGTTGTTCGGCAGGCTCTGCTCGTTCTGCTCGTAGGAGTTGCCTTCGGTTGGCGCGCCCGGCTCGACCTTGTTGACCAGACCGTGGTGCACGCCCGCCAGCACCGAAGCCATCAGCAGGTACGGGTTGGCATCGGCACCGGCGACACGGTGTTCGATGCGCACGGCATCGGAAGAACCGGTCGGTACGCGGATGGCCACGGTACGGTTGTCCAGGCCCCAGCTCGGCGAGTTCGGCACATAGAACTGCGCGCCGAAACGACGGTAGGAGTTGACGTTCGGGCAGAGGAAAGCCATCTGCGCCGGTAGGGTCTCGAGCACACCGCCGATCGCGTGACGCAGTGCGGCGTTCTGCTCGGGATCCTCGCTGGCAAAAATATTCTTGCCGTCTTTGTCCAGGACCGAAATGTGGACGTGCAGACCATTACCCGCCTGGCCTGGGTAAGGCTTGGCCATGAAGGTGGTGTCCATCTCATGGTCGTAGGCGATGTTCTTGATCAGACGCTTGAGCAGTACCGCATAGTCGCAAGCCTTGATCGGGTCGGCGACGTGGTGCAGGTTCACTTCGAACTGCGCCGGAGCACTTTCCTTGACGATGGCGTCGGCCGGGATGCCTTGTTCTTTCGCGCCTTCGAGAATGTCCTGCAGGCAGTCGACGTACTCGTCGAGGTCGTCGATCAGGTAGACCTGGGTCGAATGCGGGCGTTTGCCGGAGATTGGCGAGCGTGGTGGCTGTGGCCGGCCATTCACGTTCTCCTGGTCGATCAGGTAGAACTCCAGCTCGAAAGCCGCGCAGATGGTCAGGCCCAGCTCGTCAAACTTGGCAACGACCTGGCGCAGCACTTCGCGTGGGTCGGCGAAGAAAGGGTCGCCTTCGAGTTCGTGCATGGTCATCAGCAGTTGCGCGGTGGGGCGCTTCTGCCAGGGTTCATTGCACAGGGTATCGGGGATTGGATAGCAGATTCGATCGGCGTCGCCGATGTCCAGGCCCAGGCCGGTGCTTTCCACCGTCGAGCCATTGATATCCAGAGCAAATAAAGAGGCCGGCAGGTTGATGCCTTTCTCGTAAACCTTGTGGAGGCTGGTGCGTTCGATGCGCTTGCCGCGCACCACACCATTCATATCCGCAATCAGAAGGTCAACGTACAGAACCTCAGGATGTTCCTTAAGGAACGCGTTCGCTTCGTTAAGCTGAACGGCACGCGGGGGTACCGACATGATGCAACACCTTTGTTGTTAAAAATATCAATCATTGATCTTTTCAGGTTTCAGTCAACCCGAACGGCATGCCGAAGTCAAGCGAGGCCTTTTTTGCCCTAAAAAAGCGCCTGCGGGGCATTTTTGGGGCGCTTTTATGGCTTCGGAGGGCTTGGCCGCCACGGCCTTGAGCGGGCCGTGTTGTATTTTTTACGGGGGTGTTGTGTAAAAAAATGAACAAGGCTAAGCTCGATTTAAACCCATAACAGCAATAATACCGGGGTGTTTCATGTCTCGCCTGCCGTTAATCGGCGTCACCGCCTGCTCCAGGCAGATCGGTCTGCATGCTTATCACATCAGTGGCGACAAATACGTCCGCGCAGTGGCAGTAGCAGCCAAGGGCGTGCCCATGATCCTCCCGTCCCTGGCCGATATTCTGAGCCCGTCCGATATTCTGGACGGTCTGGATGGCATCCTCTTTACCGGTTCACCCTCCAATATCGAACCTTTTCACTATAGCGGTCCCGCCAGCGCGCCGGGAACCGCGCACGACCCTGCCCGTGATGCCAGCACCCTGCCGCTGATCCGCGCCGCGGTGGCGGCCGGGGTTCCGGTACTGGGGATCTGCCGCGGTTTTCAGGAAATGAATGTGGCCTTCGGCGGCAGCCTGCATCAGCGGGTCCACGAAGCCGGCCCGTTCATGGACCACCGCGAGGACGATAGCCAGCCGGTGGAAGTGCAATACGCTCCGGCCCATGCGCTGCATGTACAGCCGGGCGGGGTGCTGGCCGGCCTCGGCCTGCCGGCGCAGATTGAAGTCAATTCGATTCATGGCCAAGGCGTTGAACGTCTGGCGCCGGGCCTGAAGATAGAGGCCCTGGCACCCGACGGGTTGATTGAAGCCTTCTCTGTCGAGGGGGCGCCGATCGAGGGAGGCAAGGCTTTTGCTTTGGGGGTGCAATGGCACCCCGAATGGCAGGTAAGCTCTAACCCTCACTACCTCGCCATCTTCCAGGCATTTGGCGATGCCTGTCGCCAGCGGGTAATGCAACGCGACGCCAATGCGTCACAAAAACCTGGCTTATAAGAGCCAGGAAACTCACGCCTAGAGGCATTTATGAGTAACAACCTCGACCAGCTCACCGATTGGTTGAAAGACCACAAGATCACAGAAGTCGAATGCATGATTGGCGACCTGACCGGGATTACCCGGGGCAAGATCTCGCCGACCAACAAGTTCATCGCCGAAAAAGGCATGCGCCTGCCCGAGAGTGTGCTGTTGCAGACGGTGACCGGCGACTATGTCGAAGACGACATCTATTACGAACTGCTGGACCCGGCCGACATCGACATGGTCTGCCGCCCGGACCAGAACGCGGTATTCCTCGTGCCCTGGGCCATCGAGCCGACCGCCCAGGTGATCCACGACACCTACGACAAGCAGGGCAACCCGATCGAGCTGTCGCCGCGCAACGTGCTCAAGAAGGTCCTGAAACTTTACGCCGACCACGGCTGGCAGCCGATCGTGGCGCCGGAGATGGAGTTCTACCTGACCAAGCGCAGCGACGACCCGGACTACCCGTTGCAGCCACCGGTCGGTCGTTCCGGGCGCCCGGAAACCGGTCGCCAGTCGTTCTCCATCGAAGCGGCCAACGAATTCGACCCGCTGTTCGAGGACGTCTACGACTGGTGCGAACTGCAGGAGCTGGACCTCGACACGCTGATCCACGAAGACGGCACGGCGCAGATGGAGATCAACTTCCGTCATGGCGACGCCCTGTCCCTGGCCGACCAGATCCTGGTGTTCAAGCGCACCATGCGCGAAGCCGCGCTCAAGCACGAGGTGGCCGCCACCTTCATGGCCAAGCCGATGACCGGCGAGCCGGGCAGCGCCATGCACCTGCACCAGAGCATCATCGACATCGAGACCGGCAAGAACGTCTTCTCCAATGAAGACGGGACCATGAGCCAGCTGTTCCTCAACCACATCGGCGGCCTGCAGAAGTTCATCCCCGAGCTGTTGCCGCTGTTCGCGCCCAACGTCAACTCGTTCCGCCGCTTCCTGCCGGACACCTCGGCACCGGTGAACGTGGAGTGGGGCGAAGAGAACCGCACTGTGGGCCTGCGCGTGCCGGATGCCGGGCCGCAGAACCGCCGGGTGGAAAACCGCCTGCCGGGCGCCGACGCCAACCCTTACCTGGCCATCGCCGCCAGCCTGCTGTGCGGGTTCATCGGCATGGTCGAAGGCCACAACCCGAGCGCGCCGGTGGTCGGCCGCGGTTACGAGCGCCGCAACCTGCGCCTGCCGTTGACCATCGAGGACGCCCTGGAGCGCATGGAAAACAGCAAGACCATCGAGAAGTACCTGGGCAAGAAATTCATCACTGGCTACGTCGCGGTCAAGCGGGCCGAGCATGAAAACTTCAAGCGCGTCATCAGTTCGTGGGAGCGGGAATTCCTGCTCTTCGCCGTCTGATGCGCGGGGCGCCGCTGTCACTGGCGGCGCCCTCACCGGAAAATCAGGAGAGTTCCAATGATCAGCAACAACCCGCAAACCCGTGAGTGGCAAACCCTCAGCAGCGAGCACCACCTGGCCCCGTTCAGCGACTTCAAGCAATTGAAGGAGAAGGGCCCGCGGATCATCACCAACGCCGAGGGCGTTTATCTCTGGGACAGCGAGGGCAACAAGATCCTCGACGGCATGGCCGGGCTGTGGTGCGTGGCCATCGGCTACGGCCGCGAAGAACTGGCCGACGCCGCCAGCAAGCAGATGCGCGAGCTGCCGTACTACAACCTGTTCTTCCAGACCGCCCACCCGCCGGCGCTGGAACTGGCCAAGGCCATCTCCGATGTGGCCCCCAAGGGCATGAACCATGTGTTTTTCACCGGCTCCGGTTCCGAAGGCAACGACACCATGCTGCGCATGGTTCGCCACTACTGGGCGATCAAGGGCCAGCCGAAGAAGAAAACCATCATCAGCCGCGTCAACGGCTATCACGGCTCCACCGTGGCCGGCGCGAGCCTGGGCGGCATGACCTATATGCACGAACAGGGCGACTTGCCGATCCCGGGCATCGTGCATATCCCGCAGCCTTACTGGTTCGGTGAAGGCGGCGACATGACCCCGGGCGAGTTCGGGATCTGGGCGGCCAACCAGCTGGAAGAAAAAATTCTCGAAGTCGGCGTCGATAACGTCGGCGCCTTCATTGCCGAGCCGATCCAGGGCGCGGGCGGCGTGATCGTGCCGCCAGAAAGCTACTGGCCGCGGATCAAGGAAATCCTCGCCAAGTACGACATCCTGTTCGTCGCCGACGAGGTGATCTGTGGGTTCGGGCGTACCGGTGAGTGGTTCGGTAGCGATTTCTACGACCTCAAGCCGGACATGATGACCATCGCCAAGGGCCTGACCTCCGGCTACATCCCCATGGGTGGCCTGATCGTGCGCGACGAAGTGGTGGCGGTGCTCAACGAGGGTGGCGATTTCAATCACGGTTTCACCTATTCCGGGCACCCGGTGGCCGCCGCCGTGGCCCTGGAAAACATCCGCATCATGCGCGACGAAAAAATTATCGAGCGCGTCAAGGCAGAAACGGCACCGTATTTGCAGAAACGCCTGCGGGAACTGAACGATCACCCGCTGGTGGGTGAGGTTCGCGGAGTCGGCCTGTTGGGCGCCATCGAGCTGGTTCAGGACAAGGCCACCCGTGCGCGGTATGTCGGAAAAGGCGTCGGAATGATCTGCCGGCAGTTCTGCTTCGACAACGGCCTGATCATGCGCGCCGTGGGCGACACCATGATCATTGCTCCGCCCCTGGTGATCACCAGGGAGGAGATCGATGAGCTGGTGAGCAAGGCCCGCAAGTGCCTGGACCTGACCTTGAGTGCGTTACAGGGCTAAGTGCTAGGCTCTGAGCGGAGTACCCACGGTACTTCGCTCGGGGCGGCCATAAAGGATGGGGTCTTCTGTTGAAAGCCCGCCTTGGAACTTGCCAGACTACCGCCTGTTTTTAGTTGCCTGGCAACCGGTCGCTGAACACAAGGTTAAAAAGAATAATTGGAGCATGACGCATGAAGGCAATAGGTATGAAGAAAGCTGGCAAGACCCTCCTCGCCATGTCCCTGATGGGCGCGATGGCGGCAGTGGCCCAGGCAGACGACAAAGTGCTGCACGTTTACAACTGGTCCGACTACATCGCACCTGACACCATCGCGAACTTCGAGAAAGAGTCCGGGATCAAGGTGGTCTACGACGTTTTCGATAGCAACGAGACCCTGGAAGCCAAACTGCTGGCAGGCAAGTCCGGTTACGACGTGGTCGTGCCGTCGAACAACTTCCTGGCCAAGCAGATCAAGGCCGGTGTTTATCAGGAGCTGGACGTCTCCAAGTTGCCCAACTGGAAAAACCTGAACCAGGATCTGCTCAAGGCGGTTTCGGTCAGTGACCCGGGCAACAAGCACGCTTTCCCATACATGTGGGGTTCCATCGGCATCGGTTACAACCCGGAGAAGGTCAAGGCTGCGCTGGGCGTCGACAAGATCGATTCCTGGGACACCCTGCTCAAGCCCGAGAACATCGCCAAGCTCAAGGGCTGCGGCGTGAGCTTCCTCGACTCGCCAACCGAAATGCTCCCGGTCGCCCTGCATTACCTGGGCCTGCCGACCGACAGCCAGAAGAAAGACGACATCAAGAAAGCCGAAGAGCTGTTCCTCAAGATCCGTCCTTCGATCACCTACTTCCACTCCTCCAAGTACATCTCGGACCTGGCCAACGGCAACATCTGCGTAGCGGTCGGTTACTCGGGTGACGTGCAGCAGGCCAAGTCCCGCGCCGCCGAAGCCGGCGACAAGGTGAAAGTCAGCTACGTCATTCCGAAAGAAGGCGCCGGCACCTTCTACGACATGGTCGCTATCCCCAAGGATGCGGAAAACGTCGAGGGCGCCTACAAGTTCATGACCTACCTGCAGAAGCCTGAAGTCATGGCCAGCATCACCAACGCCGTGCGTTTCCCGAACGGCAACGCCGCCGCAACGGCACTGGTAGAAAAAGACATCACCAGCGATCCGGGCATCTACCCACCCGCAGACGTGCAGGCCAAGCTGTATGCGATCGCCGATCTGCCGGCCGCCACCCAGCGTGAGCTGACCCGCAGCTGGACCAAGATCAAATCCGGCAAATAAACCGGTTTGAGGCAGCAACCGCTGGCCGTCGTCCCCGCGAGGGCGGTCAGCGGTGCAATTAAATGACAGAAAGTTTTGCTGGATCGGTTTATCGAAGGTAAGTTGCGCGCCGGTTTTGTTGCTGGGCAGCTCTTGGCTGTCATGTAGTGCGGGCAACTCAGGCCCAATTGTTGAGAGGACCTCCACTTGCCTATTTCTTTATTTCGCAAAGCCATGCTGGTGGGCGCCGGGCTGACGCTGGCCGTCAGCGCTTATGCCGCGCCGACCGTGCATATTTATAACTGGTCTGACTATATCGGTCAGAGCACATTGGCGGACTTCGAAAAGGCCACCGGCATCAAGCCGCTGTACGACGTGTTCGATTCCAACGAAACCCTGGAAGGCAAGTTGCTCGCCGGTCGTACCGGTTATGACGTGGTCGTGCCGTCCAACCACTTCCTGGGCAAGCAGATCAAGGCCGGGGCGTTCCAGAAGCTCGACAAGGCGCAGCTGCCCAACTATTCCAATCTCGATCCGGTGCTGCTCAAGCGTCTGGAAAAGAACGACCCGGGCAACCAGTACGCCGTGCCTTACCTGTGGGGCACCAACGGCATCGGCTACAACGTCGAGAAGGTCAAGGCCGCGCTGGGCGTGGACAAGATCGACTCCTGGGCCATGCTGTTCGAGCCGGAAAACATCAAGAAGCTGTCGAGCTGCGGCGTGGCTTTCCTCGACTCCGCCGATGAAATGCTCCCGGCGGTGCTCAACTACATGGGCCTGGACCCCAACAGCCAGAACCCCGACGACTACAAGAAGGCTGAAGCCAAGTTGCTGGCGGTGCGGCCTTACGTGACCTACTTCAACTCCTCGAAATACATCTCCGACCTGGCCAATGGCGAAATCTGCGTGGCCGCGGGTTTCTCCGGCGATGTGTTCCAGGCCAAGGCGCGCGCCGCCGAAGCCGGCAAGGGCATCGAAATCGCCTATGTGATTCCCAAGGAAGGCGGCAACCTCTGGTTCGACATGCTGGCCATTCCCAAGGACGCCGGTAACGTCAAGCAGGCCCATGCCTTCATCAATTACCTGCTCAAGCCTGAGGTGATCGCCCAGGTCAGCGATTCCGTCGGTTATGCCAACCCGAACCCCAAGGCGGGCGAGCTGATGGACCAGTCGGTCCGCAAGGACGAAGCCGTTTACCCGGCGCAGGAGATTGTCGACAAGCTGTACGTCAACTCAGAGTTGCCGCCCAAGATCCAACGACTCATGACCCGCAGCTGGACCAAGGTCAAGTCGGGCAAATAGCGTCAATCGCTCAAACTATCCAGAGTTCGCCCGCATGGGGCGAACTGCAAATTCTGTTGGGAGTTTCGTAAATGGCAGTTGCCTCCGGCGCCTACAAGAAAGCCCTCGAGGGCGACCAGACACCGAAGCAGGTGTTGGTCAAAATCGACCGGGTCACGAAGAAGTTCGACGAGACGATTGCCGTGGACGATGTGTCCCTGGAAATCAAGAAAGGCGAGATCTTCGCCCTGCTCGGCGGTTCTGGCTCGGGTAAGTCCACCCTGCTGCGGATGCTCGCGGGGTTCGAACGGCCCACGGAGGGGCGCATCTACCTGGACGGTGTGGACATCACCGACATGCCGCCCTACGAGCGGCCGATCAACATGATGTTCCAGTCCTATGCCTTGTTCCCGCACATGACCGTGGCGCAGAACATCGCCTTCGGCCTGCAGCAGGACAAGATTCCCAAGGCCGAGATCGATGCCCGCGTGGCCGAGATGCTCAAGCTGGTGCAGATGAGCCAGTACGCCAAGCGCAAGCCGCACCAGCTCTCCGGCGGCCAGCGCCAGCGCGTGGCCCTGGCCCGCTCCCTGGCCAAGCGGCCGAAGCTGCTGCTGCTCGACGAACCCATGGGCGCCCTGGATAAAAAGCTGCGCTCGCAGATGCAACTGGAACTGGTGGAGATCATCGAGCGGGTCGGCGTGACCTGCGTGATGGTGACCCACGACCAGGAAGAGGCCATGACCATGGCCGAGCGCATCGCGATCATGCACCTGGGCTGGATCGCCCAGATCGGCAGCCCGATCGACATCTACGAAACCCCGACCAGCCGCCTGGTCTGCGAGTTCATCGGCAACGTCAACATCTTCGAAGGTGAAGTGATCGACGACGCCGAAGGCCACGCGACCATCACCTGCAAGGACCTGGACCGCAACATCTACGTGGGCCACGGCATCAGCACCTCGGTGCAGGACAAGTCGGTGACCTACGCCATCCGCCCGGAAAAACTCCTGGTGACCCCGGACATGCCGACCTGCGAATACAACTGGTCGAGCGGCAAGGTGCACGACATCGCCTACCTCGGCGGCCACTCGGTGTTCTACGTCGAGCTGCCGAGCGGCAAGCTGGTGCAGTCGTTCGTGGCCAACGCCGAGCGGCGCGGCGCGCGTCCGACCTGGGGCGACCAGGTGTACGTCTGGTGGGAAGACGACAGCGGCGTGGTACTGCGCTCATGAACATGCGAAAGCTCAAGCGCCGCCTCAATCGAATAATTCCCGGTGGCCGCCAGATGGTCATCGGGGTTCCGTTCCTCTGGCTGTTCCTGTTCTTCATGCTGCCGTTCTTCATCGTCCTGAAGATCAGCTTCGCCGAAGCGGACGTGGCCATTCCGCCGTACACCGAGATCTACAGCTTCATCGACCAGAAGCTGCAGGTGCTGCTCAACCTGGGCAACTACGCGATGCTCGGCGACGACGAACTGTATATCGCCGCCTACCTTGGCTCGCTGAAGATGGCGTTCTTCAGCACGCTGCTGTGCCTGCTGATCGGCTACCCGATGGCCTATGCCATCGCCAGCGCCCGCAAAGAGCTGCAGACCGTGCTGGTGCTGCTGATCATGATGCCGACCTGGACCGCGATCCTGATCCGCGTCTATGCCTGGATGGGCATCCTCAGCAACAACGGCCTGCTCAACGGTTTCCTGATGAGCATGGGCTTGATCGACGAGCCGCTGCAGATCCTCAACACCAACCTGGCGGTGTATATCGGCGTGGTCTATTCGTACCTGCCGTTCATGATCCTGCCGCTCTATGCCAACCTGGTGAAGCACGATACCAGCCTGCTGGAAGCCGCTTCGGACCTGGGTTCGAGCACCTTCAACAGTTTCTGGAAAATCACCGTGCCGCTGTCGAAGAACGGCATCATCGCCGGCTGCATGCTGGTGTTCATCCCGGTGGTGGGCGAGTTCGTGATCCCGGAACTGCTCGGCGGTCCGGAAACCCTGATGATCGGTAAAGTGCTCTGGCAAGAGTTCTTCAACAACCGTGACTGGCCGGTGGCATCGGCCCTGGCAGTGGTGATGCTGGCGATCCTGATTGTGCCGATCATTCTCTTCAACCGCAGTCAGGCTAAAGAAATGGAGGGCAAGGAATGAAGCGCTTCAGTTTCTCGAACCTGATGCTGGTGGTGGGCTTGGTGTTCATCTACCTGCCGATGCTGATCCTGGTGATCTACTCGTTCAACGCCTCCAAGCTGGTGACGGTCTGGGGTGGCTGGTCGGTGAAGTGGTACGTCGGGCTGCTGGACAACTCGCAACTGATGGGCTCGGTGGTGCGCTCCCTGGAGATCGCCTGCTACACCGCGATCGCCGCGGTGGCTTTGGGCACCCTGGCGGCCTTCGTCCTGACCCGTATCACCCACTTCAAGGGCCGCACCCTGTTCGGCGGCCTGGTCACCGCGCCGCTGGTGATGCCGGAAGTGATCACCGGCCTGTCGCTGTTGCTGCTGTTCGTGGCCATGGCGCAGATGATCGGCTGGCCGCAGGAGCGTGGCATCGTCACCATCTGGATCGCCCACACCACGTTCTGCGCGGCCTATGTGGCGGTGGTGGTGTCGGCGCGTCTGCGTGAGCTGGACCTGTCCATCGAAGAGGCGGCCATGGACCTGGGCGCGCGGCCGTGGAAGGTGTTCTTCCTGATCACCATCCCGATGATCGCGCCATCGCTGGCGGCCGGCGGCATGATGTCCTTCGCCCTGTCCCTGGACGATCTGGTGCTGGCGAGCTTCGTCTCCGGCCCGGGTTCCACCACCTTGCCGATGGAAGTGTTCTCGGCGGTGCGTCTCGGGGTGAAACCGGAGATCAACGCTGTGGCCAGCCTGATCCTGCTGGCGGTGTCGCTGGTGACCTTCCTCGTCTGGTACTTCAGCCGCCAGGCCGAAGAGCGCCGCAAGCGCGCCATCCAGCAAGCCATCGAAGAGGCCGCGGCCGATTCCTGGAAGCAGCCGGACGTGCGCCGCGCACAGGCCCCGGAAGCGGCCTGATACGCGACAGCCGGAAGGCGTTGACCGCGACAAGACATCGCCCCTGTTCAGGGGCGATGTCGTTTTCGGGGGTAGCCGCTGCCGCAGGCTGCGATCGACCGGAACGGTCGCAGCGGTCTCAAGGTCGCCGAGGTCCTTCGGACCTATCGCAGCCTGCGGCAGCGGCTACAGCAGAAAACGCCTCGGCTCTTCAGCGAGTCGTATGCCGCCAGGGCGTGCAGTGAATAGACATAGGCCGTTCCGGCATTCAGTGAGATGGCGGTGGCCAGGGTGGCGGCAATCTCTTCACGGGTGGCCCCGGCCTTGAGTGCCGCGTCGACTGGATTGCCAGCCAAGCTGGCTGCTGCGGGTCAGGCGTCGTTCACCACGGAGGTTACTGCGCCGTCCGCGCCGGCAACAGCTTCAGGGTGCTGTGGGTATTGGCCGTGACCTCTTCTTCGTTGAAGTGCGCCTGCTGGTACACCCCTTCGATATAGGCCTCGGCCTGGTCCTGATAGTGCTTGTCGAACAGCACGCCGCTTTGCCCGACCGGGTTGACGCTCAGGCTGTGGGCCGGGTCGGCGAAGTCGATCAGACGCCGGGTGGACGGACCATAGGTCACCGGCCAGGGCGCCGGGCCGATCTTGGCCGATTGATTGTTCGGTACTTCGTGGGTGCCCGGCGCGGCGAACGGGCCGACGTTGAACACCCGGTCCAGGGGCTTCTGCAGGCCCAGCGGATGGCCGTGGGTCAGGGTATGCGCCTGGCCCCACAGCCACTTCGTCGAGTCGTCGCCAAAGGTCGCCTTGAGATGAGCGAGGCTGGCGCGCCAGGCGACCCTGACGGTGTCGGCGCGGCTCTCCTGGCCCAGGGTGTTGCGGTTGTCCCACCACGGCGAGTCGGCGGAGGCGGCCAGGCGTGGCAGCGCGGCGTCGATCACCCGGGTGGACAGCAGGGTGTCGAAGAAGGCGTCGCCCAGCTCGTCATGGAAGGCCGCGTCGGTGAGGTTGAACAGGAACTGGTTGAACAGGGTGGCGCTGGTGGAGTCCAGCGGGTAGTCGCCTTTCCACTGCGCCAGTTGCTCCACCAGCTTGAGCTCCTGCGGGTCGCTCACCACCTCGCGCAGGACCGGCAGCAGCGGTGCCAGCAGGCGTGGGCCATAGGCGGTGGTGGTGCCCAGCTGGAGTTTCTGGCTGGCGTCGATATCCCATTTCACACTCTTGTCGCCGAGCTGGCGGTCCAGTTGCTGGCCACGGTCGGCGAGGTTGTAGTAGCCAGGAATCTCCATGCCGGTGGGCGAGACCGGCTGGAAGTTGGCCGAAACGATATAGCCGCGCGCCGGGTTTTCTTCCTGGGGGTTGGCGCTGAACGGGTAGAAGCCCTCTTTGTCCGCCAGCGAGGTGCTGCCGTCGAGGATGAACGTGCCCTTGGCGCCAATCGGGCGCTTCGGCAACAGCGCCGCGGCCCACCAGCCGATGTCGCCCTTGGCATTGGCCCAGACGATGTTCAAGCCCGGCGCCTGGACCTTGGACGCGGCACTGCGGGCCTTGGCCAGGGTGTCGGCGCGGTTGAGCTGGTAGAAGCCGTCAAGGATCGGGTTCGGCGTTTCGAGGAAGGCCCACCACATGGCGATCGGCGTCTTGCCGGCATTGGCCCCGAGCACGTCGTTGACGATCGGCCCGTGGGGCGACTGGCGCAGGATCTGGGTGACCGGCGGCTGGCCCTTCACCGCGATCTGCTGCTCGCTGTTGACCAAGTCGACCCACTTGCCGCGGTACCAGACCTGGTTGGCATTGTTCGGGTTGACCTTCTCGGCGATCAGGTCCAGATCGTCGTTCTGGAACATGGTCAGGCTCCAGCCGAAGTCCAGGTTGTGGCCGAGAAAGGCGAAGGGCACCAGCGCCTGGTGATGACCGTAGAGTTCGAAGCCCGGTGCCGACAGCTGGGCCTCGTACCACACCGACGGCACCGCGAAGCGGATGTGCGGGTCGCCGGCCAGCAATGGCTTGCCGCTCTTGGTGCGGCTGCCGGACACCGCCCAGGCGTTGCTGCCCTCGAATTGCGGCAGGCCGGCGTCGGCCAGGGCCTGTTCGCTCAGCCGGGCTATGGCACCGAGGTCCTGCCAGTCGCTGGCGGCCAGGCTTGGCGCCAGCGGGCCGCGGCCCTTGGCCAGGGCGCCCTTGGGCTGCCAGTCGAGGTCGAAGACTTTCAGATAGTCGCTGCCGAGCTGGTCGCGCACGTAGGTCAGCAGCGGTTCGGTGCGGAAGGCCGCGGCGAAGCTGTAGGCCATGTAGCCGGCCACGCTGATGCTGTCTTCGGCGGTGAAGGAACGCTTGGGAATCCCCAGGACATCAAATTCGATCGGTTGCGGATGGCTGTTCTGATACTGGTTGACCCCGTCCAGGTAGGCTTGCAGGCCCTTCCAGGCAGGGGACTGGCGGTCCAGCCCGGCGACGTAACTGTCGGCGCGTTCGCGGATGCGCAGGCTGCGGAACAGTTTGTCGGTGTCGAGCAGTTTGGGGCCGAGTATCTCGGCCAACTCGCCGCGGGCCAGGCGCCGCATGACTTCCATCTGGAACAGCCGGTCCTGGGCATGGACATAGCCCAGCGCGCGGTACAGGTCGGTTTCGTTTTCCGCGCGGATATGCGGCACGCCGCGTTCGTCGTAGCGCACCGTGACCGAGCCCTGCAGGCGCTCCAGCTCGACCTGGCCCTGGCGCGATGGCTGCTTGCTGTACAGGTACCAGCCCCCTCCGGCAGCAAGGGCGAGGATCAGGACGACGAGTACGGTCAGGCTGCGTTTCATGGCGACTCCTTGTTCTTTCTGCGATTTGCCTGCCGTAGGGAAGGCAAACATTTAGCACAGGCCTTCTGTGCCGGGCATCCGTTGTCTGCGAAAAGTCAGGAATGCCTTAATCCGTCTGTTTCGGCCATGGACAATAACAGCCCACCGCCAAGGTGTGGGTGGCGCTGACCGCGCGGCCTTCGTGCAGGGCCTGGAGGATAGGTTCGATAAAGCTGTTGCTGGAATTGCAGGTCAGGCCTTCGCTGTAGGGGCCGAAGTAGGCCAGGGTGCCGTTGCGGTCCCAGATCGCCACGGCCGGGCTGGCGGGGATCTGCTCCGAGCCGGGCAGGCCGTCGAGGATTTTCAGGCGGCTCAGGGTGGCGGGCAACTGGCCGTGGCTGCCGGCCTTCTGCACCGAGTAGAACTCCACGCCCTGCGGACCGTAGTGTTCGATCAACTCGGCCAGGTGCTGCTGGTTGCCGACATTGCACGGGCAGGCCGGGTCCCAGAAATGCACCAGGCGGATGGCGCCTTCGCCGGCCAGCCCGGGCGGCAGTTGCAGCGGGTCGCCGGAAAACACCGCGGTGTGTTCGCTGAAGGTGCGCAGAAAACGTCCCTGGAACCAGTCGTAGGCGACCCACAGCACCCCGGCGCACAGGAGGGCGAGCAGGCTGGCAAGCAGGGTCGTGCGGTAGGGCAGACGCATACGGATCATTCCTCGAAGGTCGCGTAGCTTGCCATGCTTGCCCCGACAGATGAATATCGCAGGCCGATAAAGCCTGTTTCGCGTTCCGCGCCACCCTGGGAAAACCCTTATGCCTGCGACCTTCGACCCCGACCTTCTGCGCGCCAGCCTGCGGCCCCTGGCCGAGGCGCAACCGCTCTCGGCCCAGGCGCAGGCCTATCAGCGTTTCTATGGGCTGGATCTGCCGGTCAAGCGTGGGCTGGGGCGTTTCGCGGTCGGTGGTTTTGAGGTGGTTGGCCAGGTCTGGTGGCCCGAGCAGCCGGTGGCGACCTTGTTTCTGTTACACGGTTTCTACGATCACATGGGCTTGTACCGGCATGTGATCGAGTGGGCGTTGGAGCGGCAGTGGGCGGTGATTGCCTGCGACTTGCCGGGCCATGGCCTGTCCAGCGGCGAGCGGGCCAGCATCGATGATTTCGCGGTGTACCAGGCGGTGCTGCAAGGCTTGTTCGACGAAGCCAGGTCCCTCGATCTGCCCCAGCCCTGGCACCTGTGCGGGCAAAGCACGGGCGGGGCGATCGTGATCGATCATCTGCTCAACCAGGGCGCGCAGAGCCCGGCCCAGGGCCAGGTGATCCTGCTCTCGCCGCTGGTGCGCCCGCGCGCCTGGGGCTGGTCGAAGCTCAGCTATTACATGCTCCGGCCTTTCGTCAAAGGCATTGCCCGGCGCTTCAGCGAGAACTCCACCGACCCCGATTTCCTGCCGTTCCTGCAGCGCGACCCGTTGCAGCCCCTGCGCTTGCCGACCGCCTGGGTCGGCGCGCTGGCGCAGTGGATCAAGCGCATCGAGCTGGCCCCGCGCAGCAGCCGGCAGCCGCTGATCGTTCAGGGGCAGGCAGACATGACAGTGGATTGGCAGCACAACCTGCAGGTGATCCGGCAGAAGTTCCAGCAGCCCCAGGTGCTGATGCTGCCCGAGGCACGGCATCACCTGGCGAACGAGGCGGCGCGCATTCGCCAGGAATACTTCGCCTTCCTGAACCAGCATCTTTGACGGTATTCACGCGCCTGTAGCCGCTGCCGCAGGCTGCGATCGACCGGCACGGTCGCGCCGATCTTGCGACCACTGAGGTCCTACGGACCTATCGCAGCCTGCGGCAGCGGCTACAAGAGGTGTTTAGGGCGTGAGGCTGGAAGTGCTCTGGCCGACGGCCAGCCCGGCGCGGATCGCGGCGAGGGCGGCCTGGTAGTAGGCCTTGCCTTCGGCGGACTCGGCGAAGTTGGCGAACTCTTCCAGCTCGGGGTCGGACAGGTCGCGATAGACGTACAGCAGGGTGTTGTTCAGGTCGTTGCCGATCTGCGCCATCAGCCGCTGGCGCTGGCCGTTGAGCATGTTCTGCGCCTGGCCGGCACCCAGCAGGCCGGGGATCATCTGGCTCAGGCTGTCGGCAGCCACGCCGGCGATCGCCAGGCTGACTTCCGCACCGGCTTCACGGGCCGGCAGCGCCTGGGCCAGGTGGCCGATGATCAGCTGGCGGGTATCGCTGGCCTGCATCTTCGGCAGGCCCTGGGCGTTTTTCGCCAACTGGTCGCGGCGGGTTGCCAGCAGTTCGGCGGCAACGATCTTGCGCCCCAGCGGCGACTGGAAAAACGCCAGGGCCGGTTTCGGGTCGGTGAGGTTCTGCCGCAACTGCGCCTGGGCGCGGCGGTCCATGGCCTGCGGCGCGAAGCGCTGGTTGCTGTTATTGACCAGGGCCTGATAGACCGCTGGTGGCAGGCTATTCTGGTAACGCTGCTGGGCGGCGGTGAGGGCATCGTTGAAATGCGCGCGTTGTTCCGGCCAGCCGGCGACCTTGTACAACTGGTCGTGGCCGTCTGCCCAGGCGGGCAACACACAGAACATCAACAGTGAAAAAAGCAAACGGCGCATAAGGACTCCTGTCGGCAGCCCACTATTCTCCGGGGCGAGGCGATGGTTGTCGAGAATTCGTATCAGGTTCAGTACGCAAACTGTCCGATCGAACGACGAACAGAGGCGGCGCCAGGCTGCTTGGTCAGAATTATCTCGCGGATCTGTCGAATTCATCTGGGTGTGGATACTATGCGCGCCATGCAAATACCCTCTGATCACCCCCTGCTGTTACGCATTGTCGATGACCTGGCCACCCGTGGCTGGTCGCAGCAGAACATCTTCCTGCCAGAAGCCCTGACCCTGGAGCTGGCGGCCGAGTGCCGTAAGCGCGCGGCCGAAGGCGGGCTGGCGCCAGCGGCGGTTGGCCGTGGCCCGGCGCAGGAGATTCGCGAGGGGATCCGTGGCGATCACATCCAGTGGCTCGAGCCCGGCCAGGCCGACTGCTGTGATACCTACCTGGGCTTGATGGACAGCCTGCGCGAGGCGCTGAACCGTGGGTTGTTCCTCGGCCTGGAAGACTTCGAAAGCCACTTCGCGCTGTACCCGCCAGGGGCGTTCTACCTCAAGCACGTCGACCGTTTCCGCGACGATGACCGGCGCATGGTGTCGGCGGTGATCTACCTCAACCAGGACTGGCTGCCGGAGCAGGGCGGGCAACTGCGCATGTACTTCGATGGCGAGAGCGAATACGACGTGGATCCCGCCGGCGGCCGGCTGGTGGTGTTCCTCTCCGGCGAGGTGCCCCACGAAGTCCTGCCCGCGACTCGGGAGCGCCTGTCCTTGACGGGCTGGTTCCGCCGGCGTGGCAACGAGCCGTTCTGATCATGCACAAGATCCTGGTCAGTCGCTGCCTGTTGGGCCACCGCGTGCGTTACGACGGTGGCGCCAGCGGGCCGTTCGATCAACTGGCGAGCTGGCAGGCCGAGGGCCGGGTGGTTGCGTTGTGCCCGGAAGTCGCCGGCGGCTTGCCGACGCCACGGGCGGCTGCGGAAATACCCGGCGGGCAGGGCGGTGAAGTGCTCGATGGCCTGGCACAGGTCATTACTACCGAGGGCGAGGATGTCAGCGCCGAGTTCCTCAGTGGCGCCCGGCAGGCGCTGGAGTTGGTACGCGAGCACGGGATTCGCATCGCCGTGCTCAAGGCCAACAGCCCGTCCTGCGGCAATCTGCTGACCTATGACGGCAGCTTCAGCGCGGTCAAGGTCAGCGGCGAGGGCGTCACCGCCGCCTTGCTCAAGCGCGCCGGGGTGCAAGTGTTCAGCGAGCTGGAACTGGCCGAGGCCGCCGCGGCCCTGGCGGCGCTCTAGCCCCTGTAGCCGCTGCCGCAGGCTGCGAAAGCTCCGCAGGAGCTCTGCGATATCAAGTTTTCCGCGGCTGCAGCCTGTGGCAGCGACTACCACATCAAGGCTTGGGCGGCTTGCTCGCATCCATGCCGAACCATTTTTCCGACAACGCCATCAACCGACCATCGGCCTTGATGCGTTGCAGCGCGCCATCGAGGCTCGCCTGGAACGCCGGGTTACCTTTCTGGAACGGGATCGCCAGGCTCAGGGTCGGCCCGACCTTGGCGCCTTCCTTCACCGGCAAGCGGCTGTCGCGAATGGCGTAGGGGATCAGCAGGCGGTCGCTGATGGCGGCGTCGAGCTGCTTGTCGGCCACATCCTTGATGGGTTGCTGGGCGTTCGGGTAGCTGCGCAGGTCGATGCCTTCCACGGTGCGTGCCTGCTCGGCGAACTGGCTGCCCTGGGCCACACCGAGGGCCTGGCCCTGGAGCGCCTGCAGGCTGCCCAGCGCGCGCTGTTCTTCCTTGCGTACGATCAATTGTGCGCTGGAATAACTGTAAGGCTCGCTGAAGTCGAAACGATCCTTGAGTTCCGGGGTCATTGCTACGTGATTGATGGCGATGTCGTAGCGGCCGCTTTCGACGCCAGGTAGCAGGTCGGCAGCGTCGGCGACCACGAAGTCCGCCCGCACATCCAGTTCCCGGGCGAGCAGTTGGCCCAGCTCGACTTCGAAGCCGGTGAGTTTGCCGTCGTCCTTGAAATTGAAGGGCGGGGTGTTGGCTTCCAGCGCGATACGCAGTTCCCCGCGATCGTTCACATCGTCGATCAGTTCGGCTTGAGCGTAAGTGCTCACAAGAGGTAGCAAAAGTATCAGGCCAGGCAGGAAACGCATGGTCACTCCTTGAATTTATATGTGCGATGCGCTGTTCAGGCTCGCTTTGCTATGGTGTTGATTGCCCTTCGACAACGATATGCCACGAAGTTGTCATAACCGTACCGATTTTGCGGAAAAACTGGAGAGTAGAATGAAAACCTTTATATCTCGTGCTGCATTGGCCGGCCTGATGCTGGGGGCTTCGATGCTGGCTTGTGCGGCGGATATTCCTCGCACCAAGGCGCCGGAAGGCGCTTCTGTATTTATCGTCACCCCGGTCAATGGCGATACCGTGGCCAAGACCTTCAAGGTCAAGTTCGGCGTCAGCGACATCTCCCTGGCGCCCGCCGGCGACCAGACTCCGCACACCGGGCACCACCACCTGCTGGTCGACGTCGACAAACTGCCAGCCGAAAACATGCCGATCCCGGCCGACGCCCAGCATATCCACTTCGGCAAGGCCCAGACCGAAACCGAGCTGACCCTGGCCCCGGGCAAGCACACCCTGCAGCTGGAGCTGGGCGACAAGAACCACGTGCCGTTCGACCCGCCAATCGTTTCGGAAAAGATCACCATCACCGTCAAGTAAGCGCGGACGGTAAAAACTGCCTGTAAACGAAACTGCCTGTAAACAAAAAGGGAGGCCCCAGGGCCTCCCTTTTTATTGCCAGCGAGTGCTTAGAACAGCACGCGGCTGCGGATGGTGCCGTTGACGTGTTGCAGCTTCTCTTGCGCCAGCTCCGAGTATTCGGCGTCGACGTCGATCACCACGTAGCCCACCTTCTCGTTGGTCTGCAGGAACTGACCGGAGATGTTGATGCCGTTTTCGGCGAAGACCTTGTTGATCTCGCTCATCACACCCGGGATGTTCTCGTGGATGTGCAGCAGGCGGTGCTTGCCAGGGTGAGCCGGCAGGGCCACTTCCGGGAAGTTCACGGACGATACCGAAGTACCGTTGTCGCTGTACTTGACCAGCTTCTCCGCCACTTCCAGGCCGATGTTGGCCTGGGCTTCGGCGGTCGAGCCGCCGATGTGCGGGGTCAGGATCACGTTGTCCAGGCCACGCAGCGGGCTTTCGAACTCTTCGTCGTTGGAGCGTGGCTCCACCGGGAACACGTCGATGGCGGCGCCGATCAGGTGCTTGTCCTTGATCGCTGCGGCCAGGTGGTCCAGCTCGACCACGGTGCCGCGGGCGGCGTTGATCAGGATGCCGCCTTTCTTGATGGCGCGGATTTCCTTCTCGCCGATCATCCACTGGGTGGCAGCGGTTTCCGGAACGTGCAGGGTGACGATGTCGGACATGCCCAGCAGCTCGTGCAGGTTGCCGACCTGAGTGGCGTTACCCAGCGGCAGCTTGGTCACGGTGTCGTAGAAGAACACCTGCATGCCCAGGCCTTCGGCCAGGACCGACAGTTGGGTGCCGATCGAGCCGTAGCCGACGATGCCCAGCTTCTTGCCACGGATCTCGAAGGAGTTGGCCGCGCTCTTGATCCAGCCGCCACGGTGGCAGGAGGCGTTCTTCTCCGGGATACCGCGCAGCAGCAGGATCGCTTCGGCCAGCACCAGTTCGGCTACGGAACGGGTGTTGGAGTACGGTGCGTTGAACACCGCGATGCCGCGCTCGCGAGCCGCGTCGAGGTCGACCTGGTTGGTGCCGATGCAGAAGCAGCCAACAGCGACGAGCTTCTTCGCGTGATCGAAGATTTCTTCAGTCAGCTGGGTGCGGGAGCGAATGCCGATGAAGTGCGCATCGGCGATCTTTTCCTTCAGCTGGGCTTCCGGCAGAGAACCGGTGAGGTACTCGATACTGGTGTAGCCCGCGGCCTTGAGGACGTCGACAGCCGATTGGTGGACGCCTTCGAGAAGAAGGAACTTGATCTTGCTCTTATCGAGAGAAGTCTTGCTCATCTGCGTAAACCTGTGTCCCGGAGAAAAATGGCAGGAAATGGTCAACAGATGCTGACCCGGACGGCAGGAAAGCCGTCGCCGCAGAACGCCCTTCGGCACTATTCTGCGGGGGGTCGTATGCTAGCATACGGACCCCGCGAAACACTCGTTCCTGCGACGTGAAGCGTTCTCAGGATGACCATGAATTGTTCGAGAGTTCTGTCGATGACCAATCCTGCGCTGATTGATGAGCTGAAGACCCTGGTCGAGGCTGGCAAGGTCCTGACCGATGCCGACTCCCTGAATGCTTACGGCAAGGATTGGACCAAACACTTCGCCCCGGCGCCGAGCGCCATCGTCTTTCCCAAGACCATCGAGCAGGTCCAGGCCATCGTGCGCTGGGCCAACCGGCACCAGGTCGCGCTGGTGCCGTCCGGCGGCCGCACCGGCCTGTCGGCCGCCGCCGTGGCGGCCAATGGCGAAGTGGTGGTGTCTTTCGACTACATGAACCAGATCCTCGACCTGAACCTGACCGACCGCACCGCGGTCTGCCAGCCGGGCGTGGTGACCGAGCAGTTGCAGAACCGCGCCGAAGAAAGCGGCCTGTATTACCCGGTGGACTTCGCTTCCGCCGGTTCCAGCCAGATTGGCGGCAATATCGCCACCAATGCCGGCGGGATCAAGGTGATTCGCTACGGCATGACCCGCAACTGGGTGGCCGGCCTGAAAGTGGTCACCGGCAAGGGCGACCTGCTGGAGCTGAACAAGGACCTGGTCAAGAACGCCACCGGCTATGACCTGCGCCAGCTGTTCATCGGCGCCGAGGGCACCCTGGGCTTCGTGGTCGAGGCCACCATGCGCCTGGAACGCGCGCCGAACAACCTCACGGCGATGGTGCTCGGTACGCCGGATTTCGACTCGATCATGCCGGTGCTGCATGCCTTCCAGGGCAAGCTCGACCTGACCGCCTTCGAATTTTTCTCCGACAAGGCCCTGGCCAAGATCCTCGGCCGCGGCGACGTCCCAGCGCCGTTCGAGACCGACTGCCCCTTCTATGTGCTGCTGGAGTTCGAAGCCAGCAACGAGGACGTGGCCAACGACGCCCTGGCCACCTTCGAGCATTGCGTGGAGCAGGGCTGGGTGCTGGACGGCGTGATGAGCCAGAGCGAGCAGCAACTGCAGAACCTGTGGAAGTTGCGCGAGTACATCTCCGAGACCATCTCGCACTGGACCCCGTACAAGAACGACATTTCGGTCACGGTTTCGAAGGTGCCGGCTTTCCTGAAGGATATTGACGCGATCGTCGCGCAAAACTACCCGGACTTCGAAGTGGTCTGGTATGGCCATATCGGTGACGGCAACCTGCACCTGAACATCCTCAAGCCGGACGACCTGAGCAAGGACGAGTTCTTCGCCAAGTGCGCCACCGTCAACAAGTGGGTGTTCGAGACTGTCGAGAAGTACAACGGCTCGATTTCCGCCGAGCACGGGGTGGGCATGACCAAGCGCGATTACCTGACCTACAGCCGTTCGCCGGTGGAAATCGACTACATGAAGGCGGTCAAGGCGGTGTTCGACCCGAACGGCATCATGAACCCGGGCAAGATTTTCGCTGTTTGACCCCAGGGTCACTCAAGCAGCGGTACCTGATGAACCAAACGAGCAGGAGTCGGTAATGAGCTATCAGCACCAGTATGTCGACGGTACCCGTATTCATTTCCCGGTCGGCAAGATCGTGTGTATCGGGCGCAACTATGCCGAGCACGCCAAGGAACTGGACAATCCGGTGCCGAGCGAGCCGCTGCTGTTTATCAAGCCGGGCAGTTGCGTGGTGCCGCTGGAAGGCGGTTTTGCCATCCCCACCGAGCGTGGCTCTGTGCATTACGAGGCGGAAATCGCGGTATTGATCGGCAAGCCGCTGTCGACCCAGCCCAGCCGTGAAGAAGTGCTGGATGCCATTTCCGGTTTCGCCCCGGCCCTGGACCTGACCCTGCGCGACAAGCAGGCCGAGCTCAAGGCCAAGGGCCTGCCGTGGGAAATCTCCAAGTGCTTCGACGGCGCCTGCGTGCTGGCGCCCTTTGTGGTCGGCAGTACGTTCCCGGACCTGACCGACATCAATATTCGCCTGACCATCAACGGCGAGGTCCGCCAGGACGGCAACAGCAGCATCATGCTCAACCCGATCGTACCGATGATCCAGTACATGGCCGGCTGCTTCTCCCTGCAGGCGGGCGACGTGATCCTGACCGGTACGCCGGTGGGCGTCGGTCCGCTGAACGTGGGCGACGAGCTGGTGCTGGAGCTGCCGGGCGTCAGCCGCTTCGAGAGTCGCGTTAGCTGATCCAGTGGTTTTCGACGCGAGGCCCGCCTGCAATGGGCGGGCCTCTTCAGCGAAAGTACCGGCGCTGGGGCATTTCCGACCTTTTGCCGTTTTTTTCACATCCGTTCTGGATAATTTTCCGATTACAGACGTCTGAGTCTGCCCCGATGTGCTATTACCCATAGCTGGTTTTCTGGAACGCGTCCCATGTCCGTGCCTCACACCCCCGAGCTTCACACTGTTCGCCGCCGCGGATTGTTCGCCATGCGCTGGTACTCCTGGCTGCTGCTGTCAGGCGTGGTGATGTATGGCGTCGCGATCGCCATGCACTGGGACGACCGTGGCCTGCTCTGGGTGCTGGAGCGTTTCGAAACCCCGGCCGAGCGCCAGGAAAGTGTCTGGCTGCCGGATTACCGCGCGGTCATCGACGCCAAGGTACTGCCGGGCATGGAGAAGGACGAGGCCTCCGACCTGGCCTACAACCCGCAGACCAAGACCCTGTTTTCGGTGATGGGCAAGAACCCGTTCCTGGTCGAGTTGAACCTGCAGGGCGATGTGCTGCGCAAGATGCCGCTGGTGGGCTGGAGCAACCCGGAAGGGGTGACGGTCATGGGGAACGGCCTGCTGGGGATTGTCGACGAGCGCGATCACCTGCTGACCATCGTCAAGGTGGATGCCAATACCCGCGAGCTGAATATTTCCGACTTCCCGAAATACGACCTGGGGCCTTCGCAGGACCAGAACAAGGCATTCGAGGCCGTGGCCTGGGATGCACGCAAGCAGCAGCTACTGCTGGGCGAGGAGCGTCCGCCGGCACTGTTCACCTGGAACAGCGACGGCAGCCAGACCCTCAAGGGTGACAAGCAGAAACTGGAAAGCGATGAGCTGGATCTGCGCAACCTGTCCGCCCTGAGCATCGACCCTCGCACCGGTCATACCCTGGTGCTATCCGCCGATTCGCACATGTTGCTGGAGCTGGACGAAACCGGCGAGCAGGTCAGCTTCATGACCTTGCTGGGCGGTTTCAATGGCCTCAAAGACACCATTCCACGGGCCGAGGGCGTGGCCATGGATGAGCAGGGCAATCTGTACATGGTCAGCGAACCCAACCTGTTCTATCGCTTTGAGAAGCACTGATTCAGAGGTTTCTGGCGGCAAAAGGCCATAATCCGGCATACGCCCGCTGCGATTAAGTTTAAATTCATCCGGCCGTGATATTTCATCCGCCTGATTTGTATTTGAGCTTGCCACCATGCGTCGACTCGCCTATCCCAAACCGCTGTTCCTCCTCCTGTGTTTTATCGTGCTGGTGCTGCTGGGCATTGCCGGGCAGCACCACCGCTACTTCGAGCGCCTGTGGTTCAACTGGCGGGTCATGTCGCAGCCAGCCAACACCGACGCCATTGGCCTGGATGGCTATCGGGTGACCCTCGAAGCACAAAAGATCGAAGGCCTGGATGACGTCTCGGCGCTGACTTACGATCCGGTGCGCAAAAGCCTGTTCACCGTGACCAACAAGAATGCCGAGCTGATCGAGCTGTCGCTCGACGGGCGCATCCTGCGGCGCATCGCCCTGACCGGGTTTGGCGACCCGGAAGCGGTCGAGTTCATCAGCGCCGACACCTATGTGATCACCGACGAGCGCCAGCAGCGGCTGATCAAGATCCATCTGGAGGAGGACACGGTGTTCCTCGACGCGGCGGACGCCGAGCAGATGACCCTGGGCGTGCATATGAGCGGCAACAAGGGCTTCGAGGGCCTGGCCTACGATTCGGTGGGCAAGCGCCTGTTCGTCGCCAAGGAACGCGACCCGATGCTGATCTACGAGGTCAAGGGTTTCCCGCATTACGACCCGGAGAAATCCTACGCGGTGCATGTGGTCAACAACCCCAAGCGCGATGCCGGGTTGTTCGTGCGTGACCTGTCCAGCCTGCAATACGACGAGCGCACCGGGCATCTGCTGGCGCTGTCGGATGAGTCGTGGCTGGTGCTGGAACTGGACGTGGATGGCCGGCCCCTGAGCACCATGTCGCTGCGCAAGGGCCGGCAAGGCTTGCAGGCCACGGTGCCGCAGGCCGAAGGCATTGCCATGGACGACGACGGCACCCTGTACCTGGTCAGCGAACCGAACCTGTTCTACGTCTTCAAGAAACCCGCCCAGTAACCCCGTAACCCTGTAGCCGCTGCCGAGCCCGCGAGGCTGCGCCCGGGCGCGCAGCGGCCGTAAAACCAGGCGACCTTTCTGTTCAGGCAATTCGCATACCCCGAACCTGCGAGGACTGCGTCGCAATACCGCCCACCTCGTACGCAGGCTCGCAGGTTCGGCAGCGGCTACCCAAGTGCGTTCAAAACTGCCATTGCACGCCGAGGGAGTAGCCGGTCTGGCTGCCTTCGGCATGACCGAGCCGGCCGCTGACCTCGGCGTACAGCCCCAGCTGCGGGGTGATCGCCAGCTGGCTGCCGAGCTGGGCGCGGCCGAAGCTCTTGTCCACGCCGCCCAGGCGAGCCACGCGCACTTGACCATCGGCGCGGCTGGTCAGGTCCAGGTCGTCCAGGCGGCCATCCGCCAACTCCTTGACCCAGGCCAGGTCGCCATAAGGCAGCAAGCTCATGCCATAAGGCAGGGCCACGGCACCGCGAACACGCCAGCCGAGGCTGGCTTCCAGCGAATCGAATGACTGCTCCTCATAACTCAGCGCCGTGCGCAGGTCCTGTTTCTCGTGGAAGCGGTCGATGCGGTAGTGGGTGTAATCCAGGCCGGCGAAGGGGCCGCTCTTGATCGCACCGAAGTCGAAGTCGTAACCGCCGAGCACGCGGGCGCCCAGGGTCAGGGCGTCGGTATCGCCCGTCAGTTTCTGGTTCAGCAGCACCGGGCCGCCATTGGCCTGGATCACCAGGTTGCGCTTGGACTCGAAACGGGTGCGACCGACGCTCAGGTCGCCGGCCAGCCATTGCGGGCCGCCATCGTTGAGCAAGGCGTAGACCGCCGCCTGCCAGGTGTCGCTGTCGAGCTTGCCGCGGTGCTCGAGCTTGTCGCGACCGTTCTGGTAGCTGAGGCTGGCGCCGACGTTCAGGCTCGAATTGAGCTGGTAGTCGCCCAAGGCATGCACCCCCAGCCGACGCGCCTCGGGATTGGGCGCGCTGTCGAAACCGCTGTCGGGGCTGTATTCGCCGTCGATGCCGATCTCGCCATCGAAACTGCCGACTTCCCGTCCCATCGCCTGCAAGGTCAGCCAGCGCCGGTCGTGCAGCCGGACCATGGCCTGATGCTGGCGTTGCAGATGATCCTGCTGGTTGCGCGCCACGGCTCCGCCGGAAGCGGTGGAGGCCAGCAGGTCGGCATTGGTCAGCTCCAGGACCAGGCGGCTGAGCAGGCGCGAGTAATCGCGCAGGCGCTGGTCGATGCGTTCCTGGCCGAAGGCGTTGGTCAGCACCGCCTTATTGTCCTCGGCGGGATCGTGCCAGGTGGAGCCGCCGGGGATGGCCGGGTTGGTGGTCTGGGTATAGCCGTCCAGGTCGCCGATTTCCCAGTGGGTGGCCTCGATGTAGAGAATCGGGATGTTCAGCCCTTCGAAGGCTTCGCCGTCGCTGCAGCAGCCGGTGCCCGCCGGGTATGCCGGGTCGAGGCCGGGGTTGGTGAACAGATTGATCTGCAGTTCCCTGGCGATCCGCAGGGTATGTTCGCGCAACGAGGCCAGGGCCGGGTTGGCGCTGCTGTTCTGGCCGGCGTGGGCATACATCATGTCGCCGGTGATCAGGCTGTCGAGGTTGATCATGGCCAGCATGTTGGCGCGCTGGCTGGCGCTGAGGGCGTCGACGAACGCCCTGGAACCACGCAGGCCTTCCTCTTCAGCGCCGAAGCCGACTACCTGCAAGCCGTTTTCCAGCTGCAGCCCGCCGAGGTTGCGGGCGATTTCGGTCAGCACGCTGGCGCCGGAACCGTTGTCGTCCAGGCCTTGCAGGGTCGGGCGGCCGAAATAGGTATCGAAGTGCGCGCCGACCACCACGTATTGCGGCTTGGTCCCGGCGGCGTAGGCCACCACGTTTTGCGAGCTGCGGCTGTTGCCGCCGGCGGTCCAGGAAAAGTCCTGGCGGCTGATGCCGTAGGCACTGCCCATCTGGCTCTGCATCCAGTCGGCGGCACCGGCGAAGTTGGCGGTGCCACGGTAGCGGCCGGGGTAGTCGTTGATCAGTTTGTCGAGGGTGGTGGCGGCGTGTTCGCCGTATTCATAGGCGAAGGCCTGGGTGGACAGCAGAACGCTGGCGAGACTGACGGCAAGCGTGAGGGGCTTGAGCACGGTGATCTTCCTTGAGGGATGAAAAAACGGGGGCAGTTGCACAATGCGCGCCTCATTCCTTGGGCGACCTTGTATTGGCGCATTGCTTAAACCGAACGTCGCCTGGCGCTAATTTGTAACGGATTTGATACCGGAAGTCCTGGGCTGCACTGAGACCTGGTGCGCGAATCCGGATATTTCTGCGGCTAAATGCAGCGAAAAGTAGCAGTAGTGGCGAGGTTGGTGCGGGAGGGCAGGGCGGGGGCTGGATGGGAGAGCTTTCGCCCCCGCCTTTGCGGCAGGGGCGAAATCGGCGGCATCAGGCGGTGAGGGTCTTCACGCCTTCGCGGGTGCCCAGCAGCAGCACGTCGGCCGGGCGGGCGGCGAACAGGCCGTTGGTGACCACGCCGACAATCGCGTTGATCTGCGCTTCCAGCTCCACCGGATTGGTGATCTGCATGTTGTGCACATCGAGGATGATGTTGCCGTTGTCGGTGATCACGCCTTCGCGGTAGACCGGGTCGCCACCGAGCTTCACCAGCTCGCGGGCCACGTGGCTGCGGGCCATGGGGATCACTTCCACCGGCAGCGGGAAGGCGCCCAGCACCGGCACCAGCTTGCTGGCGTCGGCGATGCAGATAAAGGTCTTGGCTACCGCCGCGACGATTTTCTCGCGGGTCAGGGCCGCGCCGCCGCCCTTGATCAGGTTCAGGTGTTCGTCGCTTTCGTCGGCGCCGTCGATGTAGAACTCCAGGTCGCTGACGGTGTTCAGTTCGTACACCGGGATGCCGTGGCCCTTGAGGCGCGCTGCGGTGGCTTCGGAGCTGGCGACCGCGCCGTCGAAGGCGGCCTTGTGCTGGGCCAGGGCGTCGATGAAGCAATTGGCGGTGGAGCCGGTGCCGACCCCGACGATGCTCTTGTCATCGAGTTTCGGGAGGATGAGGTCGACGGCAGCCTGGGCCACGGCCTGTTTGAGTTGATCCTGGGTCATGCGGGCTCCGGAAGCGGGCAAGGGGGGAACGGAAAGGCCGGCATTATAGGCCGGTGTCCTGAGCAGGTCATTGCCCGTTTGGCGAACCGCTTTTGGTAGCCGCTGCCGAAGGCTGCGATCGACCGTCAGGTCGTGACAGACGCGAGTGGCCGGAGGACCTGCAGACCTATCGCAGCCTCCGGCAGCGGCTACGGGGCTTTTAAAACCTCTGGATTCGTGTGGTCGCCCGGGTAAACGCTGGGTTAGACTCGCTGGCCCTGCCCAACCCGCTCAGTGATGCTTTCCGATGCTCGAACAGTACGTCAAAAAGATCCTCACCTCGCGCGTTTACGACGTTGCCGTAGAAACCCCGTTGCAGACTGCCCGCCAGCTCTCCGAGCGGCTGGGCAATCAGATCTGGCTCAAGCGCGAAGACTTGCAGCCAGTGTTCTCGTTCAAGATTCGCGGCGCCTACAACAAGCTGACCCAGCTCAGCGATGCCGAGCGCGCCCGGGGCGTGGTCACCGCCTCGGCCGGCAACCATGCCCAGGGCCTGGCCCTGGCGGCCAAGGTGCTGGGGGTGAAGGCGACCATCGTGATGCCCAAGACCACCCCGGAGATCAAGGTCGAAGGCGTGCGCTCGCGCGGCGGCAAAGTGGTGCTGCACGGCGATACTTTCCCGGAAGCCCTGGCCTACTCGCTGAAGCTGGTGGACGAAAAAGGCTACGTCTATATCCACCCGTACGACGATCCGCACACCATTGCCGGGCAGGGCACCGTGGCGATGGAAATCCTGCGCCAGCATCCGGGGCGCCTGGACGCGATCTTCGTGCCGGTCGGCGGTGGCGGCCTGATCGCCGGGATCGCGGCCTACGTCAAATACCTGCGGCCGGAAATCAAGATCATCGGCGTCGAGCCGGACGACTCCAACTGCCTGCAAGCGGCCATGGCCGCCGGCGAACGCGTGGTACTGCCGACCGTGGGCATCTTCGCCGACGGTGTCGCGGTGGCGCAGATCGGCCAGCACACCTTCGACATCTGCAAGGACTACGTGGATGAAGTGATCACCGTCAGCACCGACGAGATCTGCGCGGCGATCAAGGACATCTACGACGACACCCGCTCCATCACCGAGCCGGCTGGCGCCCTGGGCGTGGCCGGGATCAAGAAATACGTCGAGCAGCGTGGCGTCAGCGGGCAGACCCTGGTGGCCATCGACTCCGGCGCCAACGTCAACTTCGACCGCCTGCGCCATGTCGCCGAGCGCGCCGAACTGGGCGAGGGCCGCGAGGCCATCATCGCCGTGACGATCCCGGAGAAGCCGGGCAGCTTCAAGGCCTTCTGCGAAGCCATCGGCAAGCGCCAGATCACCGAATTCAACTACCGCTACAACACCGGCAGCGAAGCGCACATCTTCGTGGGCGTGCAGACTCACCCGGAAAACGATCCACGCAGCGCGCTGATCGCCAGCCTGTCCGAACAGGGCTTCCCGGTGACCGACCTGACCGACAACGAACTGGCCAAGCTGCATATCCGTCATATGGTCGGCGGGCATGCGGCGCGGGTCAGCGATGAAGTGGTGTTCCGCTTCGAGTTCCCGGAACGCCCGGGCGCGCTGTTCAACTTCCTCAACAAGCTCGGCGGGCGCTGGAACATCTCGATGTTCCATTACCGCAACCATGGCGCGGCCGATGGCCGGGTGGTCGCCGGCCTGCAAGTGCCGGCGAGCGAACGCCACCTGGTACCGGCGGCGCTGGCGCAGATCGGTTACCCGTACTGGGACGAGAGTGATAACCCGGCGTATCAGCTGTTCCTCGGCTGAACGGCTACGCTGGTGGGCAAGGCCTCAAGGAGTTAATGACATGGAAACGCTGACCGTCCTCAAAACCGTCCATATCCTGGCCACCGTGTTGCTGCTGGGCAGCGCGCTGGGGCTGGCGATCTGGGTCTGGCGCGCTCGTAGCAAGGGTGACGCAAGCATCTACAGCCGGCTGTTGCGCCGGCCGCTGGTATTCGTCTGGCTGTTGCTGGTGATCTGCCTGGCCAGCCTGCCGTTCAGCGGCTGGTGGCTGGTGCATCTGCTGGGCTGGTCGCTGGGTCAGACCTGGATCCTGGCCTCCAGCCTGATCTACACCGTGGGTGCCCTGAGCTGTTTCTGGCTGCTGGCGCGGCTCAATCGGCTGCGGATCGCTTCGGGTGTGGGGAGTCCGAAGTTCACCCTGGCGCTGGCGGTGTTCAGCTTCGTGTGTTTCTTCGCCATTGCCGGGTTGATGGGCGCCAAGCCGGTTTGACGGCCTGATCGCGAGCTTGCTCCTATAGGGGCGAGCTCGCGCTAGCTTTCTCAGTCGCGCAGGCTGATCACCGGCCAGCCACGCTGCAGGGCCAGGGCCCGCAGGTTCGGGTCCGGGTCCACGGCGATCGGGTTCGCCACCAGATCCAGCAGCGGCAAGTCATTCATCGAATCGCTATAGAAGTAGCTGTCTTCCAGGCTATGGCCGGTTTCCTCGAGCCAGCGCGTCAGGCGGGTGACCTTGCCTTCGCGAAAGCACGGGACGTCGGTGCTGCGACCGGTGTAGCGGCCATCCTGCATCTCGCACTCGGTGGCGATCAGGGTTTCCACACCCAGGCGCTCGGCGATCGGCGCGGTGACGAAGCGGTTGGTGGCGGTGATGATCACCAGCTTGTCGCCGGCGGCCTTGTGCTTGGCCAGCAGTTGCGCGGCCTTGGGCAGCAGCAGCGGCTCGATGCAGTCGCGCATGTAGTCGCGGTGCCATTGGTCGAGCACGTCCATCTCGGTGCGGCCGAGAACCTCCAGACAGAAGTTCAGGTAGGCGGCATTGTCGAGCTTGCCGGCCAGGTAGTCCTGGTAGAACTCGTCGTTGCGGGCCTTGTAGGTGACGGCGTCGAGGAAGCCTCGTTCGCACAGGTAGTCGCCCCAGGCGTGGTCACTGTCGCCGCCCAGAAGGGTGTTGTCCAAGTCGAATAAAGCCAGGCGCATCACGGTTACTCGCTGATAAGTCTGAAAAAAGGCGATCAGAATACGGTCTTTTCACAAGAGTGCACATAAGGTAGGAAGCCTCGTTGCTGCTTTCACAACCTTTGTGGAACAATGCGGCGACATGCGTTTGCGAGGTTGTTGCCGTGATCGACCCCGATGGTTTCCGCCCCAATGTCGGGATCATTCTGACGAATGATGCCGGCCAGGTGCTATGGGCTCGCCGTATCAATCAAGATGCCTGGCAGTTTCCGCAAGGGGGGATCAACCCCGAAGAGACGCCGGAAGACGCTTTGTACCGCGAGTTGAACGAAGAAGTAGGCCTGGAACGCGAAGATGTGCAAATTCTCGCCTGCACCCGGGGCTGGTTGCGCTATCGTTTGCCGCAACGCCTGGTCCGTACCCACAGCCAACCGCTGTGCATCGGCCAGAAACAGAAATGGTTTCTCCTGCGCCTGATCTCCAACGAGCAGCGGGTGCGGATGGATTTGACCGGTAAACCGGAGTTCGATGGCTGGCGCTGGGTCAGTTATTGGTATCCGTTGGGCCAGGTGGTGACATTCAAGCGCGAGGTTTACCGCCGCGCTCTCAAAGAGCTTGCCCCGCGCCTTCTAGCGCGCGACTGACGACGGAGTTCGACCCCGAGCCATGCTCAATACGCTGCGCAAGATCGTCCAGGAAGTTAACTCCGCCAAGGATCTCAAGGCGGCGTTGGGGATTATTGTGTTGCGCGTCAAAGAGGCCATGGGCAGCCAGGTCTGCTCGGTCTATCTGCTGGATCCGGAGACCAACCGTTTTGTCCTGATGGCCACCGAGGGCTTGAACAAGCGCTCGATCGGCAAGGTCAGCATGGCACCCAACGAAGGTCTGGTCGGCCTGGTCGGTACGCGCGAAGAACCGCTGAACCTCGAAAACGCCGCCGATCACCCGCGTTATCGCTACTTCGCCGAGACCGGCGAGGAGCGTTATGCCTCCTTCCTCGGTGCACCGATCATTCACCACCGCCGGGTCGTCGGCGTCCTGGTCATCCAGCAAAAGGAGCGTCGTCAGTTCGACGAGGGCGAAGAAGCCTTCCTGGTGACCATGAGCGCCCAGCTGGCGGGGGTTATCGCCCATGCCGAAGCCACCGGTTCGATCCGTGGCCTGGGCCGCCAGGGCAAGGGCATCCAGGAAGCCAAGTTCGTCGGCGTGCCCGGCTCGCCTGGCGCGGCGGTCGGTACCGCGGTGGTCATGCTGCCGCCGGCCGACCTGGATGTGGTGCCTGACAAGAGCATTACCGACATCGACGCCGAGCTGGCGTTGTTCAAGACCGCCATCGAAGGCGTGCGCGCCGACATGCGCACCCTCTCGGAAAAACTCGCCACCCAGCTGCGTCCCGAAGAACGGGCGCTGTTCGACGTCTACCTGATGATGCTCGACGATGCCTCTCTGGGCAGCGAAGTGACCACCGTGATCAAGACCGGCCAATGGGCCCAGGGCGCGTTGCGCCAGGTGGTCACCGATCACGTCAACCGTTTCGAGCTGATGGACGATGCCTACCTGCGCGAGCGGGCGTCGGACGTCAAGGACCTGGGCCGGCGCCTGCTGGCCTACCTGCAGGAAGAGCGCCAGCAGACCCTGGTCTACCCCGACAACACCATCCTGGTCAGTGAAGAACTGACGCCGGCCATGCTCGGCGAGGTGCCCGAAGGCAAGCTGGTCGGCCTGGTCTCGGTATTGGGTTCGGGCAACTCCCATGTGGCGATCCTGGCCCGGGCCATGGGCATTCCGACGGTGATGGGCCTGGTCGACCTGCCGTACTCGAAAGTCGACGGCATCCAGATGATCGTCGACGGCTACCACGGCGAGGTCTACACCAACCCCAGCGACGTGCTGCGCAAGCAGTTCGCCGATGTGGTCGAGGAAGAACGGCAACTGGCCCAGGGCCTGGATGCTCTGCGCGACCTGCCATGCGTGACCCTGGACGGCCACCGCATGCCGCTGTGGGTCAACACCGGCCTGCTGGCGGACGTGGCGCGGGCGCAGAAGCGTGGCGCCGAAGGCGTGGGCCTGTATCGCACCGAAGTGCCGTTCATGATCAACCAACGCTTCCCGAGCGAAAAGGAGCAGCTGGCGATCTATCGCGAGCAACTCGCGGCCTTCCACCCGCAACCGGTGACGATGCGCAGCCTGGACATTGGCGGCGACAAGTCACTGTCGTATTTCCCGATCAAGGAAGACAACCCCTTCCTCGGCTGGCGCGGCATTCGCGTCACCCTCGACCATCCCGAGATTTTCCTCGTCCAGACCCGCGCCATGCTCAAGGCCAGCGAAGGCCTGAACAACCTGCGCATCCTCCTGCCGATGATTTCCGGCACCCATGAGCTGGAAGAAGCTTTGCACCTGATCCACCGCGCCTGGGGCGAAGTACGCGACGAAGGCACCGACGTGCCGATGCCGCCGATCGGGGTGATGATCGAGATCCCGGCCGCGGTGTACCAGACCAAGGAGCTGGCGCGCCAGGTGGACTTCCTGTCGGTCGGCTCCAACGACCTGACCCAGTACCTGCTGGCCGTGGACCGCAACAACCCGCGGGTGGCGGACCTCTACGACTACCTGCATCCGGCGGTGCTGCAAGCCTTGCAGACTGTGGTGCGCGACGCCCATGCCGAAGGCAAGCCGGTGAGTATCTGCGGCGAGATGGCCGGCGATCCGGCGGCGGCGGTGCTGTTGATGGCGATGGGCTTCGACAGCCTGTCGATGAACGCCACCAACCTGCCGAAAGTGAAGTGGATGCTGCGTCAGATCAATCTCAGCAAGGCCAAGGAATTGCTGGCCGAGCTGATGACCATCGACAACCCGCAAGTTATCCACAGCTCGCTGCAACTGGCGCTGAAAAACCTGGGCCTGGCGCGGATGATCAATCCGGCGTCGGCCAAGACCCTTTAGTTTCCGTTGTTTCCATTGCAAACAAGCCCGCTCCTACAGCTGCTGGAGCGGGCTTGTTCGCGATAGCCTCCGCTAAACCCTCAGCTCCACTTCCCCCAGATGCCCACCATAGGGCCCGAAGCTGCGCTCGACTATGTGCCTCGAACCATCGGCCCGGACGATCAGCGCCGTGCTGGCCCGCGTGCCGTAGCTAGGGCTGGCGATAAACACGCTCGACAGCAGGCTCTCGGTGGCCAGGCCGACCCCGGTATCGGGAAGGTCGGCAAACGGCGCGGTCTGCGCATCGCTGAGCAGGGCGAGCAGAGCCTGGGGCTGCGGGTCGTCCAGTACTTCCTGTAATGCTGCCTTGGCCTTGAGCAGCTTGGGCCAGGGCGTGTCGAGGCCGGCATTCGACAGGCCGTACACGCCACTGCCCAGTTGCTGCGGCTCACGGGCCTGGGCGTTGTAGTGCCAGAGCTGATCGGGGGTGCCCACCAGCAGGTTGAAGCCGGCATATTCCAGCGATCGGCCGACAACGTCGCTGAAATAGTCGTCTATCGATATCTTGCTGCTGAGAAAACGCGCCACCAGTTCGCCTCGGGAGCGGCGCGCGGGGGGCTGATGGGGATTGCGGATATTGGTCAGGGCGGCGAAGCGTCCGTCGGCGCCCAGGCCGAGCCAGGTGCCGCCCGCTTCCAGATCGCGCCCGGCATAGATATCGGGGGCTTCGGGCCATTGCGCCAACGGCAGGCTGGGGCGGGCGTAGAACTCGTCACGGTTGGCCGCGACGATCAAGGGCAGGGCGTGGCCCGGCCGCCAGGCGAATACGATCAAGCACATCAGGTTGTCCCTTTTGTGTTTTTTGCTCACTTTACGCACAGAACGACTGGGTATCCATCGCCATCCAGTGGAGCCAAGGGCCGTGCATCCGTTACCATGCCGCTCTCTTTTCGGGGTGCCTCCATGGAATTTCTGCTCTATCTGCTGCTGGGGGCCTGCGCGGGCATATTGGCCGGTCTGTTTGGCGTAGGTGGCGGCATCATCATCGTTCCCGTGCTGGTGTTCAGCTTCACCCTGCAAGGTTTCGATCCGTCGATCCTGACCCACCTGGCCGTTGGTACGTCGCTGGCGACCATCATTTTTACCTCGGTCAACGCGGTTCGCGAACACCAGCGCAGGGGCGCGGTGCGCTGGCCGATCTTTGCCTGGATGACCCTGGGCATCCTGCTCGGCGCCGGAGTCGGGGCGCTGACGGCCGAAGCGATTTCCGGGCCGAACCTGCAGAAAATCATCGGCGTCTTCGCCCTGGTGGTCGCCCTGCAGATGACCCTGGACCTGCGGCCCAAGGCCAGCCGCGACGTTCCCGGCAAGCTCGGGCTGACCCTGGCCGGCAGTGTGATCGGCTGGGCCTCGGCGATTTTCGGCATCGGCGGCGGCTCGCTGACCGTGCCGTTCCTGACCTGGCGCAGCGTGCCGATGCAGCAGGCGGTGGCCACGTCCTCGGCCTGCGGTTTGCCGATTGCCGTGGCCAGTGCAATAAGTTTCATGATTCTGGGCTGGCATGATCCGTTGTTGCCGGCCCATAGTCTGGGTTTTGTGTATTTACCGGCGCTGCTGGGCATCGCCCTGACCAGCATGGTCTTTGCCCGGTTCGGCGCGCGCCTGGCCCATCGGCTGTCGGCGCGCCTGTTGAAGCGCTTGTTCGCCGGCCTGCTGTTTGTGGTCGGCCTGACGTTCCTGCTCTGACAGGTTCCGCAATCCTGGCTTAATCCGCGCGTGACATGGTCGCGGCGCAATCGAGTTTCACTCTAACGAGGAGTCGCAATGCTGCCTTACCCGCAGATCGACCCGGTGGCCCTGGCCATCGGTCCGCTGAAAATTCACTGGTACGGCCTGATGTACCTGATCGGCATCGGTGGCGCCTGGCTGCTGGCGTCGCGCCGGTTGAACCGCTTCGACCCGACCTGGACCAAGGAGAAGCTCTCCGACATGGTGTTCTGGATGTCGATGGGGGTCATTGTCGGCGGGCGCCTGGGCTATGTGCTGTTCTACGACCTGAGCGCCTACCTGGCCAACCCGACGCTGATCTTCGAGGTCTGGAAAGGCGGCATGTCGTTCCACGGCGGTTTCATCGGGGTGATGCTCGCGGCCTTGTGGTTCGGCAAGAAGAACGGCAAGTCGTTCTTCCAGCTGATGGACTTCGTCGCGCCGATGGTGCCGATCGGCCTGGGCGCAGGGCGCATCGGCAACTTCATCAACGCCGAGCTGTGGGGCAAGCCGACCGACCTGCCGTGGGCGATGATCTTCCCGCCGTTCAGCGACCCGGCCCAGCTGCCGCGCCATCCTTCGCAGCTGTATCAGTTCGCCCTGGAAGGCGTGGCGTTGTTCCTCATCCTCTGGCTGTTCTCGCGCAAACCCCGTCCAACCATGGCGGTTTCCGGGATGTTCGCCCTGTTTTACGGTATTTTCCGTTTTATCGTCGAGTTCGTCCGGGTCCCGGATGCGCAGTTGGGCTATCTGGCGTGGAACTGGCTGACCATGGGCCAGGTGCTGTGCCTGCCGATGATCGTTGGCGGCCTGTTCCTGATCTGGCTGGCCTATCACCGCGCTCCAGCGGCACCGGTGGCGAAAGACGCCGCGCTCTAATTCGGATCGCAGGGCGCGAGCCCTGCCTTCAAGGACACAGGTAATACATGAAGCAATATCTCGATCTGGTCGCCCACGTCATCAAGAACGGCACCAAGCAGGCCAACCGCACGGGCGTGAACACCATCAGCTTCCCCGGCGCGATGCTGCGTTACGACCTGAAAGACGGTTTCCCGGCGATCACCACCCGCAAGATGGCCTTCAAGTCGGCCATCGGCGAGATGTGCGGTTTCCTCCGTGGGGTGAACAACGCCGCCGAATTCCGTGCCCTGGGCTGCAAGGTCTGGGACCAGAACGCCAACGAAAACGCCCAGTGGCTGGCCAACCCCTTCCGCCAGGGCGAGGACGACCTGGGTGAGATCTACGGCGTGCAATGGCGCAAGTGGCCGGCGTACAAGCAGATCCCCCTGAGCAACCCGGCCGCCATCGAGCAGACCCTGAACCAGGGCTACCGGCAGATCGCCGAAGGCGAGGAAAACGGCCAGGCCTATGTGGTGCTGTACAAGGCCATCGACCAGGTGCGCCAGTGTGTGGATACCATCATCAAGGACCCGGGCAGCCGCCGTATCCTGTTCCACGGCTGGAACTGCGCCCAGCTGGATGAAATGGCCCTGCCGCCGTGTCACCTGCTGTACCAGTTCCACCCGAATGTCGAGACCCGGGAAATTTCCCTGACCCTCTACATCCGCTCCAACGACCTGGGCCTGGGCACGCCGTTCAACCTCACCGAAGGCGCCGCGCTGCTGAGCCTGATCGGTCGCCTGACCGGCTACACCCCGCGCTGGTTCACCTATTTCATCGGTGACGCCCACGTCTACGAAAACCACCTGGATATGCTCAACGAGCAGCTCAAGCGCGAGCCGTTCCCGATGCCGAAGCTGGTGATTTCCGAGCGTGTACCGGAGTTCGCCAAGACCGGCGTGTACGAGCCGGAGTGGCTGGAAAAGGTCGAGCCGAGCGACTTCTCGCTGGAAGGCTACGAGCACCACGCGCCGATGACCGCGCCGATGGCGGTCTGAGCGAGATACCCGGCGGCGGCTCCTGTAGCCGCTGCCGCAGGCTGCGATAAGGCCCGCAGGGCCTCTTCTAGCAATCCCGAAGACCACGCCCACACGTGGTCGATACGGCATCTGCCTCTGTGTAGGAGCGAGTCTGGCCCGCGTCGTTTCTAGTGCCCGTGGCTACGGCCCACATGAGAGTCCTCGGCCTCGCTGGGCGCCACCGAGCCGCTGACTTCCAGGCGCTGCAAAATCCCGCACTGATCCAGGTCCGGCCCTTCGCTGCAGCGTTGGCGCAGGTCGAGCAGCTGTGTCTGCAAGGCCAGCAGCCCGTCGATCCGCGCCTTGACGTGGTGGATATGTTCGTCGATCAGCGCGTTCACGTTCTGGCACTGGTCCTGGGGGCTGTCGCGCAGGTTCAGCAGGCTGCGGATTTCCTCGAGGGTCATGTCCAGGCTGCGGCAGTTGCGGATGAAGGTCAGGCGTTCGGTGTGGGCCTGGGTATACAGACGGTAATTGCCCTCGCTGCGGGCCGGTTCCGGCAGCAGGCCTTCGCGCTCGTAGTAACGGATGGTTTCGACCTGACAGTCGGTCAGTTTCGCCAGCTCGCCAATTTTCATCGCGACAATCTCCGAAAGGGTGCTTGACCCTATAGTGGCTACAGGGTGTTCACTTGGCAACAGGCACCTTTTCGGACGCGACCTTATGAGCGATTCCCTGCACACCCACGGCAAGCCCGGCGCTGACTCCCAGCATGCTGGCCACGATCACGATCACGATCACGATCACGATCACGGCCATGGCACCAAACTGCATCCGCTGAAAAAACACGACCATGCTGGCCACGGCGGTTCCTGCTGTTCAGCGCCGTCGCTGGTCCAGTTGAGCGAGCCCCAGGCTGCCAGCCATGGCGATTCCTGCTGTTCGTCGGCCGCCGCGCCATCGCGGGTTGTGCTCAGCGCGGCGTCGAGCGCCAATGCGCGCCTGAGCAGCTTTCGCATCGAGGCCATGGACTGCCCGACCGAGCAGACGCTGATCCAGAACAAGCTGGGCAAGCTGGCGGGTGTGCAGCAACTGGAGTTCAACCTGATCAACCGGGTGCTGGGCGTGACCCACGACCTGCAAGACGTCGCCCCGATCATCGCTGCCATCAAGTCCCTGGGCATGGAAGCCGAGCCCATCGGCCTGGGCGGCGAGTCCGATGCCCCGGCCGCTGTGCCGGTGAAAAAGCACTGGTGGCCGCTGGCGCTGTCCGGCATCGGCGCGCTGGCCGCGGAAGTGATCCACTTCACCAGCGCCGCGCCGACCTGGGTGGTGGCGGTGATCGCCCTGGTATCGATCCTCAGTGGTGGCCTCGGCACTTACAAGAAGGGCTGGATCGCCCTGAAGAACCGCAACCTCAACATCAACGCCTTGATGAGCATCGCCGTGACCGGCGCGGTGCTGATCGGCCAATGGCCGGAAGCGGCGATGGTGATGTTCCTGTTCACCGTGGCCGAGTTGATCGAGGCCCGGTCCCTGGACCGCGCGCGCAATGCCATCAGTGGCCTGATGCAGATGACCCCGGAACGGGTCACGGTGCAGGAGGCAGACGGCAGTTGGGTCGAACGGGAAGCGAAAAGCATCGAGCTGGGCGCGCTGGTACGGGTACGTCCGGGTGAACGCATTGGCCTCGACGGCGAGGTGGTGGCCGGCAGCTCGACCATCGACCAGGCACCGATCACCGGCGAAAGCCTGCCGGTGGAAAAGACCCTGGGCGACAAGGTCTTCGCGGGCACCATCAACCAGGCCGGCTCGCTGGAGTACAAGGTGACCGCGGCGGCCAACAACTCGACCCTGGCGCGGATCATCCATGCCGTGGAACAAGCCCAGGGCGCGCGCGCGCCGACCCAGCGCTTCGTCGACAGCTTCTCGAAAATCTACACCCCCGCGGTGTTTGCCTTCGCCCTGGCCGTGGCGGTGATTCCACCGCTGTTCATGGGTGCCGCCTGGTTCGATTGGATCTACCGCGCCCTGGTGCTGCTGGTGGTGGCGTGCCCCTGCGCGCTGGTGATTTCCACTCCGGTGACCATCGTCAGCGGCCTGGCCGCGGCGGCGCGCAAAGGCATCCTGATCAAGGGCGGGGTTTACCTGGAGGGCGGTTACAAGCTCGACTATCTGGCGCTGGACAAGACCGGCACCATCACCCACGGCAAGCCGGTGCAGACCGATTTCCTGTCCCTCGACCCGCTGGCGGACAGCAGCGCCCCGACCATCGCCGCCAGCCTGGCGTCCCGTTCCGACCACCCGGTGTCCCTGGCCATCGCCAATGCGGCTGTGGATAAGCAGCTGAGCCTGCACCTTGTGGATAACTTCCAAGCCCTGGCCGGCCGCGGTGTGCGTGGCGAAATCAACGGCCAGCTCTACCACCTGGGCAATCACCGCCTGGTGGAGGAACTGGGGCTGTGCTCGCCGGAGCTGGAAGAGAAGCTGTTCGCCCTGGAGAAACAAGGCAAGACCGTGGTGCTGTTGCTCGACAGCGTCGGCCCCCTGGCCCTGTTCGCCGTGGCGGACACGGTCAAGGAGTCCAGCCGCGAAGCGATCCGGCAGTTGCACGAGCTGGGTATCAAGACCCTGATGCTGACCGGCGACAACCCGCACACCGCCGAAGCCATCGCCGCCCAGGTGGGCATCGATCAGGCCCGCGGCGACCTGTTGCCCACCGACAAGCTGCAAGCCATCGAAGACCTGTACGCCCAAGGGCACCGGGTCGGCATGGTCGGTGACGGCATCAACGACGCCCCGGCCCTGGCCCGCGCGGAGATCGGTTTCGCCATGGCCGCGGCAGGCACCGACACCGCCATCGAGACCGCCGATGTCGCCTTGATGGACGACGATCTGCGCAAGATTCCGGCCTTTGTCCGGCTGTCCCGCCAGACCTCGAACATCCTCGTGCAAAATATCGCCCTGGCCCTGGTCATCAAGGCGATCTTTCTTGGGGTAACCTTCTTCGGGTTGGCCACCATGTGGATGGCCGTGTTCGCCGACATGGGCGTCAGCCTGTTGGTGGTCTTCAACGGTTTGCGCCTGTTGCGCAAATAGACGATGAGAGGACGCAGTGCTGAGTGCCGAGCTGAAGGCGTTTTACCTGGTGGCCCGCCTGGGCAGCATCACCCTGGCGGCGAAAAAGCTCGGCCTGAGCCAGCCCACGGTGACCACCCAGATCCGTCATCTGGAAAGCCAATATGCGGTCGAGCTGTTCTATCGCGGCGGCCGCCGCCTCAGCGTCAGCGAAGAGGGCGCCCGGCTGTTGCCGATGGTCAAGGCGCTGTTGCAGCAGGAAGCCGATATCGAGTTTTTCCTGCGCAACAGCGGCCAGCTGCAAGGCACCCTGCGGATCGCCGCCACGGCGCCGTATTACATCCTCGATCTGGTGAAGACCTTCCGGGAGCGCCTGCCCCAGGTGGAGGTGTCGGTGGAAATCGGCAACTCGCAGCAGGTCCTGGAATCGCTGGAGGAATACCGGGTCGACATTGCCGCGTCCTCGCAGCTGCTGGAAGATTCGCGCTTGATCCGCCGGGTGCTTGGCAGCGACCCGCTGGTGCTGGCGGTACACCGCAATCATCCGTTGGCGGCCCTCGATCATGTGCCCTTGAACGCCCTGGCCGGGCATACCCTGTTGATGCGCGAGCCGGGCTCCACCACTCGGCGCCTGACCGAGGAATTGCTCGACAGCGCCCGGGTCAGCTTCGGGCCGCTGCTGGAGATCGGCAGCCGCGAGTCGATCCGCGAGGCGGTGCTGCGCAATATCGGCATCAGCATCATTGCCCGTCAGGAAGTCCCCCACGATCCGCAGCTGCGGGTGCTGACCATCGAGAACGCGCCGCAGATCGCCGAATACCTGTACTGCCTCAAGGAGCGCAAGGGCGCGCGCCTGCCGGCGGCCTTCCTCGGGCTGGCGCAGGAAATGGCGCCAGCCTGATCCGCCCACACCTCATCCGTAGCCGCTGCCGAGCGCAGCGAGGCTGCGAACGGGTGCGCAGCGCCCGCAAAAGGCGCCCTGCGGTTACCTCGCCAGATCGCGTTGTCGGACCTGCGGTTGCTGCGCAACCGTTCGCAGCCTCGCGGGCTCGGCAGCGGCTACAAGGCTCTGCGTTCTCTTGAACCCAAATCCGCCAATACCACTATCGGCAGCTTTTGCCTCACTGCCACAGTAACTACGCATTCGCGCCCTAGGATGGCCTGCATCTGCTTGATGAGGTCCGTCCATGAACCACCCGATCGCAACTGCCCTGAGCAACCCCGGCGCGTCGATGAAAGTGCGCGGCATGCAGAAACGCTTTGGCGCTTTCACCGCGCTGGATAACGTCTCCCTGGACGTGGCGGCCGGCGAGCTGGTGTGCCTGCTCGGCCCGTCGGGCTGCGGCAAGACCACCTTGCTGCGCTGCATCGCCGGCCTCGAGCGCCAGGATCGGGGCGAGTTGTACCTGGGCAGCCGCGACGTCTCGCACCTGGCGCCCCAGGCCCGGGACTACGGCATTCTGTTCCAGTCCTATGCGCTGTTCCCCAACCTCAGCGTCGAAGCCAACATCGCCTATGGCCTGGCCGGCAGCGGCCGCGACGAAGTGCGCAAGCGCGTGGCGCAGATGCTGGAACTGGTGGGCCTGACCGGCAGCGAAAAGAAATACCCCGGCCAGCTGTCGGGTGGCCAGCAGCAGCGGGTGGCCCTGGCACGCGCCCTGGCCCCGGCGCCTTCGTTGTTGTTGCTGGACGAGCCGATGTCTGCGCTGGATGCCCGGGTGCGCGAGCACCTGTGCACCGAGCTGCGCCAGCTGCAGCGGCGCCTGGGTATCACCACCCTGATGGTCACCCACAACCAGGACGAGGCCATGTTGATGGCCGACCGCATCGCGGTGATGAACAACGGCAAGGTCGAGCAATACGCCACGCCGCAGGAAATCTACGATCGCCCGGCCACCCCGTTCGTTGCCGAATTCGTCGGCCAGGGCAACTGGTTGCCGTTCCGCCGCAGCAGCGACAGCCACGCCCAGGTCGGCGGGATGAACCTGCGGCTGGCGGCCGACTCCGGCAAGGCCGCCTCGGGCCGCTTGTTCTGCCGCCCGGAGGCGATCAGCGTCAACCCGCCGGTGCACGAGGAAAACCTGTTCCCGGCCAAGGTCCGGGAGATCACCTTCCTCGGCAACCGCTGCCGCATGAGTTTCGAACTCAACCAATTGCCCGGCCATCCACTGCTGGCCGAGCTGGCCCCGGAAGCCATGCCGCGCCTCGGCGCCCAGGACATCTGGGTCGCCTTGCCGCCGCGCAGCCTGCAGGTGTTTGCCTGAGATGGCCGTTGAACTGAGCCTGCCGCTACCCGCAAAACGGGCGCGCCAGGCGGCCCGTGCGCAAATCGGCGACCGCCTCTTCGTGCTCGGCGGCAAGCTGGTCCTGCTGGTGTTGCTGGGCCTGGCGGTGTTGCTGCCGTTGCTGGCGATCTTCTGGCGCGGTTTCAGCGGCGAAGCCGGGCAGGGCGGCGGCCTGGTCGCCGCCCGTGAGCTGGTGACCGGCGCCAACTTCCACTGGCTGTTGGGCAACAGCCTGAAAGTCTCCCTCAGCGTCGCCGCCATCGTGGTGCCGCTGGCCTACCTGTTCGCCTATGCCCTGCAACGCACGCTGATTCCCGGCAAGGCGATCTGGCGCGGCCTGTCGTTGCTGCCGTTGATGGCGCCGTCGATGCTGCCGGGGATCGCCCTGGTCTATCTGTTCGGCAACCAGGGCCTGCTCCGTGGCCTGCTCTCGGACAATATCTACGGCTTCTGGGGCATCGTTCTCGGCGAGGTGATCTACACCTTTCCCCACGCGCTGATGATCCTGCTGTCGGCCCTGTCCCTGGCCGATGCGCGGCTGTTCGACGCCGCGTCGAGCATGGGCGCCAGCCCGGCCAGGGCCTTTGGCAGCATCACCTGGCCGGCCACCCGGCAGGCGGTGTTCGCCGCGTTCTGCCTGGTGTTCACCCTGACCATCACCGATTTCGGCGTGCCGGTGGTGGTCGGTGGCGACTATCAGGTGCTGGCGCTGGAAGCCTACAAGGCGGTGGTCGGCCAGCAACAGTTCGGCCGTGGCGCCTTGATCGGCATGGTGCTGTTGCTGCCGGCGCTGTTCAGCTTCGGCGTCGATGCCTGGCTGCGCCGTCGCCATGGCGATTCCATGAGCGGCCGGGCCCAGGTGTTCCAGCCGGCGCCTTCCCGGCTGCGGGACGGTTGCTACCTGGCGATCGTGCTGCTGATCTGCGCGGCGCTGCTGCTGGTGTTCGGCATGGCGGTGTTCTCGTCGCTGGTGAAGTTCTGGCCCTATAACCTGTCACTGTCGCTCAACCACTACCAGTTCAACGACACCGCCGGCGGCGGCTGGCTGGCCTACCGCAACAGCCTGACCATGGCCCTGTGCACGGCGCTGATCGGCAGCGCGCTGATCTTCACCGGCGCCTACCTGATGGAGAAGACCCACGCCCAGCGCGGCCTCAACCTGGCGCTGCGCATGCTCAGCTTCGTGCCGATGGCGGTGCCGGGCCTGGTGCTGGGCCTGGGTTACGTCTTCTTCTTCAACCTCAGCGGCAACCCGCTGCATGTGTTCTACGGCAGCATGACCCTGCTGGTGGTGTGCACCATCGCCCACTACCTGACCACCGCGCAGATGACCGCCACCACCGCGCTGCGCCAGCTCGATGCCGAATTCGAGGCCGCCGCGCTGTCGCTCAAGGCCCCGCTGTACCGCCATTACCTGCGGGTCACCGTGCCGATCTGCCTGCCGGCGCTGCTGGACATCCTGCGCTACCTGTTCGTCTCGGCCATGACCACTGTCTCGGCGGCGATCTTCCTCTACAGCCCCGACACCATCCTCGCGGCGGTGGCGGTGCTGAACATGGACGACGCCGGCAACGTCGGCGGCGCGGCCGCCATGTCGACCCTGATTCTCTTGACCTCGGCGGGCGTGTCGCTGCTCCTGGCCTGGGCTTCGCGCGGCTTGCTGCGCCGCTCCCAGGCCTGGCGGCAGACCGCGCCCGGTCACTGACTCTGCCCAACCCCCACTAACAAGCCCCCACTCCAGAAAGGAACCGCACCATGTTCAAGCCCCTGGCTGTTGCCGCTGCTGTCCTCACTGCCTTCAGCATGAACGCCTTTGCCGCGAAGACCGAACTGACGGTCTATACCGCCCTCGAAGCCGAACAGCTCAAGAGCTACAAGCAGGCCTTCGAAGCCGCCAACCCGGATGTGGAAATCAAATGGGTGCGCGATTCCACCGGGATCATCACCGCCAAGCTGCTGGCGGAAAAAGCCCGGCCGCAGGCGGACGCGGTGTGGGGCCTGGCGGCCTCCAGCCTGGCGATCCTCGATCAGCAGGGCATGCTGCAAAGCTATGCGCCGAAGGACCTGGGCAAGATCGGCGGCAACTACCGCGACGCCGCCAACCCGCCGGCCTGGGTCGGCATGGACGTCTGGGCCGCGACCATCTGCTTCAACACCGTCGAGGCCGAAAAACAGGGCCTGACCAAGCCGGTGAGCTGGCAGGACCTGACCAAGCCTGAGTACAAGGGCAAGATCGTCATGCCCAACCCGGCCTCGTCCGGCACCGGCTTCCTCGACGTCAGCGCCTGGTTGCAGACCTTCGGTGAGAAGCAGGGCTGGCAGTACATGGACGAGCTGCACCAGAACATCGGCCAGTACGTTCACTCCGGCTCCAAGCCCTGCAAGCTGGCGGCGGCCGGCGAATTCCCGATCGGCATCTCCTTCGAATACCCGGCCGTGCAGCTCAAGCGCCAGGGTGCGCCGCTGGACATCGTGCTGCCCAAGGAAGGCCTGGGCTGGGAAATCGAAGCCACCGCGGTGATCAAGGGCACCCCTCATGAAGAAGCGGCGAAGAAGCTCGCCGACTTCTCCGCCAGCCCCGCGGCCATGGAGCTGTACAAGGAAAACTTCGCCGTCCTGGCCCAGCCGGGGATCGCCAAGCCGCAGACCGAGCTGCCGGCCGACTACGAGCAGCGCCTGATCAAGAACGACTTCGCCTGGGCCTCGAAGAACCGCGACCAGATCCTCGCCGAGTGGCGCAAGCGTTATGACGGCAAGTCCGAGAAGGTCGCCGCCCAGTAACCAATAGACCGCTATCGCGAGCAATCGAGCGTCGACCGGCTGCTCCTACAGGGTTGGCCTTTGTAGGAGCGAGCTTGCTCGCGATTGACCTCGTAGGGGCATTTCCCAAGGACCACACCCATGAGCAACCACAACGACCTGCTGATCGTCGGCGCCGGCATTCTCGGGCTGTCCCATGCCTATGCCGCGGCCAAGCGCGGTTTGCGGGTCAAGGTTTTCGAGCGCAGCGCCACGCCCCTGGGCGCGTCGGTGCGCAATTTCGGCCAGGCCCTGGTGACCGGCCAGCCGCCAGGCGTGATGCTCGACCTGGCCAGGGCCAGCCGCGGCATCTGGGGCGACTGGGCGCAATTGGCCGGTCTGCCGCTCAAGCGCAACGGCTCTTACCTGTTCGCCCGCACTGAGGCCGAGGAGCAATTGCTGCAGGCCTTCTGCGCCGGACGCGCGCGGGAGCACGGCTACCGCGTCGAACTGCTACGCGGCGCGGCCTTGAACGATCTGTACGGCGGCCGCTTCCGCCATCATCGCGCGGCGCTGCACGGCCTGGATGACCAGCAGCTGTATTCCCGCGAAGCCATGCCGATGCTGATCGACTACCTGCGCCGCGACCTGGGGGTGGAGTTTCATTTTTCCACCCTGGTGCGCGACATCGAGCCCGGCCAATTGCACAGCACCGCCGGCAGCTTTCGCGCGGGGCAGATCCTGGTCTGTTCCGGGCATGACTACCAGACCCTGCTGGCCGAGCCGATTGCCGCGCTGGCGCCGCAGGTCTGCCGCCTGCAAATGCTCCGCGCCCGGCCCGAGGTGCAGCTGGACCTGCAACACGCGCTGCTCACCGGCTTGAGCTGCGTGCATTACGGCGCCTTTGCCGACCTGCCCGAAGCAGCGGCGGTGCAGGCGCAGATCCTGCGGGACGCGCCACACCTGCACGAAAACGGCATCCACCTGCTGATCAGCCCGACGCCCTATGGCGAGCTGATCATCGGCGACTCCCACCATTACGGCAGCGACCCGTCGCCGTTCAATGCCGAGCAGGTGGACACCTGGATGCTCGAACTGGCCGAACACACCCTGGGCTGCAAGGTGCGGGTGGTCGAGCGCTGGCAGGGTGTCTATGGCGCCCGCGGCCCGGGGCCGTTTTCGTTCCTGCGCCCGGCCGCCGGGGTCAGCGTGGCCCTGATGCATACCGGCGTGGGCATGAGCGTCGGCCCGGCCATGGCCGAGGGCAATATCGCCCGCTTGCTGGAGCAAGCCTGATGGGGCCTGAGCAGCGGATCGCCGAGGTGTTCGGCCTGTACGAGCGCTTTGGCGACAGCGACTACATCGGCGAGCCGGTGTCGCAGATCGAGCACATGTCCCAGGCCGCGCAACTGGCCATGGCCGAGGGCTTCGACGACGAAGTGGTACTGGCGGCGTTCTTCCACGATATCGGGCATATCTGCGCGCAAGGTGTCGAGAGCATGGGCGGTTTCGGCATGGCCGGCCATGAGCGGCTGGGCGCCGACTACCTGCGCCGCGCCGGTTTCAGCGAGCGCTTGGCGCGGCTGGTGGAGTACCACGTGCAGGCCAAGCGTTACCTGACCTGCAAGGAGCCGGGCTACTACGAGCGGCTCAGCCAAGCCAGCCGGCGCACCCTGGAATACCAGGGCGGGGTGATGAGCGCCGAAGAGGCCCGGGCCTTCGAGCAGGACCCGCTATGCGCGGTCAGCCTGCGCCTGCGCCATTGGGACGAACAGGCCAAGGAGCTGCGGGTGCCGGTGATGGATTTGCAGGTGCTCAAGGACAAGGCGGTGCGGTTGCTGGCGGCCTGATCCGAGTCCTGCGGTGCCCGGGGGACAGCTATCGCGAGCAAGCTCGCTCCTACAGGGGAACGCATGTTCTGTAGGAGCGAGCTTGCTCGCGATGACGTAGGCGGGGGCGCCGCAGGCTTAACTGTCGACCACCAGCTTCTGCGCCAACACCTCGATCTGCTCCTGACGTTCGGCCTGGCTCAGGCGCGGCGCCGGGTTCAGCGACGACCACTGCGGATGGGCGCGGGCCTTGTTCAGCGCCTCCGGCAACTTGCCCTCGCGCCAGCTCTGGTCCTGGGGCGTGGCCAGCTGGATGCTGCCCAGCGCCGCGTGCCCGCGCGCATTCAACGCCTGCACCAGTTGCCGTTGGCGCAGGGCCAAGAGGCGCAGCACGCTGTCGTCCACGGTCAGTTCGCGCTGGCCCTTGAGCTTGCCCAGCAGGCGGCCGCCGTAGCTGCGAGCGGTTTGCAGCGCGCCGCCGGCAATCGCCCCGGCCAGGGCCGCCGCGCCCAGGGTCAGGCCGCCCACCAGCAGATCGACGCCAGCCCCGGCCGCCGCGCCGGCGGCGATCCCGCCACCGACCCGGACCCCGAGTTGCTTGAGGGTTTCCGGGTTGAACAAGTCATCGCCCCAGCGTCCGTCGAGCAGCGGCACATCGCTGGCGGCGGCATCCTGCGGGCGGAAGGCGTAGAGCTTGAGCAGCGCCTCGACACAGCGCTGTTCGCGCTGGCGCACGGCCTTGCGCAGCTCGCCGATGGCCTGTTGTTCCTGCTCGACCTCGCTGACCACGCTGCGCCGACAGGCGGCGCAATCGATCAGCAGTTCGGCGATCAGCCGCGCGGCGCTTTGCTGACGGGCCAGGCGCTGCGCCTGCTGGTCGGCGATCAGGCGTTCCAGCTGCGGCCGCGAGCTTTCCAAAAGCAACGCCAGGCTTTCATACAGCCGCCGCTCGCCGTCCTCCGGCGGCGCCACGCTGTCGAAGCGCACCAGCGCGTGCAGGCCCAGGCGGGCCAGGGCTTCGCGCCAGTCCGGCTCGCGATGGTTGGCGCTGCTGACGAAATTCAGCACCGGCAGCAACGGCTTGCCGCAGCTGGCGAGGACTTCCAGCTCGTCGCGGTATTTGGCCAGTACCGGCTCGCGAGCGTCGATCACATACAGCCCGGCGTCGGAGTCCAGCAGTTGGCGCAGTACCTTGGCTTCCTGTTCGAAACGCTGGCGCGCTTCGCTGCCTTCGAGAAACCGCGCCAGGCGGGCCGGACCGTCCAGGCGCTCGCCGGGGTGCTCCAGGCGTTCCAGATAGTCGAGCAGGGCGATGGCGTCTTCCAGGCCGGGGGTGTCGTACAGGTCGAGCAGCGGTTCGCCGTCCACCGACAGCCGCGCGCCCTCGACATGGCGGGTGGTGCTGGGGCGATGGGAGACTTCGCCGAACCCCACATCCCGGGTCAGGGTGCGCAGCAGGGAGGTCTTGCCGACGTTGGTGTGGCCGACCACCGCCAGCTTCAACGGTGGTTTGCGAGGATCAGTCATGCCCGGTCTCCAGCCAGTTCAGCGGTGCGCAATCGGCGAATGGCAGCTCCAGCTGTTGCAGCGCCACGTGCCAGTCGCCCAGGCGTTCGGCGTCCAGCGCTTCGCCGGGCGGCGCCTGCAACAGCCAGACCCGGGTGGCGGTGGCGCTGCGGGCCAGCTCGGCGATCAGCGCCAGGCTGCCACGGTCCGGCGAGCGCCGTGGATCGCAGGCGATGGCCAGGCGCGCCGGCGGAAAGCGGCTCATCTGTTCCAGCAGCTTGTGCCGGGATTCGCGGCTGTCGAGGATGCCGGCGTCTTTCACCGTGGCCGGCAATTGCGGTGGCCAGGGGCGCTGGTCGTCCAGTTCGATGGCCACCAGCAGGGCGCCATCGCTGTCCTGCGCGCTGACGCCGCCTTCGACGCGGTGCAGCAGGTCGGGGGCGGCATCGTTGATCCCCAGGCGTTCGCTGCTGGGCATCAGCGCTTCGCGCAGCTGGCTGTAGCCGGGGAGGTTGAGGTCCAGTTGCAGGCGCGCCTGCCCGTGCTTCCAGCACCAGCGACAGAACAGCATCAACAGCAGGCGCGGCAGCACGCCGTAAATGATCAGCGAGGCCACCAGCCAGACGGCCCACATCTGGCGCACCAGTTCAGTGTTGTAAACATCCCGGGTGCTGGCGTGAATCATCTCTACGGTCGGTACCCCGAAACCTATGGCACGGGGTATGGCCGCGAGGGCGTTGGTGATCGCCACGAAGGCATCCGCGCCGAGCAGGGTGCTTTCCCAGTAGAACCCGTAGCGCTTGGTGATCAGCAGCATCAGCAGGATCGCCACGGCGCTGAGCAGGGCCAGCAGCCACAAGCCATTGATCAGGGTGCCAATGGCCCAGCGATTGAGTTTGCGCCGTTGCAGCAACAGCAGCAGGGCCGGCGCCAGCTGCGCGGCCTTGGCGTCGCGGGCGAGCTTGGCGCTGAGCCACAGCCACAGGCGGCCGAGGCTGGCGCCGTGTTCACCGGCGAACAGCAGGCCCAGGGCCCAGCTCAGCAGCAGAAGCAGGTTGAGGCCGAGCAGGCTACCCAGGGCCCAGAACACGTTGACCGGCGCCTGCCCGTTACCCAGGGCGGCGAAGGCCAGGCCGGCACCACTGACCATGGCCAACACGGCCATCAGCAACAGGGCCAGGCGCGCGCCCTGGACCCAGTGGCGCAGGGCAGCGGCCAGGCCGTCGCGTTCGGCCAGCCACAGCGCGCGGTATTGGAGGCGGCTCGCCAGATCGCCGCCCGCGGTGCGCGCCAGACGATTGGCTTCTTGGTCCTCCAGGGCGCCGGCGTGTTCCTCGCGCAGGCGTACGGCTTCGGTGAGCCAGAGTTTTTGCAGTGGGGTCAGTGCTGTCACGCGTCATTCCGTTGCTCAAATGAGCGCTGAGCATAACCGCTGTCGCGCTGATCGGGGTACGTTGCGGGGCACCGAGCCTCTGGTATCCTCGCCGGCATGAAAAAATCTCTCCCTCTCAGCCTGATCGCGGCCCTCGGTGAAAACCGCGTGATCGGCGTCGACAACAGCATGCCCTGGCACTTGCCGGGGGATTTCAAATACTTCAAGGCCACCACCCTGGGCAAGCCGATCATCATGGGTCGCAAGACCTGGGATTCGCTGGGGCGTCCGCTGCCGGGACGGCTGAATATCGTGGTCAGTCGCCAGGCCGACCTGCGGCTCGAAGGCGCCGAAGTGTACCCGTCGCTGGAAGCGGCGGTGGCGCGTGCCGAGGAGTGGGCGCTGGAACAGGGCGTTACCGAGCTGATGCTGATCGGCGGTGCGCAGCTGTATGCCCAGGGCCTGGAGCAGGCCGATCGGCTGTACCTGACGCGCGTGGCGCTGAGCCCGGAGGGCGATGCGTGGTTTCCGGAGTTCGACCTGAACCAGTGGCAACTGGTGTCGAACGTGCCGAATCCAGCGCAAGGGGACAAGCCGGCCTACAGCTTCGAAGTCTGGGAAAGGGTTTAACCCCGTAGCCCTGTAGCCCTGTAGCCCTGTAGCCGCTGCCGAGCCTGCGAGGCTGCGATCGAGGACGAAGTCCTCGCAAAACCCGAACACGCGGTGTTTCAGGAAGAACGGGTTGTCTGGTTTACGACTGCTTCGCAGTCGATCGCAGCCTCGCAGCCTCGGCAGCGGCTACAGGTCGCAGTCCCGTTCCGGGCGTGAACCCGGAACGGGGCTGGAAGATCAAGCCTGCGCCAGCTCCGCATGCTCATCGGCATCGAGCTTTTCTTTATCGGTCTGCTGCATGATCTGGCTGGTGATCGCCCCGGCGGTCATCGAACCGCTGACGTTCAGTGCGGTGCGGCCCATGTCGATCAGCGGCTCCACGGAAATCAGCAGCGCCACCAGGGACACCGGCAAGCCCATGGCCGGCAGCACGATCAGCGCGGCGAACGTCGCACCACCGCCGACCCCGGCCACCCCGGCCGAACTCAAGGTCACTATCGCCACCAGGGTCGCGATCCACAGCGGGTCCAGCGGGTTGATGCCCACGGTCGGGGCCACCATGACTGCCAGCATGGCCGGGTACAGGCCGGCGCAGCCGTTCTGGCCGATGGTCGCGCCGAACGAGGCGGCGAAGCTGGCGATGGACTGCGGAATGCCCAGGCGGCTGGTCTGCGCCTCGATGCTCAATGGGATGCTCGCGGCGCTGGAGCGGCTGGTGAAGGCGAAGGTCAGCACCGGCCAGATCTTGCGGAAGAAGCGCAGCGGGTTGATCCCGGCCAGCGAAACGAGCAGGCCGTGGACCACGAACATCAGGCCCAGGCCGATGTACGACACCACCACGAAACTGCCGAGCTTGATGATGTCCTGCAGGTTGGAGCTGGCGACCACCTTGGTCATCAGCGCCAGCACGCCGTAAGGGGTCAGCTTCATCACCAGGCGTACCAGGCGGGTGACCCAGGCTTGCAGGGTGTCGATGGCGTTGACCACTTTCTGGCCCTTGTCGGCGTCGTCCTTGAGCAGCTGCAGGGCGGCGACACCGAGGAAGGCGGCGAAGATCACCACGCTGATGATCGAGGTCGGCTTGGCCCGGGCCAGGTCGGCGAAGGGGTTCTGCGGAATGAACGACAGCAGCAGTTGCGGGATATTCAGGTCGGCGACCTTGCCCGCGTAATCGCTCTGGATCACCTGCAGGCGGGCCATTTCCTGGGTGCCGGCCACCAGCCCTTCGGCGGTCAGGCCGAACAGGTTGGTCAGGGCGATGCCGATCAGCGCGGCGATGGCGGTGGTGAACAGCAGGGTGCCGATGGTCAGGAAGCTGATCCTGCCCAGGGACGAGGCGTTGTGCAGGCGCGCCACGGCACTGAGGATCGAGGCGAACACCAGCGGGATCACGATCATCTGCAGCAATTGCACATAACCGTTGCCCACCAGGTCGAACCAACCGATGGAGGTTTTCAGGACGGGATTGCCGGCCCCGTAGATGCTGTGCAGGGCAACACCGAAAACCACGCCCAGCACCAGTGCCAGCAGGACCTTCTTGGCCAGGCTCCAGGTGGTGTGACGGGTTTGTGCCAGGCCCAGCAGCAAGGCGAGGAACACCAGCAGGTTGAGGATCAGCGGCAGGTTCATTAAGGCTCCGATAAGACTTGTGCCAATCGCTTGTGGCTGCGATTGCGAACCGGCAAGCCTAACAGCTTGATATCTAATGAATTAATATCAAAAACGCATTGGGACTGTCGTTTTTGGAATAAGCCGCTGACGCTCAGGCACATGCCGGTGACGGGATCAGGACGCGGGCGGTCGCCCACAGGCGAGAATTGTCACAGCGATTTGTTAGCGTCGATCTCTTTAAATCAGGGAGAAAACGCCGATGAAACTCGCTCCGAAATTTCTGGTTGCCGCACTCTGCCTGGGCCTTGCCGGCCAGGTTCTCGCCACCGACTTGCAGCACTGGCCCGCGGACCAGGCCAAGCAACTGGACGCGATGATCGCGGCCAACGCCAACAAGGGTAACTACGCGGTGTTCGACATGGACAACACCAGTTACCGCTACGACCTGGAAGAGTCGCTGCTGCCGTTCATGGAGAACAAGGGCCTGATCACCCGCGAGACCCTCGACCCTTCCCTGAAGCTGATGCCGTTCAAGGACACCGCCGAGCACAAGGAAAGCCTGTTCAGCTATTACTACCGCCTCTGTGAAATCGACGACATGGTCTGCTACCCCTGGGTGGCGCAGGTGTTCTCCGGCTTCACCCTCAAGGAACTCAAGGGCTATGTCGACGAATTGATGGCCTCGGGCAAGCCGGTGCCGGCCACCTATTTTGAAGGCGACGTGGTCAAGAACACCGAGATCAATCCGCCGAAAATCTTCACCGGCCAGAAAGAGCTGTACAACAAACTGATGGAGAACGGCATCGAGGTCTACGTGATGACCGCCGCCTCCGAGGAACTGGTGCGCATGGTCGCGTCCGATCCGAAGTACGGCTACAACGTCAAACCGCAGAACGTCATCGGCGTGACCACCCTGCTCAAGGACCGCAAGACCGGCGAGCTGACCACCGCGCGCAAGCAGATCACCGCCGGCAAGTATGACGAGAAGGCCAACCTCGGCCTGGAACTGACCCCTTACCTGTGGACCCCGGCGACCTGGATGGCCGGCAAGCACGCGGCGATCCTGACCTACATCGACGAGTGGAAAAAACCGGTGCTGGTGGGCGGCGACACCCCAACCAGCGATGGCTACATGCTGTTCCACGGTGTCGACGTGGCCAAGGGCGGCATCCACCTGTGGATCAACCGCAAGGACAAGTACATGGCCCAGATCAACGGCATGATGGCCAAGCACGCCGCGGCCCAGGCCAAGGAAGGGCTGCCGGTGACGGCGGACAAGAACTGGGTGATCGTCAAGCCGGAGGACATCCAGTAACCGCGGGTTGAGCCCATCGCGGGCAAGCCTCGCAGAGGCCGATCTCCAGACAAAAAAATGCCCCGCACTTGGCGGGGCATTTTCATTCAGCGGCTGGCAATCACAGACCGTCGAGCATCGCCTTGTTGCGCACCGCGCCCTTGTCGGCGCTGGTGGCCAGCAGGGCGTAGGCCTTCAGGGCAGTGGTCACCTTGCGTGGGCGTTTTTCCACCGGTTTCCAGCCTTTCTTGTCCTGCTCGACACGGCGCGCGGCCAGTTCTTCGTCGCTGACCAGCAGGTTGATCGAGCGGTTCGGAATGTCGATCAGCACCTTGTCGCCGTCCTGTACCAGGCCGATGGCGCCGCCCGCCGCTGCCTCTGGCGAAGCGTGGCCGATGGACAGGCCCGAAGTACCGCCGGAGAAGCGGCCGTCGGTCAGCAGGGCGCAGGCTTTGCCCAGACCCTTGGACTTCAGATAAGACGTCGGGTACAGCATTTCCTGCATGCCCGGGCCGCCTTTCGGACCTTCGTAGCGAATGATGACGATGTCGCCTTCCTTCACTTCGTCGGCGAGGATGCCGCGCACTGCGCTGTCCTGGCTTTCGAAGATCTTCGCGTTGCCTTCGAAGACGTGGATCGACTCATCGACGCCGGCGGTCTTCACCACGCAGCCGTCCAGGGCGATGTTGCCGTACAGCACGGCCAGGCCGCCTTCTTTCGAGTAGGCGTGCTCGACACTGCGGATGCAGCCGTTTTCACGGTCGTCGTCGAGGCTCGGCCAGCGGGTCGACTGGCTGAATGCGGTCTGGGTCGGGATGCCGGCCGGGCCTGCCTTGAAGAAGTGGTGCACCGCTTCGTCGCTGGTCTGGGTGATGTCCCACTTGGCGATGGCTTCTTCCATGCTGCGGCTGTGCACGGTCGGCAGGTCGGTGTGCAGCAGGCCGCCGCGCGCCAGGGAGCCGAGGATGCTGAAGATGCCGCCGGCGCGGTGCACGTCTTCCATGTGGTACTTCTGGATGTTCGGCGCCACCTTGCACAGTTGCGGCACGCTGCGGGACAGGCGATCGATGTCGCGCAGGTCGAAATCGATCTCGGCTTCCTGGGCGGCGGCCAGCAGGTGCAGGATGGTGTTGGTCGAACCGCCCATGGCGATGTCGAGCATCATGGCGTTCTCGAACGCCTTGAAGTTGGCGATGTTGCGCGGCAGCACGGATTCGTCGTTCTCGCCGTAGTAGCGCTTGCACAGCTCGACGATGGTGCGGCCGGCCTGCAGGAACAGCTGTTCGCGGTCGCTGTGGGTGGCCAGGGTCGAACCGTTGCCCGGCAGGGCCAGGCCCAGGGCTTCGGTCAGGCAGTTCATCGAGTTGGCGGTGAACATGCCGGAGCAGGAACCGCAGGTCGGGCAGGCGCTGCGCTCGTACTCGGCAACCTTCTCGTCAGAAGCGCTGGAGTCGGCGGCGATCACCATGGCGTCGACCAGGTCGAGGCCGTGGGCGGCGAGCTTGGTCTTGCCGGCTTCCATCGGGCCGCCGGAAACGAAGATCACCGGGATGTTCAGGCGCAGGGCGGCCATCAGCATGCCGGGGGTGATCTTGTCGCAGTTGGAGATGCAGACGATGGCGTCGGCGCAGTGAGCGTTGACCATGTACTCCACGGAGTCGGCGATGATCTCGCGGCTCGGCAGCGAATACAGCATGCCGTCGTGGCCCATGGCGATGCCGTCATCCACGGCGATGGTGTTGAATTCCTTGGCCACGCCGCCGGCGCGTTCGATTTCGCGGGCGACCAGCTGGCCCAGGTCCTTGAGGTGCACGTGGCCCGGGACGAACTGGGTGAAGGAGTTGGCAATGGCGATGATCGGCTTCTTGAAGTCGTCATCTTTCATCCCCGTGGCGCGCCACAGTGCGCGGGCGCCGGCCATGTTGCGGCCGTGGGTGGATGTTTTCGAGCGGTAATCAGGCATGGAGCACTCCGGGCGGCTAATCAGGTAACAAATGGGGAGTGAGCTTCTATTGACCCCTGGAACACTCAGAAATGGCCGTGTGTCCTGAAGCTGCCGATGACGCCGCGGGATCACCGCGCGCCTCAGCCTGAGCTCATAAACCCGCCGGGGGATGACTGGCGATGAATCTCGCGATTCTACACCGCTGGCGCCAGGAAGGAATGCCGTGGCCGCTCTACGGCGTCGAATGCCTGGATATGGAAATGGGCAGCCGGCGATCAGGGACTGGTTTAGACTCGCCGGCCTTCGATCACCTTCCAATGGAGCTGGAATGTCCGCGACGCTGCGATCCCTGAGGTTCTACCTTGTCATCGGCCTGGCGCAGGGCCTGCTGCTGATGTGGACCGTCCTCTACAGCGGCGGGTCCGGTGTCGCAATGGCCGCGCTGGCGACTGCCCTGTTGGTGGGTGGCGGGCTGTTGCAGCTGCTGGCCGAGCAGCGACGCCAGCCGCGGACCTGGATCGCGATATTGCTGGTTGCGCTGGGTGCGGCGGGGCTGGTGTGGGCCTGTCGTGGCCTGCCCTTCACCCTTGGCGTGGGGTTGGGCGTGATGGCCGGCCTGCTGCTGATGACCCTGCTCAGTGCCACGCTGCTGCAGGGGCGTGACGATCTGTGGCGACGGCTGCTTGGGAATGGCGCCTGGGTGCTGCTGGCTTTGCCAATGCCCTGGCTGGTGCAGTGGTTGTTCAAGCTATGGATTCAGCACCGCCACCTCGACCCCTTCAAGAGCGGGTTGCTGTCCCTGGCGTTCTTCGCCGCGCCGACCCTCGCGTTCTCCGGCGCCATGTTCCTCGGCTCTTTATGGCGCGCGCGCCGTCGGGCACAGGTCGCTTGAGCGCTGATTCTTGGGTGAGGAGGGGGCAATCGGTTTGGGCACCCCTTGCCGCGTGGGGCAAGGGGCGTCCAGTCAGGCTCAGCTGTTAGGCAGCAGGCGGCAGGTGATGCTCTTGATGTAGCGGGTTTCCGGGATGGCCGGGTGTACCGGGTGGTCCGGACCCTGGCCGCCGCGTTCCAGCAGCTGGATATTGCGGTCCAGGTGGCGGGCGCTGGTGAGCAGGATGTTCTGCAGGTCGTCTTCGGGCAGGTGCATCGAGCACGAAGCGCTGACCAGGATGCCGTCCTTGCTGAGCAGGCGCATGGCCTGTTCGTTCAGGCGGCGGTAGGCGCCTTCGCCGTTCTTCAGGTCTTTCTTGCGTTTGATGAAGGCGGGCGGGTCGGCCACGATCACGTCGAAACGCTCTTCGGCGGCCTTGAGCTCTTTCAGGGCTTCGAACACGTCGCCTTCGATGCAGGTGACTTTCTCGGCGATGCCGTTGAGCGCGGCGTTGCGCTCGACACCGTCAAGGGCGAAGCCCGAGGCATCGACGCAGAACACTTCGCTGGCACCGAAGGCGCCGGCCTGCACGCCCCAGCCGCCGATGTAGCTGAACAGGTCCAGCACGCGCTTGCCCTTGGCGTAAGGCGCCAGGCGGGCGCGATTCATGCGGTGGTCGTAGAACCAGCCGGTCTTCTGGCCTTCCATCACCGGGGCCTCGAACTTCACGCCGTTCTCTTCCAGGGCGACCCACTCCGGCACCAGGCCGAACACGGTTTCCACGTAACGGTTGAGGCCTTCGGCGTCGCGCGCGGCGGAGTCGTTCTTGAACAGGATGCCGCTGGGCTTGAGGACCTGGACCAGGGCGGCGATCACGTCGTCCTTGTGCTGTTCCATGGTCGCCGAAGCCAGCTGCACGACGAGGATGTCGCCGAAACGGTCGACCACCAGGCCCGGCAGCAGGTCGGAGTCGCCGTAGACCAGGCGGTAGAACGGTTTGTCGAACAGGCGCTCGCGCAGCGACAGCGCCACGTTCAGGCGGTGCACCAGCAGCGACTTGTCCAGCGCCAGCTTGGCGTCGCGCGACAGCAGGCGGGCGCAGATCAGGTTGTTCGGGCTCATGGCGACGACGCCCAGCGGCTTGCCGCCGGCGGCTTCCAGCACTGCCTGGTCGCCTGCCTTGAAGCCGTGGAGTGGGGTGGCGGCTACATCGATTTCGTTGCTGTAGACCCACAGGTGGCCGGCGCGCAGGCGGCGATCGGCGTTGGCTTTGAGGCGCAGGCTTGGCAGGGACATGACGTCGCTCCGGAAAAAAGAGCGGGAGTATAACGTGTTGCGCTCGCCGAGAGGCTGGCGAGTGGATATGCGGTGACAGGGCAAACCCGCCGTGGATACCCCGCGCCTGGCCCGGCATTGCCCCGAGGCGCCCGTTGTAAAGTTCCTTCCGGCTGGCCATGGGCGCCATCTAAAGGGTTAGAATCGCCGCCTAGCCCAGAGTGCGTACCTATGTCCCAAGCGATGTCCCAAGAGCTTTCCGCCGAACAGATTCAACAGGCCCTGCAAGGCATCAGCGTGCCGCCCCAACCGCAGATCATGGTGGATCTGCAGATGGAGCAGTACATGCCCGACCCTGACCTGGAAGTGATCGCGCGGCTGATCTCCCAGGACCCGGGCCTCTCCGGCGCCCTGCTGAAAATCGTCAACTCGCCGTATTACGGGCTGAGCAACAAGATCGCCTCGATCCAGCGCGCGGTGAACCTGCTGGGCAGCCGTTCGATCATCAACCTGATCAACGCGCAGTCGATCAAGGGCGAGATGAGCGACGAAACCATCGTCACCCTCAACCGTTTCTGGGACACCGCCCAGGATGTGGCGATGACCTGCCTGACCCTGGCCAAGCGCACCGGCTCGCAAGCGGTCGACGAGGCTTATGCCCTGGGCCTGTTCCACGATTGCGGCGTGCCGCTGATGCTCAAGCGCTTCCCCGACTACATGACGGTGCTGGAAGAGGCCTACGCCAGCGCGGGCCCCGAGAACCGCGTGGTGGATACGGAAAACCGTGTGTTCAACACCAACCACGCGGTGGTCGGTTATTACACGGCCAAGTCCTGGCGCCTGCCGGAGCACGTGACCAACGCCATCGCCAATCACCACAACGCCCTGGCGATCTTCAGCGACGAGTCGTCGCGCAACAGCCAGCTGAAGAACCTGCTGGCGATCCTGAAAATGGCCGAGCATATCTGCGCGTCCTACCGGGTGCTGGGCAATCAGGTCGATGATCATGAATGGAACAGCATCGGCCATCTGATCCTCGATTACGTCGGCCTGTCCGACTACGACTTCGAGAACCTCAAGGAAACCGTGCGCGAACTGGGCGCGCACTGATTCCCGACCACGTTATAGAGAATACGAGGCACACATGCCTGAATTACCGGAAGTCGAAACCACCCGGCGCGGTATCGCGCCGCACCTGGAAGGGCAGCGCGTCAGCCGCGTGATCGTGCGCGACCGGCGTCTGCGCTGGCCGATTCCGGAGGACCTCGATGTGCGCCTGTCCGGCCAGCAGATCGTCAAGGTTGAGCGCCGCGCCAAGTACCTGCTGATCAATGCCGAAGTCGGCACCCTGATCAGTCACCTGGGCATGTCGGGCAACCTGCGCCTGGTGGAGGTCGGCTTGCCGGCGGCCAAGCACGAGCATGTCGACATCGAGCTGGAGTCCGGCCTGGCCCTGCGCTACACCGACCCGCGGCGCTTTGGCGCGATGCTCTGGAGCCTGGACCCGCTCAATCACGAACTGCTGATCCGCCTGGGGCCGGAGCCGCTGACCGACCTGTTCGACGGCGAGCGCCTGTATCAGCTGTCGCGGGGACGTTCGATGGCGGTCAAGCCGTTCATCATGGACAACGCGGTGGTGGTGGGGGTGGGCAATATCTATGCGACCGAAGCGCTGTTCGCCGCCGGCATCGACCCGCGTCGCGAAGCCAAGGGGATTTCCCGGGCGCGCTACCTGAAGCTGGCGATCGAGATCAAGCGCATCCTGGCCGCGGCCATCGAGCGCGGCGGCACCACCCTGCGCGACTTTATCGGCGGCGACGGGCAGCCGGGCTATTTCCAGCAGGAACTGTTCGTCTACGGGCGCGGCGGGGAACACTGCAAGGTCTGTGGCACGGGGCTGCGGGAGATCAAGCTGGGGCAGCGCGCGAGCGTGTATTGCCCTAAATGCCAGAGCTGATCGCCTGTAGCCGCTGCCGAAGGCTGCGATAGCTCCGTAGGACTTGTGGCGATCTTACTGGCGTCGCGGCCGTTTCGGCCGATCGCAGCCTTCGGCAGCGGCTACGGTCGCAAGTCTCGATGGCTGTGTTATGCCTTGCCGGTGATCTTCCGGTACTTGGCCATCAACTCTTCTTCGGTTTCCGGATGGGCCTCGTCCAGCGGGATGCAATCCACCGGGCAGACCTGCTGGCATTGCGGCTCGTCATAGTGGCCGACGCATTGGGTGCACAGGTTCGGGTCGATCACGTAGATCTCTTCGCCTTGGGAAATCGCGGCGTTCGGGCACTCGGGTTCGCAGACGTCGCAGTTGATGCAATCGTCGGTGATGATCAGGGACATGGGGCACTCCGGCCGGGGCGGCGGGCCCAGGCATTTGAAAAACCAATGGCGCAATTGTGCCGCATTGGCGAGCGCAGTGCACGCGGGCGCGATGGGAGGGGCGTTTGCAGGTCGACTGCGCGGAAGCCGGCGCGGGCTGCGCCAGCTCCCGCGGGGGTTATTTCTTGAAGCGCAAGGTCAGGGCGTCGGCCACGGCCGGATGCACGAACTTGCTGATATCGCCGCCCAATGCCGCGATTTCCCGGACCAGGGTCGAGGAAATGAACGAATAACGCTCCGACGGCGTGAGGAACAGGCTTTCCACGTCCGGCGCCAGTTGGCGGTTCATGTTGGCCAGCTGGAATTCGTATTCGAAGTCCGAAACCGCCCGCAGCCCCCGCAGGAAGACATTGGCGTTCTGCTCCTTGGCGAAATGCGCCAGCAACGTGGAAAAACCGACGACTTCAACGTTCGGCAGATGCTTGGTGACCTCGCGAGCCAGTTCCACACGCTGTTCCAGGGGAAAAAGCGGGTTTTTCTTCGGGCTGGCGGCGACGGCGATGATCACATGATCGAACAGGCGCGAGGCGCGTTCGACCAGATCGCCATGGCCCTTGGTAATAGGGTCGAAGGTACCTGGGTACAACACTCGGTTCATCGCGTCGTCCTGGCGGGAGTCCGTTGGGGAGTCGGATGGTATCGCAGCCTTTCCGGTCGGCCAAGTCGCCTGTAACGGAAGAAAGCACTATAGACGACGAAAATAAGCGGCGTTTTCACCCGCTTTTCAGCCGTTCGGCCAGGGCCGTGGCCAGTTGCGCGGTCAGGCCGTAGACCGACAATTGCGGGTTGGCGCCGATGCTGGTGGGGAACAGCGAACCGTCGTGGATCGACAGATTGGCCAACTGGTGATGCCGGCCCAGGCTGTCGGTGACAGCGTTCTTCGGGTCTTCGCCCATGGCGCAACCGCCCATCACATGGGCGCTGCCCAGGCGGGTGCGGTACAGCGCAAGGTTCAGGCCGTCGATCAGGGTCTTGGCCTCGGCCAGGGTCTTCACGTAGCGGGCATCGCTGTGCATCGGCATGACTGCCTTGGCGCCGCCGGCGAACTGGATCTGCGCCATGCTGTGAAAGGCCCGGCGCACACCGTCCCAGGCGTAGTCCGAGACCTGATAGTCGAGCACCGGCGAGCCGTCGCCGCGCAGTTCCACGCTGCCACCGCTGCTGTCCGGGTGAAAACCGTCGCGCAGCAGCGCGAGCATGGCGTGGGTGTGGGGCAACTGCTGCATGTTCAGGGCGCTCTGCGGGCCGAAACCGCCGAGCAGGGTGGCGGCCAGCGCCGGTTGCAGCGGCGGCACCTCGAGCTTGTAGGACATTTTGCCGGTGGTACCGTCCAGCCACTGGAAATGATCGGAGTAGATCGACTGCGGCGCCCCGTAGAAGGGGTTGATCACCTGGTCGAACTGCCCGGCGGAAAAGTTCACCAGGTGCAGGAAGGTGCGTTTGCCCAGGCGCTTGTGCGGGTCGGCCGCGTCGGAGCGCAGCAGCAGGGCCGGGCTGTTGATCCCGCCACCGGCCAGCACGTAGTGCCGGGCCTTGACCTGGATGGTGCGCCCGGTGGGCGCCACGCAGCGTTCGTCCATGGCCAGGCAGAGCAGGCTCTCGACCTGGTCGCCCTTGATCTGCAGGCGCTCGGCGCGGGCCAGGTACAGCAGCTCGCCGCCTTTCTCCAGGGTCGCGGGAATGGTGGTGACCATCATCGACTGCTTGGCGTTGGTCGGGCAGCCCATGCCGCAATAGCCGAGGTTCCAGCAGCCGCGCACGTTGCGCGGGATCACGTGCCAGCTGTAGCCGAGCTTCTCGCAGCCGATCCTGATCACGTCGTTGTTGGCGTTGGGCGGCATGATCCACGGGGCGATCCCCAGGCGTTGCTCCATCTTCGCGAACCAGGGGGCCATCTCGGCCGGACTGTGGCCCTTGACGTCGTGCTCCTTGGCCCAGTGCTCCAGGGTCGGCTCGGGGGTACGGAAGCTGGACGTCCAGTTGATCAGGGTGGTGCCGCCGACCGCGCGGCCTTGCAGGATGGTGATGGCGCCATCCTTGCTCATGCGGCCGATGCCTTCCTGATAGAGGCTGGCGTAGGCCTGGTCCTCGAGCATCTTGAAGTCGTCGCTGGTCTTGAGCGGCCCTTCCTCGATCAGCAGCACCTTGTAGCCGGCGGCGCTGAGGATCTCGGCGGTGGTGCCGCCGCCCGCGCCGCTGCCGATGATGGCGACATCCGCCTCGAGGGTCAGGTCCTCCTGCAATTGCGAACCGTTGTAGGTTTTCCAGCCTCGGGCCAGGCCTTCGCGAAACAGATCGGGTACGGGCATATCAGGCGCTCTCTTGTTGTTCTGGGGCTTCTGGGTGCTTGTGTAGCCGCTGCCGAAGGCTGCGACAAGGTCCGTAGGACCTTCAGCGGCTTCAAGAACGACGCTCCCTGCGGGAGCGATCGCAGCCTTCGGCAGCGGCTACAGAATGAGCAGTCTTCAGATTCTGGGTGGCCCGGGATAACCGCAATGGGCCCAGGATTCGGGGCGGCTGTACCAGGCCATCATCACCAGTTGCAGCAGGGACGCGTGGCCCATGCGCAGCAGGCTGAGGGAGCTGTTTTCCCAGCGCTTGAGGAAGTGCCGGATATCGTCGGCGCTGGCGTTCTCCCAACTGCCCCAGATGCCGGTCAGGGGGCCGCGCGTGATGCCCATGCCCAGCACGTCGAACAGCTGCTGGGTGAGCTTGAGCATTTCCGGCGACAGGTGGTCGAGGCTGTGATCCAGGCTTTTCAGGGGGGCGTCGAGCGCCGCCGGCAACTTCTCGGCGGCCACGGCACCGTCGAGCATGACCGGAAGCAGCGCCCGCAGAATCGGCAGGTCGCTGCTGCGCAATGCGGCAAAGCCGCTGGCAGGGGTGCTGGACGAGCAACCGCTGAGGCTGGCGCCGAGGCCGGCGGTGGTCAGGAACGCGCTGGCGCACAGGCCGATTTTCAACAGGCCACGGCGCGACAGTACGGGTGCGGCAGGCAGGCTGGGGGTCATTATTGTTATTACCCGCAATGGTCTGATTAACGGATGAACAGCTTCTGGATCAGTTTCTGGATCGGTTTGCCGTAGGGCGGGTAGATCAGCCGCGCGGCATTCAGGCGCTGCTTGCTCAGCACCCCCTTGGCCTTGCTGAAGGTCAGGAAGCCCTCGTGACCGTGGTAATGGCCCATGCCCGAGTGGCCGATGCCGCCAAACGGCATGTCGTCCTGGGCGACGTGCAGCAGGGTGTCGTTGAGGCAGACCCCGCCCGAGTGGGTTTCGTTGAGCACCCGCTCCTGCTCGGCCTTGTCGTAGCCGAAGTAATAGAGCGCCAACGGGCGAGGGCGCTGGTTGATGTAGGCGAAGGCCTGGTCCAGGCCGGTGTAGGGCACGATCGGCAGGATCGGGCCGAAGATCTCATCCTGCATCACCGTCATGTCGTCGCTGACATTCAGCATCAGGCTGTGGCCCATGCGCCGTTCCTGGTTCTCTTCGAACAGCGGGATCAGCAGCGCACCCTTGCTGGTGGCGTCGCTGATGTAGCTGTTCAGGCGCGCCAGCTGCCGCGGGTTGATGATCGCGGTGTAGTCGGGGTTGTCGACCAGGGTCGGGAAGAAACCACGGACCACCTGGCGATAGACGTCGACGAAGGCGCCGACGCGGTGTTCCGGGACCAGCACGTAGTCCGGGGCGACGCAGGTCTGGCCGGCGTTCATGGTCTTGCCGAAGGCGATGCGTTCGGCGGCGTCCTTGAGTGGTACGTCGTCGGACACGATGGCCGGAGACTTGCCGCCCAGCTCCAGGGTCACCGGGGTCAGGTTTTCCGCCGCGGCGCGCATCACATGCTTGCCGATGCTGGTGGCGCCGGTGAACAGCAGGTGATCGAAGGGCAGCCGGGAGAAGGCCACGCCCACGTCGGCTTCGCCCAGCACCACGGCGACCAGGTCCTCGGGGAACGCCTTGGCCAGCAGGCGCTTGAGCAGCAGGCCGGTGGCGGGGGTCGATTCGCTGAGCTTGAGCAGCACCCGGTTGCCGGCGGCGAGCGCGCCCACCAGCGGGCCGATGGCCAGGTACAGGGGGTAGTTCCACGGCACGATCACCCCGACCACGCCCAATGGCTGGTAGACGACCTTGGCCGAGGCCGGCTGGAAGGCCACGCCGACCTTGCGCCGCGAAGGTTTCATCCAGCCCTTGAGGTGTTTGCTGGCGTAGTGGATGCCATGCAGGCTGGGCATGAGTTCGGCGAGCAGGGTTTCGTCGGCGCTGCGATGGCTGAAATCTTCGCTGATGGCATCGATCAGGGCCTGGCGTTCGCTGTCGAGCAGCTCGCGCAGGCTCTTGAGCCATTGCTGGCGCTGGGCGGCCGGCGGCATGGGGTTGGCCGCGAAGGCCTGGCGCTGGGCGGCGAACAGACGGTGGAGCTCATCCAGCTGCTGGTGGGCTTCCGGCAAGTAGGCGATTTCGGCAGACATGGGCGACTCCGGGTTTTGTGGGTGGGAAGTTTTTAGAGTTTATGCTCTAAAATGTCAAATGACATCCCGGGCCGGCTTTGATTTATCCCGTTGGGGATAGGTCGTAAGATGCCGGGCAACGCCTTCTCGATTAAAGCCCACGCTCATGGCCCCACGCATAAAAACCCGCGAACGTATCGTCCAGAACAGCCTGGAGCTGTTCAACCAGCAGGGCGAGCGCAGTGTCAGCACCAACCACATTGCGGCCCACATGGAGATTTCGCCGGGCAACCTGTATTACCACTTCCCCAACAAGCAGGCGATCATCGCCGTGCTGTTCTGCGAGTACGAAGCCCTGGTCGACAGCTTCCTGCGCCTGCCCCAGGGCCGTACCGTGACCGTCGAGGACAAGCGCTATTACCTGCAGGAGCTGCTGGCCGCCATGTGGCGCTATCGCTTCCTGCACCGCGACCTGGAACACCTGCTCGACAGCGACGCCGAACTGGCCGCCCGTTATCGGCGCTTCTCCCAGCGCTGCCTGATCCACGGCACGGCGATCTACGAAGGTTTCGTCGAGGTCGGCATCCTGCGGATGGACAAGGTGCAGATCGAGTCCCTGACCCTCAATGCCTGGATCATCCTTACCTCCTGGGTGCGTTTTTTGTGCACCACCCGGGAAAACTCCGCGCACCTGAGCGAAGAAGCCATCAAGCGCGGCGTGTATCAGGTGCTGGTGCTGGAAGCCGGATTTGTCACCGACCACGCCCGGGAGGCGGTCGACGCGCTATACGACGAGTTTTACGTGCCCCTGGCGCAAGCCCTGGAAGAAGTGCAGTAGGATCTGGATCAAGTCATCGTTCAATTACTGGAGCCCGTCATGCCCATCGCGCAACTGATCAGTCCACAGCAATTGGCCGCTCGCCTGGAGCAGCCCGGGCTGGTGATTCTCGATTGTCGTTTTGCCCTGGAAGACCCGGATTACGGCCAGCGCAGTTATGCCAGTGGGCATCTGGCCGGCGCGCATTTTGCCGACCTGGAGCGCGACCTCAGTGGCCGGGTGGTCAAGGGCGTGACCGGGCGCCATCCGCTACCCGAACCGGCGACGCTGATCGCGCGCCTGCAAGCCTGGGGCATCGACGCCGACAGTGACATCGTGCTTTACGACGACGGCCCCGGTGCCTATGCCGCCCGCGCCTGGTGGCTGCTGGCCTGGCTGGGCAAGCGCGACGGCGTGTTCATTCTCGATGGCGGCCTGAAAGCCTGGCACGCCGCGGGCCTGCCATTGAGCCTGGATCCACCGGCCAATGTCCCCGGCCACTTCACTGGCCAGCCCGACCAATCCCTGCTGTTGAGTGCCGAGCAACTGCAAAAGCACCTCGGCCAGCCGACCCTGACCCTGCTCGACGCCCGCGCCCAGCCACGTTTTCGCGGCGAAGTGGAGCCGATCGACCCGGTGGCCGGGCATATCCCCGGCGCGCAATGCGCGGCTTTCACCGACAACCTGGGCAGCGACGGCCGTTTCCTGCCGGCCGATCAGCTCAAGAAGCGTTTTGCCGCGAAGCTGGGCGAGCGTTCGCCGAGCGAACTGGTGGCGTACTGCGGCTCGGGCGTGACCGCCTGTCACAACCTGTTCGCCCTGTGCCTGGCCGGTTATCCCCTGGGCAGGCTGTATGCCGGCTCCTGGAGCGAATGGATCACCGATCTGCAGCGCGCAGTCGCCACGGGCGACTGAGCCAAAACCATTCCTGTAGGAGCGAGCTTGCTCGCGAAAAAAACCTTTCGGCGGCGTGATCTGCCAGAAATGGCGTGCCGTCTGCAAGGGTGGATCGCGAGCAAGCTCGCTCCTGCAAGGGAGTGTCGGTTCAGAAGGACTGGCGAGCGCTGCGATAGGCCGCCGGCCCCACGCCGTAGACCTGCTTGAACTGCCGGCTCAGATGGCTCTGGTCGGCGAACCCCAATTGTGTCGCCACTTCCAGCGGCAGGCAGCCGTCGCGCAGCAGTGCCCGGGCCTGGGCGATGCGCTGTTGCATCAGCCAGGTGTGCGGCGGCATGCCGGTGGCGCGGCGGAACACCCGGGCGAAATGGAAGGGCGAAAGATTCACCGCCGCGGCCAGTTCCTCCAGGGAGGGCGGGGCCGCCAGCTGCGCTTGCAGCAACTCCTTGGCCTGGACGATCGCCCGGTGTTCCCGCCCGGGTTTGCCCGGCGCCTTGACCCCGGCGTGACGCCGCAGCAGCAAGAGCATCATTTCCCGCCACAGGGTCTGTTGTTGCAGGGCGGTGGCCGGGCTTTCCAGCAGTTGATGCAACTGGCAGAAACCGCTGACCAGATCGGGGTCGCGATACAGCGTGGCGCCGAAGGCCGGCAGGCTGTCGGTGGGTAACTCCAGTTCGCCGAGCATGGTGAGGATCTGCGCGTTGTCCGGATAAAACGCCCGGTACAGCCAGCCGTCCTCGGTGCCTTTGTGGCCGGTGTGCAGCTCGTCCGGGTTGATCAGCACCAGGGTGCCACGCCCCGCCAGATGCTCGGCGCCGCGATAACGGTAGCGCTGGGCGCCGTCCATGATCATGCCGATCACATAGCCGTCATGCACATGGGGCACGAAGCGATGTTCGATGTAACGCGCGGCCAGCAACTCCACGCCGGCCAAGGGCGCGGTCTGCCAGAAACGGATCGACTCGCCCTGGCCGCCGTTCATCGCAACTCGCCCCCCAGGCCGGACAGCCACTGGGGAATGCGCCGCTCCAGGTAATAACCCGGAGTCTTCACCGAGCCCTCGACAAAACCGACGTGCCCGCCCTTGGCCTGCAGCTCGAAGTGGGTGCTGCCGGACAGCTCGCCGGCTTCCGGCAGGCTGTGGGGGAACACGAAAGGATCATCCGCGGCCTGGATAATCAGGGTTTGCGTGCGGATTTCCCCCAGGAAATAACGGCTGGAGGCGCGCCGGTAATAGTCCTGGGCGTCGGCGAAACCATTCAGCGGCGCGGTGACCCGGCCGTCGAAGTCCCAGAAGGTGCGCATCTTCTCCAGCGGCCCGAGCCGCTCCAGCACGGCCAGGCCCTCATGGCGCCCGTCGTGCTGGAACTGGCGCTGCTTGTCCTTGATGTAGGCCAGCATCTCGCGCATGAAATGCGCCTGGTAGACCTTGGAAAACCCCTGGCCGATGCGGTCGGCGCACTGGTCCAGGCGAAACGGCACCGACACCGCGACGGCGCCTTGCAACTGACTGGCGCTGCCGCTTTCCCCCAGGTGCTTGAGCAATACATTGCCGCCCAGCGAGTAGCCCACCGCGAACAGCGGGGCCTGCGGGCGTTTGCTGCGCAGGTGGTCGATGGCGGCGGCCAGGTCTTCGCTGGCCCCCGAGTGGTAACTGCGCGGCAGCAGGTTGGGTTCGCCCGAGCAGCCACGCCAGTTCAGCGCCGCGCTGGCCCAGCCCTGGCTCGCCAGGGCCTTTTGCAGGCCGGCCACGTAAGGCGAGTTGGAAGAGCCGGTCAGGCCGTGCAGCACCAGCACCAGGGGCGCGGTGGCGGAGTGCGGGCCGTGCCAGTCGAGATCGAGAAAGTCGCCGTCGTCGAGCCACAGGCGTTCGCGCTGGCGCTCGAGGTGAGTGGTCTTGCGCCACAGCGGGCCCCACAGGGTCTGCAGGTGCGGGTTGCCGAGGCCGAAGGCGGGAATGAAACGATCTGACGGAGTAGGCACGGTGATTCTCGTCGCAGCGGTGCGCGTCCCCGGCGGGGCTGCGCACCTTTTCAGGCCAGTGGTTTAACCGGCGATCTCTGCCATACGTTGCCACAAGGCGTAGTACACCTGCCCGGATTTTTGCTCGCGATGCAGGCGCCAGTTCGCCGGGAGGCCGAGGGTCGAAGGCGCGGTTTCACTTTCGGTATAGACCCAGGCATCGTCGGCCAGCCAGTCGCGTTCTTCCAGCAGGGCACAGGCGGCCGGCAGCAGGTTCTGATGGAACGGCGGGTCGAGGAACACCAGGTCGAAACGGCTGGCCGGCTGGGTTTCCAGATAACGCAGGGCGTCAGCGGTCTGCACCTGGCCGACGGTGCAGCGCAGAGTGCCCAGGTGTTCGCGCAGGCGCGACACGGCCAGGTTGCTGGCATCCAGCGCCTGGCCCATGGCGGCGCCACGGGACAGGGCTTCGAGAAACAGCGCGCCGCTGCCGGCGAACAGGTCGAGCACCTTGGCCCCGGCGACATAGGGCGCCAGCCAGTTGAACAGGGTTTCGCGCACCCGGTCCGGGGTCGGGCGCAGGCCCGGCACATCGGGGAAGCTCAGGCGGCGGCTGCGCCACTCGCCGCCGATGATGCGCAGTTGGCCCACACCGTTGTGCTGGTTATGGACGGGTTTCTTGCTGGGACGCGATGGGCTGGCCATTAGTGCTCCGGAACCCCGAGCGGCTGCTCGGCGGGTTTGTCAGTAGGGGCCGGCAACGGCTTTTGCGGCACGGTCGGGCCGGCAGTGACGATGACTATCTTGTCGGCGCTCAGGTGCTTGTTCAGTACGTCCCGGACCTGCTCCACGGTCAGGCTCTGGGACTGCTGCATGAAGTCTTCAAGATAGCTCAGCGGCAGGTTGTAGAAGCCGATGGCGCCCAGTTGGCCGACGATGTCGGCGTTGCTGGCGGTGGACAGCGGGAAGCTGCCGGCCAGTTCGCGCTTGGCGTCGTCGAGTTCCTTCTGGGTCGGGCCGGTCTTGAGGTAGTCGGCGAGCACGTCCTGCACCAGCTTGAGGGTGCCCTCGCTCATTTCGGCACGGGTCTGCAGGTTGATCATGAACGGGCCACGGGCCTGCATCGGGCTGAAGCCGGAATAGACGCCGTAGGTCAGGCCGCGCTTCTCGCGCACTTCGCTCATCAGCCGGGTGCCAAAACCGCCGCCGCCAAGGATCTGGTTGCCCAGGGACAGCGCGGCGTAGTCCGGGTCGTCACGATCGATGCCCAGTTGCGCCAGCAGCAGGCTGGTCTGGCTGGAGGGGTATTCGATATGGCCGACGCTGGCCTCTGGCTCGCTCGGCTGCGGGATTTTCGCCAGCGCCGGGCCTTTGGGCAGGGCGGCGGAGATCTGCGCGGCAATCGCCTCGGCATCGCTGCGCGACAGGTCGCCCACCAATGCGATCACCACGTTGCCGGCGGCATAGGCCTTGGCGTGGAACGCCCGCAGTTGGGCCAAGCTGATCGGCGGCACGCTCTGCGCGGTGCCATCGCTGGAATGGGCATACGGATGGCTGCCGTACAGGCGCTTCATCAGTTCCAGGCTCGCCAGCTTGCCGGGGTTCTGCTTCTGGTACTCGAAGCCGGCGAGCATCTGGTTCTTGATGCGCGCCAGGGAGTCGGCCGGGAAGGTCGGCTTGCCGACGACATCGGCGAACAGCTGCAGGGCCGGCGTGCGTTTGTCCGGCGCGCTGAGGCTGCGCAGGGACGCGATGGCCATGTCCTTGTAGGCGCCGTTGCCGAAATCGGCACCCAGGCCCTCGAAACCTTCGGCGATCGCGCCGACATCCTTGCCGGCCACGCCTTCGTTGAGCATGGCGTTGGTCAGCATCGCCAGGCCTGGCGCGTCGCCATCCTGGCTGCTGCCGGCGGCGAAGGTCAGGCGCATGTCGAACATCGGCAGCTCATGGGCTTCGACGAACAGCACCTTGGCGCCTTCGGCAGTGCTCCAGGTCTTGATGTCGAGGCTGCGGCGGCTTGGGGCCTTGCCGTCGAGCTCGGCCAGGGATTGCAGCTTCTGGCTGCTCTTGGCCTTGTCCAGCGCCTGGCTGGCGTCGGATGGGTCCGCGCGCAGCAGATAAAGGCCGGCGGCGGCGATCAGGGCCACGAGTGCCAGGCCGAGCAGGACCGGGCTGGCGCTTTTGCGCTTACTCATGAGCGGACTCCTCAGGCAATACGTGGGCAACGCTCAGGCGTTCGCGGGTGAAATAGGTACGAGCGGCCTTCTGGATGTCTTCAGGGGTCACGCTTTGCAGTTCGGCGAGTTCGGTGTCCATGAGTTTCCAGGACAGGCCGACGGTTTCCAGCTGGCCGATGGCGGTGGCCTGGCTGGTGATGGAGTCACGTTCGTAGACCAGGCCGGCGATCACCTGGGCGCGCACGCGTTCCAGTTCTTCGGCGGTCGGCGGGGTGGTTTTCAGCTCTTCGAGCAGGCGCCACAGTCCGGCTTCGGCCTGGGCGATGGTTTTCTTCTTCTGGCTGTTGGGCATGGCCGAAAGCAGGAACAGGCTGTCGCCGCGGGTGTAGGCGTCGAAGCTCGACGAGCCGCCGGACACCAGCTCTTCGCCGCGCTCCAGGCGGGTCGGGATGCGGGCGCTGTAGCCGCCGTCGAGCAGCGCGGCGATCAGGCGCAGGGCGTGCACCGAATGCTTGTCTTCGGCGGTGGCGATGCTCGGCACGTTGAAGGCCAACATCACGCTCGGCAGCTGGGTCTTCACCCGCAGGGTGATCTGCCGCTCGCCGGGCTCGGCCAGTTCCAGGGGAATCTTCGCCGCGGGCACGGCGCGCTTGGGAATGGTGCCGAAATAACGTTGGGCCAGGGTTTTGACTTCGTCCGGGGTCACGTCGCCGACCACCACCAGGGTGGCGTTGTTCGGCACGTACCAGGATTCATACCAGTGGCGCAGTTCCTCGACCTTCATCCGGTTGAGGTCGGCCATCCAGCCGATGGTCGGTGTGTGGTAGCCGCTGGCCGGGTAGGCCATCGCCTTGAAGCGCTCGAAGGCCTTGGACATCGGCTTGTCGTCGGTGCGCAGGCGGCGCTCTTCCTTGATCACTTCGATTTCGCGGCTGAACTCGTCGGGCGGCAGGCGCAGGCTGGCCATGCGATCGGCTTCCAGCTCGAAGGCCACGCCCAGGCGGTCACGGGCCAGCACCTGGTAATAGGCGGTGAAATCGTCGCTGGTGAAGGCGTTCTCTTCGGCGCCCAGGTCGCGCAGGATCAGCGAGGCTTCGCCGGGGCCGACCTTTTCGCTGCCTTTGAACATCATGTGTTCCAGGGCGTGGGACAAACCGGTCTGGCCCGGGGTTTCGTAGCTGGAGCCGACTTTGTACCAGACCTGGGAGACCACGACCGGAGCCCGATGGTCTTCGCGGACCACGACCTTGAGGCCGTTGTCGAGGGTGAATTCGTGGGTGGGTTGTGGATCGGCAGCCAAGGCTGAAAGGGGCAGACAAACCGTACTGAGCAGCAGGCCTGCGGCGCGGCGGGCTAGAGCATTCATTCGTTTTTTAAACCTGTTGGACTGCCCGCTTGGTCTTAGCCTACGGGCGAGGAGGTGCTAGGATACTGATCCGTTTTACTGGCGGCCACGCCTATCAGGCTCGCATGGATCAATGTGTGCTTGAGCAGGTTGTATGGGTTCCCGGCAAAAAGCGCTGTTTTATCGACTAGACTTCGACTTTTCGCCGATTTTGCCGTTTCAGTCCTTTAGTAAAATCGATCCTTGAGATGCCATTGGGCACCTCGACAAAATGTTGCGCGTGAACAAGCCGGCGGAAACGCAGTCTGTTCTGCATCGAATATTTATTTGCCGGTGCGCCTTGATGGCGCGTCGCTACCTTGAGATAGCCGTCCTCCATGTTTGGTTCCAACGACGACAAGAAGACCCCAGCCGCGGCTGGCGAGAAGAAAGGCCTGTTCGGATGGCTGCGCAAAAAGCCGCAGGAAACCGTCGTCGAACAGCCACAAGTCCCTGTCGAGCCTGCCCCGGCTCCCGCTCCCGTTATAGAACAAGCCCCGGTTGCCGAGGCCGCGGCTCCTGTGGCGTTGCCGATCGCCGAGCCGATCCGGCAGCCTGAACAGCCCGCACCAGCGGCCGAACCTGCTCCTGCGCCAGAACTGCCGCTGACCCCCGATGCCGAGCACAAGCCCTGGCTGACCCTGCCGGTGGCGGAAGAGCCGGTGGCGCTGGTGGAAGACGAGCAGGCGCCGCACATTACCCCGCCGATTCCGGCCGCGACCGATCTGCAGCAAGCCGCCGAGCTGTTGGTGGCCGAGTTGGCACACAGCAGCGAGCCAACTGAAGCCCAGGCGCAGATCGAAGAAGAGGACGTGCCACAACCGGTGATCCCGGCTTTCGTGAAGCCCGAACCTGTTCCAGAACCGGAGCCTGCCCCGGTTGTCGTTGCTCCAGTTGCTCCAGTTGCTCCAGTTGCTCCAGTTGCTCCAGTCGCGGCGGTCGAAGCGCCCGCTGTCGCCGAGCCGCCCCGTGCCGAGGAAAACAAAGTCGGCTTCTTCGCCCGCCTCAAGCAGGGCCTGTCCAAGACCAGCGCCAGCATCGGCGAAGGCATGGCCAGCCTGTTCCTGGGCAAGAAGACCATCGACGACGAGCTGCTGGAAGATATCGAAACCCGCCTGCTGACCGCCGACGTGGGCGTGGAAGCCACCGCGGTGATCATTCGGAACCTGACCCAGAAGGTCGCGCGCAAACAACTGACCGACGTCGATGCGCTGTACAAGTCGCTGCAGGCCGAGCTGGCGAGCATGCTCAAGCCGGTGGAGCAGCCGCTGCGGATCGCTTCGCAAACCAAGCCGTTCGTGATCCTGGTGGTGGGCGTCAACGGCGCCGGCAAGACCACCACCATCGGCAAGCTGGCCAAGAAGCTGCAGCTCGAAGGCAAGAAGGTCATGCTCGCCGCGGGCGACACCTTCCGCGCCGCGGCCGTGGAACAGCTGCAGGTCTGGGGCGAGCGCAACAAGATCCCGGTGATCGCCCAGCACACTGGCGCCGATTCGGCTTCGGTGATCTTCGACGCCGTGCAGGCCGCCAAGGCCCGTGGCATCGATGTGTTGATCGCTGACACCGCCGGTCGCCTGCACACCAAAGACAACCTGATGGAAGAGTTGAAGAAGGTTCGCCGGGTGATCGGCAAGCTGGACGCCGACGCGCCGCACGAAGTGCTGCTGGTGCTCGACGCCGGTACTGGCCAGAATGCCATCAACCAGGCCAAGCAGTTCAACCAGACGGTCGAGCTGACCGGCCTGGCCCTGACCAAGCTCGATGGCACCGCCAAGGGCGGGGTGATCTTCGCCCTGGCCAAGCAGTTCGGCCTGCCGATCCGCTACATCGGCGTCGGTGAGGGCATCGACGACCTGCGTACCTTTGAAGCCGAACCCTTTGTCCAGGCACTGTTTGCCGAGCGGGAGCGTTCATGATTCGTTTCGAACAGGTCGGTAAGCGTTACTCGAACGGCCATGTCGGCCTGCACGAGCTGAGTTTCCGGGTTCGTCGCGGCGAGTTTCTGTTCGTCACCGGCCACTCCGGCGCCGGCAAGTCCACGCTGCTGCGGTTGCTGCTGGCCATGGAGCGCCCAACCAGCGGCAAGCTGCTGTTGGCCGGTCAGGACCTGAGCACCATCAGCAATGCGCAGATTCCATTCCTGCGGCGGCAGATCGGCGTGGTGTTCCAGAACCACCAGCTGCTGTTCGATCGCACCGTTTTCAACAACGTCGCCTTGCCGCTGCAGATCCTCGGCCTGTCCAAGGCTGAAATCGCCAAGCGCGTGGACTCGGCCCTGGAGCGCGTGGCGCTCTCGGACAAGATCGATCTCTACCCGGGCGATCTGTCCACCGGTCAGCAGCAGCGTGTCGGCATTGCCCGCGCCATCGTGCACCGCCCGGCCTTGCTGCTGGCGGACGAACCCACAGGTAACCTCGACCCGCGTCTGGCGGCGGAAATCATGGGCGTATTCGAAGATATCAACCGTCTGGGCACCAGCGTGCTGATCGCCAGTCACGACCTGGCGCTGATCGCGCGCATGCGTCACCGCATGCTGACCCTGCAACGCGGCCGATTGATCGGCGACGGGGAGGCTGGCGTATGAGTGCGACCCGTAGCCCCAAAGTGGCCGAACGCGTGGCGCCGAAAGCCTCGGACCAGCCGCCGCAGAAGAAAAAGCGCGACGAAGACGACGGCCCGGATTTCGGCACCCTGCTGCATGCCTGGATCGAAAGCCACCGCGCCAGCCTGCTGGACAGCCTGCGTCGCCTGGGCAAGCAGCCGATCGGCAGCTTCTTCACCTGCCTGGTGATGGCCGTGGCCCTGAGCCTGCCGATGGGCTTGTCGTTGTTGCTCAACAACGTCGAGCGCCTGGGCGGGTCCTGGCAGCGCGCGGCGCAGATTTCCCTGTACCTGGAACTCGACGCCAGCGCCACCGAGGGCGAAAGCCTGAGCGAGCAGATCAAGGCCATGCCGGGCGTGGCGGATGCCGAGTTCATCAGCAAGGACAAGGCCCTGGACGAGTTCCAGCAGCAGTCCGGGCTGGGCGAGGCGCTCAAGGAGTTGCCGCAGAACCCGCTGCCGGGCGTGGTCCTGGTCACGCCGAACGAAGTGGACAAGGCAACCCTGGAAGCCTTGCGTCAGCGCCTGGCAGAAATGCCCAAGGTGCAACAGGCGCAACTGGACCTGGTGTGGGTCGAGCGGCTGGCGGCGATCCTCAAGCTGGGTGACCGGTTTGTCTTCGGCCTGACGGTGTTGCTGGTTTCCGCATTACTTTTGGTGATAGGCAATACCATTCGTCTTCATATTGAAAACCGCCGCACCGAGATAGAAGTGATTAAACTCGTCGGCGGCACGGACAGTTATGTGCGGCGTCCCTTCCTTTATATGGGCGCCCTGTATGGCTTCGGTGCGGGGATACTGTCCTGGGGTGTTCTGGCGTTCGGCCTCGACTGGCTGAACGACGCGGTGGTGGGGCTGGCCGGTTTGTACGGCAGTGATTTTGCCCTGGCTGGCGTGCCGGTCGCCGATGGTCTATCACTCTTGCTTGGCGCGGTGTTGTTGGGGTATATCGGTGCGTGGATTGCGGTCGCCCGCCACTTGCGGGAGCTGGCGCCGAAATAGTGTCTTTTTGCTTGTATTGACCTTTTAGAATTTTTGGGAACTTGTTTTGCGGTTTCCGGTCAATTTTCAGCAGTGCTGAATAAGCACGAGTTATGTGAGTCGGAGGTTTTTTCGTATGACCACTTCTTTGCAACCTGCTTATGCCTTGGTCCCGGGTGCGAACCTGGAGGCCTATGTGCACACGGTGAACAGCATTCCCTTGCTGACGCCCGAGCAGGAGCGTGAACTGGCCGAGAGTCTCTACTATGAGCAGGATCTTGAGGCGGCTCGGCAGATGGTGCTCGCCCACCTGCGTTTTGTCGTACATATCGCCCGTAGCTATTCCGGCTACGGTCTGGCCCAGGCCGACCTGATTCAGGAAGGCAATGTCGGGTTGATGAAGGCTGTAAAACGCTTCAACCCGGAAATGGGTGTGCGTCTGGTTTCGTTCGCCGTGCACTGGATCAAGGCGGAAATCCACGAGTTCATCCTGCGCAACTGGCGCATTGTGAAAGTCGCGACCACCAAGGCCCAGCGCAAGCTGTTCTTCAACCTGCGCAGCCAGAAGAAGCGCCTGGCCTGGTTGAACAACGAAGAAGTCCATCGTGTGGCGGAAAGCCTCGGTGTGGAGCCGCGCGAAGTGCGCGAGATGGAAAGCCGCCTGACCGGCCATGACATGGCCTTCGACCCAGCCGCCGAAGCGGATGACGACAGCGCCTTCCAATCGCCGGCCAACTACCTGGAAGACCACCGGTACGATCCGGCCCGTCAGCTGGAAGATGCCGACTGGACCGACAACTCCACCAGCAACCTGCACGAGGCGCTGGAAGTGTTGGACGACCGCAGCCGCGACATTCTCTACCAGCGCTGGCTGGCGGAAGAGAAAGCCACGCTGCACGACCTGGCACAGAAGTACAACGTGTCGGCCGAGCGTATTCGTCAGCTCGAGAAGAGCGCGATGAACAAGCTCAAACTGTCGATTGCCGCGTAATACGGCCACGCAATAAAAAACGCCCCGATCCTATCGGGGCGTTTTTGTTTGTGGCGTTGGCGCTGTGGTGTCTGTGGGGACGTTATCGCGAGCAAGCAAGAAGACGCGGGCCTGTAGCGCGATCGGATCCTGGGCGTCACTGCGCCCACAGCGCCTTGCGCGAATCGTTCAGGCCCAGCAGGTAGCTGTCGCCACCCAACTGGCTCATCTGTCGGCGGATCCAGCCGGCTCGTTGTGCCACATAGCCGCTCGGATGGCTGGCGCTCCATACCCGTGGGTTGGGCAGGACCGCGGCCAGCAGGCTGGCCTGTTGCCGCGACAGCGAGCCCGCGCTGACGCCGAAGTGATGCCGCGCCGCGGCCTCGGCGCCAAATACGCCTTCGTCCCACTCGGCGCTGTTGAGGTAGACCTCGAGAATCCGTTGCTTGGGCCAGAAGATCTCGATCAGCCCGGTGAACCAGGCTTCCAGCCCTTTGCGCAGCCAACTGCGCCCAGACCACAGGAACAGGTTCTTCGCCACCTGCTGGCTCAGGGTGCTGGCGCCGCGGATCGAGCCGCCGCGCTCGTTGTGGGCAAAGGCGGCCTGGATCGCGCCAATGTCGAACCCCCAGTGCTCAGGGAACTTCTGGTCTTCGCCGGCGATCACCGCCACCTTCAGGTCGTCGGAGATTTCGTCCCAGGGTTTCCAGCTGCGTTGCAGGTCGATGGGTTCGCCGTCGATCCAGGATTCGATCTTGCGTTCGACCATCAAGGCCGTGCCCGGAGGCGGCACGACGCGGAACACCAGCACCAGCAAAACGCTGCCGGCGGCGAACCAGAGCAGGGCTTTAGAGAAACGACGGAAAAATAAACGCAGCATAGAGATGGCTTGGCCGAACCCATTGAGCGCGCCATTATACAGGCCCGACCGACGATTCTGACTGGAGTTCCTCATGCTGCGTGGCTTCCTGATGCTGGCCGCCTTTTTCGGCTTTACCGGCATTGCCCTGGGCGCATTTGCCGCCCACGGCCTGAAAAATCGCCTGAGCGCGGAATACCTGGCGATTTTCCATACCGGCGTCACCTACCAGCTGGTGCATGCCCTGGCGCTGCTGGGTGTGGCGCTGCTGGCCACGCAGATTCCCGGCCGCCTGGCGACCTGGGCCGGCGCTTCGTTCGCCATCGGCATCCTGCTGTTTTCCGGCAGCCTCTACCTGCTGACCCTGACCGGTTTCAGCAAGCTGGGCATCGTCACCCCCTTCGGTGGCCTGGCCTTCCTGGTCGGCTGGTTATGCCTGGGTCTTGCCGCCTGGCGGTTGAGCTGACCGGCAGGTCCATTTCGAGACGAATGGCTTGGGTCGGCCAGACTGATCGGGCTAGAATGCTGGCCCCTAAAAATGATGGCGGCATTCGGCATGCGCATTCAATTGAACGGCGAATCCTTTGAACTGCCCGACGGCGAAACCGTTGCGGCCCTGCTGACCCGTCTGGACCTGACCGGACGCCGGATCGCGGTCGAACTCAACCTGGATATCGTCCCGCGCAGCCAGCACGCCGAGACCACCCTCAACGAGGGCGATCAGGTCGAAGTGGTACACGCCATCGGCGGCGGCTAGCCACCCGGGCCAGGGCTGGCCCCACCCACGTATTCTGCAAGAACCTCACCCCAACAGAGGATTTCCGATGAGCAACGTTCGCAGCGACAAGCCTTTCGTCCTGGCCGGTCGTACTTACCAGTCGCGTTTGCTGGTAGGCACCGGCAAGTACCGTGACATGGAAGAAACCCGCCTGGCTATCGAAGCCTCGGGGGCCGAGATCGTCACCGTCGCCGTGCGTCGGACCAATATCGGGCAGAACCCGGGCGAACCGAACCTGCTGGATATCCTGCCGCCGGATCGCTACACCATCCTGCCGAACACCGCTGGCTGCTATGACGCGGTCGAGGCCGTGCGCACCTGCCGCCTGGCCCGTGAACTGCTCGACGGTCATAACCTGGTGAAGCTGGAAGTGCTGGCCGACCAGAAAACCCTGTTCCCCAACGTGCTGGAAACCCTCAAGGCCGCCGAAGTGCTGGTCAAGGAAGGTTTCGACGTGATGGTGTACACCAGCGATGACCCGATCATCGCCCGCCAGCTGGCGGAAATGGGCTGCATCGCGGTCATGCCGCTGGCCGGCCTGATCGGTACCGGCCTGGGGATCTGCAACCCGTACAACCTGCAGATCATCCTCGAAGAAGCCAAGGTCCCGGTGCTGGTGGATGCCGGTGTCGGCACTGCCTCCGACGCCACCATCGCCATGGAGCTGGGTTGCGAAGCGGTGCTGATGAACTCGGCCATCGCCCATGCGCAACAACCGGTGCTGATGGCCGAAGCCATGAAGCACGCCATTGTGGCAGGCCGCCTGGCGTACCTCGCCGGCCGCATGCCGAAGAAACTCTATGCCAGCGCCTCCTCGCCGCTGGATGGTCTGATCAAGTAAGAGCCATTGATGACTGAATCAAACGACACGCCAATCCAGCCGGAAGCCGGCGACGAGCGCCAACACCGCCGCATCAAGAGTTTCGTGATGCGCGCCGGGCGCATGACCGAAGGCCAGCAGCGCGGCCTGGAGCAGGGCGCGCCGCTGTATGTGCTGCCGCTGGCCGACGCGCCGGTGGATTTCGATCAGGTGTTTGGTCGCTCGGCGCCACGCTCCCTGGAAATCGGCTTCGGCATGGGCCACTCGCTGCTGGAAATGGCCGCAGCCGCGCCGGAGCAGGATTTCATTGGTGTGGAAGTGCACCGTCCGGGTGTCGGCGCGTTGCTCAACGGCGTGCTGACCCAGGGCCTGACCAACCTGCGAGTCTACGATTGCGATGCGATCGAGGTGCTCAACCGTTGCATCGCCGATAACAGCCTGGATCGCCTGATGCTGTTTTTCCCCGATCCGTGGCACAAGAGCCGTCACCACAAGCGGCGTATCGTCCAGGCGTCCTTCGCCGAGCTGGTGCACAGCAAGCTGAAGGTCGGCGGCATCCTGCATATGGCCACCGACTGGGAGCCTTACGCCGAGTACATGCTGGAAGTGATGAATGTCGCGCCGGGTTACCGCAACCTGGCCGAAGACGGCAAGTGCGTGCCACGCCCGGCCGAACGCCCGATCACCAAGTTCGAGCGCCGCGGCGAACGCCTGGGCCATGGGGTATGGGACCTGAAGTTCGAAAAGCTGGCGTGAGCCCTGCTGTGTAGGAGCATCCGGTCGATGCTCGATTGCTCGCGATCGGCTGCCAGGCTGAAAGATAGCGGCGCTGCGAAGTCCGCTATCGCGAGCAAGCTTCGCTCCTACAGGGGCGAGAGGAAGTCGACGGGAACGTGATCGGTCAGCCAGACCCCGTTCTCCGCCTGATAGAACTTGAAGCCCTGCGCCTGCATGTCCTGTGCGGCGATCTTGAGTACCACCACCTTCCCGTAACGCTGCCCCACTGCTTCGGCGGTCGCCAGGTCCTGTGACAGGTGCACGTGATGACGTGAGCCCGGGATCAGGCCTTTCTCGTTGATCGAGTCCATGAACCGCGTGGCGGTGCCGTGGTAAAGCACGGCCGGTGGCTGCTGTTCAGCGAGCTGCAGGCTCACGGTCTTGCTGGAATGGCCTTGCACGGCGCGGATACGCTGGCCGTCCTCGGACAGGGCAAAGCGTTTCTTGTCGTTGCTGGCGACCACCTCGGCGATCAGTTCGGGTGTCAGCTGGCGTCCTTCCCTGGCAGCACCCTCTATCAAGGCATCGATCCCGCCCCAGCCTTCGCTGTCCAGCTGCAGGCCAATCGCCTGCGGCTCGTGGCGCAGCACGTAGCTGAGGAACTTGCTGACTTCTTCGGCGGCTTTCCTGCTCATATTCATCCTTGTGCATAAGTCATGTAGCCGCTGCCGCAGGCTGCGATCGGTTGCGAAGCGACTGCCAAGCCTGTCGATGCGATACGTCAGGTGTAACGCGGTGTCTGGGTTTATGGCTGCTGCGCAGCCAATCGCAGCCTGCGGCAGCGGCTACAGGTCAGCGACGGTCGGCGACGACGCCGATCAACACCAGCACCACCAGCAGCACTGGCGCCAGGCTGTAGTTGTTGAACTGGCTCAGGCCGCGGACGATCCACGGCGTGGCGTAGATCAGCGCGGTGCCGCTGCCGATCATGCACAGCAACGCCATCATCGGTACGCGCAGGGCGCCGGCGAGGCCACCCAGGCGTGCTTCGACCCAGCCCTTGATATCGGCGCCGAACAGCACCAACAGGCAGCCGACGAGGGCCAGGGAGATTTCTGAAAGGTTGCTGCGACTCCAGCGGGACACGGTAGCGAGCAGGTCGAGTATCAAATCCATTCGTTTTCCCTTAGGGCTGAAATCAGCTCAGAAATTTCTGCAGCAAGTCATTGAGGAACAGCTGGCCGCGCGGGGTGGCGGCCAGGCGTGACGGTTCGACCTGCAACAGGCCGCTTTGTTCGGCGTCGCGGCGACCTTCGGCGAGGCTTTCCAGGGGCAGCCCGGTACGCTGCGGATACAGCCGCGCCTCGACGCCCTCGGTCAGGCGCAGGGCGTTCATCAGGAACTCGAACGGCAGCTCTTCGTTGCTCAGGTCCTTTTCGCCGGCCTTGAAGTGTTTTGCCGGGTTGAGGTAGTCCTTGGGCAGGCGGGTCTTCCAGGTGCGCACGATGCGCCCGTCCGGATGGCTGAGCTTGCCGTGTGCCCCGGCGCCGATGCCGATGAAGTCGCCGAAGCTCCAGTAATTGAGGTTGTGCCGGGCCGCCCGGCCGGGCTGGGCATAGGCCGAGACTTCGTACTGGACGTAGCCGTGCTCGGCCAAAAGCGCCTGGCCGGCTTCCTGGATGTCCCACAGGGTGTCGTCTTCCGGCAGCGTCGGCGGCTGGTTCCAGAACACCGTATTGGGTTCCAGGGTCAGCTGGTACCAGGACAGGTGGGTCGGCTTCATGGCGATGGCCTGGCGCAGGTCGCCCAGGGCGTCGTCCAGGGACTGGTCGGGCAGGCCGTGCATCAGGTCCAGGTTGAAGTTGTCGAACCCGGCCTGGCGCGCCATGCCGGCGGCGCGCACGGCTTCGTCGCCATTGTGGATGCGGCCCAGGGCCTTGAGCTTGTCTTCCTGGAAACTCTGGATGCCGATCGACAGGCGATTGATGCCCAGGGCGCGATAGGCGGTGAACTTCTCCTGTTCGAAGGTCCCGGGGTTGGCTTCCAGGGTGATCTCGATGTCGCGGGCGAACGGGATGCGTTGCTCCACGCCTTTGAGCAGCCGGCCCAGGGCCTGGGCGCTGAACAGGCTCGGCGTGCCGCCGCCGAAGAAGATCGAACTCAGCTCGCGGCCGTAGACGGCGGGCAGGTCCTGGTCGAGGTCGGCCAGCAGGGCGTCGACGTACTCTTCTTCCGGCAGCACCGGGCTGGCGGCGTGGGAGTTGAAGTCGCAGTAAGGGCATTTGCGTACACACCACGGGATGTGGATGTACAGCGCCAGGGGCGGCAGCTGGGGCAGGGCCGCCCGGGGCGTTTGCGCACCGCCGAGAATCAGCGGTGGCGCGGACGAATCAATGGTCATTGCAGGCTCAAGCGTTGCCGCAGAATGGCCATGGCGCGGGCGCGATGGCTGAGTTGGTTCTTTTGGATCGGGTCCAGCTCGGCGCTGGAGCAGTTGCGCTCCGGCACCCAGAACAGCGGGTCGTAGCCGAAACCGTGTTCGCCGCTGGCGGCCGTGAGGATGCGCCCGTGCCACAGGCCTTCGCAGAGGATCGGCAGTGGATCCTCGGCATGCCGCACCAGCGCCAGCACACAGACGAACTGCGCGCCGCGCTCGGCCTCGGGAACGTCCTCCAGGGCGTCCAGCAGCTTGGCGTTGTTCGCCGCGTCGCCCTGGCCGTCGGCGTAACGTGCCGAGTAGATGCCCGGCGCGCCGCCGAGGAAATCCACCGCCAGGCCGGAATCGTCCGCCAGCGCCGGCAGGCCGGAAATGCGCGAAGCGTTGCGGGCCTTGAGGATGGCGTTCTCGACGAACGACAGGCCGGTTTCTTCCGGTTCGACGCTGCTGAACTCGCCGATCGAGCGCAGGTGCACCGAGTCGCCGAGCATGGCCTGGAGTTCCTTGAGTTTGCCGGCGTTATGGCTGGCCAGTACGAGTTGGGTAAAAGTCATCATTCGCCGGGGAAAAGCTCTTGGTTGAAGTTGATGGTGTTGATCGCGTCACCGGTCTGCACCTTGATTTCGAAGGTGCGGGTTTCCTGCTGTTCCACCGGGTACTGGGCGATGTAGTAGATCGCGCCCTGTTCGGTGACCTGCTTGAATTTCAGCGGAACCGATTGGCTGGTCAGGTCCTTGACGGTCCCGGTGACCTGGGCGACCAGCGGTTTGCCGGCCTTGAGCACGGAAACGTTGATCACGCCCTGGTTCTTGCTGCGCACCAGCTCCGCGGCCTTGGCGATATCCGGTTGCAGGAAGGTGGAGTTGAAGGTGTTGTAGTGCACGGTCACGTCACCGAACACTTCCTGGCGCTCGCCCTTGATGGTGTCGGCGGCCATCGCCGACGCGCTCAGGCACGCTGCCAATAGAAAAGTAACCAAGCGACCCATGATCGTTCTCCTTGCTTTGAACCTGGTTTATACCGCGATCTGGTGATCCTGCAGGCCGGGGCTGCTGACGCGGTAGATGCCGATCTCACCTAACAGATTAGGCCATAGCTTACTGGCCCACCCGTGCCGGTGCTGTTGATCCACCGCAAGGCGATCGATGACCTTGGCTTCACGTTCGCGGCAAAGCTCTTCAAAGTCCTCGAACGTGCAGAAGTGGATGTTCGGCGTGTTGTACCAGGTGTACGGCAGGAATTCGGAGACCGGCATCCGCCCCTTGCTGGCCAGGTACCAGCGGCAGCGCCAGTGGCCGAAGTTGGGGAAGGTGATGATGCACTGGCGGCCGACCCGCAGCATTTCGTCGAGGATCCGATCCGGGTAGTGCACGGCCTGCAGGGCCTGGGTCATGACCACGATATCGAAGCTGTTGCTGGCGAAGTTGCCCAGGCCCTTGTCCAGGTCCTGCTCGATGACGTTGATGCCCTTGGCCACGCACTCGGCGATGTTGTCCGGGTCGTTTTCCAGGCCGTAGCCGGTGACTTGCTTGTGATCGCGCAGCCAGCTCAGCAGTTCGCCATTGCCGCAACCGAGGTCGAGCACGCGGCTGCCGGCGGGGATCCATTCCTGGATGATTTCCAGATCAGCTCTCATGGCGTCCTCACAGCGTTATACGGTTCATGTAGTTGCCGAACGCCTGCAGGTAACGCGGGATCGGAATCAGGAAGGCGTCGTGACCCTGTGGGGCATCGATTTCCAGGTAGCTGACGTCCTTGCGCGCGGCCATCAGGGCATCCACCAGCTCCCGCGAGCGGGCCGGGGAGAAGCGCCAGTCGGTGGTGAAGGACATCACGCAGAACTTGGCCTTGGCGCCTTCGAAGGTTTTCGCCAGGTTATCGTCGAAGTTCGCCGCTGGATCGAAGTAATCCAGCGCCTTGGTCATCAGCAGGTAGGTGTTGGCGTCGAACCGCCCGGAGAACTCCTCGCCCTGATAACGCAGGTAGCTTTCGACCTGGAACTCGACGCTGTGGAAGTCGTAGTTGAGCTTTTCGCTTTTCAGGCCACGGCCGAATTTCTCGCCCATGGAGTCGTCGGACAGGTAGGTGATGTGCCCGACCATCCGCGCCAGCATCAGCCCGCGCTTGGGGATCACGCCCTGTTCCTGAAACGAACCACCGTGGAATTCGGGGTCGGTGAGGATGGCCTGGCGCGCCACTTCGTTGAAGGCGATGTTCTGCGCCGACAGCTTGGGCGCCGAGGCGATGGCCAGGCAATGGCGCACCCGGTCCGGGTAGGTGATGGTCCATTGCAGGGCCTGCATGCCGCCCAGGCTGCCACCGATCACGGCGGCCCACTGGTGGATGCCAATGCGGTCGGCCAGGCGCGCCTGGCTGTGCACCCAGTCTTCCACGGTCAGCACCGGGAAATCGGCGCCGAACGGCTTGCCGGTATCCGGGTTGATGCTGCTCGGGCCGGTGGAGCCGTTGCAGCCGCCGAGGTTGTTCAGGCTGACGACGAAGAACTTGTTGGTGTCGATCGGCTTGCCCGGGCCGATGCAGCTGTCCCACCAGCCCGGCTTGCGGTCGTCGGGGCTGTGGTAGCCGGCGGCGTGGTGATGGCCGGACAGGGCGTGGCAGATCAGCACGGCATTGCTCGCCGTGGCGTTCAGCTGGCCGTAGGTTTCGTAGATCAGATCATAGGCTGGCAGGGAGCGGCCGCAGGCCAGGGCCAGGGGCTCGCTGAAATGCGCCACTTGCGGCGTCACCAGACCAACGGAATCGGCGGGAAAGGCAGTTGGCATCGACCCTGCTCTCGTTTAAATGAGGCGTAAGTCTAAAGACCGCTGCCCCCAGCGGCAAGCAAAGGCCGGAGCTGATTCTCCCGCGGCTTGTGACGAACCTTGTAGCCGCTGCCGCAGGCTGCGATCGGCTCCGCAGGAGACGTGCTCTTGAGGGCCTCGAAGGGCCTTCGGCCCTTATCGCAGCCTGCGGCAGCGGCTACAGAGAGTGATCAGGACGGACGCTGTAAGTCCGGCAGATCCGGGAGTTTTTTCGGTGCGTTGATCCGCACCCGTTTCTGCCGGTTCAGCTCGCCGCTGATCAGGCTGACCTGGCTCTTGGACACGCCGAACGCCTTGGCCAGGAACGCCATCAAATAAGCGTTGGCCTTGCCCTCCACCGGCGGTGCGGTGAGGCGGATCTTCAGGCGCTCGCCATGCAGCCCGGCGAAGTCATCGCTACGGGCCGCAGGTTGCAGGTGGCACTCCAGGATCAGGTCGTCGCCGTCCCAGCGAAAGTAACTCATCGCAGAGGCCGGGTCAGATCAGCAGACGCAGGATTTCCGGCATCATGGTCATGGCCGCCAGGTTGTTGATCACCAGCATGTCGATCAGCTTGAGCACCATGAACGCCAGGATCGGCGAGATATCCAGGCCGCCCATGCTCGGCAGGATGCGACGGAACGGCGCCAGGGCCGGCTCGCAGATCTGGTTGACCAGTTCGGCGCCCGGGTTATGGCTGCCCGGGGCGACCCAGGAAAGGATCACGCTGATGATCAGGGCGAAAAAGAAAATCTTCATGAACAGCGCGGTCACGCCAATGATCGACCAGATCAGCAGTTGCAGCGGGTTGCCGGTGGTGCCGTAAGTCAGCAGCAGGGTCAGGGCCATCAGCAGCAGTTGCACGAGGATCGCCAGGATCAGCGACGACATGTCCAGGCCGAACAGGCTCGGGATGACCCGGCGCATCGGCTTGAGCAGCGGCTGGGTGGCGCGCACGGCGAACTGGCACAGCGGGTTGTAGAAGTCGGCGCGTACCAGTTGCAGCACGAAGCGCAGCAGCACGATCAGCAGGTAGAGGCTGCCCAGGGTTTGCAGCACGTACACCGCCGCAGTGTTCAATCCAATCATCATTGGCTCCTTATTGGCCCAGTTGTTCGGCCATCTCGGCCGAGCGGTGCGCGGCGGCACCCAATGCTTTTTCCACCAGGGCTTCGAAGCCACTGGCCTGGAACGACTTGATCGCGGCTTCCGTGGTCCCGGCCGGCGAGGTCACGCGGCGGCGCAGTTCGGCCGCGTCGACGTCGCTGGACACCGCCATGTGCGCCGCGCCCAGCGCGGTTTGCAGGGTCAGTTGGCGGGCGGTTTCCCGTGGCAGGCCGAGTTTCTCGCCGGCGGCGGTCATGGCTTCGATCAGCAGGAAGAAATACGCCGGACCGCTGCCGGACACGGCGGTCACCGCATCCAGTTGCTGCTCCTGTTCCAGCCACAGGACGATGCCCACGGCCGACAGCAGTTCTTCGGCCTGCTGGCGTTGCGCCGCGCTCACCGCGGCGGTGGCGTACAGGCCGCTGGCGCCCTGGCGCAGCAGGGCCGGGGTGTTGGGCATGCAGCGCACGATCGGCTGCTCGCCGAGCCACTTGTTCATGCTGGCGCAGGTGATGCCGGCGGCGATGGACACGATCAACTGGTGCGGCTTCAGGCTGGGACGCAGGGCTTCGCACACGGCCTTCATGGCCTGTGGCTTGACCGCCAGCACCACCACGTCGACGCCGGCGATGGCCTCGGCGTTGTCGGCGAACAGTTCAATGCCGTGCTCGGCCTGGACCTTGGCGCGGGTTTCGGCGCCAGGGTCGCTGGCGCGGATCTGGCTGGCGTCCAGGCCCTTGGCGCGCAGGCCGCCGATCAAGCTGGCAGCCATGTTGCCGGCGCCGATAAAGGCGATACGAGTCTTGCTCATGACAGGTCCTTATTCAGAGGTGAGGCCGCCACAGTCATGGCTGGCCATAGTCGCGGGCACCAAACAGGGCGGTACCGATACGTACCCAGGTGGCGCCTTGGGCGATGGCCGCTTCGAGGTCGTGGCTCATGCCCATGGAAAGTGTGTCGGTTGGCAGGTCCAGGCTGTCGCGCAGGTTGTCGTTCAGGCTGCGCACGGCCGCGAAGGCGGCGTCCTGGGCGGCACGATCTTCGGTCGGCTCGGGAATCGCCATCAGCCCGCGCAGTTTCAGGCGCGGCAAGGCGCTGATGGCGCTGGCCAGGGCCGGCAGGTCGGCCGGTGTGCAGCCAGATTTGCTGGCCTCGCCACTGACATTGACCTGAATGCAGATGTTCAGCGGCGGCAAGTCGGCCGGGCGTTGCTCGGACAGGCGTTGAGCGATTTTCAAGCGATCCACGGAATGCACCCAGGCGAAGTTCTCGGCGATAGCTCGCGTCTTGTTCGACTGAATGGGGCCGATGAAGTGCCAACTCAAGGGCAGGTCGCCAAGTTCCGCCTGTTTGCCCAGGGCTTCTTGCAGGTAGTTCTCGCCGAAGTCGCGCAGACCGGCCGCGTAGGCTTCACGCAGCGCCGCGGCGGGCTTGGTCTTGCTCACGGCCAGCAGATGGATGCTGCTTTCGTCACGTTGCGAGGCCTGCGCCGCGGCACGGATCCGTGCGCTAACCAGGGCGATGTTGTCTGCTATCGTGGACATTCGATGTACGCCAGCGGGTCTTGGGTTCGCGGCATTCTACTGGAATTGGGGAACGCTATGGATATCACTGAGTTGCTGGCCTTCAGCGTCAAACAGAGCGCTTCGGACCTGCACCTCTCGGCCGGTTTGCCGCCGATGATTCGCATCGACGGCGATATTCGCCGGATCAACCTGCCGGTGCTGGAGGCGCAACAGGTGCACGAGCTGATCCTGGCCAGCATGACTGATCCGCAACGGGCCGAGTTCAAGGCCGCGCTGGAGATCGACTTTTCCTTCGCGGTGCCGGGCCTGGCGCGCTTTCGGGTCAATGCCTTCAACCATCAGCGCGGCGCCGGCGCGGTCTTTCGCAGCATTGCGGCCAAGGTGCCGGGCATGGACGAGCTGGGCATGGGCGAGGTGTTTCGGCGGATCAGCGAAGTGCCCCGCGGCCTGGTGCTGGTGACCGGGCCGACCGGCTCGGGCAAGTCGACCACCCTGGCGGCGATGATCGATCACCTGAACCAGAGCCGGCACCAGCACATCCTCACCATCGAGGATCCCATCGAGTTCATCCACGAATCGAAGAAGTGCCTGATCAACCAGCGCGAGGTGCATCGCGACACCCGCAGCTTCTCCACGGCCCTGCGCTCGGCCCTGCGCGAAGACCCGGATGTGATTCTGGTAGGGGAAATGCGCGACCTGGAAACCATCCGCCTGGCGCTGACCGCCGCGGAGACCGGGCATCTGGTGTTCGGCACCCTGCACACCACGTCGGCGGCGAAAACCGTGGACCGGGTGGTGGACGTGTTCCCGGCCGAGGAGAAGGCGATGGTCCGCTCCATGCTCTCGGAATCGCTGCAGGCGGTGATTTCCCAGACGCTGGTGAAGCGTATTGGCGGAGGCCGGGTAGCGGCTCACGAGATCATGCTGGGCAGCGCGGCGATCCGTAACCTGATCCGCGAGGACAAGGTGGCGCAGATGTACTCGGCGATCCAGACCGGCGGGGCACTGGGGATGCAGACCCTGGACATGAGCCTGAAGGCGCTGGCGGATGCGGGGCTGGTCAGCCGGGAGCACGCCCGGGAAAAGGCGCGGGCGCCGGACAGTATTTGAAGAGGTATCGGAGCGGCAAATGCAATCGCGAGCCATCGAGCATGGTGGCTCGATGGCTCGCGATCAGGGAGGGCGATCAGCGCTGAACGATGCGCAGGGTGTTCTGCTCTTTTGGCAGAACCCGCTTGGCCACTACGTAGTTCTTGTCCCAGTACGGCTTCTTCAGGGTATCGATGGTCACCGACTTGCCGCGGCGCGGCGCGTGGATGAAGCGATCGTTGCCCAGGTAGATGGCGACGTGGTTGACCCGACGGCTCTTGAGATTGAAGAACAGCAGGTCGCCAGGCTTGAGGTCCTTGCGCTCGACTTTCTGCCCGTGACCGCTGGCCATGGCGTTCGAGGTGCGCGGCAGATCGACGGCGGCGACGTCGTTGAAGGCGTATTTCACCAGGCCGCTGCAGTCGAAGCCTTTACTTGGGCTGCTGCCGCCCCAACGGTAAGGGGTACCCAGTACGTTGACGGCACGGCTGAGCACGGTGCTGCTCTGCTTGGCCGCCATCTGCGGTACCGGCTTGCTGCTGACGCTGCTCAGATGAGTCGGGCGTTTGACCGACAGCTTGTTCTTGGAGCTGTTCTTGCTGATTTGGGTAACGTGGGCTTTTGGAGTGAAGCCGTTCACGTTGGGAAGACGTTGCTCACGATTGGTGGCGTGGGCAGCCAGTGGCATCAATAGGCAAATGGTTAGCCATGTCTTGAAAAATGGACGCATTAGGCAAGGCTCATATGGGTTAGCGCGCAACTTTATAACAGCTTTTTTGTCACTTCTCAGGCCGTTGGTCGATTCAACCTGGAGGTCAAATTCGCTGAAGAGGCGGCAAATTGACGCAATTGTCCGACAGAAGTCAGGCAGTACAAGGGTTTCACGGCAGCGACCTTAACATTTGCCACACGTCGGCTGCCTGTAAAAAAGTCACAAAGAATTAAAGAAAATTTATCTATTGCGTGGAACGAGGTACTCAATGAACACCTATCGCCCGGACGGTTCGACCCATGACACCCACAGCAAGGTGATCGGTTACCTGTTGTGGATTTTCGGTTTTACCGGCTCTCACCGCTTCTATTACGGCAAGCCGGTTACCGGAACCCTCTGGTTTTTCACCCTGGGCTTGCTGGGCATCGGCTGGCTGATCGACCTGTTCCTGATCCCGGCCATGGACCGCGAGGCCGACCTGCGTTTTACCCCGGGCCCCATCGAGTACAGCGTCGCCTGGATCCTCCTGACCTTTCTCGGGATCTTCGGCGTGCACCGCATGTATCAGGGCAAATGGATCAGCGGCCTGCTGTACCTGCTGACTGGCGGGGTGTTCTTTCTGGGGGTCTTGTATGACTTCTGGACGCTGAACGACCAGGTGTCGTTGCGTAACGCGCAGCGGCGTTGAGTACAGGAGCGCCATCGCGAGCAAGCTCGCTCCTACAGAAGAAGTGCGGCGCCCATAGGGTCTGCGCCGTACCTGTAGGAGCGAGCTTGCTCGCGATCATGGCCGTCAGCCCTTGTGGCTGATCCGTCCATCCACCAGGGTGTAACGCACCACGCCCGGCAGGCTATGGCCGAGGAACGGACAGTTCTCGCCTTTCGACAACCAGTGTTCGCCGGCCACCGTGGACGTGCTCGGGTCGAACAACACCAGGTCCGCCGGAGCGCCTACCGCCAGCTTGCCGGCCGGCAGGCGCAGGACGTCGGCCGGGCCGCTGCTCAGGCGTGCCAGCAGGGTCGGCAAGTCGAGCAGACCGTCTTCCACCAGGGTCATGGCCAGCGGCAGCAGCAGCTCGACGCTGCTGATGCCCGGCTCGGTGGCGCCGAAAGGCGCCAGCTTGGCGTCGCGTTCGTGGGGCTGGTGATGGCTGGAGATGGCCTGGACCACCCCGGACTTCACGGCCTCGCGCAGGCCTTCGCGGTCGGCGCGCGAGCGCAGCGGCGGCTGGACGTGATAGAGACTGGAGAAGTCGATCAGCGCGTCGTCGGTGAGGATCAGCTGGTACAGCGCCACGTCGGCGGTCACCGGCAGGCCACGGGCCTGGGCCTGGGCGATCAGGGCCACGCCCCGGGCGCTGGTCAGCTGGCTGAAGTGGGCGCGCACGCCGCTTTGCTCCACCAGCAGCAAGTCACGGGCCAGGGCCACGGTTTCCGCGGTTTCCGGAATGCCCGGCAGGCCGAGGAAGCTGGCGGTGGCGCCTTCGTGGGCCAGGCCGCCTTCGGCCAGGTCGCGATCCTGGGAGTGGAAAATCACCGTCAGGTCGAAGGTCGCCGCGTATTCCAGCGCCCGGCACAGGGTGCGGGTGCTGCGAAAGCCATCCAGGCCGTTGCCGAAGGCCACGCAACCGGCGTCGCGCAGGGCGATCAGCTCGGCCAGCTGTTCGCCGTCCAGGCCTTTGCTCAGGGCGCCGATCGGGAACACCTTGGTATTGCCGGCCTCGCGGGCGCGATCGAGGATCAGCTCGGCCACCGCCGAGGTGTCCAGCACCGGCTTGGTGCGCGGCGGGCAGCACAGGCTGGTGACGCCACCAGCGGCGGCGGCGCGGGTTTCGCTGGCGATGGTGCCTTTGCGGCTGTAGCCCGGCTCGCGCAGGGAGACGTTCAGGTCCACCAGCCCGGGCGCGGCCACCAGGCCCTTGGCGTCGAGGCTTTCAGCCGCGCTGAAACCGGCGGGCGCGGCGCCGATGGCGACGATCTTGCCGGCTTCCAGATGGATATCGCTGACTTGATCCAGGCCGCTGCTTGGATCGATGACACGGGCGCCGAGAATGCTGAGCTTCACTGGGCGTTCTCCTGCTCGAATTGTCGCTGGGCGGTCTGCCCGCTCATGGCCATGGACAGTACGGCCATGCGTACCGCGATGCCGTAGGTCACCTGATTGAGGATCACCGAATGCGGACCGTCGGCCACCGCCGATTCGATCTCCACGCCGCGGTTGATCGGGCCCGGGTGCATGACGATGGCGTCCGGCTTGGCGCCGGCCAGGCGCGCGGTGGTCAGGCCGAACAGGCGGTAGAACTCGCCCTCGCTCGGCAGCAGGCCGCCCTGCATGCGCTCGCGCTGCAGACGCAGCATGATCACCACGTCGACGTCCTTCAGGCCTTCGGCCATGTCGGTGTAGACCTTCACCCCGTATTGCTCGATGCCGATCGGCAGCAGGGTCTTGGGCGCGATCACGCGGATGTCCGGGCACCCCAGGGTTTTCAGGGCCAGCATGTTCGAGCGCGCCACCCGCGAGTGCAGGATGTCGCCGACGATGGCCACCGAGAGGTTTTCGAAGCCGCCCTTGTGCCGACGGATGGTGAGCATGTCGAGCATGCCCTGGGTCGGGTGGGCGTGGCGGCCGTCGCCGCCGTTGATGATCGCCACCTGCGGGCACACATGTTCGGCGATGAAGTGCGCAGCGCCGGAGTCGCCGTGACGCACGACGAACATGTCGGCGGCCATGGCTTCGAGGTTGCGCAGGGTATCGAGCAAGGTTTCACCCTTGCTGGCCGAGGAGGTGGACACGTTGAGCGTGATCACGTCCGCCGACAGGCGCTGGGCCGCCAGTTCGAAGGTGGTGCGGGTGCGGGTGGAGTTCTCGAAGAACACGTTGCACACGGTCTTGCCGCGCAGCAAAGGGACTTTCTTGACGGCCCGGGCGCCGACTTCGAGGAAGGAGTCGGCGGTGTCGAGGATTTCCGTCAGCAGCTCGCGACGCAGACCGTCGAGCGAGAGGAAGTGGCGCAGCTGGCCCTGATCGTTGAGCTGCAGCGGGCGCTTGGCGTCTAGAGGCGTCATCGCAATGGACTCTTTAGAGGGGCGAATTAAAGGGCGAGGTCTTGAAGCTCGAGTTGAAGCGGCGCAGGACCGGACAATTTTACCCGCTCGTGGGCGGCCAGCGACAGGGTGGCGCCGACCACATTCGGACGAATCGGCAGCTCGGCGGCGTCCAGGTCCAGCAGGCAGACCAGGGTCACGCTGGCCGGGCGGCCATAGTCGAACAGCTCGTTGAGGGCGGCGCGAATGGTGCGGCCGCTCATCAGCACGTCGTCGATCAGGATCAGGTGCTGGCCCTCGATCTCGAACGGCAGCTCGGAAGGGCGCACTTGCGGATGCAGGCCGTTCTGGCTGAAGTCGTCGCGGTAGAAGGACACATCCAGGGTGCCCAGCGGCGCGTCGCTGCCCAGTTCGGCGAGCAGGGTCTGGGCGACCCAGACGCCGCCGGTACGGATGCCGATATAGCGGGGCTCGTTGATGGCGCGTTGTTCCAGGTGGGCGGTGAGACGCACGGCCATCTGGCTGATCAGTTCGGCGGGATTGGGCAGGCTCATGATTGCTCCTTCGTGGGCCCGCGCCTGGTTGCATGCAGCAAGGCGCAGGGTCTTACGGCTGGTGTTGTGGCCAGGAGGCGCGTGGGCGGGGGTTGACCACGCATCTTCAGGATTCGGCGTTTCAGTTGTTCAACAGCGCTGCGTTTTCGTCGAGCCAGCCTTGCAGCAGCAGGGCGGCGGCGATGGCGTCGACCGGGTTGTCGCGGTAACTGCCTTTCTGGCCGCCCCGGGCCAGGCGTTCGCCCTTGGCCTCGAAGGTGGTCAGGCGTTCGTCATGGGTATAGAAGGGCAGGTTGTAGCGGCCATTGAGGCGCCGGGCGAACTTCTCGGCGCGCACGCACATCTCGCTCGGGGTGCCGTCCATGTTCAATGGCAGGCCGACCACCACCGCATCCGGCTTCCATTCCTTGATCAGGGCTTCGACCTGGTTCCAGTCCGGCACGCCGTTCTGCGCCTTCAGGGTGCACAGCTCGCGGGCCTGGCCGGTGATGGCCTGGCCAACCGCCACGCCGATCTGTTTGGTGCCGTAGTCGAACCCGAGGATCAGTCGCAGGGCCATCAGGCGTGGCCCGCCTGGCTGGTCAGCAGGGCGAGATTGATGCCCAGGTGCTTGGCCGCCGCTTCCAGGCGCAGTTCGCTGCTGGTGTTGAACAGGATGTCGGCGTCGAACGGGCAGGTCAGCCAGGCGTTGTCCGCCAGCTCGGCTTCCAGCTGCCCGGCTTCCCAGCCGGCATAACCGAGGGCGATCAGGCTTTTGGCCGGGCCGACGCCATCGGCGATGGCGAACAGCACGTCCTGGGACGTCGACAGCGACAGGCCGTCCAGCTCGACCGTGGCCTGGAAGGTCGGGCCGCTGGGGTGCAGGACAAAACCGCGATCGGTCTGCACCGGGCCGCCGATGAAGATCGGCACATGCTGGCAGAGCGCTGGCGGGTCGATCTCGGGGCGCAATTGCTCGAGGATATCGGCGAGGTTCAGGTCCTGCGGACGGTTGACCACCAACCCCATGGCGCCATTGGCATTGTGCTCGACGATGTAGGTCAAGGTGTGCGCAAAGTTCGGGTCGGCCATGTGCGGCATGGCGATCAGGAAGTGATGCTTGAGGTAGCTGGGGCTGACGTTTTTCATGAGCGCTAGTGTGGCGGTGGAGGGGCGAACTGACAAGCTGGGGATGCTCTCATTCCCCATGAATCCTGTAGCCGCTGTCGAGCCTGCGAGGCTGCGTACGACTGCGCAGCAGGCGCAAATCTGCCCGCACGTTTTGCCTGGCACACCGCATGGACATTTTTTGCGGCCGCTATGCGCCCGTACGCAGCCTCGCAAGCTCGACAGCGGCTACAAGAGGTAGGGGATCAGTTGCTGGACAGCCGGTCGCCGCGGGCGAACTTCCAGGTGCGAATGATCTCCAGGCGGTCGATATCCGACAGGTCGCCGGTAAAGGGCGCGAACGGTGCCGCCAGGCGCACGATGCGCTGGGCCGCCTGGTCCAGCAGCGGCTGGCCGGAGGACTCCAGCACCAGCACCTCGTACAGCGAACCGTCGCGGTTGATCGAGACCATCAGCCGCAGGTTGCCGTAGATCTGCTTGCGCCGGGCTTCTTCCGGGTAATTGAGGTTGCCGATGCGCTCGACCTTCTTGCGCCACTCGTCCTTGTACCAGGCGCCCTTGTCGCGCATGGTCGAGGCCGCGCTCAGGCGGTGGATGCGCGGGCGCTTGGCGTACAGCTGCTGCTCCTGGGCCAGTTCGGCCTCCAGGCTGGCGATGTCGCTGGACAGCTGCTCGCTGTCGAACGTCGGCACCGGAACCTTGGGTTTGGCCTCGGTCTTGACCTCTTCACGCTTGGTGACGGTCTTTTTCGGCTTCGGCGCGGTGGTGGCGACCGCGGCCTTGGGCGCGGCTTGCTTGACTTCGGTCTTGGCCGGAGGCGGCGGGGTGACCTTGTTCACCTTGTTTTCCTGGAACGGCGCCACTTCGGTGGTCTTCGGGATCGCCTTCTTGTCCAGGGTACCGCTGCCTTGCTGGTTTTCCTGGGCGAGAAAATCGGCCTTCTTCGGCTTGGTCTCGCTCTTGAAGGTGGCCAGGGTGATTTCCAGGGTCTTGCTGATCTGCTTGGGTTCGGCGAAGGAGAAGCCCAGGCCGAGAATCAGCGCGATATGCAGCAGGGCGGCCAGGAACAGGGTAAACCCCAGGCGATCGGCCGGGCGCACACCGCTGTGGGCCAGCTCGGGGGGCAGATCGGAAGGGAGAGCCATTAGCGGTTCACAAAAGTCATCAGCGGTTCAACATCACAAAAAGCATCACAAGACCAACATCGCGCGTTTCACAGGCGGCGCATGATAACGCAATGTTGGTTTGTGCTTGGCAGTTCTGGATCAACGAGCCTTGAGCTTCTGATCGATGGCATCCATCAGCATTGCGCCGATGTTGGTGCCAAAGGCGTTGTCGATCTCGCGGATGCAGGTCGGGCTGGTGACGTTGATTTCGGTCAGGTGCTCGCCGATCACGTCGAGCCCCACGAACAGCAGGCCTTTCTCGCGCAGGGTCGGGCCGACCTGTGCGGCAATCCAGCGATCTTTCTCGGTCAGCGGCCGGGCTTCGCCACGGCCACCGGCGGCGAGGTTGCCACGGGTTTCACCCTGGGCGGGAATCCGCGCCAGGCAATAATCCACAGGTTCGCCGTCGATCATCAGGATGCGTTTGTCGCCATCGACGATGGCCGGCAGGTACTCCTGGATCATGATCTGCTGCTTGCCGTGCTGGGTCAGGGTTTCGAGGATCACCGAGAGGTTCGGGTGGCCGGCGGTGTGGCGGAAGATCGACGAGCCGCCCATGCCGTCCAGCGGCTTGAGGATCACATCGCCGTGATGGTCGGCGAATTCGCGCAACACGTCCGGACGACGGCTGACGATGGTCGGTGGCGTGCACTGCGGGAACAGGGTGGCGAACAGCTTTTCATTGCAGTCACGCAGGCTCTGCGGCTTGTTGACCACCAGCACGCCGTCGCGCTCGGCCTGCTCCAGCAGATAGGTGGAGTAGACGAACTCCATGTCGAACGGTGGGTCCTTGCGCATCAGGATCACGTCCAGCTCGCTCAGGGCGCTGTCGGTCTCGGCTTCCAGTTCGAACCACTTGTGCGGGTCGGCGAACACCTTCAGCGGGCGCATCCGCGCCCGGGCCACGCCACCGGTCGCCTGGTACAGGTCGCGCTGTTCCATATAGAACAGGGTCCAGCCGCGTTCCTGGGCGGCCAGCAGCATGGCCAGCGAGCTGTCCTTCTTATAGGAGATGCTGGCGATAGGGTCCATGACAATCCCGACGCGAACGCTCATGGGCGGTTTCCTCGAAAATTAGTGGGCGCAATGGCTTGAAAAAGTGGCGTCAGAGTGGCGCTCGGGCGGTTCCCGGTCAAGGAAAAACCACCGCGCCGGTCGGCCGATAGATTGCGTAGGGAGAGTATGCTAAAAAGGCTCGCATGCCGTGCTCAGGCCTTGAACATCAAGGGCTTGAGGCATTGGCCACCAGTACGGGCAGAAAATCGATTCGCTGTGGCGATGGTAGAGCAGATATGGAACAGCAATCCAGCGCCCTCAAGGTGATGGTGATCGATGATTCGAAGACGATTCGCCGCACGGCCGAAACGCTGCTGAAGAATGTGGGCTGTGAAGTCATCACCGCGGTCGACGGTTTCGAGGCCCTGGCCAAGATCGCCGACAACCACCCGGGCATCATTTTCGTCGACATCATGATGCCGCGGCTCGATGGCTATCAGACCTGCGCGTTGATCAAGAACAACAGCGCGTTCAAGTCCACGCCGGTGATTATGCTGTCCTCCAAGGACGGCCTGTTCGACAAGGCCAAGGGTCGCATCGTCGGCTCTGACCAGTTTTTGACCAAGCCTTTCAGCAAGGAAGAGCTGCTGAGCGCGATCAAGGCCCATGTGCCGGGGTTCGCCGCAGTAGAACAAGCACATTGAGGTTCGGCCAGCGGGCCGCACGCCTATTCGTATGGGGAAGACCATGGCTCGTATTCTGATCGTCGATGACTCGCCGACTGAAATGTACAAACTGACCGGCATGCTGGAAAAGCACGGCCATGAAGTCCTGAAGGCCGAAAACGGCGCCGACGGCGTGGCCCTGGCGCGCCAGGAAAAGCCCGACGCGGTCCTGATGGACATCGTCATGCCCGGCCTCAATGGTTTCCAGGCGACCCGTCAGTTGACCAAGGACGCGGAAACCAGCCATATCCCGGTGATCATCATCACCACCAAGGATCAGGAAACCGACAAGGTCTGGGGCACTCGCCAGGGCGCCAAGGATTACCTGACCAAGCCGGTCGACGAAGACACCCTGATCAAGACCCTGAACAGCGTCCTGGCCGGCTGACCGCCCGCGCCATGGCCGAGTCGCAAACCGCCTTCGAACTGCTGCTCGAGATCGACCAGCGCTGCCGCCTGCTGGCAGCCGACCTGCCTTCCCAGGAAACCCGCCAGCACGGCTGGAGCGGTATCGGCTTTCGCATCGGCGAGCATTGGTATGTGGCGCCGATGGGCGAAGTCAGCGAGGTCCTGCACGAGCCCCGTTATACCCTGCTGCCCGGGGTCAAGCCCTGGGTGAAAGGCGTGGCCAACTTGCGCGGACGGCTGCTGCCGATCATGGACCTGTGCGGGTTCTTCGGCCATGAGCTGTCGGCCCTGCGCAAGCAGCGGCGGGTGCTGGTGGTCGAGCACAAAGAGGTGTTCGCCGGCTTGATGGTGGACGAGGTGGCCGGCATGCAGCACTTCGAGCAGAGCAGCCTGGAAACCGCGGCCAACGCTAGCGAGCAGGGCGCCATCACGCCGTACCTGCGGGGGTATTTCCCGTGTGAGCCGGTCTGGTGGGTATTCAGTCCCTTCGCCCTGGCGCAGTCGCCGGGGTTCCTGGATGTGGCGCTGTAGGCGCGAGGCTTGCTCGCGATGAATATTGCGCGATGAACCTGCAGGACCGCGCCGTCCATGGCGCGGGCAACAGAACAACCGGAATTCAGGTGTGCAGATGCTAAAAGCCAACCCAGGCAAGCCAATGGAAGGATCGCGCAGCCGCTCGCAGATCATCGTGCTGTTCATTGCCCTGATCGTGTTCATCATGCTGCTGTTCGCCAACTTCGCTTACCTCAACACCCAGGCCACGTACGACAAGCAGTACATCGGCCACGCCGGCGAGTTGCGGGTGCTGTCCCAGCGCATTGCCAAGAACGCCACGGAAGCCGCGGCGGGCAAGGCCGCGGCCTTCAAGCTGCTGGGCGATGCGCGCAACGATTTCGCCCAGCGCTGGGGCTACCTGAAAAAAGGCGACCCGGCCACCGGGCTGCCCGCCGCGCCGGTGGCGGTGCGTCAGGAAATGCGCGCGGTGCAGCAGGACTGGGACAAGCTGCTGCACAACGCCGACGCGATCCTGGCCAGCGAACAGACCGTATTGTCCCTGCATCAGGTGGCCGCGACCCTGGCGGAAACCGTGCCGCAGTTGCAGGTCGAGTATGAAAAGGTCGTGGAAATCCTCCTGCAACGCGGCGCTCCGGCCGCCCAGGTGGCCATGGCGCAACGCCAGTCGCTGCTCGCCGAGCGCATTCTCGGCGCGGTGAATACCGTGCTGGCCGGCGACGAAAACGCGGTTCAGGCCGCCGACGCCTTCGGCCGTGACGCGGCGCGCTTTGGCCAGGTGCTGAGTGGCATGCTCCAGGGCAACCCGACCCTGAAGATCAGCCAGGTCGAGGACCGCGATGCGCGGGCGCGCCTGACCGAGATCAGCGAGCTGTTCCAGTTCGTCTCCGGCTCGGTGGATGAAATCCTCGAAACCTCCCCCGAGCTGTTCCAGGTCCGCGAATCGGCGAGCAATATCTTCAGCCTGTCGCAGACCCTGCTCGACGAGGCCTCGCACCTGGCCATCGGTTTCGAGAATCTGGCCGGCGGCCGTTCGCTGGACACCATCGGCGGTTATGTCCTGGGTCTGGCGGCGCTGGCCTCGATCATCCTCATTGGCCTGGTGATGGTCCGCGAAACCAACCGCCAGCTGCACGAGACCGCGGAGAAGAACGAGCGCAACCAGAATGCGATCATGCGTTTGCTGGACGAGATCGAAGACCTGGCCGACGGCGACCTCACCGTGACCGCCTCGGTGACCGAGGACTTCACCGGCACCATCGCCGACTCGATCAACTATTCCGTGGACCAATTGCGCGACCTGGTGGCGACCATCAACCTCACCGCCGGCCAGGTCGCCGGCGCGGTGCAGGAAACCCAGGCCACCGCGATGCAACTGGCCGAAGCCTCGGAGCATCAGGCCCAGCAGATTTCCGAAGCCTCCACCGCGATCAACGAAATGGCCCAGTCGATCGATCAGGTGTCGGCCAACGCCGCCGAGTCCTCGGCGGTGGCCGAGCGTTCGGTGGAGATCGCCAACAAGGGCAACGAGGTGGTGCACAACACCATCCACGGCATGGACAACATTCGCGAGCAGATCCAGGACACCGCCAAGCGCATCAAGCGCCTGGGTGAGTCGTCCCAGGAAATTGGCGACATTGTCAGCCTGATCGATGACATTGCCGACCAGACCAATATCCTCGCCCTCAACGCGGCGATCCAGGCTTCCATGGCCGGGGATGCCGGGCGCGGCTTCGCGGTGGTGGCCGATGAGGTGCAGCGCCTGGCGGAACGTTCTTCGGCGGCGACCCGGCAGATCGAGACCCTGGTGCGGGCGATCCAGACCGACACCAACGAGGCGGTGATCTCCATGGAGCAGACCACCTCGGAAGTGGTGCGCGGCGCCCGGCTGGCGCAGGATGCCGGGGTGGCCCTGGAAGAAATCGAAGGCGTCTCCAAGACCCTGGCGGCGCTGATCCAGAGCATCTCCAACGCCGCCCAGCAGCAGACGTCGTCGGCCGGACAGATATCCTTGACCATGAACGTGATCCAGCAGATTACTTCACAGACTTCGTCCGGCTCGACCGCGACGGCCGAGAGCATCGGCAACCTGGCGAAAATGGCCAGCCAGCTGCGGCGCTCGGTGTCCGGTTTCACCTTGCCGGCCGGTCGCGAGCAGACGCCGCGGGACAACCGCTGAGGCCGGAGCACGACTTTGATGGGAATGGTAATGGGTGATCGGCACGACTATGTGGCCCTGGAATGGGTCAAGGGCGAAATTGCCGAAACGCTGAAGCAGGCCCACCAGGCGCTCGATCATCTGGTCGACGAGCCGCAGGCGGTGGAGGCTCTCGAACAGTGCCTGGAGTGCATCCATCAGGTCCACGGCAGCCTGCAGATGGTCGAGTTCTATGGTGCGGCGCTGCTCGCCGAAGAAATGGAAGCCCTGACCCTGGCCCTGCGCGAGTACCGCGTGGCCCAGCGGGACGAGGCGATCTACCTGCTGCGCCAAGCCATCAGCCAATTGCCGCAGTACCTCGACCGGGTGCAAAGCGCGCGCCGCGACCTGCCGCTGGTGGTGTTGCCGCTGCTCAACGACCTGCGCAGCGCCCGGGGCGAAGGCCTGCTGAGCGAAACCAGCCTGTTCAGCCCGCAGCTGCCGGACCTGCCGGCGCTGGACCAGGCGACACTGAACCGCCTGGCGCCCCCCGACCTGACCATCCTGCTGCGCAAGTTGCGGCACATGCTGCAAACCGCGCTGGTCGACCTGCTGCGCGAACAGGATGTGAAAAACAGCCTGGGCTACATGGCCAAGGTTTTCGAACGCCTCCAGGTGTTGTGCCAGAACGCCCCGCTGGGGCCCTTGTGGCAGATCGCCCTGGCCCTGGTGGAAGGCATGGGCAGCGGGGCGATCGCCAACAGCCCGGCGGTGCGCAGCCTGCTCAAGGATGCCGACCGCGAACTCAAGCGCCTCTATGAACAAGGCATCGCCGGGGTCAACCAGGCGGCCCCCGACGAACTGTTGAAAAGCCTGCTGTTTTACATCGCCAAGGCCCGCTATCCCACCGCGCAGATGCAGACCATGAAAGACACCTACGGACTCGATGACGCTTTGCCCGACAATGCGCTGGTCGACCAGGAGCGGGCGCGCATGGCCGGCCCGGACCGAGACGCCATGCGCTCGGTGCTGTCGGCCTTGTGCGAGGAATTGGTGCGGGTCAAGGAACGCCTGGACCTGTTCGTGCGCAGCGACCGCCAGCACGCGTCGGACCTGGACAGCCTGCTGGCGCCCCTGCGACAGATCGCCGACACCCTGGCGGTGCTGGGTTTCGGCCAGCCGCGCAAGGTCATCATCGACCAACTGGCGGTGGTGCTGAGCCTGGCCCAGGGCCAGCGCGAACCGAATGACGCGGTGCTGATGGATGTGGCCGGGGCCCTGCTGTATGTCGAGGCGACCCTGGCCGGCATGGTCGGCCCGGCCGAACCCGAGAGCCGCGAAGAAAGCCGCCTGCCGACCACCGACCTGACCCAGATCCACCAACTGGTGATCAAGGAGGCGCGGATCTGCCTGCAACAGGCCAAGGACCTGATCGTCGACTACATCGATGCCGGTTGGGACCGCGAACACTTGCAGGCGCTGCCGGAGCTGCTGACCCAGGTGCGCGGCGCCCTGGCGATGATTCCCCTGGGCCGTGCGGCGGGCCTGCTGCAAGCCTGCATCGGCTTTGTGCGCGAACACCTGCTGCTGGACCCGCGCCAGCCCGGCTGGCAGCAGCTGGACAATCTGGCCGACGTGATCACCAGCATCGAGTATTACCTGGAGCGCCTGAACGACGATCCCCAGGCGCCGGGGGAAAAGATTCTCGACGTGGCCGAGCAGGGCCTGGCCGCGCTGGGCTATGCGCCACAAAAGCGGGCGCCGGACGAGTGGCTGCCGAACGAACAGGTGCCGCTGCTCAGTGATGTGCTCAGCCCCAACGAAGCCCTGGTGATGCAGGACCTGCAGGAACTGGACAACCCGGAAGTGGCGCAGTCCCTGGCCGATGTACTGGCCAGCCCGGTCTCGGCGCTCAACCCACCAGCGCTGGACACGCCGGGCAGCCTGTTGCCGCCGCCGGGCGATGAAGCGCCGGTGGACGACGAGCTGCGTGAAGTCTTCCTCGAAGAGACCGACGAAGTGCTCGACGTGCTGCGCGAGTACCTGCCGCGCTGGACCGCCGATCCTCACGGCAAGGCGGCGCTGGGCGAACTGCGCCGGGCCTTCCACACCCTCAAGGGCAGCGGGCGGATGGTGCGTGCGCTGGTGCTGGGCGAGCTGGCCTGGGCCGTGGAGAACCTGCTCAACCGCGTCCTGGAACACAGCGTGGAGCCGGGGCCGCAGGTGCGGCAACTGCTTGAAGAGGTATTGCAGCTGCTGCCGGAGCTGGTCGCCGAGTTCGCCGCCCAGGCCCAGCGCCAGCGCGACGATGTCGACCGCCTGGCTGCCCGGGCGCATGCCCTGGCCAAGGGCGACACGGCGTCGCCAGACGGCTTGGCAGACGAGCTCGACCCGCAGTTGCTGGAGATCTTCCGCAACGAGGCCGAAACCCATCTGGAGAGCATCAAGCGCTTTCTCGATCAGGCTGCCGAGCACCTGCCGCTGCAGGCCAGCGACGAATTGCAGCGCGCCTTGCACACCCTCAAGGGCAGCGCCTACATGGCCGGTGTACTGCCGATCGCCGAGCTGGCGGCGCCGCTGGACCTGCTGGCCCGGGAATACCGCGCGCACCTGATGGCCCTGGACCTGGACGAGGTCGAACTGCTGCTGGAGGCCGAAGGTCTGTTTCGCCGCAGCCTGCAACAGCTGGGCAGCGATCCGCTGGCGCCCATCGAAGGCGCCGCCGACCTGATCGAACGGGTCAAGGCGTTGACCGCCGAGCGCCTGGAAACCCTGCTCAACGCGCCCAATACCGGGCTGCGGGTCAAGCGCGATGCGCAGTTGATCAGCAGCTTCCTGGCCCAGGGCATGGACATCCTGCTGGATGCCGAAAACCTGCTGCGCCGCTGGCAACAGCACCCCGGCGAGCGGCAGGAACTCAGCGCCCTGCTGGACGAGTTGACCACCCTTGGCGAAGGCGCGCACCTGGCGGACCTGCAGCCGATGGATGAGCTGTGCGAAGCGCTGCTGGACCTGTACGGCGCCGTGGAAGAAAGCAGCCTGGCGGTGGGCGAACGGTTTTTCCATGAGGCGGAAAACGCCCACGAAGCCCTGATCAACATGCTCGACGAACTGGCCGCCGGCCAGGAAATCAGCCCGCAACCGGCCATGGTCCGGGCCTTGCGCGAACTGCTCGAGGAAAGCCTCGACCCTGCGGCCATGGGCCTGATCCGCAGCGACGGCAGCCGCACCCTGAGCATCACCGACTTGGCCAGTGCCACCGCCGAGATGGAGCAGGAGGCGCAGATCGAGGTGGAGGAGCCGGACGATGAAATCGTGGCGATCTTCCTCGAAGAGGCGATGGATATTCTCGAAAGCGCCGGCCAGGCCTTGCAGCGCTGGCTGGCCGACCCGGACAACGTTGCACCGCTGTCTTCCCTGCAACGCGACCTGCACACCCTCAAGGGCGGTGCGCGCATGGCTGAAGTCGGCCCGGTGGGTGACCTGGCCCAGGAACTGGAAAATCTCTACGAAGGCCTGGTGGATCGCCGTTACCAGCATGGCGAGGCCCTGGCCGACCTGCTGCAACGCAGCCATGCGCAACTGGCGCTGCTGTTGCAGCAATTGCAGGCACAGCAAGCGCTGAGCGACCCCAAGGCGCTGATCGAAGCGATTCGCGGTTTTCGCCAGCGCAGCGGGGTCACCAGCGAGGTGTCCGAGGCCGCGGTGACCGACGATTCGGCAGCCCACGATCCGGAGCTGCTGGAGATCTTCCTCGAAGAAGGCTTCGACATCCTCGACAGTTCGGGGGCGGCGCTGACGCGCTGGCAGGCCGAGCCGGCCAGCCGCCAGGAAGTGGAAACCCTGCTGCGTGACCTGCACACCCTCAAGGGCGGTGCGCGCATGGTGGAGATCGTGCCGATCGGCGACCTGGCCCATGAACTGGAGTTTCTCTATGAAGGCCTGTCCGCGGGCCTGCTGCAACCGACCCCGGCGCTGTTCGGCCTGTTGCAGAAAAGCCAGGACCGCCTGGCGCAGATGCTCGACGCCGCCCGCGCCGAGCAACCGATCAAGCCGGCCGACAGCCTGATCGAGGCGATTCGCGGCTTTACCCATCCGGCCCAGGCCGAAGCCCCGCTTCTGTTGCTGCCCGACCTTAGCCCGCCAAACAAACCCGAACCGCCAGCGGTACCGGCGGAAGCGGCGGTGGCCGGGGATATGGTCAAGGTCTCGGCCGAGCTGTTGGACGACCTGGTCAACCTGGCCGGGGAAACCTCGATCTTCCGTGGGCGCATCGAGCAACAGGTCAACGATGCGCGGGTGGCCCTGAGCGAAATGGAAACCACCATCGAGCGTATCCGTGACCAGTTGCGTCGCCTGGATACTGAAACCCAGGGGCGGATTCTCAGCCGCCAGCAGGTCGAGGCCGAGCGCCTGGGCTACGAGGAATTCGACCCGCTGGAGATGGACCGCCATTCGCAGTTGCAGCAACTGTCGCGGGCCTTGTTCGAGTCGGCGTCCGACCTGCTCGACCTCAAGGAAACCCTGGACCGGCGCAACCAGGACGCGGAAAACCTGTTGCAGCAGCAAGGGCGGGTCAATACCGAATTGCAGGAAGGCCTGATGCGCACGCGCATGGTGCCGTTCGAGCGCCTGGTGCCGCGCCTCAAACGCATTGTCCGCCAGGTGGCGGAGGAGTTGGGCAAGGATGTCTCGTTCAGCGTCGGCAACGCCGAGGGCGAGATGGATCGCAATGTGCTGGAGCGCATGGTCGCGCCCCTGGAGCACATGCTGCGCAACGCCGTCGACCATGGCCTGGAGTCCGCCGAGGTGCGGCGCGCCTCGGGCAAGCCGGATCAGGGGCGGATCACCCTGGACCTGTCCCACGAAGGCGGCGATATCGTTTTCGACATGCGCGACGACGGCGCTGGGGTGCCGCTGGAAGCGGTGCGGCGCAAGGCGATCAAGCGTGGCCTGCTCGCCCCCAATGCCGAGATCAGCGACCGCGACGTGCTGCAATTCATCATGCAGCCGGGGTTTTCCACGGCGGAGAAAATCACCCAGATTTCCGGGCGCGGGGTGGGCATGGACGTGGTCCATGAAGAGGTGCGCCAGCTCGGCGGCTCGATGACCATCGACTCGATCCCGGGGCAGGGCGTGCATTTCCGCATCCGCCTGCCGTTCACCCTGTCGGTCAACCGTGCGCTGATGGTGCAGTGCCTGGAGGAGCAGTACGCGATCCCGCTGAACACCATCGAGGGCATCGTGCGGGTGCTGCCCAACGAACTGGAAAGCCATTACCAGCTCGACCCGCCCCATTACGTATACGCCGGCCAGCGTTATGAGCTGTGCTACCTCGGCGAACTGCTGCACACCGTGGCCCGGCCGAAACTGCTGGGGCAGAGCCTGCCGCTGCCGGTGCTGCTGGTGCATTACAACGAACATCGGATCGCCGTGCAGGTGGACGCCATGGCCGGCACCCGGGAGATCGTGGTCAAGAGCCTGGGGCCGCAGTTCGCGGCGGTGCAGGGGCTGTCCGGCGCGACCATCCTCGGCGATGGCCGGGTGGTGCTGATCCTCGATCTGCTGGCGCATATCCGCGCCCTGCAAACGCGCTTGCCGGCGCCGCGCATGGCGGCTGGCGACGAAGTGATTGCCGAGGTCGAACCGCTGCGGCCGAGGCTGGTGCTGGTGGTCGACGATTCGGTGACGGTGCGCAAGGTCACCAGCCGCCTGCTGGAACGCCACGGCATGAACGTGCTGACCGCCAAGGACGGGGTCGACGCCATGGCGCTGTTGCAGGAGCACACCCCGGATCTGATGCTGCTGGACATCGAAATGCCGCGCATGGACGGCTTCGAGGTGGCGATGCAGGTGCGCGCCGACCCGCGCCTGCACCAGCTGCCGATCATCATGATCACCTCGCGCACCGGGCAGAAACACCGCGACCGGGCCATGGCCATCGGCGTCAACGACTACCTCGGCAAGCCTTACCAGGAGTCGGTATTGCTGGAGAGCATCGCCCAGTGGAGCAGACCCCATGCATGACTACCGCGCCAGCTTCCTCACCGGACTGCTGCTGCCCCTGGCCGACCGCACCCTGATCCTGCCCAACGTCGCGGTGGCCGAATTGATCGACTATCAACGCGGCGAACCGGCCAGCGACGCGCCACCCTGGTACCTGCGCTCTGTTGCCTGGCGCGACCGCCAGCTGCCGCTGATCAGCTTCGAGGCCGCTTGCGGCCAGCCCCTGGCCATTGGCGAGCGCGCCCGCATCGTGGTGCTCAATACCCTGGGCGGTCGCGAGCGCCTGAAGTTCATCGCTCTGGTGATTCAGGGCATCCCGCGCTCCTGCCGGCTCGACAGCCAGCTGAGCTATGTCGACGTGCCGTTGTGCCGGCTGGAGAAAGCCGCGGTGCAGGTGGGGGAGCAGGTGGCGAAGATTCCGGATTTGTTGGGGTTGGAGGCGATGCTGGTGGAAGCGGGGTTGTCCTAGGTCCTGTCGAGCGGCTTGATCGGTCCCTATTTGGGACTGATGGGTGCGCCACTGATCTGGAGGAGCGGCCGGTTGACGTTCGATTGCCTGCGATGGCCTCGCTGCTGATGTTGGACGGTGTACATATCCATTCCTGCGGTCACGGCTACTTATGGTTCCGCCCTTACGGCGGGTCACTTTTGGCAAACGCCCCAAAAGTAACCAAAAGGTCTCGCCCCTGGCGTACGGCCTTCGCTGCGCTCAGGTTCCCTCGCTCCGGCGTCCATCAGGGGGCATCGACTCCGGTCGGCTTCGCTTCGACCTCCATACGATGTCCTCGACTGCGTCGAGGGGCGCTGCGCGCCATCCCCCTGATGAACGCCTCCACTCGGCCTCCCGATGGGGCGGGTAGATCAAAATCAAAAGCCAAAGCTGCGCCATGCGCGACCTACCGGTCGGCGCTAACCCTGTAGCCGCTGCCGAGCTTGCGAGGCTGCGATCGACTGCGCAGCAGGCGCAGGATCTTGAAACCGCTGGAGGACCTGCGGTCCTATCGCAGCCTGCGGCAGCGGCTACAGGTTTGGGGAGGCATCAGGGGGGAGTGGGGCAGATCTGGTTTTGCTGAAGGCAATGGCAACACATTGCGGGTTGTCGCTGGTTTTTTGCATAGCCATAGTGGGTTTGCCGCCGACGCATCGGTGGCCGATCTTAGCCGGTCGAAACTGTTCACGGACGCACAAGCGCCCTCCTATAATGCTGGCGCTTTTTGCTGCCTGCATTTGCTATGGCGGCTGTGCGTGGGACACCTGCGGGTGTGCCGGACTTCCGTGAATGGTCCGGTCGGCTAACCCGCGTACAGCTGCCACCCTCTTTGTTTAGCCGCATAGGGTGGTAACTCTTCAGCATTCACGGAGAAATACCCATGACGGACTTCATCCCGCTACACAGCAATCTCACCACCACCCCCGTGCTCTACCTCAACCCCAACGCCCCGGCATCCGACCTGCACGGTTGTGCCGTCCAGCGCGTCAAGGCCACTCGTGACCTGATGCACAGCCTCAACTGCCTGAGTCTCAAAGGCGTAAACGACCAGGACCTGCACCACATCGTCAATGCGGCCCATCTGCTGTTGCAGGATGGCTGCGATGCGTTGGATGCGCTGCAGTGGCGGATCGAGGCTTAAGCGCAAGGTTGTTTATGGGGCGTAGGCGCGATGGCCTGCGCCCTTGATCATTACCCTCACCGTAACGATCCACCACTGTGCTTGATTGATGCCTTGCCTCCTGCGCTCCTAAGGTAGCGGCCACGACAGCGAACCCGTGGAGTGAGCATGACAACAACAATATCCCCCGACTCGCGCTGGACGCGGCGGCGCGCTGAAAAGCAGCGGCGTCTCGAGCAGGTGCGGGGTCTCGCCGATGGTGCGGTGTTGCCCACCGACAAGATAGTCGCGGCGCTGGAGGCGTTGATTCTGCCCGGCGACCGCGTGGTGCTGGAGGGCAACAACCAGAAGCAGGCGGACTTCCTGTCGCGCGCCCTGGCCAAGGCCGACCCGAGCCGCCTGCACGACCTGCACATGATCATGCCCAGCGTCGGCCGCTCGGAGCACCTGGACCTGTTCGAACGCGGCATCGCCCGCAAGCTCGACTTCTCCTTCGCCGGCACCCAGAGCCTGCGCATCAGCCAACTGCTGGAAGACGGCCTGCTGGAAATCGGCGCGATCCATACCTACATCGAACTCTATGCGCGGCTGGTGGTGGACCTGATCCCCAACGTGGTGCTCTCGGCCGGGTTCATGGCCGACCGCGCGGGCAATATCTATACCGGGCCGAGCACCGAGGACACCCCGGCGCTGATCGAGCCGGCGGCGTTCAGCGATGGCATTGTCATCGTCCAGGTCAACCAGCTGGTGGACGACGTCAGCGAGTTGCCGCGGGTGGATATCCCGGCCTCTTGGGTCGACTTCGTGGTGGTGGCCGACAAGCCGTTCTACATCGAACCACTGTTCACCCGCGACCCACGCCACATCAAGCCAGTGCATGTGCTGATGGCGATGATGGCGATCCGCGGCATCTATGAAAAACACAAGGTCCAGTCGCTGAACCACGGCATCGGCTTCAACACCGCGGCCATCGAGCTGATCCTGCCGACCTACGGCGAGTCCCTGGGCCTGAAAGGCAAGATCTGCCGCAACTGGACCCTCAACCCGCACCCGACCCTGATCCCGGCCATCGAAAGCGGCTGGGTGCAAAGCGTGCATTGCTTCGGCACCGAGCTGGGCATGGAAAACTACATCGCCGCGCGGCCGGATGTGTTCTTCACCGGGCGCGACGGTTCGTTGCGCTCCAACCGGATGTTCTGCCAACTGGCCGGGCAGTACGCGGTGGATCTGTTTATCGGCGCGACCCTGCAGGTCGATGGCGACGGCCATTCCTCCACTGTGACCCGCGGCCGCCTGGCCGGCTTCGGCGGTGCGCCGAACATGGGCCACGACCCCCGTGGCCGGCGCCACGGCACCCCGGCCTGGCTGGATATGCGCCACGACGACGCGCAACAACCGATGCTGGAGCGAGGCAAGAAGCTGGTGGTGCAAATGGTCGAGACCTTCCAGGAAGGCGGCAAACCGACCTTCGTCGAAACCCTCGACGCCGTGGAAGTGGCGCGCAAGAGCGGCATGCCCCTGGCGCCGATCATGATCTATGGCGACGACGTCACCCACCTGCTGACCGAAGAGGGCATCGCCTACCTGTACAAGGCGCGTTCCCTGGAAGAGCGCCAGGCGATGATCGCGGCGGTGGCCGGGGTAACCGCCATCGGCCTGCGCCACAACCCGAAAGACACCGCGCGCATGCGCCGCGAAGGCCTGATCGCCTTGCCCGAAGACCTCGGTATCCGCCGCACCGACGCCAGCCGCGAGCTGCTGGCGGCGAAAAGCGTCGCCGATCTGGTGGAGTGGTCGGGTGGCCTGTACAACCCGCCCGCCAAGTTCAGGAGCTGGTAAATGCACGCCTTCAACCTGCAAAGCAAACCCCTGAGCCTGGCCGAGCGCCTGGCGGACCTGGCGGTGGACGCGCTGATCGACGAGGCCGACCTGTCGCCGAAGCCGGCCCTGGTCGACCGTCGCGGCAACGGCGCCCATAGCGATCTGCACCTGGGGCTGATGCATGCCTCGGCGCTGTCGCTGTGGCCAGCCTTCAAGGAAATGGCCGATGCCGCCAGCACGTTCGGCACGGTCGGCCTGCCCCTGCGCGAAGCCCTGGGCCGCATTGGCCGTGAAGGCGAAGCGGCGATGCTCGCTACGACTCACGGGGTGAACACTCATCGTGGTGCGATCTGGGCCCTGGGCCTGCTGGTGGCCGCCGCCGCGCTGCAACCTCAAGCCAACAGCGCCGGCGCCCTGTGTCTGCGGGCCGCGCGTCTGGCGCTGCTGGACGACCGTTACGCGCCACGGCCCCTCAGCCACGGCGCGCAAGTGGCGCTGCGCTATGGCGTGCGTGGCGCTCGGGAAGAAGCCCAGTTGGGCTTTCCGGCGGTGCTGCAACGGGGCCTGCCGCAACTCGAACGCAGTCGTGCCCAGGGGCATGGCGAACAGAATGCCCGGCTCGATGCGCTGCTGGCGATCATGACCGGCCTGGCCGATACCTGCGTGCTCTATCGCGCCGGCGAGGCGGGCCTGCGGGCCATGCAACAGGGCGCCCAGGCGGTGCTCGACGCCGGCGGCAGCGCCAGCCTGGCCGGGCGTCGCCGCCTGCATGAGCTGGACCAGTGCCTGCTGGCCTTGAATGCCTCGCCCGGTGGCGCCGCGGACTTGCTCGCGGCCTGCCTGCTGATCGACCGGATCGCCTCCGGCGCCGCCTTTATCCAGGGAGCAGTGTGATGGAAACCTTGTCTTTCGAATTTCCCGCCGGGCAACCCGCCCGGGGCCGGGCGCTGGTGGGCTGTGTCGGCTCGGGCGACCTGGAAGTGCTGCTCGAACCCGGGCAGCCCGGCAAGCTGAGCATTCAGGTGCAGACCTCGGTCAACGGCAGCGCGTCGCGCTGGCAGCATCTGTTCGAGCGCATGTTCGACGGCCAGACGCCGCCGGCCCTGAGCATCGACATCCATGATTTCGGCGCCACCCCGGGCGTGGTACGTCTGCGCCTGGAGCAGGGCTTCGAGGAGATCGGCCATGACTGACAGCGCCCGTTTGCTCAACAAACACAGCTTCGTCGAACTCGGTGCCCGGCAGCGCGCCAAGGCCCTGCTCGACGCCGGCAGCTTTCGTGAGTTGCTTGATCCGTTCCAGCGCGTGATGTCGCCGTGGCTGGCGCGCCAGGGCGTGGTGCCCCAGGCCGATGACGGGGTGGTGATCGCCAAGGGCCGCATCGACGGCCTGCCGGTGGTGATCGCCGCCATTGAAGGCGCGTTCCAGGGCGGCAGCCTCGGCGAGGTCGGCGGGGCGAAGATCGCCGGCGCCCTGGAGCTGGCGGCCGAAGACAACCGCAAGGGCATTGCTACCCGCGCCGTACTGCTGCTGGAAACCGGCGGCGTGCGCCTACAGGAAGCCAACCTCGGGCTGGCGGCGATTGCTGACATTCACGCGGCCATCGTCGACCTGCGCCAGTACCAGCCGGTGATAGGCGTGGTGGCCGGCAGCGTCGGCTGTTTTGGCGGCATGTCGATTGCCGCCGGGCTGTGCAGCTACCTGCTGGTGACCCAGGAGGCGCGCCTGGGCCTCAACGGCCCGCAGGTGATCGAGCAGGAAGCCGGCCTCGAGGAATACGACTCCCGCGACCGGCCCTTTATCTGGAGCCTGACCGGCGGCGAGCAGCGTTTCGCCAGCGGCCTGGCGGACCGCTATGTGGCCGACGACGTGGCGCAGATCCGCCAACAGCTCGGCGAACTGCTGGCCCAGGGCCTGCCCAGCGCACAACGCAGCCGGCAGGCCGAGCTGTACCTGCAACGCCTGGCCCGGCTGGACAGCCACCCACAGATCGACCCGGCAACGGTTCGCCAGCTGTATCGAGGAGACCGCTCATGAGTGCTTATTCCCTGCGGGGCCTGCATTGGTTCACGGCCCTGAGCGCGGGTGCCGCCCCGGTAGCGGGTTTGCCGGCCTCGTTGAAGGTGGCGGACGCCACCCTGGAGCAGCAACCGGTGCGGTTTATCGCCGTGGTCGCCGACCCGGCCAACCCTTTTGTGCGCGCCCGTAACGGTGAGGTCGGCCTGCTGGAAGGCTGGGGCCTGGCCAAGGCGGTGGACGAAGCGATCGAGGCCGACCGCGAGCAGAGCGTCAAGCGCGCGCTGATCGCCATCGTCGACGTGCCGAGCCAGGCCTATGGGCGTCGCGAAGAGGCCCTGGGCATCCATCAGGCCCTGGCCGCGGCCGCCGACAGCTATGCCCGGGCCCGGCTAGCCGGGCATCCGGTGATCGGCCTGCTGGTGGGCAAGGCCATGTCCGGGGCCTTCCTGGCCCACGGTTACCAGGCCAACCGCCTGATCGCCCTGCGCGACCCGGGGGTGATGGTGCACGCCATGGGCAAGGTCTCGGCGGCGCGGGTCACCCTGCGCAGCGTCGAGGAATTGGAGACCCTGGCCGCCAGCGTGCCGCCCATGGCCTATGACATCGACAGCTATGCCAGCCTCGGCCTGCTCTGGGAGACATTGTCGGTCAGCCAGATCGAACAGCCGACCGCCGACGACCTGACCCTGGTACGGCAATGCCTGGGCCAGGCGATTGCCGATGCACGAGCCCATGGCCGCGATCTGTCGGGACGCCTGGGCGCCAGCAACCGTGGCGCTTCCAGCCAGGTCCGCCAGCTGTTGCGCGAGCAATGGTGAGCGCCATGACCAGCGCCTTGCTGCCCCATGACCTGCTGTGGGGCCTGTCCCCTTGGCAACTGCCCGCCGATGCCCCGGCCTGGGCGGTGGCGGCCATGGCCGCCGGGCAACCGGTGGTGGTGCGCCGTGCGTTGACCGCGCCCGGGCAGGTGGCGGTGGGCGTGCGTGGGCGGCTGCGGGAACAGCGCTACGGAACGCTGATGGCGGTGGCGACCATCGAGCGCCGGGTGCGGCCGGAAGCGCTGTGCCATGTCGAGTCGGATCGGGCCTGGCCAGCGCTCCAGGCACTGGCTCGGTTGCGTGAACCCCTGGATGCCCTCGGCCTGGCCTGGGGTGTCAGCGGCAGCGCCGGTTTTGAACTGGCCAGTGGTGTGCCGGCGCTGCATCGGCACAGCGACCTGGACCTGATCCTGCGCACTGCGCAGCCCATGGACCGGGCCGAGGCCCGGGCGTTGCTGGCTCTGCTCGACGCCGCCGTCTGCTCGGTGGACCTGCAATTGCAGACGCCCAACGGCGCCGTGGCCCTGCGCGAGTGGGCCGGGACATCGGCGCGGGTGCTGCTGAAAAGCGCCAGCGGCGCGCGTCTGGTCGGCGATCCGTGGCAGGCCCTGGAGCAGGTGGCGTGAGCAGCCTGCTGGTGTTTCCGGGCCAGGGCGCGCAGCAGCCGGGGATGTTGCATCGCCTGCCGCCCAGCGCCCTGGCCGAGGCCTGCCTGCAACAGGCGAGCGAGGTCCTGGGCGAGGATGCCCTGGCCCTGGATTCGCCCCAGGCCCTGGCGAGCACCCGGGCGGTGCAGCTGTGCCTGCTGATCGCCGGCGTGGCCCATGCCCGGGTGTTGCTGGAAAACGGGCCGGGCGCGGATTACGTGGCGGGCCTGTCGATTGGCGCCTACCCCGCCGCGGTGGTGGCTGGGGTGCTGGATTTTGGCGATGCGCTGCGTCTGGTCAGCCTGCGCGGCGAGCTGATGCAGCAGGCCTATCCACAGGGTTATGGCATGACCGCGATCATCGGCCTGGAACTGGCGACGGTGGAGGCCTTGCTGGCCCGGGTGCACCGCCCGGACAACCCGGTGTACCTGGCCAATATCAATGCCGATAGCCAGGTGGTGATCGCCGGCAGCGATGCCGCCATGGGCCAGGTCGCCGAGCTGGCCCGGGGCTGTGGGGTCGGGGTGGCCAAGCGTCTGGCGGTCAGCGTGCCGTCCCACTGCCCGCTGCTGGAGCAGCCGGCCCAGGCCCTGGCCGAGGCGTTCGCCAGGGTGGCGTTGCAGCCGCCGCGACTGGGTTACCTGAGCGGCAGCCGCGCGCGGCCGCTGCGTACGCCGGAGCAGTTGCGCGACGACCTGGCGTTCAACATGTGCCGGGTGGTGGATTGGCGCGGCACCGTGCAAAGCGCCTACGAGCGCGGCGTGCGGCTGCAGATCGAACTGCCGCCCGGCGCGGTGCTGACCGCTCTGGCGCGTCGGGTGTTCGAGCAGGGCACCGTGATGGCCTGCGATGGGGCCCGGCTCGACACCTTGCAAGCGCTGTTGCGTGAGGAGGGAAACCGCCAACCCTAGATACCGACTCAAGCTGGCGAAGCACAAGAACAACAACTTCGACGATGCACTTTGAGGACTACAACAATGATTATTTACGGTGTGGCGCTGCTGGCGATCTGTACGCTGGCAGGGGTGATTATCGGTGACATGCTCGGCGTCCTGCTGGGAGTGAAATCCAACGTCGGCGGGGTTGGCATCGCCATGATCCTGCTGATCTGCGCGCGGCTGTGGATGCACAGGCACGGCGGCATGACCAAGGACTGCGAGATGGGCGTCGGCTTCTGGGGCGCCATGTACATCCCGGTGGTGGTGGCCATGGCCGCGCAACAGAACGTGGTCACCGCCCTGCACGGCGGCCCGGTGGCGGTGCTGGCGGCCATTGGTTCGGTGCTGCTCTGTGGTTGCACCATCGCCCTGATCAGCCGCACCAACAAAGGCGAACCGTTGCCGGACGAACCGGACGCTGTCGCCCCTGGTGCCGCTCCGGCAGGGGGACGCTGATATGTGGGATCTGATCGAGAAAGGCCTGGAACACAACGGCCTGGTCACCGCCTTCGCCTTTGTCGGCGTGATCATGTGGGTCTCGGTGCTGCTGTCCAAGCGCCTGACGTTTGGCCGGGTGCACGGCTCGGCCATCGCCATCGTCATCGGCCTGGTGCTGGCCTGGGTTGGCGGCACGATCACCGGTGGGCAAAAGGGCCTGGCGGACCTGGCGCTGTTTTCCGGCATCGGCCTGATGGGCGGCGCCATGCTGCGCGACTTCGCGATTGTCGCCACGGCCTTCGAGGTCCAGGCCACCGAGGCACGCAAGGCCGGGATGATCGGCGCCATCGCGCTGTTTCTCGGCACGGTGCTGCCGTTCATTGTCGGGGCGAGCATCGCCTGGGCCTTCGGTTATCGCGATGCGGTGAGCATGACCACCATCGGCGCCGGCGCGGTGACCTACATTGTCGGTCCGGTGACCGGGGCGGCGATCGGCGCCAGCTCCGATGTGGTGGCGCTGTCCATCGCCACGGGGCTGATCAAGGCGATCCTGGTGATGGTCGGCACGCCCATGGCGGCGCGCTGGATGGGCCTGGACAACCCGCGTTCGGCGATGGTCTTCGGTGGCCTGGCCGGCACCGTCAGCGGGGTGACCGCGGGCCTGGCGGCGACCGACCGGCGCCTGGTGCCCTATGGCGCACTGACCGCGACCTTCCATACCGGGCTGGGTTGCCTGCTGGGGCCTTCGTTGCTGTATTTCATCGTGCGCGGGTTGGTGGGGTAGGGGGCGGCTGGCCTTATCGCGAGCAAGCTCGCTCCTACAGAGGTATACGGTCTCCTGTAGGAGCGAGCCGCGATAGCGCTCGTGTAAACACCGCGCTTTATGTGTCTTGCCGGTTGGCATACATCCGGCATTCGGCCAGCAGCGCCAGCAGGTTCGGGTCGCGCTCCTTGGCCTTGAGGAACACCACGCCGATATGCTGTTGCAGCCGGTAGCGCGCCTGCAGCGGAATCAGCTTCACGCGGTTTTCGTACACCGCGGCAATCCTTCCCGGCAGCAGGGCATAGCCCACCCCCGAACTGACCATGCTCAGCAGGGTGAAGATGTCGTTGACCTGCATCGCCACCTTCGGCTCGAACCCCGCCTGCTTGAACACCCGCACCCCGTCCTGATGGGTGGCGAAGCCCTGGGTCAGGGTGATGAAGGTCGCATCGCGCACATCGCTGAGGTCGACTTCCGCCTGCTGGGCGAACGGCGAGTCGGCCGGCGTGGCCAGGAAGATATCGTCGGAAAACAGCGGGATCTGCTCGCAGTCCGGGTCGCTGACGCTGTCGTCCAGGGACACCAGGATCGCGTCGACTTCCATGTTCTTCAGCTTGTACAGCAGGTCGATGTTGGAGCCCAGGATCAGGTCGATATTCAGCTCGCTACGGCGCAGCTTCAGGCCCATGATCAGCTGCGGAACGGTCTTCACCGTCAATGAATACAACGAGCCGAGCTTGAAGCGTTCCGCCGAGAACCCGGCGGCTTCGCGGGTCAGGCGCACGCTTTCGACCACGTCCTGGATCAGCTTCTGCGCCCGTTCTTCGAGGACGAAGGCGCTTTCCAGCGGTGTCAGGTTACGTCCTTCATGCTTGAACAGCGGGCAGCGCAGGGCGCTTTCCAGGGAGTGAATGGCCCGGTGCACGCTGACATTGCTGGTCTGCAACTCGGCGGCGGCGCGCGCCAGGTTGCCGGTGCGCATGAACGCCAGAAACACTTCGAGCTTTTTCAGGGTCAATTCTTCATCGATCAGCATGATGGGTGCTCTTATTCGAATGCTCCGATTGTGCCTGCCGGGTCATGACTTGGCTGGAGGTTTTTTCGTCCATAGCTTTATTCGCAAACATTGCGCTTTCAGGCTACAGGCCTGAGCCTTGCGCAGATTTTCGCCTTGGGAGGTGAGTGGCACATGTATCACGGGGAAAGACTCAACGCCTGGACGCATCTGGTGGGCGCGATTGCGGCACTGGTCGGAGGGATCTGGCTGCTGGTGTTGGCCAGCCTCGACGGCAGCCCTTGGAAAATCGTCAGCGTGGCGATCTACGGCTTCACCTTGCTGGTGCTGTACAGCGCCTCGACCGTGTACCACAGCGTGCGCGGGCGGGCGAAAAGCATCATGCAGAAGGTCGATCATTTCTCCATCTACCTGCTGATCGCCGGCAGCTATACGCCGTTCTGCCTGGTGACCCTGCGCGGGCCCTGGGGCTGGACGCTGTTCGGGATCGTCTGGGGGCTGGCGCTGATCGGCATCCTGCAGGAGATCAAGCCGCGCTCCGAGGCGCGCATCCTGTCCATCGTGATCTACGCGGTGATGGGTTGGATCGTGCTGGTGGCGGTCAAGCCGCTGCTGGCGGCCCTGGGCCCCGCCGGCTTCGCCTGGCTGGCCTCGGGCGGGGTGCTCTACACCGTGGGCATCATCTTCTTTGCCCTCGACAGCCGTTTGCGCCATGCCCACGGGATCTGGCACCTGTTCGTGATCGCCGGCAGCCTGCTGCACTTCGTGGCGATTTTCTTCTACGTGCTCTGATCGGCGAGCGCGTTATCGTTTATCGCGAGCAAGCTCGCTCCTACAACGGGTAGCGTACATCCCTGTAGGAGCGAGCTTGCTCGCGATGACGTCCTGACAGGTGTCCTCAATCCCCGGTCATCAACCGATCCAGCTGCTCCTGCGCGCGGCCGCCGAAGATCTCCAGCAGGCTGCTCAAGGTGTGCGGCAGCGCCTCCGCCGCGCGGGTCACGGCATACAGGGTAATCGGCAGCGCCGGGGTCAGCGGGCGGATCGCGGTGCTGGCGGGCGAGGCGCCGAGGGCGGTGAAGGGGTCGATCACCGCCAGCCCGGCGCCGGATTCGACCATGGCCCGGGCCAGGGAGTAGGTCTGCACGGCAATGCTGACTCGGGGCGCCGGTTCCACGGCTTTCAGGTAACCGTCGAGTTTCGCCGCCAGCGGGTCGGCGCTGGACAGGCCGATCAAGGGCGCACCCGCCAGCTCCAGTAGCGGCAGCGGTGTGCCCCTGGCCGCCTGGGGCCAGTAATCCAGCGGCGCCAGCGCCACCAGCACCCCGCTGGCCAGGGCCTGGGCGGTCAGCCCCGGATGATCCGGACGTTGCAGGGTCAGGGCCACGTCGATCTCGCGCATCAGCAGGTTCTGCACCAACTCGCGGCTGTGGGCGCTGGACAGCTCGCAGACGATGTCCGGGTAGCGCCGGGTCCACTGGTTGATGGCCGGCGGCAACAAGGACAGGGCCAGCGCCGGCGTGGCACCGATCCGCAGGCTGTGGCCCGGCTCGCGGCGCAGGCTCTGGGCCAGGCGCCGCACCCCTTGCAGGCTTTCGCTGACCTTGTCGACCTCGCGCTCCAGCTCCAGGGCTTCCGGGGTGGTCTGCAACTTGCCCTTGACCCGCAGGAACAGCGGGAAGCCCAGCTGCTGCTCGGCGTGCTGCAAGACTTTGGTCACCGCCGGCTGGGAGACGTGCAGCAGTTGCGCCGCGCCGCTGATCGAGCCGGTCTGGCGGATGGCCTGGAAAATCTCGATATGGCGCAGTCGCATGATGAGTCCATAACCTTTGTTTATGGGTGGTCCATCTTTATTCATTGTCCCGGGCCTGTCACCTGGTCCTAACCTGAAGCCCGCTCAACAAGGCTTTAAGGACTGACATGGCACAGCGGGTTTGCATCATCGGCGGCGGGGTCATTGGCCTGGCCAGCGCCTACGCCCTGGTTCGCGAGGGGTTCGACGTCAGCCTGGTGGAGGCGCGCGACACCTTCGCCAGCCAGACCAGCTTCGCCAACGGCGGCCAGCTGTCGTACCGCTACGTGGCGCCGCTGGCCGATGCCGGCGTGCCCTGGCAGGCGTTGGGCTGGATGCTGCGTGGCGACTCGCCGCTGAAGCTGCGCCTGCGCCTGGACCCGGCGCAGTGGCGCTGGATGGCCGGGTTCCTGGCGGCCTGCCGCGGCTCGGTCAACCGCCGCAACGGTGCCCATCTGCTGCGCCTGGCGCTGCTAAGCCAGGCCACCTTGCAGAGCTGGCGCGAGGAGGACCGGCTCGAGGGTTTTCACTGGCGGCGCAACGGCAAGCTGGTGACCTTCCGCGAAACCACGAGCTTCGAGCACGCCCGCCACGGCCTGGCCGATCCCCGCCAACAGCAGGTGCTGTCCGCTGGCGAATGCGCGCAACTGGAGCCAACCCTCGGCGGCGCGCCCTTTGTCGGCGGCATCTTCACCCCGGACGAAGAAGTGGCCGACTGCCACGCCTTCTGCCAGCAACTGGTGGCGCGGTTGCAGGCGTCCGGTCGTTGCCAGCTGCTGACCGGGCGCCCGGTCACCGGCATTCGCCAGGTGGGCGGCCAGGTGCAGGCCATCGAGCTGGGCGACGAAGTGCTGGCGGTGGATCAACTGATACTTGCCGCCGGTCATCGCAGTGGCGAACTGGCGTTGCCCGGGCTGAAGCTGCCGCTGTATCCGCTCAAGGGCTACAGCCTCAGCGTGCCGATCGGCGCGGGGCACCGGGCGCCGGAAATCAGCATCACCGATTACAACCGCAAGATCGTTTACGCGCGGATCGGCCAGCAGCTGCGGGTGGCGGCCATGGTCGATATCGTCGGTTTCGACCCGGCCCTGGACCCCAGGCGCCTGGCCCTGATGCAGCGCCAGGCCCGGGAAACCTTCGCCAACGCCGGCGACTACGATGCCGCCATCGAGTGGGCCGGCATGCGCCCGGCGACCCCCAGCGGCGTACCGCTGATTGGCGCCACCGGCTACCGCAACCTGTGGCTCAACCTCGGCCATGGCGCCTTGGGTTTCACCCTGGCCTGTGGCAGCGGGCGCCTGCTGGCCGAGCTGATCGGCCAGCGCCGCACTTCCATCGACATGCAGGGGCTCGCGCCCCATGCCGCCTGATTTCTTTCACGTACAAGGAGCTGTCCCATGACCATCCAGCGTCTTCACAGCAATGACCGCCTCAGCGCTGTCGCGGGTTTTGCCGATCTGCTGTTCCTGTCTGGCCAGGTGCCGGGCGCGGCCACCGATGCCGCCGGCCAGACCCGCGAAGTGCTGGCGAAGATCGACGCCTTGCTGGCCGAGGCCGGCAGCGACAAGGATCATCTGCTCAGTGCGACCCTCTACCTGAAAGACATCCAGCGGGACTTTGCCGCGATGAACGAGGTCTGGTCGGCCTGGCTGTCCCCGGGCCAGGCGCCAAGCCGCACCACGGTGCAGGCCGCCCTGGCGCGTCCGGACATCCTGGTGGAAATCACCGTCATCGCGGTTCGCCGCTAACGCCTTCACCCACAACGGAGAATAACAATGCAAAAAATCACGTTGCTCGGCTGCACCCTGGGCCTGTTGCTCGGCTCCCCGCTGTACGCCAGCGAGGCGCCGCTGACCGGCACCCTGGGCAAGATCGCCACTGCCGGCAGTATTACCCTGGGTTATCGCGATGCCTCGGTGCCGTTTTCCTACGTGGGTGACAACAGCGGCAAACCCATGGGCTACTCGGTGGACCTGGCGAGCAAGGTCGTCGAGCGCATCCGCGACAAGCTGGCGCTGCCGCAACTGGCGGTGAAGTACAACCTGGTGACGTCGCAGACGCGCATTCCGCTGGTGCAGAACGGCACCGTGGACCTGGAATGCGGCTCCACCGGGGTGACCGCCGAACGGCAGAAGCAGGTGGCGTTTTCCTACGGCTTCATCTACGTCAAGGGCCAGTTGCTGACGGCCAGAGACAGCGGGATCAAGAGTTTTGCCGACCTGCGTGGCAAGAACGTGGTGACCACCGCCGGCACCACCAACGAGCGTTTCCTCAAGAGCTACAACGTCGAGCACAAGGTCGACATGTTCGTGATCAGCGCCAAGGACCACGGCGAAGCCTTCCAGATGTTGCAATCGGGTCGCGCCGCAGCGTTCTACATGGACGACGCGCTGCTCTACGGCGAACGGGCCAAGGCCCGCGATCCGCACAACTGGGTGGTGGTCGGCGAGGAGCAGTCGCGGGAAATCTACAGCTGCATGGTGCGCAAGGACGATCCGCAGTTCCTGGAGCTGGTGAACGCCACCCTGGCGGACCTGTACCGCTCAGGGGAAATCAACGGGATCTACCAGCGCTGGTTCGAACAACCGATTCCACCCAAGGGCCTGAACCTGGAGTTCCCGATGACCAGCGAGTTGAAGGCGATCATCGCCAAACCGGTGAGCGATCCGGTGGAGTGATCGGCCCCTCTGTAGGAGCGAGCCTGCTGGCGATTGGATCGTCCGAGCGTGGCAATTACGTTGGCTGAGCCCGTTTTTCGCGAGCAAGTTCACTCCTACAGAAGGGGTTAGAAGTCGCCCCAGAGTTGCTGGGCCACGGCCAGCGCTACCACTGGCGCGGTTTCGGTGCGCAGCACCCGCGGCCCGAGGCGCGCCGGCAGGAAGCCCGCGTCCTGGGCCTGGTCCACTTCGGCATCGGACAAACCGCCTTCCGGGCCGATCAGGAATGCCAGGGTCGCAGGTTTGGCGTGGCTTACCAGTGGCTCGGCCACCGGGTGCAGCACCAGCTTGAGGTCGGCCTGGGTCTGCTTGATCCAGTCGGCCAGCAGCACCGGCGGATGAATCACCGGCACCCGCGAGCGCCCGCATTGTTCGCAGGCGCTCACGGCCACCTGGCGCCAGTGGGCCAGGCGCTTGTCGGCGCGCTCGTCCTTGAGCCGCACCTCACAGCGCTCGCTGAAGATCGGGGTGATTTCATTCACCCCCAGTTCGGTGGCCTTCTGAATCGCCCAATCCATGCGCTCGCCCCGGGACAGGCCCTGGCCGAGGTGGATCTGCAGCGGCGACTCGACCTGCCCGGCAAAATTTTCATCGAGCCGGACCACCACGCGTTTTTTGCCGACTTCCAGCAGCGTGCCGCGAAATTCGTTGCCCGAACCGTCGAACAGCTGCAGCGCGTCGCCCTCGGCCATGCGCAGTACGCGCCCGATGTAGTGGGCCTGGGCTTCCGGCAGCTCGTGCTCGCCGAGGCTCAGGGGGGCGTCGATAAAGAAGCGGGACAGTCTCATGGTGGTTCTCTGGGGAAAATTCGGTTCGAGGTGGGTCAATGGATCTTTGCGTCGGCAAGCCCGCTTCTGCAAAACGGCGGGCTTGCCGGCGAGGGGCTCAACCCGGATCGCGGAAGCCTGGGTGGAAGTCCTTGGGCACCGCCACGCTGACCTTGTCGCTGGTGGCGATATCGATGCCCTCACTGGCGACTTCGGCGAGGAAGTCGATCTGCTCCGGAGTGATCACGTAGGGCGGCAGGAAATACACCACGCTGCCCAGCGGACGCAGCAGGGCGCCACGCTCCAGGGCGTGCTGGAAGACTTTCAGGCCACGGCGTTCCTGCCACGGGTAGGCGGTCTTGCTGGCCTTGTCCTGGACCATCTCGATGGCCAGCACCATGCCGGTCTGGCGGACTTCGGCAACGTGCGGGTGATCCGCCAGGTGCGCGGTCGAGCTGGCCATGCGCTGGGCCAGGACCCGGTTGTTCTCGATGACGTTGTCCTGCTCGAAGATATCCAGGGTCGCCAGCGCCGCCGCACAGGCCAGCGGGTTGCCGGTGTAGCTGTGGGAGTGGAGGAAAGCGCGCAGGGTCGGGTAGTCGTCGTAGAAGGCGCTATAGACGTCGTCGGTGGTCAGGCACGCGGCCAGCGGCAGGTAGCCGCCGGTCAGGGCCTTGGACAGGCAGAGGAAGTCCGGGCGGATGCCGGCCTGTTCGCAGGCGAACATCGTGCCGGTACGACCGAAGCCGACGGCGATCTCATCATGGATCAGGTGCACGCCGTAGCGGTCGCAGGCCTCGCGCAGCAGCTTGAGGTACACCGGGTGGTACATGCGCATGCCGCCGGCGCCCTGGATCAGTGGTTCGACTATCACTGCGGCGAGGGTGGCGTGGTGTTCCGCCAGGGTCTGTTCCATGGCCGCGAACATGTTGCGCGAGTGTTCTTCCCAACTCATGCCTTCGGGGCGCAGGTAGCAGTCCGGGCTTGGCACCTTGATCGTGTCCAGCAGCAGGGCCTTGTAGGTCTCGGTGAACAGCGGCACGTCGCCCACCGACATCGCGGCGATGGTTTCGCCGTGGTAGCTGTTGGTCAGGGTGACGAAGCGCTTCTTGTCTTTCTGGCCGCGGTTGAACCAGTAGTGGAAGCTCATCTTCATCGCCACTTCGATGCACGACGAGCCGTTGTCGGCATAGAAGCAGCGGGTCAGGCCTTCGGGAGTCATTTTCACCAGGCGCTCGGACAGCTCGATCACCGGCTGATGGCTGAATCCGGCGAGGATCACGTGCTCCAGCTGATCGACCTGATCCTTGATGCGCTGGTTGATGCGCGGGTTGGCGTGGCCGAATACGTTGACCCACCAGGAACTGACCGCGTCGAGGTAGCGCTTGCCTTCGAAGTCCTCCAGCCACACGCCTTCGCCGCGCTTGATCGGGATCAGCGGCAGCTGCTCGTGGTCTTTCATCTGGGTGCAGGGATGCCATAACACCGCGAGATCGCGTTGCATCCACTGGTTGTTGAGGCCCATGTTCAGTCTCCTGGAGGCGGCTCTAAGTACGCGAGCAAACAATCGCGCAAGCCTATGCAATGCCAGGCCGTGTCACAACCCATTGCATGCCTGGAAGGGCGAATTGATCGCGGTCGCAGGACGGTCTGTCACGTTTTCCCCACGTAGACCTTAATGCCTGGTTAATTTAGTGTTCGTAGGATCAACATCGTATTTCTCGATATTTCAAAGCGAAAATTTCCGCTTTAATTCGATAGTTAAATCGATAGTCTTGGGCAGCAGTTCTTACAGGATTTAAGTAATGCAGCTAGGTAACTCTTCTTCCCGCTACGGCTGGGTAAGCATTTTTCTGCACTGGAGCGTGGCGCTGGCAGTCTTTGGATTGTTCGCCCTGGGCCTGTGGATGGTCGGCCTGGATTACTACAGTGCCTGGCGTAAAGATGCGCCGGACCTGCACAAGAGCATTGGCTTGACGTTGTTCGCGATCATGTTGCTGCGGGTGCTGTGGCGCTTTGTCAGCCCGCCGCCACCGGCACCGGCCAACCACGGTCGCCTGACGCGCCTGGGCGCCAAGTTCGGCCATGCCTTCCTTTATCTCAGTCTGTTCGCTGTGATGATTGCCGGTTACCTGATTTCCACCGCAGACGGTGTCGGGATTCCGGTGTTTGGCCTGTTTGAAGTACCTGCCCTGGTTTCCGGACTGCCGGACCAGGCAGATGTGGCCGGCGAGGTGCACCTGTACCTGGCCTGGGCCCTGGTGATCTTCGCCGGAGTGCATGCTCTGGCTGCCTTGAAACACCACTTTATCGATCGTGACACGACCCTGGCTCGTATGCTGGGGCGCAAAGCCTGATGCTCAACCTCGACTCAAAAGGAATAGAAAGCATGTTGAAAAAGACTCTCGCCGCTCTGGCAATCGGTTCTGCTCTGTTGTCTGCCGGTCAGGCGATGGCCGCGGACTACGTGATCGACAAGGAAGGCCAGCACGCCTTCGTCGACTTCAAGATCAGCCACCTGGGCTACAGCTTCATCACCGGTACCTTCAAGGACCTGGACGGCAAGTTCAGCTTCGACGCGGCCAAGCCTGAAGACGCCAAGATCGAAGTCAACGTGCGCACCGCCAGCGTGTTCACCAACCACGCCGAGCGTGACAAGCACGTCAACAGCAAGGACTTCCTGGAGTCGGGCAAATTCCCTGATGCGAAGTTCGTTTCCACCAGCGTCAAGCCAACCGGCAAGAATGCTGATGGCAAGCAGACCGCCGATGTGGCTGGCGACCTGACTTTCCACGGTGTGACCAAGCCTATCGTGGTCAAGGCCACCTTCCTGGGTGAAGGCAAGGATCCATGGGGTGGCTACCGTGCCGGTTTTGAAGGCACCACCAGCATCAGCCGCAAAGAGTTCAACAAGGACGGGATGGATGTTGGCCCACAGTCCGATACCGTTCAGCTGTACATCACCTTTGAAGGTGTGAAAGCGAAGTAATGCTTCGCCTGTAGCCGCTGCCGAGCCCGCGAGGCTGCGATAAGGTCCGCAGGACCTTCATGGTCTTCAAGGCCTGCGACCGGTTCCCGGTCGATCGCAGCCTCGCAGCCTCGGCAGCGGCTACAGAGCTCATAAAAAAACGCCCCTGATTGCGAGATCAGGGGCGTTTTTTATTGTCGCGAAAACTTCAGCGATTGCGGGTCAGCAAGGCTGGCTTCTCGCCACGTGGACGGCTTGGCAGTTGATCGAGCTGCTCGGGTGTCGGGAAGCGGTCGGCTTTCGATTCCTTGTGCATGATCTTCGGCTGGTTGCCGCGCGGGTTCTGCACAGCCGGCTCCTGACGCGCCTGGTCGTCACGGGCCGGACGACGATTGCGCGACTCTTCGCGACGGGCCTGGCCGTCACGTGGAGCGCCGCTGCGTGGGCCGTTGCGCTTGGCAGGCGGGGTGCCGGTGGTGGCACCGTTGCTGGTGCGCGGACCGCCGGAGCGACCCTGGCCGCCGCTGCGTGGCGCGTTGCTGCTGGTTGCACCCTGGGCTGGAGCGCCCGGACGACGGCCGCGGCCCTGGTTGTTCTTGTTCTGGTACGGGCTGACGTAGTCGGCGCGATTGCCGAAGTTGTCTACGTCGTCGTCCAGGAACTCATCCGGCGCACGGTCGGCGCGTGGCGTCGGCTGGCGCTGTTCGCGGGCCGGGGTGCCTTCGCGAGGCTTCTGCTCACGGGCCGGGCGGTCGCCGCGAGCGGCCGGTTTGTCCTTGCCCTTGTCCTTGCCTTTGTCTTTACGGCCGCCGCCACCACCGCCGCCATTCGGACCGTCGCCACGCGGGCCACGGGAATTGCGCGGGTTACGCACGTCCGGACGCTCGCGCACTTCCGGTTTCTCGGCTTCCACGGCGCTGGCATCGAAGCCCATCAGATCGCCGTCGGGGATCTTCTGCTTGGTCATGCGCTCGATGCTCTTGAGCAGCTTCTCTTCGTCCGGTGCGACCAGCGAGATCGCTTCGCCCGAACGACCGGCGCGGCCGGTACGGCCGATACGGTGCACGTAGTCTTCGTCGACGTTCGGCAGCTCGAAGTTGACCACGTGTGGCAACTGGTCGATGTCCAGGCCACGGGCGGCGATATCGGTGGCGACCAGGATCCGCACTTCACCGGCCTTGAAGTCGGCCAGGGCCTTGGTGCGGGCGTTCTGGCTCTTGTTGCCGTGGATGGCGACGGCGGTCAGGCCGTGCTTGTCCAGGTACTCGGCCAGGCGGTTGGCGCCGTGCTTGGTGCGGGTGAAGACCAGTACCTGTTCCCAGGCGCCGGCGGTGATCAGGTGGGCCAGCAAGGCGCGCTTGTGGCTGGCGGCCAGGCGGAACACCCGTTGCTCGATACGCTCGACCGTGGTGTTCGGCGGCGTGACTTCGATGCGCTCCGGGTTGTGCAGCAGTTTGCCGGCCAGGTCCGTGATGTCCTTGGAGAAGGTCGCGGAAAACAGCAGGTTCTGGCGCTTGGCGGGCAGGCGCGCGAGGACTTTCTTCACGTCATGGACAAAGCCCATGTCGAGCATGCGGTCGGCTTCGTCGAGCACGAGGATTTCCACGTGGGACAGGTCGACGCTGCCTTGGCCGGCCAGGTCGAGCAGGCGGCCGGGGCAGGCCACCAGCACATCGACGCCACGGGCCATGGCCTGAACCTGTGGGTTCATGCCGACGCCGCCGAAGATACAGGCACTGACGAACTTCAGGTCGCGGGCATAGACCTTGAAGCTCTCATGCACTTGCGCGGCCAGTTCGCGGGTCGGGGTCAGGACCAGTACGCGCGGTTGGCGCGGGCCGTGACGCTGGGATTTGTCCGGGTGACCATTGGGAAACAACCGTTCCAGGATCGGAAGGGCGAAACCGCCGGTTTTACCAGTACCTGTCTGTGCCGCGACCATCAGGTCGCGACCTTGCAACACGGCGGGAATGGCCCGCTGTTGCACCGGAGTAGGCTGGGTGTAGCCGGCGGCTTCGATGGCGCCGACTAAAGCCTCGGAGAGACCGAGGGAAGCAAAGGACATGAGTAATCCTGTTTTAGTGAGGGCTTGGCCCAGAGGGATAGTCTTGCCTGGCGCGAATGGCGTTTAAGAGGACGCAATCCCGTCCGGTCCTGCTGGCTCCTGAAGGCTCATCGGCGAGGGCTCGCGCGGGCCTTGTGGCTGCGCTGTAGCGGTATCGAGATGCCTTGAACAGGATCGAGCGTCCGGGCGTGAGCCTGGCGGGAAGGCCGGAGTATAACAGAGCAATCAGCGTGCGCTGCTTTCCTGCTGCTCAACGGTTTTGCGCGGTGTGCCGGGCGGCATTGCGCTTGAGTCGGCGATGGCCGGCGCCGCGCCATAGCGGGCGCTCAGTTCGGCGTAGGCCGGCTCGCGCTTGAAGCGCTTGAGTTCGGCGCCGAAACGCTGCACCAGCAAGTCCATGCCGGCATTGCGCCGCACGGCCAGAAACTGGCTCTGGCGGCTGATGACCACCGGGTTCTCGGTGATCTGCTGGCGAATGTTCAGTTGGTCGAGCAGATGCTGGCCGACCCGCCGATCGGTGATCAGCAGGTCGATGCGACCGCGCAGCAGCTTGCCGAAGTTGGCTTCGTGGGTTGGCGCCGGCTCGTGCTTGAACAGGGTGGATTCCCTGAAGTCCTGGCTGTACAGGTAGCCGGGGGAGGTGCCCACGGTCAGCCCGCGCAAGTCTTCCAGGGAGTGGAACGGAAAGGGCCGGGCGTTGGCATAGAACATCACGAACTCGACGTCCGACAGCGGCTCGCTGGGGTAGAGCAGGCTGCTTTCGCGTTCGTTGCTATGAAAGATGTCCAGGGCACCGTCGGCCTGGCCTTGTTCGAGCATGGCCAGGCAACGTTTCCAGGGCAGGAACTGCCATTCGACTTCGATCCCCAGACGCTGGAAGACGATCGCCGTGGTTTCGTAATCCAGGCCCTGGGCCTTGCCCTGTTCCTCATAGACATAAGGGGCCCAGGGCTCGGTGACAATGCGCAGCTTCTCGCCATGAGCGGTGAGGCTCAGGCAAGCGCAGATAAAGGCTGTCAGCAGCTGGGCAATGACGGGCATCGCTGGAGATTACGACGACAGGTCGTCCAATGCTAGAGGCCGTCTAGCTCAAGCCTCAGTCAGCCTTTGTCTCGATCAGATGCAGGTAGATGGCCTTGCGCCGCTGGCCCAGTACCAGGCGAATCACCGGGTGGTTGAACCAGCGCTCGAGTTGATGGCTGTTGAGCGGTTTTTTCAGGCGGCCTTCGGCGTTTTCCCGGGCTTTCTCCCACCAGACCGGGGCGCAGGCCTGGTCGAATTCGTTGGTGTGGCGGTAGCAGCCGTAGAGGATTTCGCGCATGAACTGCCGCTGGTGCCCGGGCAGGGCCAGGGTCACGATCTTGTAGGCCAGGCGTTGCAAGGTCGGCGGGCGTGGCAGGGTCGCGGTGACCAGGCGGGTTTCGTCCAGGGCGACGCTGCTGGTGGGCGCTGCGATGTGCTTGTCCAGCCAGGCCTTGATCTTGGCGCGAAACAGCTGCTTGCGGCTCCAGTAATGGTGGATCAGGTCGGGGCATTCGCGAACCTGTTTGGTGCGATAGGCCGCCACCGACAGGCAGAATTCTTCGAGGGTGTAGGCGCCGTTGGCCAGCGGGTACAGCTCGTCCATCAGGGCGATGGAGCGGTCCAGCACATCGGCATCCGCGCGGTGCAGGCCGATTACGCCGGAGTTCAGCAATGGCATCTGCTCGTCGGCGAGTTTTCGTTCCCGCAGCAAGCCGGCCAGGCACTGGTAGAGGCCGGACTCCTTGTTGGCGCCGTAGCACATGCCGAATGCGTTACACAGCAGGGTGCCGGGCTGGATGCGGCGAAACAGCTCCAGCGGCGAGCAGTGGAAAAAGGTATCGGTGTCGATCAGCAGTGCCAGTTCGGACTCTTGCAGCACCTGCTGCATCACCACGTGCTTGGCGCGAAAGTGGTAGCCGTGTGGGGCGATCCAGGCCTGGCGGGTGTTTTCGTCCAAGGGGCGCACGCGCACAGGCAGGTCGCGGTAAGGCGCGGGATTGTCGGTGAAGACCTGGATGTCGAGGGCTTCGCCCGGTGTTTCGCGCAGCCCGGCCAGGGCGCTGGCAATACTGAACGCGGCTTCCTGGTGATAGGTCGCGGCGCCGTAAACCAGATAAATCAATTGTGGGCGTGCTGCGGTGCTGCCTGTGGACATCTACGGCGATCCTTCGGATGTATTGGGGGTTAAAAAAAAGGCCCTGGATTTCGCCAAGGCCTTTTCTGATGCTGTCGGGCGGTTAACGCGGCAGCTTCAGGTTGTTCCAGACGGCCAGGCTTGGCTCGGCTTGGTTCAGGGTATAGAAATGCAGCCCTGGCGCACCGCCTTGCAACAAACGCTCACACATTTCGGTGATGACCTGTTCGCCGAACGCCTGAATGCTTTGGCTGTCGTCGCCGTAGGCTTCCAGTTGCTTGCGGATCCAGCGCGGGATTTCCGCTCCGCAGGCGTCGGAGAAACGCGCCAGCTTGCTGTAGTTGGTGATCGGCATGATGCCGGGCACGATCGGGATGTTCACACCCATTTGTTGCACGCGTTCGACGAAGTAGAAATAACTGTCGGCGTTGAAGAAATACTGGGTGATCGCACTGTTGGCGCCGGCGTTGGCCTTGCGCACGAAGTTGTTGAGGTCGTCTTCGAAATTGCGCGCCTGTGGGTGCATTTCCGGATACGCCGCCACTTCGATGTGGAAGTGGTCGCCAGTCTCTTCACGAATGAAGCTCACCAGGTCGTTGGCGTGACGCAACTCGCCGCTGGCCATGCCCATGCCCGAAGGCAGGTCGCCGCGCAGGGCGACGATACGGTTGATGCCGGCGGCCTTGTACTGGGTCAACAGGCCACGCAGGTCGGCCTTGCTGTCACCCACGCAGGACAGGTGCGGTGCGGCGGGGATCTTCACTTCGCTTTCGAGCTGCAGCACGGTGTTCATCGTGCGGTCGCGGGTCGAGCCACCGGCACCGTAGGTGCAGGAGAAGAAATCGGGGTTGTAACTGGCCAGCTGGCGGGCAGTGGCGAGCAGTTTTTCATGCCCAGCATCGGTCTTGGTCGGGAAGAACTCGAAGCTGTAGCGACGGTCTTGGGACATGGAGGAAACCTCCAGCTACAAGCTGCAAGCCACAAGCTGCAAGAGTAGCGGAGGTGCGCTCAGCTCTTGTGCCTGGAACGGGCTGCTTGAAACTGTTTAAGCAAATAGGGACGAAGCCGAAAGCTTCGAGCGGCAAGCACGGCTTGTGGCCTTTGCTTGCCGCTTGAAGCTCAAGACTTGCAACTGCTCTTAGTACCGGTAAGCGTGCGGCTTGAACGGGCCTTCGACGGTGACGCCGATGTAGTCAGCCTGTTGCTTGGTCAGTTGGGTGACCACGCCACCGAAGCCGCGGACCATTTCCAGGGCCACTTCTTCGTCGAGTTTCTTGGGCAGTACTTCAACGGTCAGGCGCTCGGCTTTCTGGGCTGGCGACAGGTCGGCGTACTTCTGGCCGAACAGGAAGATCTGCGCCAGAACCTGGTTGGCGAACGAACCGTCCATGATGCGGCTTGGGTGACCGGTGGCGTTGCCCAGGTTCACCAGGCGGCCTTCGGCCAGCAGGATCAGGTAGTCGTCGTTCTGGGCGTCGAAAGCGCCTGGGCCGGTGCGGTGAACCTTGTGCACCTGCGGCTTCACTTCTTCCCATGCCCAGTTCTTGCGCATGAAAGCGGTGTCGATTTCGTTGTCGAAGTGACCGATGTTGCAGACAACGGCGCGCTTCTTCAGGGCCTTGAGCATGTTTGCGTCGCAAACATTGACGTTACCGGTGGTGGTCACGATCAGGTCGATCTTGCCCAGCAGAGCCTTGTCGATGCTCGCTTCGGTGCCGGTGTTGATGCCGTCGATGAACGGCGAAACCAGTTCGAAACCGTCCATGCAGGCCTGCATGGCGCAGATCGGGTCGACTTCGGAAACCTTGACGATCATGCCTTCCTGACGCAGGGACTGGGCCGAGCCCTTGCCCACGTCACCGTAGCCGATGACCAGCGCTTGCTTGCCGGACAGCAGGTGGTCGGTACCGCGCTTGATCGCATCGTTCAGGCTGTGACGGCAGCCGTACTTGTTGTCGTTCTTGCTCTTGGTCACCGAGTCGTTGACGTTGATGGCCGGGATCTTCAGCTCGCCCTTGGCCAGCATGTCCAGCAGACGGTGCACGCCAGTGGTGGTTTCTTCGGTCACGCCGTGGACGCGATCCAGCACCTGCGGGTACTTCTTGTGCAGCAGCTCGGTCAGGTCGCCGCCGTCGTCGAGGATCATGTTGGCGTCCCAAGGCTTGCCATCCTTGAGGATGGTCTGCTCCAGGCACCACTCGTACTCTTGCTCGGTCTCGCCTTTCCAGGCGAATACCGGGATACCGGCGGCGGCGATGGAGGCAGCGGCCTGGTCCTGGGTCGAGAAGATGTTGCAGGACGACCAGCGTACTTCGGCACCCAGGGCAACCAGGGTTTCGATCAGCACGGCAGTCTGGATGGTCATGTGGATGCAGCCGAGAATCTTCGCGCCCTTGAGCGGTTGTTCAGCGGCGTACTTGCGACGCAGACCCATCAGGGCCGGCATCTCCGATTCGGCGATGATGGTTTCACGACGGCCCCAGGCGGCCAGGGACATGTCGGCGACTTTGTAGTCGGTAAAATCTGCAGGCGTGATGACAGCGCTCATGAAGAGCCTCCATTCGTAAGTATGCGAATGGGCGCCGTTGTGCGTTTAGTGACTGACCGAACCATCACGGCCAGACAACGCCCCATCCGAGCCTGACAGGTCGAACCTGCTGCAGCGCCCCTCGGACAGGTGGCGGGAAAACGGTATCAGGTGATCGTTACCGTTTTGAAACGGAGGCGATTATAGCCGTCTGCCAGCGACTTCCCAAGGATTTCTGTCGGACGATGATCGAACGGTTATCGCGACCATAGTAGAAGCTCAATAGAGCTCTGCGCCGGGGTCTGCCATGATGCCGGCATCAATCGGCAAGACGGTCAGGAGTGAGTATGAATTTCCACACCCGCAAATGGGTAAAACCCGAAGACCTCAACCCCAACGGCACGCTGTTCGGCGGCAGCCTGTTGCGCTGGATCGACGAAGAAGCGGCGATCTACGCCATCGTCCAGCTGGGCAACCAGCGCGTGGTCACCAAGTACATTTCCGAAATCAACTTCGTCAGCGCCTCGCGCCAGGGCGACATCATCGAGCTGGGTATCACCGCCACCGAATTCGGCCGGACCTCGATCACCCTGACCTGTGAAGTGCGCAACAAGATCACCCGCAAGAGCATCCTCACCGTCGAGAAGATGGTCTTCGTCAACCTGGGCGAGGACGGCTTGCCGGCTCCCCACGGTCGTACCGAGATCCGGTACGTGAAGGACCAGTTCAAAGACGACGAGCCGATCGCCTGACCGCTGTGGGCGTGAGTCTGCCTGCTCCTGCATGAGGGCACTGAACGAGCCCTGAACCCCGGATGTCGTACCTGACAAGGTACCCACAGGTTCAGGAGCCATTAACGTGCAGACAGACGGCAAGACCCCGGGCCTTTCTCCCGAAGAGCAGCACGACGTAGACAAGAACCAGCCGCCCCGCGCGGCGGTCTTGCACGAGATCATCCGCACCCAGGGCGACAAGGAGCTGGAGCGCAGCGTCGCGGCGCTCTGGTGGTCGGCCTTGGCCGCCGGCCTGACCATGGGCCTGTCGCTGATGGGCATGGGCCTGCTCGACTCGCGCCTGCCCGACGGCGAAGGGTTCAAGGTGATTGCCAGTTTCGGTTATTGCGCGGGTTTCCTGGCGGTGATCCTGGCGCGCCAGCAACTGTTCACCGAAAACACCCTGACGGCCGTGCTGCCGATCATGAGCAAACCCACCCTGGGCAATTTCGCGCGCCTGTGCCGCTTGTGGGGCGTGGTCCTGGTGGGCAACCTGTGCGGCACGCTGCTGGTGGCCTACGTAATGCTGCACCTGCCGATTTTCGACGCCAGGACCGACCTGGCCTTCCTCGATATCGGGCGCAAGGTCATGGAAAACGATGCCGGACAGATGTTCGCCAAGGGCATCGTCTCCGGCTGGATGATCGCCACCATGGTCTGGATGATCCCGTCCATGGAGAGCGCCAAGATGTGGATCATCATCCTGATCACCTACCTGATGGCCCTGGGGGACTTCACCCATATCGTGGTCGGTTCGGTGGAGGTCTCGTACCTGGTGTTCGCCGGCGAGTTGCCGTGGCGGGATTTCTGGTGGGTGTTCGCCGGGCCGACGCTGGCGGGGAACATCATCGGCGGCAGCTTCATCTTCGCCCTGATCAGCCATGCCCAGGTGCGCAGTGAAAGTGGCCTGCCAAAAACGACTGCGGACCCTGGGCGGGTCCGCGATCGATCAAAAAACGATCAGTGAGCGTCCTGGGTGGCCGCCGGTGCATCCTGGGTGACATGGCGCACCAGTTTGCCGATGGTCAGGCCCTGCAGGAGGATCGACGACAGCACCACGATGTAGGTGATGCTCAGCACCAGGTCGCGCTCCGGGCCCAATGGCAGGGCCAGGGCCAGTGCCACCGAAACCCCACCGCGCAGGCCGCCCCAGGTCAGCACCCGGATAGTGCCGCGCGGCACGCTGCGCCAGCGGCGTAGCAGGACGATGGCCGGCGCCACGGTGAGCAGGCGCGACAGCACGATCGCCACCGCCAGCAGGCTCGCGGCCAGCAAGTGCAGCCAGTTGAACGGCAGCAGCAACAGCTCCATGCCGATCAGGGCGAACAGCAGGGCGTTGAGCATGTCGTCGAGCAGTTCCCAGAAGCCGTCCAGGTAACGCCGGGTCATGTCGTTCATCGCCAGGTTGCGCCCCAGGTTGCCGATGATCAGGCCCGCCACCACCATCGCGATCGGTGCCGAGACGTGCAGTTCGCTGGCCATCGCCGAGCCGCCGATCACCAGGGCCAGGGTCAGCATCACCTCGATCTGGTGCTGCTCGATGCTCTTGATCATCAGGTACACCAGGTAGCCGATCAGCCCGCCGAACACCACGCCGCCGATGGCCTCATGGGCAAACAGCAGGGCGGTGGCGCCGATGGTCGGGGTTTCGCCGAGCTGGGCGATACCCAGCAGCACGGTGAACACCACCACCGCGGTGCCGTCGTTGAACAGCGACTCGCCGACGATGGTGGTTTTCAGCGGCTTGGAAGCGTTGGCGGTACGCAGCACGCCGAGCACCGCGATCGGGTCGGTCGGCGAGATCAGGGCGCCGAACAGCAGGCAATAGAGGAAGCTCACGTGCCAGCCGAACAGGCCGAAGATCCAGTAGGCCAGGCTGCCGATGACGAACGTGGCGATCAGCACGCCGACCGTGGCCAGCAGGCCGATGGGCCAGCGATAGCTGCGCAGGTCGTTGAGGTTGACGTGCAAGGCGCCAGCGAACAGCAGGAACGACAGCATCCAGTTCATCAGCAGGTCGCCGAAGTCGATCTGGCCGATCAGCTGTTGCACATGCTCTTCCAGGCCGGGATAGCCGAGGAAGCTCAAGCCTTGCAACAGCAGGGAAAACAGCAGGGCGGTGACCATCACGCCGATGGTCGGCGGCAGGCCGATGAAGCGGAAGTTGACGTAGGTGAGCAGGGTGGTCAGGCAGATGAAGGCGGCAACGAGTTCAAGCATCCGGAGTCCCTTGGATAGAAACGTGAAAAGAAAGCCCGAAAACCACCGGGCAAGGGTTTGATGGGCCGCTGGCGACCCGGGGCACACCGACAAGGAAAGTTCAGATTCTTCTGTCGGTGAGCCGGTCGGACAGTGCGCGGTTCTGCAGGCGACCGTGGGTCAGTCGCACGCTCGTCGAGGCTCAGCCGGATACATTGATCGCGGCCGCCTGGCGACGTTGCAGGTGAATGAACAGCAGCGCGGTCAGCACCGTCAGTCCGCCGACCAGTGCGCCGGTCCACGGCAGGTCGGCCAGGTCGGCGCCGCTGGCGACGACCAGCCCGCCGATCCAGGCGCCGGCGGCGTTGCCCAGGTTGAAGGCGCTCTGGTTCAGGGTCGAGCCCAGGTTGGGAGCCTCGTGGGCCTGGTCGATGATCAGCAATTGCAGGATCGGGCACAGGGCGAAGGCGAAAATCCCCCACAGCAGCAACGTGATCGCCGCCGGGATCAGCAGGTGGCTGGTCTGGCTGAACGCGGCCAGCACCAACACCACGGCCAGCGCCATGGCCACCAGCGATGGCAGCAGGCGGCTGTCGGCCAGGCGGCCGCCGAGCATGCTGCCGGCCGTCAGGCCGACGCCGAACAGCAGCAACATGATGGTCACGCCATGGGGGCTGACGCCGGTGACGTCCTGCAGGATCGGCGCGATATAGGTGAAGACGCTGAACAGGCTGGTGGAGGCCAGCACGCTCATGCCCAGGGCCAGCAGCACGTTGGTCTTGCCCAGGACCTTGAACTCGCTGGCCAGGTTGGCCTTGTCCATGGCGATGTGCCGGGGCAGCCAGAACCACTGGGCAATGGCGGCGATCACCCCGATCACCGACACCGCCCAGAAGGTCGAGCGCCAGCCGGCGTATTGCCCCAGTGCCGTGCCCAGCGGCACGCCGAGCACATTGGCCAGGGTCAGGCCGGTGAACATCATGGCGATCGCCTGGGCGCGTTTGTTCGGCGCCACCAGGCTGGCGGCGACCACCGAGCCAATGCCGAAAAACGCACCGTGGCAGAGCGCGGTGATCACCCGCGCGGCCATCAGCGTGGCATAGTTCGGCGCCAGCGCGCAGAGCACATTGCCGAGGATGAACATCAGGGTCATGCCCAGCAGCGTGGCCTTGCGCGGCATGTTGGCGGTGCCGACGGCGAGGATCGGCGCGCCGAACACCACGCCCAGGGCGTAACCGGTAATCAGCAGGCCGGCATGGGGAATGCTGACGGACAGGTCGCGGGCGACATCGGGCAGCAGGCCCATGATGACGAATTCAGTGGTGCCGATGCCGAAGGCGGCAACAGCCAGTGCGAGCAAGGCGAGTGGCATGCGAGGATTCTCTGTCTGTAGTCTTGACGCCCTGATCAGGCATACGCATGCCAGCTTTGCGCCTCCATCGGATCAGGTCCGGCGGATTGGGCAGCGGCAGGAATTATTGGAATGGATATGCGCAACTGAGTGCGGCGTGGTCGGCGTCAGTATAGACAGCCGAGGCCCTTAGGTGAATCGATTCTCTTATAGCAAACAGGGAGTGTGAGGTGCTGGCGACAACTCTGGTTCTGGTGGCGGCGCTGCTGCATGCGGCGTGGAATACCCTGATCAAGTTCAGTGGTGAACGGTTATTGGTGGTGGCCTGCATGGACAGCGTCGCCTTGTTGTTCGTGGCATTGATGCTGGGGTTCGTCGAGTGGCCACCGCTGCAGATCTGGCCGTGGATCCTGGCGTCGGCGGTTTTCGAGTTGCTCTACCGCTACCTGCTGATCCAGGCCTATCGGGTCGGCGATCTGGGCCTGGTCTATCCACTGATGCGCGGCCTTTCGCCTCTGGTGGTGCTGGCCCTGACCCTGATCTTCGCGGGCGAGGTGCTCAGCCTCCAGCAGATCCTCGGCATCCTGTTGATCCCTTTCGGCATGCTGTGCCTGCTGTGGCAGGGCGGTGGCGGCGACCGCCTGCCATGGTCGATGTTGCCGGTGGTGGCGCTGATCGGCCTGTGCATCGGTTGCTACACCTTTATCGACGGCCAGGCATTGCGCCGCTGGTCCCATCCGCTGGATTACCTGGTGTGGGTGACGCTGCTCAGCGCCTGGCCCTTTCCGCTGCTGGCGCTGCTGCGCAAGCGTGCGGCCTTCAGCCTGTTCTGGCGCGAGCAATGGAGGCTGGGGTTGAGCGTCGGGTTCTGCGTATTGTTCAGCTACGCTCTGGTGCTGTGGGCCATGCAGCTGGGATCGATCGCCGAGGCGGCGGCGCTGCGGGAAATCAGCGTGATCCTGGTGGTGCTGTTCGGCATGCGTTACCTGAAAGAACCTTTCGGCCGACCTCGGCTCTTAGCTTGTGGGCTGGTGCTGCTCGGCATGCTGGTGATGAAGTTCTGACCCCGCTCCCCTCATGACTTTAAAAAGGACTCTGCCATGACCGTCGCTTTCTGGTGTGTATTGATCGCCATCTTCCTGCCGTACCTGTGCAACAGCATCGCCAAGTTCAGCGGGGGCAACTTTGGCCTGCGGCAGAACCATGACCCGCGGGCCTACCTCGAAACCCTCGAAGGTTTCGCCCGGCGGGCGCAAGCGGCGCAGCTCAACAGTTTTGAAGTGACCCCGGCCTTTGCCGCGGGGGTGATCATTGCCCACATCGCCAACGTCGCCGAACTGGTGACCATCGATGTGCTGGCGGTGCTGTTCATCACCAGCCGCCTGCTGTACATCATCTGCTACCTGGCGGACTGGGCGATCCTGCGCTCGCTGGTGTGGCTCGTCGGCATGGCGCTGATTGCCAGCTTCTTTTTCGTTTCGATCTGATCCTGTAGCCGCTGCCGAGCCCGCGAAGCTGCGCTCGGGCGTGCAGCAGGCGCGGTTATCCTGACCCCGCGCATTCTCAGGTTTTGCGCCTGCTACGCAGTCGATCGCAGCCTCGCGGGCTCGGCAGCGGCTACGGGGCTACAGGGCTATTTGCTGTCGGTGACTTCAGGCACTTTCGGCAGCGTGGCGCCCTTGGGCCAGAGCATCCAGATCTGGCCCTGCTGTTTCATGTCTCCCGCCAGTTGCCCGGCCGCGTCGCCGGTGCCCCAGAACAGGTCGGCGCGAACTTCGCCGGCGATCGCGCCACCGGTGTCTTGCGCCGCCACCGGGCGGATCAGGCTGCTGCCATCCGGCCGGGTGGTGGAAAGCCACAACAGGCTGCCCAGGGGGATCACCTTGCGGTCCACCGCCACGCTGTAGCCGGACGTCAGCGGTACGTTCAACGAGCCGCGCGGGCCTTCGTTGCTGTCCGGGTTGCGGTTGAAGAACACGTAGCTGGGGTTGCTGCCCTGCAGTTCCGGGATGCGATTGGGGTTGGCCTTGGCCCAGGCCGCGATGGTGCCCATGGTCACGTCTTCTTTCTTCAGCTCGCCCTGATCCACCAGCCAGCGACCAATGGGGCGGTACGGGTGGCCGTTCTGGTCGGCATAGCCGATGCGCAACTGGCGCCCGTCTTCCAGCTGGATGCGGCCCGAGCCCTGGATCTGCAGGAATTGCAGGTTCATCGGGTCGGTCAGCCAGGCGATCACCGGCGCCTTGACCCCCTTGGTCTCGATGGTCGCGGCATCGTCGTAGGGTTTCAGTACCCGGCCTTCGAGGCGGCCGCGCAGGCGCTTGCCCTTGAGTTCGGGATAAATGCTGTCGAGGGCGACGATGATCATGTCTTCCGGCACACCATAGACCGGCACTGAAGCGGCCTGGGTCTGGGTCAGGCTGCCCGGATAGACCGGCTCGTAGTAGCCGGTGATCAGGCCGTTGCTGCTGCCGCTGGCCGAGCGCAGGCCGTAGACGTCCAGGTGCTGCTTGAGAAAGCTGCGGACATCGAGGGCGGTGAGTGGCACATTGGCCGCCGTCGCGCAGGTCGGGCCCCACACCGGGTCAGCTTTCAGTCGGGTGCAGGCGCTGCGCCAGGAACCGAAGCCGGCCAGCAGGTCGTCGTCGGACACAGTGGGCAAGGCTTCCCAACTGGCGCTGGTATAGGTGGCGATGGCATGGGGCTGGGGTGGCTTGCCGACTTCGCCGCCATTGCATCCGGCCAGCAGGATCGCGGTCGGCAAGGCCCAGGCCAGGTGTCGACGCCACAGCTTGAAACGGGTGTTCATTGGGTACTTCCTTTGTGGCTTGCCTGGGCGCATGGCAACGTCAGGCAATCCATATTGTTAATAGGGCTATTGGTCTTTGCCGGACAGGCGAGGATACTGGCGGCCGTTTCCCGTGACCCGAAGCCACCATGACGCTTAAAAGACTCTCTGTTGTATTGCTGGCCTGCCTGACGTTGTCCGCCTGCGGCGGTGTCGATCCGAACTCCCCGCTGGGTCAGCGCAAGGCGATCTTCAAACAGATGCTCAAGACCGGTGAAGACCTGGGCGGCATGCTCCGTGGGCGTATCCCGTTCGACGGCCCGCGCTTTACCGAAGGCGCGATCAAGCTGGACAACCTGTCCCACGAACCCTGGAAGCACTTCCCGCAGGTCAAGGAACAGGAGCACACCAGCGCGACTGACGATGTCTGGCAGAAGCAGGCACGTTTCCAGGAGCTGGCCCGCACCCTTGAGGCGGCCACCGGTGAACTGGTCATCGCCAGCAAGGTCCAGCCGTACAAGGCCAGCAACCTGGGGCCGGCGGTACAGAAAGTCGAAGATGCCTGCAGTGCCTGCCATAAAGAGTTTCGCGATCACTGATTCTGTCGCCTGAGGTGTCTGCGGCGGGCACATCAGCCGCGGCGGCTCGAACTTACTTGTCCAGTTCGTCGAGGGCTTCCTGCAATTCCTTGCGGGACTCGGCCAGCTTGTCCTTGCGCTTGTTGATCTTCTCGGCGTCGCCTTTTTTCATGGCCTTGTCCAGGTCGGTCTGGCGCCGGCTGACTTCGTGCTTGGCGTCCAGCACCTTGTTTTCGCGTTCCTTTTTCAGCGAGGCGTCGGTGCAGTTCGCGGTGGCTTCGCTCAGGGCTTTTTCCAGGCCGGCCTGTTGTTCGCTGTTGCCGTGGGCCTTGGCCTGTTCGAGCTGGGTGCTGATGGCCTGGCGCTTGGCGGCGCAGCCGGTGAGTTCCGGGGCCTGCTCGGCGGCCATCAGGGCTGGGGTTGTCAGGGCGAATGCGGTGAAGAGGGTGAGCGGTGCAAGAAATTTCATAAAGGCTCCATGTGAAAAGATGAATAGCAGGAGTGGGGCGACGGGCTGTTTGAGCCATCTGCGTCCCCGGGGTTCAACGCCGCCGGCTGTAAAAGCCTCAGAAGCCTTCGATTCCGGCGGCACGTAATTCTTCACTCAAGGCCAGGACCTGCGGATCGCGGAAGAAGGCGCTCAACTGAGCGGCGCGTCCCGGGCCGATAGCGCTTTGGGCCTGCCATTGTTCGGTGGTTCTGGCCGCCAACGCCGCCCAGCCATCTTCGAGCCTGGCGTCGCCGGTCGGTGGCAGTCCAAGGGCTTTGAGCCAGCGATGAAACGGTTGCCGGCGGGCGCTGTGCAGGCTGCTCAGCAAACGCGCGATGCTGCGTTCGCCAAGGCCGGTAATGTTAGCAAGCTCTGCAGGCTCAAGGGTCAACCAATCGACCAAGCCGTTGATCAGTCCGGCGTCCACCAGCTTCTCCCAGGTGCCGGTGCCCACATGGGGCAGGTCCAGCCCGGATTTTCCGCTCAGCCAGGTCAAGCGTGCTAGGAACTGGCTCTCACAGCCGGGCAGGGGGTGCCAGCAACTGAGCGCATGGAAGGCCGAGGCATCCGGAACCTGCAGCGGCACACGCTGGGGCGTGCGCAGTATCACCGCGTTCAGGCGCGGGATGGTCAGGCCGGCGAGGCTGATCGACACCTGGTCGCCAGGGCGGATATCCAGTTTCTGCCAGCGCGGCAGCGAGCCGACGCTGACCCGCCTGATCTGCCGGTCGTCGAGCAGGACCGGCTCCAGCTCAAGCATCGGGGTGATCCGGCCAGTGCGGCCGATCTTGAAGTCGACCTTGCGCACCCTGGCTAGGGCCTGGGCGAACGGGTATTTCCACGCGGCGATCCAGTAGGGCGCCTTGGCCTGCCAGCGTTGCGCCTCTGGGCGTCGGCTCTGGCGCAGGACGATGCCATCGCTGGCGAAGGGCAGGGCCGAGCGATACCAGTGCTCTCGCCAGTGCCGGACCTCGGCGAACGTACTGACGCGCTGGCTGTACTCGCTGCTGTGGGCAAACCCCAGGGCCTTGAGGCCGGCCAGGCGCTGCGCCAGAGTGCTCGGGCCTTGTGGCCAGTCCCAGACGAACAGGCCGATCCGGCTGGCTTGCCGAGGGTCCAGCTGGTTGCGCGCCAATAGGCCGGCAACCTGGCCGCGGGCATTCAGGCTGCCAGCCTTGGCCTGTATGTGATCGTTCTGGCGCCAATAGAGCTCGCCCTGTAGCAGCAGGTCCCGAGGTTCGGGCAGGCGTTTGGGGATGGCGCTTATCAGTTGCGCGGGCCCGGTCCAGTCCTGGCCCTGAAGGCCATCCCCGCGGCTGATGGCTTGCTGGAAGCGTCCCTGGCGATAGATCAGGGTCACGGCCACGCCGTCGATCTTGGGCTGTACCCAGACCTCCTCGCGCCCGGCGAGCCACTGGCGTACGGCACTTTCATCGGCCAGTTTCTCCACGCCGGTATGGGGAATGGGGTGCGGGACAGTACCGCGTGCGGTGCGTAGCGGGTTGGCGCGGTCTGCACTGACGGTGGGGAAACAGCTTTGCCAATGTTCGAGCCGGGCGCGGGACTGGTCGTAGAGCTCGTCAGTCACCGGCGACAGGCCTTCACGGTGGTAGCTGTCGTCCCAGCGATTGATTTGCTGTTGCAGGGTGGCCGTTTCGGTTTGCGCCTGGGCAGGTGTCCAGTCGGGGCACGGGCTGGCGACGCTTGGCAGGGCGATGGCGCTCAGGAGGATTGCGGCCAATAGCGTTGCTCTGTAGGGCATGGGGAGCATCCTTGCTCGGGGAGTCAGGTTGCAGGCTAGAGGGGTGGGCGGGAGGGAGAAAGGGCGTATGGATTGCCGGGTATTTCGCGGGCCGGTTGGACGATGCGCCGGTTTTTTCGCGAGCCGGCTTATACCCGCAGGAATCAGGCTGACCCCGTAGGAGCGCCCTGCAAATCATGAAACCTTCAGCCACAAAAAAGCCCCGCAAGGCGAACCGTGCGGGGCTTGGGTAAGTGCTGCCGGGATTACAGGTTGGCAGCGGCGCGCAGGGTTTCGGCGCGGTCGGTCTTTTCCCAGGTGAAGGTGGTGAAGGTGTCATCACCCACGGTCTTGGTTTGCGGGGTACGGCCGAAGTGGCCGTAGGCCGCGGTTTCGCGGTACATCGGGTGCAGCAGGTCGAGCATGGTGGTGATCGCGTATGGACGCAGGTCGAACACTTCGCGCACCAGCTTGATGATCTTGTCGTCGCTGATCTTGCCGGTGCCGAAGGTGTTCAGCGAGATCGAAGTCGGTTGCGCCACGCCGATGGCGTAGGACACCTGGATCTCGCAACGCTCGGCCAGGCCGGCGGCGACGATGTTCTTGGCCACGTAACGACCGGCATAGGCGGCCGAACGGTCGACCTTCGATGGGTCCTTGCCGGAGAACGCGCCGCCGCCGTGACGGGCCATGCCGCCGTAGCTGTCGACGATGATCTTGCGGCCGGTCAGGCCGCAGTCGCCGACCGGGCCGCCGATGATGAACTGGCCAGTCGGGTTGATGTGGAACTGGGTGTCCTTGGACAGCAGTTCGGCCGGCAGCACGTGCTTGACGATCAGTTCCATCACGCCTTCGCGCAGGTCTTTGTACGACACGTCAGGGTTGTGCTGGGTCGACAGGACCACGGCGTCGATGCCGACCACCTTGCCGCCTTCGTAGCGGCAGGTGACCTGGGACTTGGCATCCGGACGCAGCCACGGCAGCAGGCCGGACTTGCGGGCTTCGGCCTGGCGCTGCACCAGTTGGTGCGAGAAGGTGATCGGGGCCGGCATCAGCACGTCGGTTTCGTTGCTGGCGTAGCCGAACATCAGGCCCTGGTCGCCGGCGCCCTGGTCTTCAGGCTTGGCGCGGTCGACACCCTGGTTGATGTCGGGGGACTGCTTGCCGATGATGTTCATCACGCCGCAGGTCGCGCCGTCGAAGCCGACGTCGGAGCTGGTGTAGCCGATGTCGGTGATGACGTCACGAACGATCTGCTCCAGGTCAACCCAGGCCGAGGTGGTGACTTCGCCGGCGACGATGGCCACACCGGTCTTGACCAGGGTTTCCACCGCTACGCGGGCGTGCTTGTCCTGGGCAATGATGGCGTCCAGCACCGCATCGGAAATCTGGTCGGCGATTTTGTCCGGATGCCCTTCAGACACGGACTCGGAGGTGAAAAGGGAGTATTCGCTCATCTCGACGGTTTCCTAAAATTTACCGATGGTGAGTGTCGCCAGCCGGTCGCTGAAAGTGGCGGACCTGGATCTGGAAACCATTACGTAAACCTACATACAGACTTTCTCCGGGAACCAGTCCCGCAGCGGTGGCCCAGCGGGCCAGATCATCCTGGTCAAACCCCAGCCAGAGATCACCGCAGGCCTCCCTGGCCCAACTCTGGTTGTGGCTGCACAACTCTGTCACTAACAGGCTGCCGCCCGGTTGCAGCAAGCCGGCCAGGCGTTTCAGCGCATCGGCCGGCGCGGCGAAATGGTGCAGGACCATGTTCAGCACCACGCAATCGGCCGTCAGGCTCGCGCCATTCAATGCATCGGCCAGTTGCAGGCTGACGTTAGCCAGCGTTTCGCGCTCACAGACCTGGCGTGCCAGTTCGAGCATGGCCGGGCTGTTGTCCAACGCGGTCACCCGGGCGAAGCGACGGGCCAGTTCCGGCAGGAAACTGCCATCCCCGGGGCCGACTTCGATCGCCGTGGCGGTGTCCGTGAAGTTCAGTTTGTCGAGCAGTGCCAGCACGCTTTCGCGGTACTGGGGCAGTCCTGCGATCAGGTCCTGCTGGGCGCGAAATTTCTCCGCGACCCGTGAGAAAAAGTCCTGGCTGGCGGCCGCCCGCTGGCGGTGCACCAGGCCGATACGCGATTGCACTTCGCCGGGCAGCGTCAGGTTGTCCACTTCATCCAGCAGGGCGGCGTGCAGCCTGCCGCCCAGCAGTTCGGTGTGGGGCAGGGCGCGTCGGTAGAAGATCGCGTTGCCTTCGCGGCGGGTTGCCACCAGGTCGGCCTGGGCCAGGACCTTCAGGTGGTGGCTCATGCCGGACTGGCCGATGGCGAAGATCTGCGCCAGTTCCAGTACGCCGAACGAGTCGTTGGCCAGCGCGCGCAACACATTCAGCCGCAGCGGATCGCCGCCGGCCTTGCACAGGGCCGCCAGCTCGTCGCAGTCGTCATGGTTCATGGAGGGCGCGCGTAAATTCATAAGGCCAGCAGTCTAGTGACGCACCCCCAACCTCGCAAGACCAATATCAAAAAGTTTTGATATTGGTCGATAGATGGCACTTAACGCAGGTCCCTGTGTTCTACAAACGAACTGCGGAATGGTTTCATCAGGCTATTGCCCCTTTATCGACCGGAAAAACGCGCCAGAGTCACTATCTGTCATTGCCCCCGCCTACCGGCTGAGGGAAAATGCACGCCTTTTTCCGATTCGTTTTTATTCAACCCGACTTAGATAACCCCCAGGAGATCAGCGATGCCAAGCCGTCGTGAGCGTGCCAACGCCATTCGTGCCCTCAGCATGGATGCCGTGCAAAAAGCCAACAGCGGCCATCCCGGCGCCCCCATGGGGATGGCGGATATCGCCGAAGTACTTTGGCGTGACTATCTGAAGCACAACCCGAGCAATCCATCCTTCGCCGACCGTGACCGCTTCGTGCTGTCCAACGGCCACGGCTCGATGCTGATCTACTCGCTGCTGCACCTGACCGGCTACGACGTCACCATCGACGACCTGAAGAGTTTCCGCCAGCTGCACAGCCGCACCCCGGGCCACCCGGAATTCGGCTACACCCCGGGCGTCGAGACCACCACCGGCCCGCTGGGCCAAGGCCTGGCCAATGCCGTGGGCTTCGCCCTGGCGGAAAAGGTCCTGGCGGCGCAGTTCAACCGTCCAGGGCACAACGTCGTTGACCATCACACCTACGTGTTCCTGGGTGATGGCTGCATGATGGAAGGCATTTCCCATGAAGTCGCTTCCCTGGCCGGCACACTGGGCCTGGGCAAGCTGATCGCCTTCTACGATGACAACGGTATCTCCATCGACGGCGAAGTCGAAGGCTGGTTCACCGACGACACGCCAAAGCGTTTCGAAGCCTACAACTGGCAGGTGATCCGCAACGTCGACGGTCACGACCCGGAAGAGATCAAGACCGCGATCGACACCGCGCGCAAAAGCGAGCAGCCGACCCTGATCTGCTGCAAGACCACCATCGGCTTCGGTTCGCCGAACAAGCAAGGCAAGGAAGACTGCCACGGCGCGCCACTGGGCGCCGAGGAAATCGCCCTGACCCGCGCCGCGCTGAAGTGGAACCACGGCCCGTTCGAAATCCCGGCCGACATCTATGCCGAATGGGATGCCAAGGAAGCCGGTCGCGCCGTCGAAGCCGAGTGGGACCAGCGTTTCTCCGCCTACTCCGCCGAATTCCCCGAGCTGGCCAACGAGCTGGTGCGTCGCCTGAGCGGCGACCTGCCGGCCGATTTCTCCGAGAAGGCCGATGCCTACATCGCCGAAGTCGCGGCCAAGGGCGAAACCATCGCCAGCCGTAAGGCCAGCCAGAACGCCCTGAACGCGTTCGGCCCGCTGCTGCCGGAATTCCTCGGCGGTTCGGCCGACCTGGCCGGTTCCAACCTGACCCTGTGGAAAGGCTGCAAGGGCGTCAGCGCCGAAGACGCCAGCGGCAACTACATGTACTACGGCGTTCGCGAGTTCGGCATGACCGCCATCATGAACGGCGTGGCCCTGCACGGCGGCCTGGTGCCTTACGGCGCGACCTTCCTGATGTTTATGGAATACGCGCGCAACGCGGTACGCATGTCGGCCCTGATGAAGCAGCGCGTGATCCATGTCTACACCCACGACTCCATCGGTCTGGGCGAAGACGGCCCGACGCACCAGCCGATCGAGCAGATCGCCAGCCTGCGCTGCACCCCGAACCTCGACACCTGGCGTCCAGCCGATGCCGTGGAATCGGCGGTGGCCTGGAAAAACGCGATCGAGCGCAAGGACGGCCCTTCGGCACTGATCTTCTCCCGTCAGAACCTGCAGCATCAGACCCGCAATGCCGTGCAGATCGCCGAAATCAGCCGCGGCGGCTACGTGCTCAAGGACTGCGCTGGCGAGCCTGAGCTGATCCTGATCGCCACCGGTTCCGAAGTCGGCCTGGCGGTGCAGGCTTTCGACAAGCTGACCGAGCAGGGCCGCAAGGTGCGCGTGGTGTCCATGCCATGCACCAGCGTGTTCGATGCCCAGGACGCCGGCTACAAGCAGTCGGTCCTGCCGCTGCAGGTCAGCGCGCGTATCGCCATTGAGGCCGCACACGCGGACTACTGGTACAAGTACGTCGGCCTGGAAGGTCGCGTCATCGGCATGACCACCTACGGCGAGTCGGCGCCTGCGCCGGCCTTGTTCGAAGAGTTCGGTTTCACCCTGGAAAACATCCTGGGTCAGGCCGAAGAGCTGCTGGAAGACTAAAAAAGCGCGAATGCGGCGGCCTCTGGTCGCCGCATCACTTTGTAGGAGCGAGCTTGCTCGCGATGGTCGTCAACGATAACGCTGGCTATCCGGATAACCGCGTCGTCCTGAAGTCCATCGCGAGCAAGCTCGCTCCTGCAATGGTTTTGTATCGCTCATGAAGTTGTCGGCTAACGAGAACCCCATGCCTCAACCGCGTCCCTACAAAGTTGCACTCAACGGCTACGGCCGGATCGGTCGTTGTGTCTTGCGTGCCCTGTTCGAACGGGGGGCTGCGGCCGGGTTCGAGATTGTCGCGATCAACGATCTGGCCGACATGGCCAGCGTGGAATACCTGACGCGCTTCGACTCCACCCACGGCCGGTTTCCCGGCGAAGTGAAGGTCGACGGCGACTGTCTGCATATCAATGGCAACTGCGTGAAGGTCCTGCGCAGTGCCACCCCCGAAGGCATCGATTGGGCGTCCCTGGGCGTCGATCTGGTGCTCGAATGCTCCGGCGCCTATCACACCCGTGAAGACGGCCAGCGTTTCCTCGACGCCGGTGCGCCGCGGGTGCTGTTTTCCCAGCCGATGGCCAGCGAGGCGGATGTCGACGCCACCATCGTCTACGGCGTCAACCAGGACTGCCTGACCGGCGACGAGCTGCTGGTGTCCAACGCGTCCTGCACCACCAATTGCGGCGTGCCGCTGTTGCGCCTGCTGGACCAGGCCATTGGCCTGGAATACGTGTCGATCACCACCATCCACTCGGCGATGAACGACCAGCCAGTGATCGACGCCTATCACCATGAAGACCTGCGCCGCACCCGTTCGGCGTTCCAGTCGGTGATCCCGGTGTCCACTGGTCTGGCGCGCGGTATCGAACGGCTGCTGCCGGAACTTGCCGGGCGAATTCAGGCCAAAGCTGTGCGCGTGCCGACCGTCAACGTGTCCTGCCTCGACATCACGATGCAGACCGTGAGCGATACCGACACCGGCGAAGTCAACCGGATCCTACGCGAGGCCGCCACCAGCGGTCCGCTCAAGGGCCTGTTGGCCTACACCGAGTTGCCGCACGCCAGTTGTGATTTCAACCATGATCCGCATTCGGCGATCGTCGATGCCAGCCAGACCCGTGTTTCCGGCCCGCGGCTGGTGAACATCCTGGCCTGGTTCGACAACGAGTGGGGTTTTGCCAACCGAATGCTGGACGTTGCAGGACACTATCTGCAAACAGCCGCACCCAAAGCTGTCTCTTAACTTCCCGTTTCCAAAAAAACAGTAACCCAGGAATTGCGACCCATGACCGTGTTGAAGATGTCCGACCTCGATCTGCAAGGTAAGCGCGTACTGATCCGCGAAGACCTCAACGTCCCAGTCAAGGACGGTGTTGTCACCAGCGATGCGCGTATCCTGGCTTCGCTGCCGACCATCAAGCTGGCCCAGGAAAAAGGCGCGGCCGTGATGGTCTGCTCGCACCTCGGCCGTCCGACCGAAGGCGAGTTCTCCGCCGAGAACAGCCTCAAGCCAGTGGCCGACTACCTGAGCCGTGCCCTGGGTCGTGAAGTGCCGCTGGTGGCCGACTACCTGGGCGGCGTCGACGTCAAGGCCGGCGACATCGTGCTGTTCGAGAACGTGCGCTTCAACAAGGGCGAGAAAAAGAACGCCGACGAGCTGGCCCAGCAATACGCCGCCCTGTGCGACGTGTTCGTGATGGACGCCTTCGGCACCGCGCACCGCGCCGAGGGTTCGACCCACGGCGTGGCCAAGTTCGCCAAGGTCGCCGCTGCCGGCCCGCTGCTGGCCGCCGAGCTGGACGCGCTGGGCAAGGCCCTGGGCGCCCCGGCCAAGCCGATGGCGGCTATCGTCGCCGGCTCCAAGGTCTCGACCAAGCTCGACGTCCTCAATAGCCTGAGCCAGATCTGCGACCAACTGATCGTCGGCGGCGGCATCGCCAACACCTTCCTCGCCGCTGCCGGTCACCCGGTCGGCAAGTCGCTGTACGAGCCGGACCTGCTGGATACCGCGCGCGCCATCGCCGCCAAGGTCAGTGTGCCGCTGCCGGTGGACGTGGTGGTGGCCAAGGAATTCGCCGAAAGCGCGACCGCTACCGTCAAGCTGATTGCCGAGGTGGCGGCCGACGACATGATCCTGGACATCGGCCCGCAAACCGCGGCGAACTTCGCCGAGCTGCTGAAGTCGTCGAAGACCATCCTGTGGAACGGTCCGGTCGGCGTGTTCGAGTTCGACCAGTTCGGTAACGGCACTAAGGTGCTGGCCCAGGCCATCGCGGAGAGCGCGGCGTTCTCCATCGCCGGCGGCGGCGACACCCTGGCGGCCATCGATAAATATGGCGTGGCCGAGCAAATCTCCTACATTTCTACCGGCGGTGGCGCTTTCCTCGAATTCGTCGAGGGCAAGGTGCTGCCGGCGGTCGAAGTCCTGGAAAGCCGGGCCAAAGCCTGAAGTCCCGATGGCCAGGCAAAGGAGTGTTCATATGGTCAAGACGTTACCGCTGTTGATCGTCGCGGGCCTGCTGGCCGGTTGCGGCAGCCAGCCTGCCCAGCCGGAGCCCGAGTCGGGAGAGCCTGAGAGAGGTTGCTATCAGGCCGACTGGCAGGCTGAGACTGCGCCGGTGATCAACAAGCGCATGGGGCCCGATGGTCTGGACAAGTACGAGACTCCAGCCAAGGCCAAGGAACATGGTTGCCCTTGACGGGTCTGATTCGATAACGCGTTGTGCTGGCGGCCATGGGCCGTCAGCCGAGGAACACCGATGAAAGGCTTTATCGCCGTGGCTGCGCTGGGATTGCTGGCAGGTTGCGCCAACTTCGACCTGTTCAAACCGGCCGAGACGGACAACTGGACGACCTGGGTGTGTGACAGCCAGGCGCAAGTGGTCTGGCGCTATACCGACAGCAGCCGCAAGGAAGTCGATGTGCGGTTGGGCGGGGCCGATCAGGTCTATCGCCTGAAGCTGGAGCCGAGCGGTTCCGGTTCGCTGTACAGCAACGACATGCTGGCGTTTCACGAAAAAGGTGACGAAGGCCTGGTTTACTGGGTCGCCACCAACGATTTGATCGGCCGCGGCTGTAAAGCGCCGTAGGCCTGTAGGAGCGAGCTTGCTCGCGATGATCGTCAACGATAACGCCATCCGTCTGGATGATCGCGTTGTCCCGAAGCCCATCGCGAGCGAGCTCGCTCCTACAGTAGTAATAATGCCGGCAGGCCGGGCTGACCCCCGATCTGCAATCACTTGAATAGCAGCCGCCGCTACGGCAGGCTTGCACGATTAACGACCCTCGACCGGGAGAGATACACACAATGGCACTCATCAGCATGCGCCAGATGCTGGACCACGCAGCCGAATTCGGCTACGGCGTTCCAGCCTTCAACGTCAACAACCTTGAACAGATGCGCGCCATCATGGAAGCCGCTGACAAGACTGACTCTCCGGTGATCGTCCAGGCTTCGGCCGGTGCCCGCAAATACGCCGGCGCGCCTTTCCTGCGCCACCTGATCCTGGCGGCGATCGAAGAATTCCCGCATATCCCGGTGTGCATGCACCAGGACCACGGCACCAGCCCTGACGTCTGCCAGCGTTCGATCCAGCTGGGCTTCTCCTCGGTCATGATGGACGGCTCCCTCGGCGAAGACGGCAAGACCCCGACTGACTACGAGTACAACGTTCGCGTGACCCAGCAGACCGTGGCCATGGCTCACGCCTGCGGCGTTTCGGTGGAAGGCGAGCTGGGCTGCCTGGGTTCTCTGGAAACCGGCATGGCCGGTGAAGAAGACGGCATCGGCGCCGAAGGCGTGCTGGACCACAGCCAGATGCTGACCGACCCGGAAGAAGCCGCGGACTTCGTCAAGAAGACCCAGGTCGACGCCCTGGCTATCGCCATCGGTACCAGCCACGGTGCCTACAAGTTCACCAAGCCGCCTACCGGCGACGTGCTGGCCATCGACCGCATCAAAGAGATCCACAAGCGCATCCCCAACACCCACCTGGTGATGCATGGTTCGTCTTCGGTTCCGCAAGAGTGGCTGGCGATCATCAACCAGTACGGCGGCGACATCAAAGAAACCTACGGCGTGCCGGTTGAAGAAATCGTCGAAGGCATCAAGTACGGCGTGCGCAAGGTCAACATCGATACCGACCTGCGCCTGGCGTCCACCGGTGCGATGCGTCGCCTGATGGCCACCAACCCGAGCGAGTTCGACCCGCGCAAGTTCTTCGGCGCCACCGTGACCGCCATGCGCGACGTGTGCATCGCCCGTTACGAAGCCTTCGGCACCGCTGGCAACGCCTCGAAGATCAAGCCGATCTCCCTGGAAGCGATGTTCCAGCGTTACCTCAAAGGTGAGCTGAACGCCAAGGTCAACTAAGCCTTAGCGTTTCACAAAAAAGCCCGCAGCGATGCGGGCTTTTTTGTGTCTGTCATCCGGATGGAGTGGCCTTGCGCTATTATTTGGCCGGCTATCCAGGGAGCCATCATGTTAGTATCGACGCTGTTTTGATTCGGGCTGGACGATACAGAAATCCTGCTTTCTTAAAGTCGAATGTAGTTGTGTCAGGTAGTACATGAAGATTTTTTTCCTGGGCTGGACGGCTCAATACGAGCGTCGGATGATTGATTATTTGTCCACCCGACACAGCGCGAGGTTGATGGTCTTCCCTTCGACGGCCAAGAGAATGGGCCGCTACATCAAGTCGATCAACAAAAGGCTACGCTATCCAAGAGTGGGCACTGGCTGGCTTGGGAAACTGGTGCTCTCGATCAACCGGGTGGGGCGCGACGACATTCTGGTTTGCAACGAGGGGCAGGTGAAACGGGGCTTGATTCCCAGTGTCATCGCCAGTTTCACCGGCAAGAAAGTGTTGTTGATGCGCGATCTGGTGGACGCGGACTTTGTCCGGGAAATGCATCGGCATTTCGATCGTATCTATAGCTTCGACAAAGATCAGTGCGCTGCTTTCGGCATGGAGTACATGGAGCAGTTTTTCCCCTTCGGATTCCACGAAATGCAAGGGCTGGTCGACGCCGCGACGGCGAACGAGCACGCGCCAAAATGCTTCTTTCTTGGACAGGACAAGCGGCGTGTCGCCAGGATTGAGGCCATGGCGCAGGCGCTTGAGCGTGAAGGTGCGAGCGTCGATTTCGCCATCGTCCGGGACAGTACCTCGAAGGAGCACTCCAGGTTCCATATCGACAAGGTCCTGACATATGACGACAACATCCGCCGATCGCTCGCGGCGGATGTGCTGCTGGAAGTCAATCAGGATGGCCAGTCGGGCCTGACGCTGAGAGCACTCGAGGCAGCTTTCTTCAACAAGAAGCTGATCACCACCAACGAGTCGATAAAGACCCTGGATTTCTACCGGCCGGAAAACATATTCGTCACCGTGGATGGCTCGCTTCCGGGCATCGGCAGCTTTCTGAGGGGAAAATCGGTCAAGGTGGATTGGGACATCTTATGCAGATACACCCCTGACCGTATGCTCGAGCGCATCATCGACGATGTTGGCACCATGCGCTAGGCTCGATAAGGCGTTGGCCACCCCTTGAGAAAAAACCGCAGCGATGCGGTTTTTCTGTACCTGTCTCCCGACATGCCTCACGTATCTGCCATTCGCGGGAGCGTCAGGTCGGGTTGTGATCGATATCCAGCTTGTAGAAGGTCACCTTGCCGCCTTCGGTGGTGTAGCCGGTGTTGTCCTGCACGTACACCCCGGCCTTGAAGTACAGCGGCTTGTCGCGCCAGGTGCTGCTGAGCTGGGTGTCCCATTGATAGCCCGCGGCGCTGACGCCCAGGGCGCCGCCCGGGCTCAGGTGGATCAGGTAGGAGAACTCGCGATCCAGCGGCACGTTTTCGGCGACGATGATCACCCGGCTATCGGTATCGTCCGGATGCATGCGGACCTTGGCGACTATGTTGCCGCTCTGGGTGGTGGTCTTGTACTGGTACTCGACCTTCACCAGGGGCTTGGTGCTGTTGTAGGCGTGGATCTGGCCGATGACGATCTTGCCCGTGGACGGCACCTGGTTCACCGCCAGGGTGGCGTAGAGCAGGTTGTCGGCTTCCGGGTAGGTCCAGTTCTTCAGGGTGCCGTTGGAGTAGGTTTCACGCAGCTCGCTGCGTGGGTAGATGGCGTTGGCGGTGCGGGAACCGGTGACGGGCGACCAGAAGAACAGGGTGCCGGTGTCGGAATGGAAATATTGATCCTTGAAGCCCTCCACCAGTCGGGGGGTGTCGATAGTCGCCGGTGGACTGCCTTCGGGAATGCTCAGATTCCAGGTTGCGAGGTCGATCATAGTCAAAGCTTCCCGATTTGATGCCGGATAAAAAAGCCGACAAAGGCTTTAGCCTGCGCTTTTGAAGGCGATCTTTATAAGCGTAGAAGGGACTTTTGTTAATGCCCGTCCGGCGGATAATTGGCGTCAACCATCTGTCGAAAAAACGCTTCCACCGGTTTCAGCAACTATGAGGCTGACCGTTAGTCGGGTGCCTCGGGCTTTGGCCAAATGATGGCGCTGTGACAGCTTCTGCTTTATTGGATCCAGGGCTAGAGTGAAGTCACAGTATTTGTCCGGTCTTGTTCGCAGGCCGACCCTACACAGACAAGAGAAGCAGCATGGAATGCGCGCAAACTCGGCCAGGTGAAGCCAGCTCGGTCTTACTGATTGTTGATGATTACCCCGAAAATCTGCTCAGCATGCGAGCACTCCTGCAGCGCCACGACTGGCAGGTCATGACTGCCGCCTCGGGTGTCGAGGCCCTGGGGCTGTTACTGGAACACGAGATCGATCTGGTGTTGCTGGATGTACAGATGCCGGAAATGGACGGTTTCGAAGTCGCCCGCCTGATGCGCGGCAGCCAGCGAACCCGCCTGACCCCGATCATTTTCCTCACCGCCAACGAGCAGTCCAAGGACGCGGTGATCAAGGGCTACGCCAGCGGCGCGGTGGATTATCTGTTCAAGCCGTTCGATCCGCAGATCCTCAAGCCCAAGGTACAGGCGCTACTGGAGCAGCAGCGCAATCGCCGCGCACTGCAGCGCCTGAGCCATGACCTGGAGAGTGCCAGGGCCTTCAATGCCTCGGTGCTGGAGAACGCGGCGGAGGGGATTCTGGTGGTGGATGAGGGCGGGGTCATCCGCTTTGCCAATCCGGCGATTTCACGCTTGCTCAACGCTCCGGTGAATGAGCTGGAGGGGGCGTGGCTGCTCGACTATCTGCAAAAGCCCCATGTGCCGCAGTGGGCCGAATCCGAGCTGTATGCCAGCTACCGCAAGGGCGAGACCTACCGCCTGCACGACGCCACGTTGCGTACGGCTCCGGGCCAGCAGGTGTCGGTGGCGTTGTCCTGCGCGCCGCTGCCGAGCGAGCAGAAGGCGATGGTGGTGACCTTGCTCGACATGTCGGAAGTCCGTCATCTGCACCAGCAGCTGGAATACCAGGCAGTGACCGATCCGCTGACCGGCCTGCTCAACCGTCGTGGCTTCTACCAGACTGTGGAAAGCCTATTGTTGCGCAGCGAGCGCTCCGACAAGTCGCTGGTGCTGTTGTACCTGGACCTGGACGGTTTCAAGCGGGTCAACGATTCCCTGGGGCATGACGCCGGGGACCGGGTGCTGCGCTGGGTGTCCGAACAGATAAAGGCCTGCCTGCGTTCCTTCGACATCCTGGCGCGCATGGGCGGCGATGAATTCACCGCCTTGCTGGAGCTGGAATTTCCGGAACAGGCGGCGAAGATTTCCGAGAAGCTCATCGAGCGCATATCGATCTGTCAGCAGTTCGATGGCCTGGAGGTCGCGCTGGGGGCCAGTATCGGTATCGCCACCTACCCCGATTGCAGTTCCAACCTGGATGGCCTGATGCGCGCGGCGGACATCGCCATGTACGAGTCCAAGCGTGCCGGGCGCCAGCAATATCGTTATTACGACCACGAAATGAACGGCCGTGCCCGTTCGCGGCTGATGCTCGAGGAAAGTGTGCGCAGCGCGGTCGAGCACAAGGAGTTCAACCTGGTGTACCAGCCCCAGGTGGCGATTGTCGATGGGCGCCTGCGCGGTTTCGAAGCCCTGTTGCGCTGGCGGCATCCGAGCGTCGGCGATGTGCCGCCGGGGTTGTTTCTGCCGCTGTTGGAGGAGGCGCGGCTGATCAGCCGCCTGGGGAGCTGGATCTATCAGCAGAGTGCGAGCCAGCGGGCGTCCTGGAAAACGCTGTTCGCCGAACAGACCGTGCTGGGCGTGAGTTTGAGCGGCACCCAGTTCGCCATGCCGAACCTCGCCACCGAACTGCGCCAGGTCCTGGAACGCCATGGCCTGGAGCCTCGGCAGTTGGAGGTCGAGATCACCGAAGACGCCTTGACCCAGAACCTCGACGAGTCGCGCAAGCAGCTGCGCCTGTTGCGCAGTCTCGGGGTGCGGGTGGCGCTGGATGACTTCGGCTCGGGCGCCTGTTCGCTGGCCCACCTGCGGGATCTGCAGCTCGACACCCTCAAGCTCGACCGTCACCTGATCGCCAGGTTGCCGGATTCGGCACGGGATGCGGCGCTGGCGCGCTGCGTGATCGACCTGTGCAAGGCGTTCGGCGTGCTGGTGATCGCCGAGGGAGTGGAAACCCTGGAGCAGTACCGCTGGCTGCAGGCCAACGGCTGCGAGTACGTGCAGGGCTTCCTGGTGGCGCGGCCATTGATCGCCGCGGATGCCGAGCGCTTTGCCGAGCCTTTCGACTGGAGCGCGTTGCCGGGTTGAATTCGCTACACTGGCGGCCTTTCGTGATTGCGTTGCCGCCCCATGACCGCGTTGAAATACCTCCAGGCCTATCCCGCCACCCTGCAAGAGCAAGTGCGCCAGCTGATTGCGCAAGGGCGGCTGGGCGATTACCTGAGCCAGCGGTACCCCGGCAAGCACGGGGTGCAGAGCGACAAGGCGCTGTACGGCTATGCCCTGGAGTTGAAGCAGGAGTACCTGCGCAACGCCCCGGCCATCGACAAGGTGCTGTTCGACAACCGCCTGGACCTGACGCACCGCGCCCTGGGCCTGCACACCACGATCTCGCGGGTCCAGGGCGGCAAGCTCAAGGCCAAGAAGGAAATCCGCATCGCTTCGCTGTTCAAGGAGGCGGCGCCGGAGTTCCTGCGCATGATCGTTGTCCACGAGCTGGCGCACTTCAAGGAAAGCGAGCACAACAAGGCGTTCTACAAGCTCTGCGAGCACATGCTGCCGGGCTATCACCAACTGGAATTCGACCTGCGGGTCTACCTGACCTGGCGCGACCTGCAAGCCAGGGCAGGTGGTTCCGAGTAACCCTGTACAAGGAACGGGCGATGGATGTGAGCAAGACCAAGAGCAGCTTTTACCGCCGGCTGTATGTGGCGTACCTGATCGACAGCGGCCTGGCCAGCAATGTCCCGGCCCTGACCGAGGCCACCGGCATGCCGCGGCGCACGGCGCAGGACACCATCGCCGCCCTGGCGGATCTGGATATCGTCTGTGAGTTCGAGCAGCAGGACGGCGCGCGCAATCATGCCGGCAGCTATCGGATCAAAAGCTGGGGCGCGATCGACAAGGGTTGGATCGAAGCGAACCTGTCGCGGATCAAGACGGTGCTGGAGTATCCCTGAGGGATCCGATCTGAATGCAAGCCCGCTGGCGCCAGCAGGCTTGCGATTGTCCTGTCAGGCCCGGCGCATGCCGATATGCGGGATATCGTCTTCCAGGTACTCCTCGCCCACGACGTTGAAGCCGTAGCGCCCGTAATACCCCTGCAAATGCGCCTGGGCCGACAGATAGATCGGTATGTGCGGCCAGCGTTTCTGCGCCTGTTTCAGGGCGTGCTCCATCAGTTCATGGCCCAGCCCCTTGCCCCGGGCTTGCGGGGCGATCACCACGCGGCCGATGACCACGTCGCCGCCCTGGGAGGTCGGGTCGAGCAGGCGCAGGTAAGCCACCAGTTGGTCATCGTCCCAGGCCATCAGGTGGCAGGTGTCGCCTTCCAGGTCCTGGCCATCGACTTCCTGGTAGGCACATTTCTGCTCGACCACGAAGACTTTGGTACGCAACTGCAGGATCGCGTACAGCTGCTCCTTGCCCAGATCGGTGTGGTGTTTGCAGACCCATTCGATTGTCATCGTTTCATCCTTTGGAAAGCGGTGCCCGGATGTTAAGCGACTGGCGGGTGGCTTGTCTTGCCCGGCGCTGGAGTAGCGTTTCTGTGAGGCAGGTCAAAATGCCATCATTGCGTTGGTTCGTAGCGGTCTTCTTTGTGTAATCTGCGCTGAAGCGCTGTGCAGTGGCGCCCATAAGCTACTGTTAGGAGCTGGGTCGCGGCCGTCCATCGGCCGGAGAACCTCGAGTCTGGGCAAAAAAACACGCAGGGCTGTCCGCCCGCTAAGGATCTTTTCGCATGCCGCGATTGCATCGAGCTTTTGCTTTGATCGGATTGCTGTTGCTGGGCCAGAGCGCTTATGCGGAAAAATTGCGATTGGTGGCCGACGCCTGGCCACCCTTCACGGATGCGACGCTGGTCAACGGCGGGCTGGCCACCGACATCGTCAGCACCGCGCTGGCCCGGGCCGGTTATGCCAGCGAGTTCGAACAGGTGCCCTGGGCGCGGGCCTTGCTTGGCGTCGGCGAGGGGCGTTACGACGTGCTGGTGAATGCCTGGTTCAATGAGGCCCGCACCCAGCTGGGGCAATTCTCCTCGGAGTACCTGGTCAATCGGGTGCGTTTCATCCGGCGCAAGGATGCCCCCATCGAATACACCAGCCTCAAGCAACTGCACCAGTACCCCATCGCGGTGGTGCGCGGTTATGCCTACTCCCCCGATTTCGACAGCGATCCAGAGCTGCAGAAGGTCCTGGTGCACAACTTCGCGATGGCGGTGCGCATGCTGGCCGCCGACCGGGTCAAGCTGACCCTGGAGGACGAGTACGTCGCCCGCTATTACCTGGCGCGGGAGTCGCCGCGGGTGCGTAACGCGGTGGAGTTCCTGCCCAATTCCCTGAGCGAGAACGGCCTGCATATCCTGGTCAGCCTGAAGAACCCCGCGCATGCGCAGATCGTGGCGGGGTTCGATCGAGAGATCGAGGCGATGAAAGCCGACGGCAGCTACGACCGCTTGCTGCGCCAGCACGGGATGTGAAACGGCGTCATTAAAGCTGCTGCCGCAGGCTGGGCGCCGAGGCCAAAACCTGCGGCGTTCTTGAAAGCTTGCGCCTCCTGCGGAGGCGATCGCAGCCTGCGGCAGCGGCTACGCGGCCTGTTCTTCGCCAGTGTCCTTGATCAGATGCGCCGCCAGGGTCCGCAAGGGGCCCAGTTGGCGGCAGATCAGCGCCAGTTGGGTCTGCACCAGCCGCTGGCCTTCATCGATCTCGTCCGGCATCTGCTCCAGCTCGTTGGCCAGGGCCTCTTCGGCATCGCTCTGGATCGCCACCGGCTGCTTGCTCGCCAGGCCCTGGGCGATTTCATCGATGCTGCTGGCCAGGCTGACCCCGGCCCCGTCGATCAGGTGCTCGCGGACTTCCGCCGGCAGCTGGGTTTCCCGATGCGCGCCGAGGCCGGAGAGGTAACTGAGCAGGGTGTGCGAGAGCACCAGGAAGCGAAAGCCCACGTCCGCTTCCTTACGGAAATGCCCGGGCTCCATCAGCATGTTGGCCAGGGTGGTGGACAGCGCCGCGTCGGCGTTGTGGGCGTTGCGCCGGGCCAGGCGGTAAGCCAGGTCGTCGCTCTTGCCGGCCGCGTACTGCTGCATGATCTGCCGCAGGTAGATGCTGTTGCAGGTCAGGGTATTGGCCAGCACCTTGTTCAGGCGTCGGCCCTGCCAGTCCGGCAGGAACAGGAACACCGCCAGGCCGGCGATCAGGCTGCCCAGCAGGGTATCGAACAGGCGCGGCAGCAACAGCCCGTAGCCGTCGCCCACCTGGTTGAAGCAGAACAGCACCATGATGGTGATGGCGCCGGTGGCCAGGGTGTAGCGGGTAGTGCGGTTGGTAAAGAACACCACCCCGGCGGCAATCGCGAACAGCGACTGCACCAGCGGGCTGGGGAACAGGTCGAACAGCGCCCAGGCGACCACCAGGCCGATGGCGGTGCCGATGATCCGCTGGCCCAGCTTGCGCCGCGTGGCGCCATAGTTCGGCTGGCAGACGAACAGGGTGGTGAGGATGATCCAGTAACCCTGGGAGGGGTGGATCAGGTGCACCATGCCGTAGCCGATGCTCAGGGCCAGGGGCAGGCGCAGGGCGTGGCGAAACAGCAGCGACGTCGGGGTCAGCTGGGTGCGCAGGCGGGTCCAGACGTCCTTGAGGTTGCGCGGCGAACGGTCCAGCAGGCTGCTGTCGGTGGCGTCGGCGAGGGCATCGGGGTTGCTGGCGTCGCTGAGCAGGCGGTCGAGGGTGCCGAGGTTGGCGGCCAGCGCCCGCAGCGAACGCAGCAGGCCGCGCCAGGCCGGGTTGCTCTGGATGCGCAGGTGTTCCAGGGAGGCGTGCAGGTCGCTCAGGGCCTCGGCGAAGCTGGCGTCGTAGACGAAGGGCTGGCGCAGCTGGATGGATTCGCCCAGGGCCCGGCAAGCCTTGCCCTGCTGGCGCAGCAGGCGCTGGCAGCGGAACAGTACGTCGCTGTGGAAGAACGCATCGGCCAGGGCGTTGTAGGGGTAGTGGGACGAGCTGGCACGTTCGTGGATGTCCTGGGCGAGGAAGTACAGCTTCAGGTAGCGGCTGACTTTGGAGCCCGGCCGGCCGTTGCCGACCCGGTGCAGGATGATTTCCTTGGCGGCGTTCAGGGCCGCCACTACCCGGCCGTTCTGCTGCGCCAGTTCCAGCCGGCGTGCTTCCACGTCCAGCTGGCGGATCGGCTCGAACAGCGACGACTTGAGCTTGAGGTAATAGCCCAGCTCACGGAACAGGCGCGCCAGGCTCTGCTGCACCGGCTGGTTGGAAAACATCGCCTGCCACAGCACCGACAGCAGGCCATACCAGGCGGCGCCGGCCACCAGCAGCAGCGGTTCGTGCCAGAAGTCGGTGACGGCGCCGCCGCGCTGGTCCACGCCGATCATGGTGTAGACCGACAGGATCAGGGTCGCCGAGGCAATCGCCCCATAACGTTCGCCCAGGGCGCCGAGCATGGTCAGGCCAAAGCTGGCCAGCGCCAGGGCGATGACGAAGATCCAGGGATAGGGGAACAACAGTTCGACGGAAAGGGCAGCGACGCTGAAGCACACCAGGGTCACGGCCAGGGCATTGATCCGGCCTTGCCAGCTGTCGTCGGTCTCGGCCAGGGCGCTGGCGATAATCCCCAGGAACAAGGGGATCAGCAAGGCCATTTCGTCCTGGTACCAGCACAGCGCCATGCTCCCGGTCAGAGCGATGAACACCCGCACGCTGTAGCTGAATTTATCCAGCGCCCAAAGGCGCCGCAGTGACTGACGAAAGCTGGTCGATGACATGAAGTGAGAAAGCCTTCCGGGGCGATGCCGCTAAATTGAGCCAGTATTGACGACCGCGCAATGGGGTCGTCACATCCGACGGCAAATTCTGTTCCCGCCCGGAGCTGGAGTGTTCATCCGGCGTGTTGCCGGACGCTCGCTGTAGCCGCTGCCGAAGGCTGCGATAGGTCCGCAGGACCTCAGGGGGAGACGCCAGATCGTAGCGCCCCTTCGGGTCGATCGCAGCCTGCGGCAGCGGCTACAGGAAATGGGGAAACCTTGTAGCCGCTGCCGAGCCCCGCGAGGCTGCGATCGGGCGCGCAGCGGCCGCATAACAGGCGACCGTGTTCGGCCTGTCCCACCGCAGTGGCCGGTTCTGCGGCTCCTGCGGCAGCGGCTACAGGTGTCAGGGGAATGCCGGGAAGCGGATCAGACGTACTGCGCGGCCGCGTAGCCGGAGGCCCAGGCCCACTGGAAGTTGAAGCCGCCCAGGTGGCCGGTGACGTCCAGCACCTCGCCGATGAAATACAGCCCCGGGCTCTTCAGCGACTCCATGGTCTTGGACGACACCTCGCGAGTGTCGACGCCGCCCAGGGTCACTTCGGCGGTGCGATAACCCTCGGTGCCGGCCGGGACCACTTTCCAGCACGCCAGTTGCTCGGCGATCTGCGCCAGTTCGGCGTGGGTGTACTGCTTCATCGGCTTGGAGACGAACCAGTTGTCCGCCAGCAGGCCGGCCATCTTCTTGGTGAAGATCTCGCCGAGCAGGGTCTTCAGCTCGCTGTTCGGGCGTTCGGCCTGTTGCTGTTGCAGCCAGCTTGCGGCGTCGTGGTCTGGCAGCAGGTTGATCTCCACCGTGTCGCCGGATTCCCAGAACGAGGAAATCTGCAGGATCGCCGGACCGCTCAGGCCACGGTGGGTGAACAGGATGTTCTCGCGGAAACTCATGTCGTTGCAGCTCACCAGGCAGTCCACCGAGGTACCGGACAGCTCGCCGCACAGCTCCTTGAGCTGGTCGGTGATGGTGAACGGCACCAGGCCCGCGCGGGTCGGCAGCAGCTCGTGGCCGAACTGCCTGGCCACCTGATAGCCGAAGCCGGTGGCGCCCAGGGTCGGAATCGACAGGCCGCCGGTGGCGATCACCAGGGATTCGCACTGGAGCTGGCCGAGGGTGGTTTCCAGCAGGTAGCCGCTGTCGAGCTTCTCGATCTGCTGGATCGAGGTGTCCAGGTGCAGCTGCACGCCGACCTGGTCGCACTCGTCGAGCAGCATGCCGAGGATGTCGCTGGACTTGTTGTCGCAGAACAGCTGGCCGAGCTTTTTCTCGTGGTACGGCACGCCGTGCTTGGCCACCAGGCCGATGAAATCCCACTGGGTGTAGCGGGCCAGGGCCGACTTGCAGAAATGCGGGTTGTGCGAGAGGAAATTGCCCGGCTCGGTGTACATATTGGTGAAGTTGCAGCGCCCACCGCCGGACATGAGGATCTTCTTGCCGGCCTTGTTGGCGTGGTCCAGCAGCAGCACCTGGCGGCCACGGCCGGCCGCGGTCAGCGCGCACATCAACCCTGCGGCGCCAGCGCCAATGATCACGACTTCGGTAGAGCGCAAAACGGTGTCCTCACACAAAATTTGTGTAGGAGCGAGCTTGCTCGCGATGACGGCGTCTGGTTCAGCATCGATGTTGGCCGTTCGGACGCTATCGCGAGCAAGCTCGCTCCTACAAGGGGGCTGCGGGATTACAGGATACGCACGCGCAGCGAACGGCCCTTGATCTTGCCGCTGTTCAGGCGTTGCAGGGCCTGCTTGGCGATGCCGCGGTCCACGGCGACATAGGCCTGGAAGTCGAAGATCGCGATCTTGCCGACCTGGGTGCCGGGGATGCCGGCTTCACCGGTCAGGGCGCCGAGGATGTCGCCCGGACGCACTTTGTCCTTGCGCCCGGCGCCGATGCACAGGGTGCTCATGGCCGGCAGCAGCGGGCCGCCGCCCTGGGATTTCAGGCTGTCGATCTGTTCCCAGTTCAAGGGCGACTTCTGCAATTGCTCGATGGCCTGGGCGCGGTGCGCCTCGGACGGCGCCACCAGGCTGACCGCCAGGCCTTTCTCGCCGGCGCGTCCGGTGCGGCCGACGCGGTGGATGTGGATCTCCGAATCCCGCGCCAGCTCAACGTTGATCACCATGTCCAGGGCATCGATGTCCAGGCCGCGGGCGGCCACGTCGGTGGCCACCAGCACCGAGGTGCTGCGGTTGGCGAACATCGCCAATACCTGGTCGCGGTCGCGCTGTTCCAGGTCGCCGTGCAGGCCCACCGCGGACATGCCCTTGGCGGTCAGGTGGTCGACGGTTTCCTGGACCTGCTGCTTGGTGAAGCAGAAGGCCACGCAGGATTGCGGACGGAAGTGGTTAAGTACCTTGACCACCGCATCGATGCGTTCTTCCGGCGAGATCTCGTAGAAGCGCTGCTCGATCTGGCTGTCGGCGTGCAGGGCTTCGGCCTTCACCTGCTGCGGGTCGCGCATGAACTTCGAGGCCAGCTGCTTGATGCCCACCGGGTAGGTGGCGGAGAACAGCAGGGTCTGCCGGCGCTCGGGGGTGTAGGCGATGATCTCTTCGATCGGGTCGTAGAAGCCCATGTCCAGCATGCGGTCGGCTTCGTCGAGGACCAGGGTGTTGAGGCCGTCGAGTTTCAGCGAACCTTTGCGCAAGTGCTGGGACAGGCGGCCCGGGGTGCCGACGATGATGTGCGCGCCGTGTTCCAGCGAGGCGATCTGCGGACCGAAGGACACGCCGCCGCACAGGGTCAGGACCTTGATGTTGTCTTCGGCGCGGGCCAGGCGGCGGATTTCCTTGGCCACCTGGTCGGCCAGCTCGCGGGTCGGGCAGATCACCAGGGCCTGGCAACCGAAATAACGCGGATTGATCGGGTTCAGCAGGCCGATGCCGAACGCGGCGGTCTTGCCGCTGCCGGTCTTGGCCTGGGCGATCAAGTCCATCCCCTTGAGGATCACCGGCAAGCTTTGCGCCTGGACCGGCGTCATCTGGGCATAACCGAGTGAGTCGAGGTTAGCCAGCATGGCGGCGGACAGCGGCAAAGTATTAAAAGCGGTGGCAATGGTGGTCACGGGACGGGCCTGCAAAACAAAATGTCGCGCAGTGTATCAGTCCCGCTCCCTTTACCTGCAATTTCTGGACGAGCGAGCCATCGCTCCCTCCTGTAGCCGCTGCCGAAGGCTGCGATCGGCGGCGCAGCCGACGTCAATCGAGCTGCATGTTTTATCCGATGCGGCTCAGTGCTCGATATGCTCCTGGACCTTCTTCGCCCGCCGGCCGTCCCTGGGCGACAGCTGCAGGAAGATCGCCGCCGCCAGCATTGCCATGATCCCCACCGTGAGGAAGGTCAGCTGGAAGGCGCCGAGCACGGTGTTCACGCCATCGTTGCCGACTTCGGCGGTGAAGCCGCCGAGCAGCGCGCCGGCGCAGGCTACCCCCAGGCTCAGGGACAGTTGTGCCACCACCGACAGCAGGCTGTTGCCGCTGCTGGCGGAAGCGTCGTCGAGGTCGATCAGGGTCACGGTGTTCATCGCCGTGAACTGCAGCGAGTTGATCGCCCCCAGCACCGCCAGCATGCCCAGCAGCAGCGGGTAGGGCGTCTGCTGCGTGACCAGGCCCATGCTGGCGAGCATGATCCCCAGCGCCAGGGTGTTGCCGGTGAGGACGATGCGATAGCCCAGGCGTTCGATCAGCGGGCGGGCGATGGACTTGGCGAGCATCGCCGCGGCGGCCAGCGGCAGCATGCTCATCCCGGCCTGGGACGGTGAATAACCGAGGGCCACTTGCAGCAGCAGCGGCACCAGGAACGGCAGGGCGCCGCTGCCGAGGCGGGCGAACAGGTTGCCGAGGATGCCCACGGCAAAAGTCCGCACCTTGAACAGCGAAGGCGCGAACAGCGGATTGTCGATATGCCCGGCCCGCAGCCAGTAGGCCGCGAGGCAGGCCAGGCCGCCGAACAGCAGCAACATCACCCGCAGGTGCGGCAGGTGCAGTTCGCCCAGGCCTTCCATGGCGATGGTGATCAGCACCATTGCCGCGCCGAACAGCAAAAAGCCCAGGCCGTCGAAACGCGTGCGCTCGCTGCCGCGCAGGTCGGGAATGAAGCGCCAGACGGCATAACAGCCGATCGCGCCCACCGGCAGGTTGATCAGGAAGATCCAGTGCCAGGTCAGGTACTGCACCATCCAGCCGCCCATGGTCGGGCCGATCAGCGGGCCGAGCAGCCCGGGAATGGTGATGAAACCCATGATCCGCACCAGTTCCGAGCGCGGGTAGGCGCGCAGCACCACCAGCCGGCCGACGGGCAGCATCAGGGCGCCGCCCAGGCCCTGGATCACCCGGGCGCCGACCAGCATGCTCAGGGAGTTGGACAGGGCACAGAGCAACGAGCCGATGCTGAACAGCAGGATGGCGCCGAAGAAGATCTTCTTGGTGCCGAAACGGTCGGCGATCCAGCCCGAGGCAGGGATCAGCAGCGCCACGGTGAGCATGTAGGCGATGACCACGCCCTGCATGCGCAACGGATCTTCCGCCAGGTCGCGGGCCATGGCCGGCAGGGCGGTATTGAGGATGGTCCCGTCGAGGGATTGCATGAAGAAGGCGATGGCCACCACCCACGGCAGCCAGCGGGCGGTGGTGGCGTCAAGTTCGGCACGGTTGGGCATGGGACCTCTTTCTTGTGGTGAGCACGTATCCCTCTGCAACCGCATCGCGGGCAAACCTCGCGCCTACAGACGCCATCCCGTAGGAGCGAGATTTGCGTGCGACAGCGGTTACAAGGTCAGCGTCAGCCGGCTCACCAGCGCGCCCGGCAATTGCGCCGAAGCGGTCTGGCGCTGGCTGTAGGTACTGGCCGACAGCAGCAGCTCGCGCTCCCGGGTCAGGCCTTCCAGGTGCGAACCCAGCAGGCTGTAGACGCTGTCATCGAAACGCATGGTGCTGACCGGAGCCTGGATCTCGCCGTTCTCCACCCAGAAGGTGGCGAAGCGGGTCATGCCGGTCAGGCGCGCCGCCGGCTGGTCCGAGTAGTTCAGGTACCACAGGTTGCTGATGTACAGGCCGGTGCCCAGTTGCTTGAGAATCTCCTGCTGCGACAACTGCCCGGGCGCCATGTTCAACGCGCTGGGGTATTCGCCGCTGCCGGCACCGTTGGTGGCCAGGCTGTATTCGGCGGCGCTGCGCGAGTTGATCAGTTGCCCTTGGGCGACGCCGCCGGCGATCAGCGACAGGTCGCTGCGCGGGTAGCCTTCATCGGAAAACGCCGGGCTCAACGAGCCGCTGACCTGCTCGTCCAGCGACACCAGGGGGCTCAGGCTGGCATCGCCGGCATAGAGCTTTTGCAGCGGGCTGTGCTTGCTGGCGATGGACTGCGCGGAAAAACCGCCCCAGCTCAGCATGCCCATGATTTCTTCCAGGGCCGCCGGCGCCAGGTAGGCGCGATAGTGCCCGGGCGCCAGGGTGCGCAGCGGTCGTCCGAGAAACGCCAGCTGTTCCCGGGCCTGCTGGAAGCGCTGGGCGAAGCCCAGGCTGCTCCATTCATGCCCGGCGTAGCTGGCTTTGACGGCCTGGCCATTCTCGTGGAACAGGCTGAAGTCGAAGTTGAAGCTGTTGGCCTGGTGCCAGCCAAAGGCTCCCGAGGAACTGGCAAAACCCCGGCTGATCGGGCCGGCCGCATAGAACCCCACCAGGTCCAGCCCGGCGGCGGCCTGGCCGATTTCGGCCACTACCTGCTCGCTGCTGGGCAGCGGGTGCTCCTGCACATTGTGGGTGTTCCAGGCATCGGGGTTGAGCAGCAGGTACGGGTCCCGGGGCAGCAGCGGCAGGGTCTCGCGCAATTGTTGCAGGCCTTCGGCCAGGCGCTGGACATCGACCTGCGGATCGCCGGCGAGGGTAATCTCGAGGTCGGCATGGCGCCCGTCGTCGATCAGCTTGAAGCCGAGGCTGGCCTGCTGCACTTGCCCGGCCTGGCGCACCTTGGCGTGGTTGAAGCGGATGAACTGCGAAGACTCGGCGGCGTAGCTCAGGGTGAACTGCTCGGGCTCGCGCACGGCATCGCGCAGCCAGTCCACCAAGGCCTTGAACTGCTCGGCCTGATTCAGGGACGTACTCATCAGGCATCTCCTCCAAATACATCGACATGGCTGAACACACAGGCCGGCGAGGCATGGCCGACGCGGATCACCTGGTTCGGTTCGCCCTTGCCGCAGTTCGGCGTGCCCAGGACCTTGAAGGTGCTGGCGTCGCCGACGGCGCTGAGGTTTTTCCAGAAATGCGCGGAAATCGCCCGGTAGTTGGGGTTTTTCACCACGCCCTTGAGTTCGCCGTTCTCGATCAACTGGCCCCATTCACAGCCGAACTGGAACTTGTTGCGCGCATCGTCGATGGACCAGGAACGGTTGGTGGACATCAGGATGCCGTTCTCGATACCGCCGATCAGCTTCTCCAGCGGCTGGTCGCCGGGTTCGATATTAAGGTTGGCCATGCGGTCGATGGGCGGGCGGTTCCAGCTGCAGGCGCGGCTGTTGGCCACGCCGTCGAGGCCGGCGCGAAATTGCGAGAGCGCGCCGCCCAGCGGGCGCAGCAGCAGGCCTTGCCTGATCAGGAACTGCTTGCTGGCGGGCGTGCCGTCGTCGTCATGGCCGTAGCTGGCCAACTGCTCGGGAATGTCCGGGTCGAAGGTCACGTTGAGCAGGCTGGAGCCATATTGCAGGCTGCCGAAGTCGCTGCTTTTCACGAAGCTGGTGCCGGCGTAGTTGCGCTCATCGCCGAGGATGCGGTCCAGCTCCAGCGGGTGGCCGATGGATTCGTGGATCTGCAGCATCATCTGGTCCGGCATCAGCAACAGGTCGCGCGGGCCCTGCGGCGTATTGGGCGCCAGCAGCAATTGCAGCGCCTGGTCGGCGACCTGGGCCCCGGCGCCGATCAGCCCGCAACGGCTGATCACGTCGGCGCCGCCCTGCTGGCCGAAGTTCTCGCGGCCCAGGCTGCGGGTCTGGCTGTCGCTGCCGTCGTAGGCGGTGACGTCCATGCCCGGGTAGACGAAGCGCTGGGCCTGGCGCAGTTCGGCGCCGGCGCTGTTGAGGTAGATCTGCTCGACCTGGGTGAGGCCGAGGCTGACCTGCCAGTTCACCAGGCGCTCGTCCTTGGGCACGGCCGCGGATTCGTCGCCGAGCAACTGGTAGCAGTCGCTCAGGGAGGGAAAGGGCTGGTCGAGATTGGGCGAGAAGTAGTCGCCGCGGTCGCTGGATACCGACTGTTCGCGCAGGTCGAGCAGGGCGTGGGCGGCGATCAGCCGGGCTTGTTGCTCGGCGCGTTGCAGCGCGGCCTGCAGGCCGCTTTGCGACAGGTCGTTGGTGGCGGCGTAAGCCTCGACGCCATTGACTCGCACGGTGAGCATCGCGCCTTCGTCGCGGCTCAGGCTCGGCGGCTCCGCGACGTTCTTGCGCACCGACAGGTACTGGCCGGATTCGCGCACGTAGCGCAGGGAAAAGAATTCGGCGCCCGTGCGCAAGGCAGCGAAGCGCTGCTTGAGCTGGGGGTGGAAATCGAACATCTGAGGAACCTCCATGTGAACAGTCTGGCTGTTGCAGGCCTTATCGAGAGCAAGCGGGCGTCGGGCCAGGTTTTTTCTGTAGGAGCGGCCGGTCGACGTTCGATTGCTCGCGATAAAGCCCGAAGGGCTGTGAAGCCAGGTCGGAAAAGGTGCTGGGGAATGCTGCGAGCGCCTAGATTAGGCCCGTGCGGTGGGCGGTATCAAGCAGGGAGGGGCAGGGAAATGTTGGAGAACTGTAGTTGTGGCCAAGGGCTGTGATTCGGCAATCGGGTTCTTGCCTGGTGAATCATGGTGGCTGGTTTACGTCGGCTGCGCCGCCGATCGTCCGAACGCGGCCCGAACCTGCGGCAGCGGCTACAGGCCGGACACAGCAAAAAGGCGCCGATCGTTGCGATCGGCGCCGTTCGGAGTTACTGCGCGGTAGCGCTCACTTCACGTACCGGCTTGCCACGTACCGGAGCATCGCCCGCCACGTAGTAGGCGGCCTTGCTGCGCGGCAGTGGCTGGCGGCCACGGATCTTGTCGGCGATTTTCTCGGCCATCATGATCGTCGGCGCGTTCAGGTTGCCGGTGGTGATGATCGGCATGATCGAGGCATCGACCACGCGTAGACCCTGCATGCCATGCACACGACCCTGGCCATCGACCACGGCCATTTCGTCGGTGCCCATCTTGCACGAGCAGGATGGGTGGAACGCGGTTTCGGCGTGCTCGCGGATGAATTTATCCAGCTGCTCGTCGGTCTGCACTTCGATGCCCGGGCTGATTTCGCGGCCGCGGAAGGCGTCCAGCGCCGGCTGTTGCATGATTTCCCGGGTCAGGCGGATGCCGTCGCGGAATTCCTGCCAGTCCTGCTCGGTGGCCATGTAGTTGAAGAGGATGCTCGGGTAGTCGCGCGGGTTCTTCGACTTGAGCTGGATCCGGCCGCGGCTTGGCGAACGCATGGAGCCCATGTGTGCCTGGAAGCCGTGTTCTTTCACACCGTTGCTGCCGTTGTAGTTAATCGCCACCGGCAGGAAGTGGTACTGGATGTTCGGCCATTCGAACTCTTCGCGAGTGCGGATGAAACCGCCGGCTTCGAACTGGTTGCTGGCGCCGATGCCGGTGCCGTTGAACAGCCACTCGGCACCGATGGCCGGCTGGTTGTACCAGAGCAGCGACGGGTACAGCGAGACCGGCTGGGTGCAGGCGTACTGCAGGTACAGCTCCAGGTGGTCTTGCAGGTTTTCACCAACGCCCGGCAGGTCGTGGACCACCGGGATGTCCAGGCTTTCCAGGAGCTTGGCCGGGCCGACGCCGGAACGTTGCAGGATCTGTGGCGAGGCGATGGCGCCGGAGCACAGCAGCACTTCCTTGCGGGCACGGGCTTCGACGCGCTCTTCGGCGGAACCGACCAGGTAACGCACGCCAACGGCACGCTTGCCTTCGAACAGGATCTTGTCGGTCAGGGCGTGGGTGACGATGCTCAGGGTCGAACGCTTTTTCGCCACGTCGAGGTAACCGCGGGCGGTACTGGCGCGACGGCCTTTAGGCGTCACGGTACGGTCCATCGGGCCGAAACCTTCCTGCTGGTAGCCGTTGAGGTCTTCGGTACGCGGGTAACCGGCTTGCACGCCGGCTTCGACCATGGCGTGGAACAGCGGGTTGTTGCCGGCTTTTGGCGTGGTCACGCTGACCGGGCCGTCGCCGCCGTGGTAGTCGTTCGGGCCGATGTCGCGGGTTTCGGCTTTACGGAAGTACGGCAGGCAGTCCAGGTAGGTCCAGTCTTCCAGGCCTGGCAGTTTTGCCCAGCCGTCGTAGTCCATGGCGTTGCCACGGATGTAGCACATGCCGTTGATCAGCGAGGAGCCGCCCAGGCCCTTGCCGCGGCCGCATTCCATCCGGCGACCGTTCATGTGTGGCTCCGGGTCGGTTTCGTAGGCCCAGTTGTAGCGACGGCCTTGCAGCGGGAACGCCAGGGCGGCCGGCATCTGCGTGCGGAAGTCGAAACGGTAGTCCGGGCCGCCGGCTTCGAGCAGCAGCACGGTGACGCCTTCGTCTTCAGTCAGACGGGTCGCCAGGGTGTTACCGGCGGAGCCGGCACCAATGATGATGTAATCGTATTCTTGGGACATTGAATGCACCCTCTTTGAGATGGGTCGGATCGGACGATCAATAAACCTGTAGCCGCTGCCGAAGGCTGCGATCGGCCCGGAACGGGACGCGCTCTGAGGCTCTCGAAGGCCCTACGGGCCTTGTCGCAGCCTCGCAAGCGGGGCAGCGGCTACAGGGTTTGTCGTTCAGGCTGGGTGTCTTAGAACACCGAGGCGTAGTCGCCCAGCTCGACCTGTACCGATTTGATGCGGGTGAAGTTATTCAGCGAGCTGATGCCGTTCTCACGGCCAACACCCGACTGCTTGTAGCCGCCGACCGGCATCTTGGCGTCGGATTCGCCCCAGGCGTTGATCCAGCAGATACCGGCTTCGAGCTGATGAATCACGCGGTGCGCGCGGTTCAGGTCACGGGTTACCACACCGGCGGCCAGGCCGAAGTCGGTGTCGTTGGCGCGACGGATCACTTCTTCTTCGGTTTCGTAGGTCAGGATGCTCATCACCGGGCCGAAGATTTCTTCGCGAACGATGGTCATCTCGTCGGTGCAGTCGGTGAACACGGTCGGCGCCACGAAAGCACCTTTGGCGAATGCGCCGTCGGTCAGGCGTTCGCCGCCGCACAGCAGGCGAGCACCTTCTTCCTTGCCCTTGGCGATGTAGCCCAGCACGCTTTCCATGTGGGCGAAGCTGACCAGCGGGCCGAAGTTGGTGTTTTCGTCTTCCGGGTTGCCAACGCGAATGCGCGCGACGCGCTCGACGATCTTGGCTTCGAAAGCGGCTTTCAGGTGGCTCGGTACGAAGACGCGGGTACCGTTGGTGCAGACCTGACCGGAGCTGTAGAAGTTGGCCATCATCGCGGTGTCGGCGGCGCGATCCAGGTCGGCGTCGTCGAAGATGATCAGCGGCGACTTGCCGCCCAGTTCCATGGTCACGTCTTTCAGCGAGGAGCTGGAAGCGCTGGCCATGACCTTCTTGCCGGTGTCGGTGCCGCCGGTGAAGGAGACTTTCTCGATGCGCGGGTGTTCGGTCAGCCAGGTGCCGACTTCGCGGCCGCTACCGGTCAGGACGTTGAACACGCCAGCCGGAACGCCGGCTTCGGTGTAGATCTCGGCGAGTTTCAGGGTGGTCAGCGAAGTGACTTCGCTTGGCTTGAAGATCATCGCGTTACCGGCCGCCAGGGCTGGCGCGGATTTCCACAGGGCGATCTGGATCGGGTAGTTCCACGCGCCGATACCGGCCACGACGCCCAGCGGCTCGCGACGGGTGTAGACGAACGAAGTGGTGCGCAGCGGGATCTGCTCGCCTTCGATGGCCGGTACCAGGCCCGCGTAGTATTCCAGCACGTCGGCGCCGGTGACGATGTCGACATACTTGGTTTCGGAGTAGGCCTTGCCGGTGTCCAGGGTTTCCAGGGCAGCCAGTTCATCGTTGCGCTCGCGCAGGATGTCCACGGCGCGACGCAGGATGCGCGAACGCTCCATGGCGGTCATCGCGGCCCAGATCTTCTGGCCTTTCTCGGCGCTGACCACTGCGCGTTCCACGTCTTCCTTGGTCGCACGTTGCACTTGAGCGAGGACTTCACCGTTGGCCGGATTGATGGCATCGAAGGTGGCGTCGCTGCCGGCGTCGGTGTAGCCGCCGTCAATGTAGAGTTTTTGCAGTTCGAAACGGGCCATGTTGATAGTCCTCGCAAGTGCATAAGTGGTTGGCGTTCACCACTGGGCGTGCCGTGTAGCCTGGGCGCGCTGGTCAGTGGCAGTTCAGGGGGCCGAGCGTCTTGTAATGTGCTCTAGCGCTCCTGCTTAGCCAGTTGGAAATCCATGTATTCGTAAGCGATCCGGTGCGCCTGCTCGGTGTCGAAAGAGTCTCCCGACAGCGCGCCGCGCAACCACAAACCGTCGATCAGGGCTGCCAGGCCTCGCGCTGCGCTGCGTGCATCATCCAGCGGCAGGACGCGGCGAAACTGGCAGCACAGGTTGGAATACAGGCGGTGATCGTTGATCCGCTGCAACCTGTGCAAAGACGGGTGGTGCATGCTGGTGGCCCAGAAGGCCAGCCAGGTTTTCATTGCCGGGCCATTGACCTGGCTGGCGTCGAAGTTGCCTTCGATGATCACCTGGAGGTGCGCCCGCGGGCTGCTGTCCTCCAGCGCCTGACGGCGCGCGGTGACGTTCTCGCTGAGGACACTCATCAGATACTGCGCCGTGGCGGCGATCAGGCCGTTCTTGTCCTGAAAGTAATGACTGATGATGCCGTTCGAGACACCGGCCAAACGGGCGATCAGCGCAATGCTGGCGTCCCCCATCCCGACCTGATCGACCGCCAGCAACGTGGCTTCGATCAACTGCTGGCGGCGTATGGGTTGCATACCGACCTTGGGCATCTTGCACATCTCCTTAGGCCTGCTGGCAGTCGTGAAACGGCTACCGGCGTGAGGGCCAGTCTATTTTGTTTTGATTGAACGTTCAATCAACAAAGAATAAGATCTGCGACAAATCGTCGCTGCCTCCAGGTCCTTCCTGCGTGTAGATGGCGGAAAAGCGACCTCCGAAAAAGCCTGAAACCCAAGCGGGGCATGGCGTGAACCAGTGAGGACGGATGTGTTGAATGGGCAAGACGCTTAAGGCCAGGTGACGAACTGCACGTTTGCACAAGGCCTTCGACGCTGGTTCTCAACGCAACCCCTGCGGGTTCGGGCTTTTTTCGGGGTGTCTTTATATCACCCGTCGGTCGGCTGCCAACTAACCGATTGGTCGGGTGCCGTGTTGCCTTGTGTTCTTCTCTCGCACTGCCTGGAGCATCTGTGCCATGAGTTCTGCCTCTCTTATAAAGACCCCACCGGAAAAGGTGCGGGTCAACGGTTGGGTGTTCTACACCTCTACCGCGCTGATCCTGTTGCTGACCGCCATTCTGATCATCGCCCCGCAAGAGGCCGGCAGACTGCTCGGCATTGCCCAGGCCTGGTTGTCCCGCAGCTTCGGCTGGTACTACATGGTGGTGATCGCCGCCTACCTGGTCTTCGTCGTCGGCCTGGCGTTTTCCTCCTACGGCAAACTCAAGCTGGGAACCAAGCAAGACACTCCGGATTTCAGCTATGGCGCCTGGGCCGGCATGCTGTTTTCGTCCGGTATCGGCATTTCGCTGCTGTACTTCGGCGCCTCCGAACCGCTGGACCACTACTTCAATCCGCCTGAAGGTGTACCGGGCAGCAACCAGGCTGCGCGTTCGGCGCTGCAGCTGACGTTCCTGCACTGGGGCCTGCACGGCTGGGCGATCTATGCCCTGGTCGGCCTGGCCGTGGCCTACTTTGCCTACCGCCACAACCAGCCGCTGGCGCTGCGATCGGCGCTTTACCCGCTGGTGGGCGAGCGCTGGGTCAAAGGCGCGGCCGGCCACGCGGTGGACGGTTTCGGCATGTTCGTGACCCTGCTGGGCCTGGTGACCAACCTGGGCATCGGCTCGATGCAGGTGTCTTCCGGCCTGGAAAACCTGTTCGGCATGGAACACAGCAACACCAACCTGCTGATCGTGATCATCGTCATGAGCACCGTGGCCACCATTGCCGCGGTATCGGGTGTGGAAAACGGCATCCGCCGCCTGTCCAACCTGAACATCGTGTTGTTCAGCGGCCTGCTGATCTTCGTGCTGCTGTTTGGTCCGACCCTGCACCTGCTTAACGGTTTCGTGCAAAACGTCGGCGATTACCTCAACGGTGTGGTGCTCAAGACCTTCGACCTCTATGTGTACGAAGGCGACAGCGCCAAGTCCGACCGCTGGCTGGGCCTGTGGACCCTGTTCTACTGGGCCTGGTGGATTTCCTGGGCGCCATTCGTGGGCATGTTCATCGCGCGTATTTCCCGTGGCCGTACCGTGCGCGAGCTGGTGGCGGGCGTGCTGCTGATTCCGCTGGGCTTCACCCTGGCCTGGCTGTCGGTGTTCGGTAACTCGGCCCTGGACCTGGTGATGAACCATGGCGCGGTGGAACTCGGCAAGACGGCGCTGGAACAGCCGTCCATGGCGATCTACCAGCTGCTGGATCATTACCCGGCGTCGAAGATTGTCATCGGCGTGTCGATTTTCGTCGGCTTCGTGCTGTTCCTGACCCCGGCCGACTCCGGCGCGGTGATGATGGCCAACCTGTCCTGCAAGGGCGGCAACGTCGATGAAGACGCCCCGCACTGGCTGCGGATCTTCTGGTCGGTGGTGATCACCCTGGTGACCGTCGGTCTGCTGTTCGCTGGTAACTTCGAAGCCATGCAGACCATGGTGGTGCTGGCCGGCCTGCCGTTCTCGGTGGTGCTGGTGTGCTTTATGTTCGGCCTGCACAAGGCCATGCGCCAGGACACGCAGATCGAACAGGAGCAGGCGGAACTGGCGGCCCGTGGCCGTCGTGGTTTCAGCGAGCGCCTGACCCAGCTTGACCTGCAGCCGACCCAGGCGGTGGTCCAGCGTTTCATGGACAAGCACGTGACGCCGGCGCTGGAAGAGGCCGCGACCCAGCTGCGCAACCAGGGCCTGGATGTGCAAACCCTGCTGGGCAAGTCCAAGCGTTGCATGGGCGTGCGGATCGAGATGGAAGAGGGCAACCCTTTTGTCTATGAAGTGAGCCTGGACGGCTACCTGGCGGCGCCGAGCGAATCGGCCGATGCGCCCGAAGAGCGTGCGCGCTACTACCGCGCCGAGGTCTACCTGCACAACGGCAGTCAGGAATACGACTTGATGGGCTTCACGCAGGAGCAGATCACCCGTGATGTGCTCGACCAGTTCGAAAGCCATCGGCAGCTCCTTGGCCGGGTCTACAGCTAAGACGTGAGAGGCGCGGTGTAGCCCTGTTACACCGTGTCGCCTGTATCGCGAGCAAGCTCGCTCCTACAAGGATTGCATTTGACCTGTAGGAGCGAGCTTGCTCGCGAAGCGCCATCCCTGACCCAGCGCAACACCCGCTCCCGCAACAGGGAGCAAACCTGCACTCTTTATTCCCGATAAAACAAAAACGCCGCGATCGATGTCGCGGCGTTTTTGTCTGCGTGTCGCTGTTACCCCAGGTTCTTGCCGAGCAGCGCGTGGTAGAGCTCGCTGTCGCCGAGGATCCCCACCACCTTGTTGTTGTCGTGCAGCACCAGCTTGTTGCCGGTCTGGTAGCGGATCTGCAGGGCGTCGCGCATGCCGATATTGGAGTCGACCAGGGTCGGCTTGCGGCCCAGGCCTTCCACCGCCTGGCCCGGGATCCAGTTCTGCAGGTCGAGGCTGGCGCCGTTCTGGCGTGCGCCCTTGATGGTGTTGCCCTCGGCCAGGTCGAGCCAGGAGTCGCCACCCGGGTCCAGGCACACCGAGCCGTTGATGCGTTTGCAGTTGTCCAGGGTGCGCATCAGGCTGCGACCGCAGAGCACGTTGAGCGGGTTGGTATGGGCGACGAAGGTGCGCACATAGTCGTCCGCCGGGTTCAGCACGATTTCTTCCGGCTTGCTGTACTGGATGATCCGGCCGTCTTTCATGATGGCGATGCGGCTGCCCAGTTTCAGGGCCTCGTCGAGGTCATGGCTGACGAACACGATGGTCTTGCTCAGCTTGCGTTGCAGCTCCAGCAGTTCGTCCTGCAGGCCCTGGCGGATCAGCGGGTCGAGGGCGGAGAAGGGTTCGTCCATCAGCAGGATGTCGGCGTCCATCGCCAGGGCGCGGGCCAGGCCGACACGCTGCTGCATGCCGCCGGACAGCTCGTCGGGCTTCTTGTTGCGCCACTGGGTCAGGCCCACCAGCTCGAGTTTCTCGTCCACCAGCTTGCGCCGTTCCTTTTCCGGCCGGCCCTGCATTTCCAGACCGAAGCTGATGTTCTCGCGAACGGTCAGCCAGGGCATCAGGGCGAACTTCTGGAACACCATGGCGATGCGCTTGGTGCGCATCATCTTCAGTTCCGCCGGGGTGCAGGAGGCGATGTCGATCTGCTTGCCGTCATGCTCGACGAACAGCTTGCCGCGGCTCACGGTGTTGAGGCCGTTGATGCAGCGCAGCAGGCTCGACTTGCCGGAGCCGGAGAGGCCCATCAGCACGCAGATTTCGCCTTTCTCGATGTCCAGGCTGGCCTTTTCCACACCGACGATCTGGCCGGTCTTTTTCAGGATCTCGTTGCGGGTCATGCCCTGATCCAGCAGCTTGAGCGCCTCGCGTGGATCCTTGGAGAAGATAACGTCGACGTTATCGAAGCGGATTATGCTCATGCGTCACCCCCTACTTTGGCTTCGGGTTGTTTGCAGATACGGTCGAGCATGATCGCCAGCAGTACGATTGCCAGGCCTGCTTCGAAGCCCAGGGCGATATCGGCGGTGTTCAGTGCGTTGACCACGGGTTTGCCCAGGCCATCGGCGCCCACCAGGGCCGCGATCACCACCATCGACAACGACAGCATGATGCACTGGGTGATGCCGGCGGCGATGCTCGGCATGGCATGGGGCAGCTCGATACGCGACAACAGTTGACGGCGGGAGCAGCCAAAGGCCTTGCCGGCGTCCATCAACTCTTGTGGTACATCGCGGATGCCCAGGTAGGTCAGGCGGATCGGCGCGGCAATGGCGAACACCACCGTGGAAATCAGGCCTGGTACCACGCCCAGACCGAACAGGGTCAGGGTAGGAATGAGGTAAACGAAGGTCGGCACGGTCTGCATCAGATCGAGCACCGGACGCATCATGGTGTAGAACATCGGCTTGTGCGCGGCGACGATGCCCAACGGCACGCCAATGAGCACGCAGACCAGGGTGGCGAACAGCACCTGGGCCAGGGTTTCCATGGTTTCCTGCCAGTAACCCAGATTGAGAATCAGCAGGAAGGACAGCACGACGAAGGCCGTCAGGCCCCATTTGCGTTGAATGATGTGCGCCAGCAAGGCAATCAGGCCGATCAAGGCCAGTGGGTTGAACCAGGTCAGCGCAAACGTCACGCCGTGGATCATCGTTTCCAGGGTCGATGCGATCGCATCGAATGTGTTGGCGCCATGTTGCGTCAACCATTCGACGAAGGCAGCGATGTACTGGCCTAAAGGGATTTTCTGATCAATGAGCATGGTATTGAACGTCCGCATGCAAGGAATAAACAGCCCGGGCGGGCGACCCCACCCGGCATAAGCGACTTACTGTGCAAGCTTGGCTTTCACGGCCTCCAGGCCAGGTTTTCCGTCAATGGTGGTCACGCCAGCGAGCCAGGTATCGAGTACCTCGGGGTTTTTCTTCAGCCAGGCCTTGGCGGCCGCCTCGGGCTTCATCTTGTCGTCCAGGACGTTACCCATCAGGGTGCTTTCCATGTTCAGGGTGAACGACAGATTCTTCAGCAACTGACCAACGTTGCTGCATTCCTCGGCGTAGCCCTTGCGGGTGTTGGTGTAGATGGTCGCCTGGCCGTAGTTGGGGCCGAAGAACTCGTCGCCGCCGGTCAGGTACTTCATCTTGAAACGGGTGTTCATCGGGTGCGGTTCCCAGCCCAGGAACACCACCGCGGTGCTGCGCCGTTGCGCACGCTCGACCTGGGACAGCATGCCCGCCTCGCTGGACTCGACCACCTTGAAGCCGGCGTCCTTGAGGCCGAAGGCGTTCTTGTCGATCATGCTCTGGATCATGCGGTTGCCGTCGTTACCCGGCTCGATGCCGTAGATCTTGCCGTCCAGTTCTTTCTTGAACTTGGCGATGTCGGCGAAATCCTTCAGGCCCTTGTTGTACAGCTCTTCCGGGACCGCCAGGGTGTACTTGGCATTCTCCAGGTTGGCGCGGATGGTTTCCACGGTGCCGGCATCGCGGTAGGGCTTGATGTCGTTTTCCATGGTCGGCATCCAGTTACCGAGGAACACATCCATGTTCTTGCCATCGGCCAGGGACTTGTAGGTCACCGGCACGGAAATCATCGTGGTCTTGGTCTTGTAGCCAAGGGCATCGAGAACGACGCTGGTGGTCGCGGTGGTGACGGTGATGTCGGTCCAGCCGACATCGGAGAAGTTTACGGTGCTGCATTGCGCCGGTTCTGCGGCGTGCGCCAGAAGCGGCAGACTCAGCATGGCGGCCAACAACAACAACGACGGGGAACCTTTCATGGGGTGGACTCCTGGGTGTTTTCTGGCGGTGTATCTGACCGCACTTATAAGTGTTGCGGTTGGGGCGAGTGGGACAGCTCTACCACAGTGCCTTGCAATCGAGTCGAGACTGATCATGTACCAGTGAAAATCTGACGCCTACAGGGTGCGTCGTATCCAGTACAGGGAGGGTCGCATCCAGTGTCGGTGAGGTCGCTTACAGCTTTTTTCAGCACTTTTTGCCCATCTGAACCGCAAAAAAACGGCCGAAACCGGAGGTCGGCGGGCCACGGCGTTGGTGGGCATGAGTGAGTCGGTGTGAGACGTCGAACGACACTGCAAAAGCCTGATGATGCGCGTATCTCGGCGGATTACTGCTTGAGCGTAGCAGCTTCGCCACCGGGCGTTTTGGCGCCCGGCGTGTGCTCATCGAGGAGTTTCGCAGTCATGGCTATCAGTGTTTTCGATCTGTTCAAAATCGGCATCGGCCCCTCCAGTTCTCACACCGTCGGGCCCATGCGTGCCGCGGCGCTGTTCGTCCAGGCCCTGCGCGAGAAAGACCTGCTGGAGCAGGTGCGCCGCATCGAGGTACGGCTCTACGGTTCGCTGTCGGCCACCGGCATCGGCCACGGCAGCGACAACGCGGTGATCATGGGGCTGATGGGCGAATGGCCGGATGCGATCGATCCGTCGCAGATCGGCTGTCGCATTGAGACCCTGCGCGAAACCAATACCCTGCTGCTCGACAACCGCCTGCCGATTCCCTTCGTCTGGGCGCGCGACATGCTGCTGATCGACGAGAACCTGCCGTTCCATCCCAACGCCATGACCCTGGTGGCCGAAGGCGAGTCCGGGGAGCTGCACCGCGATACCTATTATTCCGTGGGCGGCGGTTTTGTCGTCGACGAGGCCCAGGCCAGCAGCGGCGTGGTGGACCTGGATCGCACCGAATTGCCCTATGACTTCTCCAGCGCCGTGGAACTGCTGAGCCTGTGCCAGAAGCACAACCTGCGGGTGGCCGAACTGATGATGGCCAACGAGAAGGTCTGGCGTTCAGAGGAGGAGATCCGCGCCGGCCTGATGAAGCTCTGGCAGGCCATGCAGGATTGCGTCGAGCAGGGCCTGAAACACGAAGGCATCCTGCCCGGCGGGCTCAATGTGCGGCGCCGCGCGGCCAAGCTGCACCGCAGCCTGCAGGAATTGAACAAACCCAATGTGATCGGCTCGACCCTGAGCGCCATGGAGTGGGTCAACCTGTTCGCCCTGGCGGTGAACGAGGAAAACGCCGCCGGCGGACGCATGGTGACGGCGCCGACCAACGGCGCGGCGGGGATCATCCCGGCGGTGCTGCATTACTTCATGCGCTTCAGCGAGGACGTCACCGACGCCAACGTGGTGGACTTTTTCCTCGGCGCGGCGGCGGTGGGCATCCTCTGCAAGAAAAACGCCTCGATCTCCGGCGCCGAAGTCGGCTGCCAGGGCGAGGTGGGCTCGGCCTGCGCCATGGCCGCCGCTGGTCTGGCGGAGATTCTCGGGGCGTCGCCGGAGCAACTGTGCAACGCCGCGGAAATCGGCCTGGAGCATAACCTTGGCCTGACCTGCGACCCGGTCGGCGGCCTGGTACAGGTGCCGTGCATCGAGCGCAACGCGATTGCCGCGGTGAAGGCCATCAACGCCGCGCAAATGGCCCTGCGCGGCGACGGCCAGCACTTCATTTCCCTGGACCGGGTGATCCGCACCATGCGCGATACCGGCGCCGACATGCACGACAAATACAAGGAGACATCCCGCGGTGGCTTGGCGGTCAGCGCTGTGGAGTGTTGATGCTTTAACAGCGGGACTGCTGCGCAGTCCATCGCGGGCAAGCTCGCTCCTACAAGGTGCTGCGTTCTCCTGTAGGGGCGAGCTTGCTCGCGATGAAGTCAGGCTTTTTACCGCCAACCACAAGTAGAATTCATCCGTCAGGTCAGCCGGGTTCTGCTCATAAATTGAACACCTCGCGACGCCCACGCCACCTTTTGGAGCGTCGCAAACAGGTAAGTCCCAAGGCCCATCGGTCAGGTTTTTCGCTGACCTCGGCTGAGCGCCCATCTGTGCTTGCGGTGACACTCTTTTCCCGGGACGTTTCTCGCCGTTCCCACAAGTGCTACCGATTTGCTCACAGCCACCGGCCCAGGGCCCTCCACGGCCGATTCGGCACTGATAACCCGCACATTGCGCACGGCTTATATAGACGCATCGCGACGTCGTTTTCAGGAGTTATTGAATGGCCATTCAATTTTAGGCATGGCAATTGCTCTGTCATCACAAAGCCCGTCTCCCGCGTGAGAATGATGGCAATAACAAGAGCCTCCGCCTGAGGCCATCACCTGCTTTGTGTGAGGAGATACCGCGATGACGACGTTCAACTCCGGGGCTCAACCCCAGAACCGTGCGCCTCAATCCATCGGCTTTTTGCTGCTGGACAATTTCACGCTGATTTCCCTGGCGTCCGCGGTCGAGCCGCTGCGCATGGCCAACCAGTTGTCCGGCCGCGAGCTATATCGCTGGACCACCCTCAGCGTCGACGGCGGCCAGGTCTGGGCCAGTGATGGCCTGCAGATCACCCCCGACGCCTCCATGCACAAAGCCCCGGCCCTGGACACCGTGATCGTCTGCGGCGGCATCGGCATTCAGCGCACCGTGACCCGCGAACATGTGTCCTGGCTGCAAAGCCAGGCGCGCCAGTCCCGTCGCCTCGGCGCGGTCTGCACCGGCAGCTGGGCCCTGGCCTGCGCCGGCCTGCTCGACGGCTTCGATTGCAGCGTGCACTGGGAATGCCTGGCCTCGATGCAGGAAGCCTTCCCGCGGGTGGCCATGAGCACCCGCCTGTTCACCCTCGACCGCAATCGCTTCACCAGTTCCGGCGGCACCGCGCCGTTGGACATGATGCTGCACCTGATCAGCCGCGATCACGGCCGTGAACTGTCGGCGGCGATCTCGGAAATGTTCGTCTACGAACGTATCCGCAACGAGCAGGATCACCAGCGCGTGCCGCTCAAGCACATGCTCGGCACCAACCAGCCGAAACTGCAGGAAATCGTCGCGCTGATGGAAGCCAACCTGGAAGAGCCGATCGACCTCGACGAACTGGCGGTCTACGTTTCGGTATCCCGTCGCCAGCTGGAGCGGCTGTTCCAGAAATACCTGCACTGCTCGCCATCGCGCTACTACCTGAAGCTGCGCCTGATCCGCGCCCGCCAGCTGCTCAAGCAGACGCCGATGTCGATCATCGAAGTGGCTTCGGTCTGCGGTTTTGTCTCCACGCCGCACTTCTCCAAGTGCTACCGCGAGTACTTCGGCATTCCACCGCGTGACGAACGCGTGGGCTCCAACACCGCCCAACAGGTGGCGATGATGCCGATTCCGCAGGCGCTGGTGCTGGCTGGCCCGATGTCCTCGCTGAGCCAGGCGCGCAACGAATCGACCTTCGCCAGCGTCAGGCTGTAATCACAGGCTTTTCCTGAAGTACACGACGCGCTCGGTTTCCTCGAAACCGAGCGCTTTGTGCACGGTCTGGCTCACCAGGTTTTCCAGGCCGGTATCCGAAGCCATTTCCACGCAGCCCTGATCCCGTCCCCATTGGGCGACGGCATCGACCAGTCGTTCGGCAATGCCCTGGCGCCGCTGTTCGGCGCTGACGTACAACCCCTCCAGAAACACCACCGGCGAATGCTCGGTGCCGTTCACGTAGTCGTGGCGCAACGAAGCCTCGGCCAACCCTACTGGCTGCCCATCGGCGGTATAAGCGAGCAGGTTGATATAACGCCGCGGGTCGTCCAGCAAGCGGGCGATTTCGTCCCGGTGTTCCTCGGCCGGACAGTCGGGCCACAGCGCCTGGCGCAATGACAGCCAGCCCGCTTGATGGGCTGACTGGCAGGGTTCGATTCGAATCATGGGGGCGGCTCCTTGGCTTGCAGGCACCGCACTCTACTCCGCGATCCGCGCCCGGCGAAGGCTCAGGCGCGGCTGTTCTGGAATTGGGCCAGGGCCGGCAACAGTTGTTTGTCGATAGCCTGGCGCACGGCTGGCAGGATGGTGGCATTGCCGGTCAGCATCTGCTCGACCATGCCCTTGAGGGCCTTGGCCCGGGCATCGCTCAAGCCGCGCACCGCACACTCGCAGGCCTGGTCGGCCGTGGCGCCGGCCGGCATTTCAAAACCCAGGGCCCTCAGCTGGCCGAGCAGGTCGTCCTGGTCAATCAGATCCGCGTGCATCATGACTCTTATCCTTGTTCAGGGAGCGTGGTCGTGAGCCGATTCTGGTAGCCACCCGGACAGTCGGCAAGGGCGAATTGTCGCAATGGCCGGGATGCCTATGAACAGGTCGTTTTCGGCTAACTTGGCTTGAAGGCGACTGGGCACACTGGATTCCAGCTCGGTCATCGAAGGTTTGGTCACCCTCGTGTCGGCTCCTCAGAAAACCTCCTCTGCCCCGATCCTGTCACGGCTTGATCGGGGTCTTTTTTTGTCTGGGAAAAAGGTGCTGCCTGGGAGATTTTTTCGCGAGCAAGCTCGCTCCTACAGGTTCGCGTCGTAGCACGATGCTGGGTACGACATCGCCTCTGTAGGAGCGAGCTTGCTCGCGATTGACGCGACGCGGTCTAGCGCTGCAACACCAGGATCCGCGACAGCAACTCGTCGCGGTCGATGTAGCAACCCTGGAAATGCCGCGCGCCGGTTGCGGGGTCGAAGGCGTTGCGCGCGTGCAGGGTGCGGCGGTTGTCGAAGCACCACAGCTCGCCCGGGTTGAGGCGCTGGATCAGGCGAAAGCGCGGCTCGCGGGTCATGGCGATAAAACGTCGATAAGCGCGGTAGAGCCGGGGCATGTCGTCCACCGAGGCCTCGAACGGCCCGCACAGGAAGTTGGCCATGCGGATCTCCGTGACCTCGCCCAGCGCACCCAGGGCGATCACCGGCGCCAGGCAGCGGTAGTCGCTGTGGCGGTCCTTGTTGCGAAACTCCACGGGAATCTCGCACAGCGCGCGAAACGCCTGGGGGTCTTCGCGGCGCAAGGCGTCGGCGATGGCAAAGCCGTCGACAAAGATGCTTTCGCCGCCTTCGGCGTCGTTCACCAGGCAATGCAGGAACTGCAGGCCCGGTTGCAGCTCGCGGGTCGGCAGGTCGGTGTGCAGCGGCAGGTTGAAGGCGGTGTAGGCGTTGCTGTCGGCGTCGGCCTTGGATTGCACGTTGAACAACACGCCGAAATTGCTCTCGCGAATAAAGGCAATGCGCTTGGCGACCTGGGCCAGCGACCCCGGTGCGGTGGGCACCCCACGGACTTGCGTCAGGCCGATATCGCGCACCGCCAGCAGCCATTGCAGCAGCGCCTGGGAATCCTCCATCAGCGCCTGGTACTCGAACACCGGCAGTTGCAGCCGACTGTCCCACAGTTGGCTGTGCGGGCGACGCGCGCGGCGCTCGGCGCGGCTTTCATCGTCGTAGGCGTGGGCCCGCAGCCAGCCCGGATCGAAGCGGCTGAGGTGGCCGTCCTGCCAGTCGATGCTCAGGCAGCCCTGGGCGTCGATCCGGCTGGCGGCCGGGGCCAGGTCTTCGGCGACGTCGACGATCTCCAGCACCTGCTCGCGGGTCACGCTGTACACGCAGTGCGCGCAGGGGCAGTTGTCGCGCAGCCACTGATGATGAAAGGGGCTCGAACGACCGTCGGCCCACTGCACCTGAACACGGTCCGCCAGGGCTTGTACGGCGGTCAACGCGCTGATCAACGGGTAACTGCGGAAGTCGGCAAAAGCGGTGGAGGTATTCACGGTGCGGTCCTTTCTTATGGGTGGTTATTTTTCCGGCGGCAGGGCAATCACCCGGCCGATCCAGGCGGGGGCGGGGAGGTCGGCCTGCCCGGCGGCGATGTCTCGTAGCCTGTTCAGCACCGGCTCGCTGAACGGCGCCGAGCGCGGGCCGGCGAGGTCGACGTGGAGCAGCATCTGCTCGTTGCCGGCCAGTTCCAGGTTGTCACCGACCTTGTGCAGGCTGTGGTACAGGTGCAGGCGCTTGCGGTCGTGGCCGATGATCTGGGTGTGCACTTCGACCTCGGTATCGAGCTTCACTTCATGCAGGTAATTGAGGTGCAGCTCCAGGGTGAACAGCGAGTTGCCGCTGGCTTCGCGGTGGTTGCTGTCCATGCCCAGCCGGTCCATCAGGGCGTCGGTGGCGTAGCTGAAAATCAGCAGGTAGAAGGCGTCCCGCAGGTGGCCGTTGTAATCGACCCAGTCGGGGCTGATGCGGGTGGTGTAGGTGGTGAGTGCGGGCATGTCATGGGCTCACGAAAATGGCGGGCTGAACCTGTAGCCGCTGCCGCAGGCTGCGATCGGCTCCGCAGGAGACGCGCTCTTGCGGAAGGCTCTTCGAGCCTTATCGCAGCCTGCGGCAGCGGCTACAGGGGGCGTCAGGGTTACTCGCTGAAGCTCATGCCGTGTTTGGCCTTGGTGGTTTTAACCGCTTCGAGCACGGCGAGCAGGCAGTCATCACGATAGCGCTCCAGCGCCGAAATGCTGTGGGTGCCGAGCTGCTCGGCGGTGCCTTCGACCACGTCGTCGATCAGCTTGTCGGTCAGTTCCGGGGCCGGCAGGTAGGTCCACGGCAGTTGCAGGGCCGGGCCGAACTGGGCCATGAAGTGCCGCATGCCGGCATCGCCCCCGGCCAGGGTGTAGGTCAGGAAAGTGCCCATGAACGACCAGCGCAGGCCGGCGCCGAAGCGGATCGCGTCGTCGATTTCGCCGGTGGTGGCGACGCCGTCGTTGACCAGGTGCAGGGCCTCGCGCCACAGCGCCTCCAAAAGACGGTCGGCGATAAAGCCCGGGACTTCCTTGCGCACATGCAGCGGGCGCATGCCCAGGGATTCATAGACTTTGATCGCGGCCTGCACGGCTTCTGGCGCGGTGTTCTTGCCGCCGACCACTTCCACCAGCGGCAGCAGGTACACCGGGTTGAACGGGTGGCCGACCACGCAGCGTTCCGGGTGGGTCGAGCTCTCGTAGAACTCGCTCGGCAGCAGGCCGGAGGTGCTGGAGCCGATCAGCGCATTGGGCTTGGCCGCGGCGCTGATCCTGGCGTGCAGGTCGAGTTTCAGTTCCAGGCGTTCCGGGGCGCTTTCCTGGATGAAGTCGGCGTCTTTCACGCACTCCTCGATGGTCGCGACAAAACGCAGGCGATCCTGCGCAGCGCCCGGTGCCAGGCCCTGTTTCTCCAGGGCGCCCCAGGCATTGGCCACGCGCTTGCGCAGGGCCGCCTCGGCACCGGGCGCCGGGTCCCAGGCCACCACGTCCAGACCGTGGGCGAGGGCGCGCGATACCCAGCCGCTGCCGATGACACCGCTGCCCAGGGCGGCGAAAGTTTTGATCTCGGTGATAAAGCTCATGGTCATTTCCTGAAAGTCAAAAGTGAATGCATCTGTAGCCGCTGCCGAGCAGCGCGAGGCTGCGTGCGGCTGCGTGCGGCTGCGCAGCAGTCGTAAGGCCGGACGGTGCGGTAAATCAGGTCATTCGTGGTCGCCCTTGTGGCGGCTGCGTTGCAGCCGTGCGCAGCCTCGCGGGCTCGGCAGCGGCTACAGGCAACCGCCTTCCGGGTCAGCCGCGCTTGCGCAGGCCCATCCTGGCCCGGCCCTCGGCCGGGGTCAGGACGCGGGCGCCGAGGCGGCTGAGGATCTCGCCGGCGCGCTCCACCAACTGGCCGTTGGTCGCCAGTACGCCCTTGTCCAGCCACAGGTTGTCCTCCAGGCCGACCCGCACGTTGCCGCCCAGCAGCACCGCCTGCGCGGCCATCGGCATCTGCATGCGGCCGATACCGAAGCCGGCCCAGACCGCACCCGCCGGCAGGTTGTCGACCATGGCCTTCATGGTGGTGGTGTCGGCCGGCGCGCCCCAGGGAATGCCCAGGCACAGCTGGAACAGCGGGTCGTCCAGCAGGCCTTCCTTGATCATCTGCTTGGCGAACCACAGGTGGCCGGTGTCGAAGATCTCCAGCTCGGCCTTCACCCCCAGTTCCTGGATGCGCTTGGCGCCGGCGCGCAGTTGCGCCGGGGTGGACACGTAAATGGTGTCGCCGTCGCCGAAGTTCAGGGTGCCGCAGTCCAGGGTGCAGATTTCCGGCAGCAGTTCCTCGACGTGGGCCAGGCGGGTCAGCGGGCCGACCAGGTCGGTGTTGGGGCCGAACTCCATCGGGTTTTCGCCGGCGCCGATCTCCAGGTCGCCGCCCATCCCGGCGGTGAGGTTGACGATGATGTCGACGTCCGCTTCGCGAATGCGCTCCATCACTTCGCGGTACAGCGCGACGTCGCGGCTGAACTTGCCGGTGTCCGGGTTGCGCACGTGGCAGTGGACCACGGTGGCGCCGGCCTTGGCCGCTTCCACCGCGGCGGCGGCAATCTGTTTCGGGGTGACCGGCACGTGGGGGCTCTTGGCGGTCGTGTCGCCAGCACCGGTGAGTGCGCAGGTGATGATGACGTCGTGGTTCATGGTGCGGGTTCCTTACAGGCGTGGTGGGTCGCTGCGCAGCCGTTTGGCGCTGCGCAGAGGGAGTTCGGGGTGGTTATTGGCTGGTCAGTTTCAGGTTGTCGGCGGCCGGCTTGCCGTCGAAGGTGGTGACCCCTTCGAGCCAGCGCGCCTTGTCCTGCGGATGTTCGGCGAGCCATTGCCTGGCCGATTCCAGGGCGTCCTTGTGGTCGAGCAGCGGTTGCATCATGCGGCTCTCGTCCTCGGCGCTGAAGGTCAGGTTGCTCAGCAGCCGGTTCACGTTCGGGCACTGCTCGGCGTAGGTCGGCGCGGTGACGGTCCACACCGTGGCCATGCCTTCGTTCGGGCCCAGGGCGTCGTCGCTGCCGGTGAGGTAGGTCATCTGCACGTTGACGTTCATTGGGTGCGGCGCCCAGCCGAAGAACACCACGGCTTCCTTGCGTCGCACGGCGCGATCCACCGCCGCGAGCATGCCGGCCTCGCTGGATTCGACCAGCTGGAATTTGCCCAGGCCGAACTGGTTCTTGGTGATCATTGCCTTGATCTGGGTATTGGCGCCCGAGCCGGGCTCGATGCCGTAGATCTTGCCGCCCAGTTCCTTCTCGAATCTGGCGATGTCGGCGAAGGTCTTCAGGCCCTTGTCCGCCAGGTAGGTAGGCACGGCGAGGGTCGCGCGGGCGTCCTTGAGGCTGGGCTCGGCCAGCACCTTGACCTGTTTGGCCTCGATGAAGGGGGTGATGGTCTGGGTCATCAGCGGGTTCCAGTAGCCGAGGAACAGGTCCAGGCGCTGGTCGCGGATGCCGGCGAAAATGATCTGCTGCGAGGCGCTGGTCTGCCTGGTCTTGTAGCCGAGGCCGTCGAGCAGTACCTGGGCCATGGCGCTGGTGGCGATCACGTCGGTCCAGTTGACCACGCCGAGGCGCACGTTCTGGCAACTGGCGGCGTCGGCGGCCATGGCGCCGGAGCTGAGAAAGACGGTACCGCTGAGTGCAAGGACGCAACTGCTGATCAGTCGTTTCATGAAGGTTTCCTCGGCAGGTCGTTATTGTCGGTTCCGGCGTCTATGTGCGCCGGTGATGCCACGTTACGCAGCCGGCGGGCGCTGAAAACGCACAGCGGCGACCGGCTCTTGCACTGCGGCGACCTTCGTCTTGAACCCGGCGTGGAAACGGCGTATCACAGTGGCCACGCTGCCCGTCATCCGAGTGCGTTCCATGTCCCAGGATTTCTATTTCTTGCTGATGCCGGGTTTCTCGGCCATCGGGTTCATCTCGGCCATCGAGCCGCTGCGCGTGGCCAATCGCTTTCGCGGCGAGCTGTATCGCTGGCATGTGCTGAGCGCCGATGGTGGCGCGGTATTGGCGAGCAACGGCATGTCGGTCAACGCCGACGCGGCGCTGGAGCCGTTGAAGAAGGGCGCGACTCTGCTGGTGGTGGCCGGCTTCGAGCCGCTGAAGTTCGTCACCCCGGCGCTGGTGCACTGGTTGCGCCGCCTGGATGTGGAGGGCGTGACCCTGGGCGGCATCGATACCGGCAGCGTGGTCCTGGCGCAAGCCGGGTTGCTCGAAGGCCACCGCGTGACCCTGCACTGGGAAGCGATCGAGGCGTTCAAGGAGTCCTATCCCCAGATCAGCGTGACCCAGGAGCTGTTCGAGATCGACCGACGGCGCATCACCTCGGCCGGCGGCACCGCGTCCATCGACATGATGCTCGACCTGATCGGCCAGGCCCACGGCCCGGAGCTGGCGATCCAGGTCAGCGAACAGTTCGTGCTCGGGCGCATCCGCCCGCGCAAGGACCACCAGCGCATGGAAGTCGCCACCCGCTACGGCATCCGCAACAAGAAGCTGGTGCAGGTGATCGGCGAGATGGAACAGCACAGCGAGCCGCCCCTGAGCACCCTGCAGCTGGCCGAGTCGATCAAGGTCACCCGGCGTCAGCTCGAACGCCTGTTCCGCCTGCACCTGAACGACACCCCGAGCAACTTCTACCTGGGGCTGCGCCTGGAAAAGGCCCGGCAACTGCTGCGCCAGACCGACATGAGCGTGCTGGAAGTCAGCATCGCCTGCGGCTTCGAATCACCCTCGTATTTCACCCGCAGCTATCGCGCGCGGTTTGCCCAGTGCCCGCGGGAAGACCGGCGCCAAAGCCTGAAGGCTTGAGCTGCCCGATTCTGTAGGAGCGAAGCTTGCTCGCGATGCAGGCAACTCGCAGCGTCAGACAAGCCGACATCGCGGGCAAGCCTCGCTCCAGAGCCAGGGTTTATTTCTTCAGCAGGGCCGCGCAGGCGGTTTTGTAGGCTTCATGCTGATATTTGTTCAGCGTCGCCGGCAGGTCGAAGTTGTGCTTCTTGTTCTGCGCGTTGATGGTCTGCGGCGACAGCAGGGTCACCTCGCAGTTGTCCAGCAGCTGGAACACGCCTTCGATCTTGAAAGTGGTCGGGCCGCCGGCGAATTCGCCTTTTTTGCTGCGTTTCTTAATGGCGATGCGGCTGATGCCGTTGTCGCGGACGAAGGCGGCCACCTGGGCCGCGAAGGCTTTGACGTTGGCGGCTTCGTCATCGTCGTCCAGGGCGATTTTCTTGCAGGCGTTGGCCAGGTGTTGCGCCGTGCCGTCTTGCAGGGTGGCCAGGGCGAAGATGGCTTCGCTGCCTTTGATTTCGATGCCGCAGATGCTCATGGGAAAACCTTTTCTCGATGAATGGCGTGCAGCTTACAGTTCCAGCTGGTCGGCGCGAATGCCAAAGGCCGCGGCGATCTTCTCGCGGGTGGCGCGGCGGGGCTTGGCGACGCTTTCCTGCTGGGCGAAGGCCGGCTGGGAAATGCCCAGGCGCTTGGCGACCTCGTCCTGGGTCAGGTGCAGGTGCTCGCGCCAGGCTCGGATTGGCGTGGCGCCGTCAACGATGCGGCTGACCACGTCATGGGGGATCAGGTCCGGCTCCTGGCGTTGCGCCACATAGTCCGCATAAGGGATCACCACGAACGCCGGCTTGCCGTCCGTGCCGTTGATGATCTGGATGTCAGTAGGTGCGTTCGTCACGTTTCTTGACCTCTTGGATACTGACCACTCTGATAGCGCCATCCCAGTCGAACAGGATTCGATAGTTGCCCACTCGCAGGCGGTAAGCATGGGTGTGACCGCTGAGTGCCTTGACGTTGCCGGTGTCGGGCATGTCGCCGAGCAAGGTCACCGCGTCGCGGATCTGTACCTGATGGGCGCTGTGCAATCGCAGCAGTTGTTTGACGGCCTTACGGGTCCACAGGATGCTGTTCATGAACAAATATAAGCCTTTTATAAGATTAATCAATCTTTGCTTATATTCGCTCGCGGGCCAAGGCGAGAACCTTGTCCGGGTATTGCTCATGGCTTGTTACAGCGGGGAGAGAGGGGAGGCCGGGGGATTTTCGCGAGCAAGCTCGCTCTACAGGTATGGCGCAACGCCTGTAGGAGCGAGCTGGCTCGCGATGACGTCATGACGGTTGCCGCAGAGGTATCGGTCGGGCCTATTCCTGCCCGATCGACTCAAGAAACTCCGACCGTTCATCGCTCATGCGCGCCAGGCAATCGGCCTGGGCAATGGCGTAGGCCTTGCTGCCGGGTTTGGCGGGGAAGGTGTCGATGGCGCAGTCGGCGTCGCGCTGTTTCTGCCACAGCTGCTGGGCGTTCTGCACCTTGGCGGTGATGTCGGCCAGCTGCGCCTTGTCGCTGCCGTATTGCGTGCCCAGGCGTTCGAGCAGGCCCTGCAGGTTGTCGCTCAGCAGTTGCTCGGCGGTGGTTTTGTTGAAGGTGGCGCATTCCAGAGTCTGTTGATCCTGTTCGACGCTGTCGCACGGGGAGTTGTCGGCCTCTTCAGCCGCCTGTGCGCCCGTCGCCAGCAGTGCCAAAGCCAGGAAGATCGATTTCATTGCGTCGCAGCCCCCTCTAATCCAGTGATGCGGCGGATTCTGGCCCATGCGCATGACAAAGAACAGATGGTGCAAGGGACGCCCGGCAGACCCTTTGTCGCGGATTGACGCTTTCGGCAATTCCCCTGTCGTTTTTGCACCCGGCTGCCCGGGCACCGAGGCATATGCTGACCCCAAAGCGCCGGCAGACGATTCGGCGCATGAATTGCCAATAAGGGGACTGCCTGATGAGCCCAGCCGAATTGCACGCCGACAGCATCGTTATCGACGGGCTGATCATTGCCAAGTGGAACCGTGAACTGTTCGAAGACATGCGCAAGGGCGGCCTGACCGCGGCCAACTGCACCGTGTCGGTGTGGGAGGGCTTCCAGGCCACGGTCAACAACATCGCCTCCAGCCAGAAGCTGATCCGCGAGAACAGCGACCTGGTGATGCCGGTGCGCACCACCGCCGACATCCGCAAGGCCAAGGAACTGGGCAAGACCGGCATCCTGTTCGGCTTCCAGAATGCCCATGCCTACGAGGACCAGATCGGCTACGTCGAGGTGTTCAAGCAGCTGGGCGTGGGTATCGTGCAGATGTGCTACAACACCCAGAACCTGGTGGGCACCGGCTGCTACGAGCGCGATGGCGGCCTGTCGGGCTTCGGTCGCGAGATCGTCGCCGAGATGAACCGCGTCGGCGTCATGTGCGACCTGTCCCACGTCGGCTCCAAGACCTCCGAGGAAGTCATCCTCGAATCGAAAAAGCCGGTCTGCTACTCCCACTGCCTGCCGTCTGGCCTCAAGGAACACCCGCGCAACAAGTCCGATGAAGAGCTGAAGTTCATCGCCGACCACGGCGGTTTCGTCGGCGTGACCATGTTCGCGCCGTTCCTGGCCAAGGGCATCGATTCGACCATCGACGACTACGCCGAGGCCATCGAATACACCATGAACATCGTCGGCGAAGACGCCATCGGCATCGGCACCGACTTCACCCAGGGCCATGGCCAGGACTTCTTCGAATACCTGACCCACGACAAGGGCTATGCCCGTCGCCTGACCAACTTCGGCAAGATCATCAACCCGCTGGGCATCCGCACCGTGGGCGAGTTCCCCAACCTCACCGAGACCCTGCTCAAGCGCGGTCACTCCGAGCGTGTGGTGCGCAAGATCATGGGCGAGAACTGGGTGAACGTCCTCAAGGACGTCTGGGGCGAATAACGCCAACCCTCCACAGCACACACCTGTAGCCGCTGCCGAAGGCTGCGATCGGCTCCGAAGGAGACTCGCTCCTGCGGCCCTCGGAAGGCTCTTCGAGCCTTATCGCAGCCTTCGGCAGCGGCTACGGATGCACCAATCCAAAAGAATTCCGGAGTTTTGAAACATGGCCAAGATCGCCCCGCAACTGCCCATCGAAGTCGACAGCGAAACCGGTGTCTGGACCTCCGACGCCCTGCCGATGCTGTACGTGCCGCGTCACTTCTTCGTCAACAACCACATGGGCATCGAGGAAGTGCTGGGCGCCGACGCCTACGCCGAGATCCTCTACAAGGCCGGCTACAAGTCCGCCTGGCACTGGTGTGAAAAAGAAGCCGAGTGCCATGGCCTGGAAGGCGTCGCGGTGTTCGAGCACTACATGAAGCGCCTGTCGCAGCGCGGCTGGGGCCTGTTCAAGATCCAGGACATCGACCTCGACAAGGGCACCGCCAGCGTCAAGCTCGAACACTCGGCCTTCGTCTATGTGTACGGCAAGGTCGGGCGCAAGGTCGACTACATGTTCACCGGCTGGTTCGCCGGCGCCATGGACCAGATTCTGGCCGCCCGCGGTAGCAAGATCCGCACCGTCGCCGAACAGGTCTACGGCGGTTCCGAAGAAGGCCACGACGATGGCCTGTTCACCGTCAAGCCGTTGTAAGCGGAGTTAAGAAAAATGGCTTTCGAAGCGATGTTCCAGCCGATCCAGATCGGCAAACTGACCATCCGCAACCGGGTGCTCAGCACCGCGCACGCCGAGGTCTACGCCACCGATGGCGGCATGACCACCGACCGCTACGTGAAGTATTACGAAGAGAAAGCCAAGGGCGGTATCGGCCTGGCGATCTGTGGCGGCTCGTCCGTGGTGGCCATCGACAGCCCGCAGGAATGGTGGAGCTCGGTGAACCTGTCCACCGACCGCATCATTCCGCACTTCCAGAATCTGGCCGACGCCATGCACAAGCACGGCGCCAAGATCATGATCCAGATTACCCACATGGGTCGCCGCTCGCGCTGGGACGGTTTCAACTGGCCGACCCTGATGTCGCCGTCGGGCATCCGCGAACCGGTGCACCGCGCCACCTGCAAGACCATCGAGGTGGAAGAGATCTGGCGGGTGATCGGCAACTACGCGCAAGCTGCCCGTCGCGCAAAGGCTGGTGGCCTGGACGGCGTCGAGCTGTCCGCCGTGCACCAGCACATGATCGACCAGTTCTGGAGCCCGCGGGTCAACAAGCGGACCGACGAATGGGGCGGCAGCTTCGAAGGCCGGATGAAGTTCGGCCTGGAAGTGCTCAAGGCAGTGCGCGCCGAAGTCGGCGACGATTTCTGCGTGGGCATGCGTATCTGCGGTGACGAGTTCCACCCGGACGGCCTGTCCCATGAGGACATGAAGCAGATCGCCAAGTATTACGACGACACCGGCATGCTCGATTTCATCGGCGTCGTGGGTTCGGGTTGCGACACCCACAACACCCTGGCCAACGTGATTCCGAACATGAGTTATCCACCGGAGCCGTTCCTGCACCTGGCCGCCGGGATCAAGGAAGTGGTCAAGGTTCCGGTACTGCACGCGCAGAACATCAAGGATCCGAACCAGGCCACCCGCATCCTCGAGGGTGGTTACGTCGACATGGTCGGCATGACCCGGGCGCACATCGCCGACCCGCACCTGATCGCCAAGATCAAGATGGGCCAGGTCGACCAGATCAAGCAGTGCGTGGGCGCCAACTATTGCATCGACCGCCAGTACCAGGGCCTGGATGTGCTGTGCATCCAGAACGCCGCGACCTCCCGTGAATACATGGGCGTGCCGCACATCATCGAGAAGTCCACCGGGCCGAAACGCAAGGTGGTGGTGGTCGGCGCCGGCCCTGCCGGTATGGAGTCGGCGCGGGTGGCGGCCGAACGTGGCCACGACGTGACCCTGTTCGAGAAGAAAGAGGCCATCGGCGGGCAGATCACCACTGCGTCGAAAGCGCCGCAGCGCGACCAGATCGCCGGCATCACCCGCTGGTATCAGCTGGAGCTGGCGCGGCTGAAGGTCGACCTGCGCCTGGGCACCGCGGCCGATGCCGAGACCATCCTCGACCTGCGTCCGGACATCGTGGTGCTGGCCGTCGGCGGGCATCCGTTCCTTGAGCAGAACGAGCACTGGGGCGCCGCCGAAGGGCTGGTAGTCAGCAGCTGGGATGTGCTCGACGGCAAGGTCGCGCCGGGCAAGAACGTGCTGGTCTACGACACCATCTGCGAGTTCACCGGCATGTCGGTGGCCGACTTCCTCGCCGACAAGGGCAGCCAGGTCGAGATCGTCACCGACGACATCAAGCCGGGCGTGGCCATCGGCGGTACGTCGTTCCCGACCTACTACCGCAGCATGTACCCCAAGGAAGTGATCATGACCGGCGACATGATGCTGGAAAAGGTCTACCGCGAAGGCGACAAGCTGGTGGCGGTGCTGGAGAACGAATACACCGGCGCCAAAGAGGAGCGGGTGGTCGACCAGGTGGTGGTGGAGAACGGCGTGCGGCCCGACGAAGCGATCTACTACGCGCTCAAGGAAGGCTCGCGCAACAAGGGCCAGGTCGACGTCGAAGCGCTGTTCGCGATCAAGCCGCAGCCTTCGTTGAGCCAGGCGGGCGACGGTTATCTGCTGTTCCGCATCGGTGACTGCGTGGCGCAGCGCAACACCCACGCGGCCATCTATGACGCCCTGCGGATCTGCAAGGATTTCTAAGCGCTTGTGGATAACCCTGTAGGAGCGAGCTTGCTCGCGATGGACGTGAACGATGACGCGTGCGGTCTGATTTAACGCGTCGTTCTCGGGCTTTTCGCGAGCAAGCTCGCTCCTACAAGGAATCAAGCAAGTCATCCAGGTAGTTAAGCCCGAGGTCTTTGGGAGCTCCACCATGTTGAACACCCTTCTTCCCATCCTGCTGTTCGCAGCCATCGGCCTGGTTGTCCTGGGCGCGTTGCGGCGGGTGGCCATGTGGCGCCGGGGCCGTGCGTCCAAGGTCGACCTGATCGGCGGCCTGCTGGCCATGCCCAAGCGTTACATGGTCGACCTGCACCATGTGGTGGCGCGGGACAAATACATCGCCAACACCCACGTGGCCACGGCCGGTGGCGCCGTGGCGTCCATCGTGCTGGCGATCCTGGTGCACGGTTTCGGCCTGCATAACCGCATCCTCGGCTACGCCTTGCTGCTGATGTCGGCGGTGATGTTCGTCGGCGCGATCTTCGTCTACCTGCGCCGTCGCAACCCGCCGGCGCGCCTGTCGAAAGGCCCGTGGATGCGCCTGCCGAAAAGCCTGCTGGCGTTCTCGGCGTCGTTCTTCCTGGTGACCCTGCCGGTGGCCGGGATCCTCCCGGAAAACTTCGGCGGCTGGGTACTGGCCGCGATCCTCGGCATCGGTGTGTTGTGGGGCGTGTCCGAGCTGTTCTTCGGCATGACCTGGGGCGGCCCGATGAAGCACGCCTTCGCTGGTGCCCTGCACCTGGCCTGGCACCGCCGTGCCGAACGTTTCGGTGGCGGCCGCTCCACCGGCCTCAAGCCGCTGGACCTGGAAGACCCGAACGCGCCGCTGGGCGTGGAAAAACCCAAGGACTTCACCTGGAACCAGTTGCTCGGCTTCGACGCCTGCGTGCAGTGCGGTAAATGCGAAGCCGCGTGCCCGGCCTTTGCCGCCGGCCAGCCGCTGAACCCGAAAAAGCTGATCCAGGACATGGTCGTCGGCCTGGCTGGCGGTACCGATGCCAAGTTCGCTGGCAGTCCTTACCCAGGCAAGCCCATCGGTGAGCACAGCGGCAATCCGCACCAGCCGATCGTCAACGGCCTGGTGGACGCCGAGACCCTGTGGTCCTGCACCACCTGCCGCGCCTGCGTCGAGGAATGCCCGATGATGATCGAGCACGTCGATGCCATCGTCGACATGCGCCGTCACCTGACCCTGGAAAAGGGCGCTACTCCGAACAAGGGCGCCGAAGTCCTGGAAAACCTGATCGCCACCGACAACCCGGGCGGTTTCGCCCCGGGTGGGCGGATGAACTGGGCGGCGGACCTCAACCTGGCGCTGCTCGGCGAGAAGAAAACCACCGACGTGCTGTTCTGGGTGGGCGACGGTGCCTTCGACATGCGCAACCAGCGCACCCTGCGTGCCTTCGTCAAAGTGCTGAAAGCGGCCAAGGTCGACTTCGCGGTACTGGGCCTGGAAGAGCGCGACAGCGGCGACGTGGCCCGGCGCCTGGGCGACGAGGCGACCTTCCAGCTGCTGGCCAAGCGCAATATCCAGACCCTGGCCAAGTACAGCTTCAAGCGCATCGTCACCTGCGACCCCCACAGTTTCCATGTGCTGAAAAACGAATACGGCGCCCTCGGCGGCGAGTACGTGGTGCAGCACCACAGCACCTACATGGCCGAGCTGATTGCCGGCGGCGCCCTGAATCTGGGCCAGCACAAAGGCAACAGTGTGACCTATCACGACCCGTGCTACCTGGGCCGCTACAACGGCGAGTACGAGGCGCCGCGCGAGGTCCTGCGCGCCCTGGGGATCGAGGTCAAGGAAATGCAACGCTCCGGTTTCCGCTCGCGCTGCTGCGGCGGTGGCGGCGGCGCGCCGATCACCGACATTCCGGGCAAGCAGCGGATCCCCGACATGCGCATGGACGACATCCGCGAAACCGGCGCCGAGCTGGTGGCCGTGGGTTGTCCACAGTGCACCGCGATGCTCGAAGGCGTGGTCGAACCACGACCGCTGATCAAGGACATCGCCGAACTGGTGGCCGATGCGTTGCTCGAAGACGCCGCGCCTGGCAAGCCGGTGACCCCGGCCAAACGTGAACCTGCGGAGGCCCACTGATGAGCGACATTATCCGCCGCGACCCGCGGGCCGAATGGATCGCCCGTAACCGCCTGCATCCGCTGCACGCGGCCATGCAACCGGCGCAGCACAGCTGGATGGGGCCCAACGGCATCCTCCGCAAGAACCCCCACGGGATCGGTTTCATCGGCCCCAACGGCATCAAGCGTATCGACCGCAGCGGCGCCCAGCAGGGCGGGGCGGTCAAACGCAGCGCCGCGGTCGAAGTCCAGCTGCCGCTGCATCAGGTGGCGCAGCCGGCGTTCTACATCAGCGTGGTGCCGGACATGGTCGGCGGCCGCCTGAGCAGCCACGACCGCGATCTTCTGGGACTGGCCCACCAGCTGGCCGGCAAGGACGGCGCGGTGCTGGCGGTGGTGTTCGGCGAGCACAAGGAAAACGCCTTCGCCACGGCCGGCGTCGACCGCCTGCTGGTGCTCGAAGGCAACGAATTCAGCGGTTATGCACCGGAACAACGGGTCCAGGGCCTGCGGGCTGTGGATAACCAGTTCAGCCCGCGCCACTGGTTGCTGCCCGACAGCCGTACCGGTGGCGGCGAACTGGGCCGGCGTTTTGCCGCGGCCCTGGGCGAACGCCCGGCCACGCGGGTCTGGCAGGTCAAGGACGAGCAGTGCGTCGGCCGCGCCGGTGCCGGCTTGCAGGACCTGGCTCGACCGCTGGCGCGCTTGATCCTGGCCGCTGCTGAATGCGCGGAGCCGGTCAGTGAAACCCGCCACGAAGCCCTGCCGGTGGAGTTATCCACAACGGTGGCACGCAGCCTGGCGCGAATCGAGGACCTGGGCGCGGTGGCGGTGGACCCGGCGGCGATTCCCATGGCCGAGGCCGAATTCATTTTCTCCGGCGGCAACGGGGTCAAGGACTGGGAGCTGTTCCACAGGACCGCCGCGGCCCTGGGCGCCACCGAAGGCGCGTCGCGGGTGGCGGTGGACGACGGTTTCATGGCCCGCGACCGTCAGGTCGGCGCTTCGGGCACCTGGGTCACCGCCCGGGTGTACGTGGCGGTGGGGATTTCCGGGGCGATCCAGCACCTGCAGGGCATCGGTGCCTGCGACAAGGTGGTGGCGATCAACCTCGATCCGGGCTGCGACATGATCAAACGCGCCGACCTGTCGGTGATTGGCGAAAGCGCCGAGCTGCTTCAAGCCTTGATCGCGGCGGTAGAGGCCTACCGCAACGGCGCCAAGCGCGATGCGGCTTAAGGGAAGGACAGAGCTTATGAGTACCAATGTGATCAGCCTGGTGTCCATCGGCGCCCACCCGACTTCCGGCCGGCCACGGCGCGCCGAGCAGGATGCGCGGGCGGTCGAGCTGGGGCTGCAACTGGCCGGGGACAGGCTGCAGGTGCTGCACGCCGGCGATATCGCCGAGCCGGCCCTGCGCGCGTACCTGGGCATGGGCCTGGAACAGATGCACGTGCTGGAGCAGTCGGCCGGTGCCGATGCGCTGCCGGCGCTGACCGATTATCTGCGCGATGCCGGGGCGCAAGTGGTGCTCACCGGCAGCCAGGCGGAAACCGGCGAAGGTTCGGGCATGCTGCCGTTCCTGCTGGCGGAAAACCTCGGTTGGCCGCTGGTGGTGGGCCTGGCCCAGGTGGAATCCATCGACGGCGGCGTGGCCCTGGTGTTGCAAGCCCTGCCGCGCGGCCAGCGCCGTCGGCTGAAGGTGCGCCTGCCGTTCCTCGCCACTGTGGATAACGCCGCGCCCAAGCCTCGGCAGAGCGCCTACGGCCCGGCCCGGCGTGGGGTGTTGCAGGCGCGGCAGGTGGAAGTGCTCGACGATGAGTTATTCACAAGCGCCACCCTGCAACCGGCCAAACCGCGGCCCAAGCGCCTGAAAGTGATCAAGGCCAAGAGCGGCGCCGACCGCATGAAAGCCGCGACCGCCAAGGCCAGCGGCGGTGGCGGCCAGGTGCTCAAGGGCGTCAGCGCCGAAGCCGGGGCCGAGGCCATCCTCAAGCTGCTGATCGAAGAAGGCGTGGTCCGCTAGGGTCGGGCCGCCGTTGTACGTTATCGCGAGCAAGCTCGCTCCTACAGGGATGTGTGAGTCCCATGTAGGAGCGAGCTTGCTCGCGATAAATCCTCCAAACGCCACATACCCCACGGTTACCCACAATCCCTGTGCGCGCCTCTGTGGATAAGATGTTCGTCCCTCTCTGTAAGCCTCGCCAATCAAGCGTTACAGCGCGTTGTACGAAAAACGATCAAGCTAAGTCGAGGTTTTTCCAAAGGTTTTTCTGTGGATAAGGAATTCCCTCGGTCCTCTGCCGCTGCCGAGTTGCCCCCAAAGTCTGTTGGCCTCTTTGTGGATAAGATGTTCGCTCTCCGCTGAGAGCCTTATAAACAGTGGTCTGCAGAGGTCTGATCAAAAAACAGGCAAATCCGCGGTTTTGCCTCGCCGGCGGCCCTGAAGCCTTGATATTTCGCGCTATTCGGCGGTTTTCCACAGCTCGCGGCCCTTGGCCGCAAAGTTGCCCCCAAAGTCTGTTGGCGCTTCTGTGGATAAGGTGTTCGCCTTCATCTGCGGGCCTTTAAATACGTGGCTTACAGGAGGTTGTACAAAAAACGATCAAGGCCTTGTGGAAAAGGCCTTTCCGGATAAGTCACGGATTTTCTTCAGGTTCTACCAACGACTTCACCGGCTGAAAGCCGAGTTGCCCACATTTGCTGTGGGTGGAGGTGTGGATAACTTGTTCGCGGAAGGCTGGGAGCCTTGTCGGCCATGGCCGGGAGGGGTTCCGATCAAAAAACGTACAGCAAGCTTGCCCCTGTAGGAGCTCAGCTTGCTCGCGATGAACGCTAACGCGGTGGTTCGGTACACCGTGTCGCGGCCTCCGCGGGCAAGCCTCGCTCCTACAGAAGCCCAGCCCGGGATCAGCCGTGAACCGGCACGCCCTTGAGGTACGGAGCCGGTTCGGCGCCGAGGTTGCTCAGCATGCGCTCGCTGTACCAATCCACGAAGTTGACCACGCCGAACTCGTAGGTCTTGGAGTACGGGCCTGGCTGGTAGGCGGTGGAGTTGATGCCGCGCTGGTTCTCTTCGGCCAGGCGACGATCCTGGTCGTTGGTGGCGTCCCACACCTGGCGCATGCGCGCGACGTCGTAGTCCACGCCTTCGACCGCGTCCTTGTGCACCAGCCACTTGGTGGTGACCATGGTTTCCTGGGCGCTGATCGGCCACACGGTGAACACGATGATGTGGTCGCCCATGCAGTGGTTCCACGAGTGCGGCAGGTGCAGGATGCGCATCGAGCCCAGGTCGGGGTTCTTGATCCGGCCCATCAGCTTGGCGCAGCCCTGCTTGCCGTCCATGGTCATGGACACGGTGCCCTTGAGCAGCGGCATGCGCACGATGCGGTTGCGCAGGCCGAAGCTGGCGTGGGCGTAAGGGATCTTCTCGGCTTCCCAGGCGGCGGCGGAGGCGGCCACGTGGTCCTTGAACGCCTGGTCGGCGCGCGGGTCGGTGACGTCGTCCCACTCCAGCAGGGTCTTCAGCAGTTCCGGGTGCGAACCGCCGCAGTGGTAGCACTCGCGGTTGTTTTCCAGCACCAGCTTCCAGTTGGCCTTTTCCATCAAGGTGGTTTGCACCGCCACCTTGGTGTTCTCCATGTCGTAGGGTTCCATGTAGTGCGTCAGGGTCGCCAGGAAGTCATCGATGGCCGGCGGGTTCTCGGCCAGCGAGATGAAGATGTAGCCACCGGCGGTCTTCACGTTCACTGGCTTGAGGCCGTACTGCTTCATGTCGAAGTCGGCGCCCATCTCGGTGCCGGCGAACAGCAGGCGACCGTCCAGCTCGTAGGTCCACTGGTGGTAGTGGCAGACCAGCTTGGCGACCTTGCCCTTGTCGCTGGTGCACAGGCGCGAACCGCGGTGGCGGCAGACGTTGTGGAAGGCATGGACCACGCCGTCGGCGCCACGGATCACGATGATCGGGTTCTTGCCGACCTGCAGGGTCATGTAGTTGCCCTTGGTCGGAATCTCGCAGGTCATGCCGGCGATCAGCCATTCCTTCTGGAAGATCTCCTGCATGTCGATATCGAACAGGCGCTCGTCGCAGTAGAACGGCTGCGGCAGGGAAAAGGTCCGCTCGCGTTCTTGGAGCATTTGCGCGGTGGCCTTGCGTGCGGGTTCCAGCGGATCGCCCAGGCTCAGGGTTGCGGTGACGTCCATCGTTTTGGTCCTCATGGCCATCTGTGTGGCCGGCGAAAGTGGCTACGGTTGGTGCGACGCAAGGCTGAAAAATCAGCGGTTATCAGTTGAGGCGAGTGTGGGGCCGGCGCGGCCCGGAACCTTATCCATGGGCGACATGGCCCAATCTGTTCCCGACGCGCAAGCCCCGGTGGTTGGGGGCTGGTCGCGATAAGTATGTGAATGTCGCAGATAGGTAAATGGGTGTTCATGGGCCTGCGCACAATCGCCACCATAAAGGCCGGCAGTCGGCCGTGGAGATCAGCATGTCCAACAACTTCCTGAACCCGGTAACCACCCAGACCTGGGCCAATGGCCGACACATCGTCCGTTGCGTCAAAGTCATCCAGGAAACCTGGGACGTGCGCACTTTCTGTTTCATGGCCGACCAGCCGATCATGTTCTTCTTTAAGCCGGGGCAGTTCGTCACCCTGGAGCTGGAGATCGAAGGCCAGCCGATCATGCGTTCCTACACCATTTCCAGCTCGCCCTCGGTGCCGTACAGCTTCTCGGTGACCATCAAGCGCGTCCCGGGCGGCAAGGTCTCCAACTGGCTGCACGACACCCTGCACGAAGGCCAGGAACTGGCGGTGCACGGGCCGGTGGGGTTGTTCAACGCCATTGACTTCCCGAGCCCGAAAGTCCTCTACCTCAGCGGCGGCGTCGGCATCACGCCGGTGATGTCCATGGCGCGCTGGTTCTACGACACCAACGGCAATGTCGACATGGTGTTCATCCACAGCGCCCGTTCGCCGAAGGACATCATCTATCACCGCGAGCTGGAGCACATGGCGTCGCGGATCGACAACTTCAGCCTGCACCTGATCTGCGAGAAACACGGCCTGGGCGAGCCCTGGGCCGGTTATCGCGGCTACCTGAACCACAAGATGCTGGAGCTGATGGCGCCGGACTTCCTCGAACGCGAGGTGTTCTGCTGTGGCCCGACGCCGTACATGAACGCGGTCAAGCGCCTGCTCGAAGCCAGCGGCTTCGACATGTCGCGTTACCACGAGGAATCCTTCGGCGCGACGCCGGCGGAAGCCCGTGCCGACGCCGTGGAACAGGCCGAGCAGGCCGCCGAGGCGCCGGAAATCGACATCGCCGACCTGCACCAGGTGGAGTTCACCGCTTCGGGCAAGAGCATCCGCGTGGCGCCGGGCGAGACCGTCCACGCCGCCGCGGCCAAGCTTGGCCTGATGATCCCCAAGGCCTGCGGCATGGGGATCTGCGGCACCTGCAAGGTGCTCAAGCTGGGCGGTGAAGTGGAGATGGACCACAACGGTGGCATCACCGAGGAAGACGAAGCCGAAGGCTACATCCTGTCCTGCTGCAGCGTGCCGAAGGGGGATGTGCGGGTCGAGTATTGAGCGTCGGACCCATAACCCGTAGCCGCTGCCGAGGCACGAGGCTGCGATCGGTTGCGTAGCAACCGTGAACCCGGAGCTCTCGGTGCTTCTGACCTATCGAGGGGCTGGGTTTGCGACTGCTTTGCAGTCGATCGCAGCCTCGTACCTCGGCAGCGGCTACAGATTGATCCACTCGCTCAATCGATAAACAGATCCGTCATCAGCGTTTCGCTGCTGTCGGGATCGAAGCGGTAATGGGCGAAGTCGCTCACCCCCTGTTCGCGCAGTATTTCCTCGTCTATCAGCAAGCACCCAGTGATGCGGCGCTGGCTGCTGGAGAGGATCGCGTGGGCCGCATCGGCCATGATTGCAGGCGTGCGCGCATGCTTGAACGACTCGCGCGAACCCAGTTGGAACTCGATGGCGGCCGTGGCGATCATGGTCTGCGGCCACAGCGAGTTGACGCTGATGCCGTAGTTCTTGAATTCTTCGCTCATGCCCAGGGTCAGCATGCTCATGCCGTACTTGGTCACGGTGTAGGGGCTGTACTGGGCGAACCATTTGCTTGCCAGGTTCAGCGGCGGCGACAGGTTGAGGATGTGCCCACCGCTGGTTTTCAGGTAGGGCAGGGCCGCCTGGCTGCACAGCAGCACGGCGCGGGTGTTGATCTGGTGCATCAGGTCGAAGCGCTTGAGCTCGATGTGCTGCACCCCGGTCAGCTTGATCGCCCCGGCATTGTTGACCAGCGCATCGATGCCGCCGAACTGCTCGGCGGCCTTGGCCAGGGCCTGGCGCACCGTCTCTTCGTCACGCACGTCCACCTGCAACGCCAGGGCCTTGCCGCCCGCCGCCTCGACCTCGCGGGCCACGCTGAAGATGGTGCCGGGCAGCTTGGGATGGGGGTCGGCGCTTTTCGCCGCGATCACGATATTGGCCCCGTCCCGCGCCGCCCGCAGGGCGATTTCACGGCCGATGCCACGACTGGCGCCGGTGATGAACAGGGTCTTGCCTTGTAAGGACATGGATGCGCTCCTGATTATTGTCGTTATCCGAGCGGGTACAGCGGCTCGCCAGACAATCTAGTTCATGTCTGGCGGCGCGCGCGGATCAGGGGCGAAAAGGCGAAGGGCCGCGAGTGTTGCCCGCGGCCGGGGAGGGCTCAGTACAGCGCCGGGCGGCGGTCCAGGTGCACGTGGTTATGGGCGCTGATGTGCTTGTGCCGGGCGTCCGCCAGGGGCAGCTCCGCCAGCAGCAGTTGCTGCTGGGGCTGACGGGCGCTGCCGGCCAGGGGATATCCATCGGCGTCGACGATCAGCGAGCCGCCGACCCAGGCCACGCCACGCTCGTCGCCGCAGCGGTCGCAGGCGGCGATGAACATGCGGTTGACCGCGGCGTTGGCCTGGACCCGGACCATTTCCGCCGGGCGTTCGCCCGGCGGACGCGGCCCGTCCGGCCAGTTGACCGGGGCGCAGAGCAGGGCGCCGCCGGCCAGCGCGGGCAGGCGCACCCATTCCGGGAACTCCAGGTCGTAGCAGATCAGCATCGCGATCGCGCCAAAACGGGTCTCCACCACCGGCGGCGGTTGGTCGCCGACAGTGAACACAAGCTTTTCCCGGTCCCACAGATGGGCCTTGCGATACACCGTCACCCGCCCCTCGGGCTCGACCAGCGCGGCGCTGTTGGCCACTCCGGCATTCAGGCGCTCGCAGAAACCGCCGACGATCACCACCTGCAGCTCTGCGGCCAGGGCCTTCCACAGGGTCAGCGTCGGCCCGTCGAGGGCCTCGGACAGCGCCAGCGCTTCCTGCCGATCGGTGAACACATAACCGCTCTGCACCAGCTCCGGCAGCACCACCACCTGGGCGCCCTCGGCAGCGGCCTCGCGGATGGCCCGCTGGCCCAGCTCGCGGTTGTAGTCGAGCTCGCCCACCCGTGGGGCGATCTGCTGGCAGGCGACTTTCAGGGTGGGCAATCCAGTCATTGGCCGGCTCCTTCCAGTTGGCGTTCGCTGGCCTGGATCGCCAGGCGCTCGGCGTCCAGGTCCAGGCCCCGGGTCAGCGCCCAGTAGGCCACGCCGGCCACGGCCAGGCCGATGACAAAGGCGATGTCGGCGCCCTCCAGCGCCCGGGCCACCGGGCCCTGGTAGAAGCTCAGGGACATGAACGGAATCATTGCGACCAGGCCGAGGAAATAGGCGATGAGCCCGGGCATGGCCCAGCGGCCATAAATGCCGGCCGGGTTGAAGATGTCGTTGATGGCGTAGTGACCTTTGCGCACCACGTAGAAGTCCGCCAGGTTGACCGCGGTCCAGGGCACCAGGAAATACAGCATCAGCAGCACGAAGGTGTTGAAGCTCGCCAGGTAGCTGTCGGGAATGTTCATGGCGATCAGGAAAATCACCACCGCCACCAGGGCGATGCCCACCACCCGGCTCTTGAGGTTCGGCTGGATCTGCAGGAAGCCGTCGATGGCGCTGATGCCGGTGAGCATCGCGCCGTAGCAGTTGACCGCCATGATGCCGACCAGGGCGGGCACGGCGATCAGCACGGTAAAGGTGCCGAAGCCCGGGATCATCTGGTTGCCGACTTCGCGGACGCTGCCGATGGCGTCGGGGGACGGCAGGGCGGAGGCGAGGAAGGCACCCAGGGACATCAGCCACAGCGCCGAGCCCGCGGCGCCCAGGTAGGTCCAGAAAATCACCTGGCGCGACGAGGTCTTGTGCGGCAGGTAGCGCGAATAGTCCGAGACATACACCGAGTAGCTGATCTGGTAGCCGGCGGCCGCCGACAGCTGGATCAGGAACGCCGACCAGGAGAAGTGCGCGTCGGCCACGGCGGCGTCGGCCTGCAGGGTCATCAGCGCGCTGATGGTCAGCACGGTGAACACGCTGATCATGATGTAGGTCAGCCAGCGCTGCACGGCGTGCAGCAGGTCATGCCCGACCACGGCGATGATCACCGCAAGGATGATCATCAGGCTGTACCAGGGCGCCCGCGCGCCGGGCACCACGGTGTTGATGGCATCGGTGGCGAGGATCACGTTGAACACGTTGAAGCCGATGTAGACGAAGACCACCGCGGTGAAGGGCACGATGGCCCCGCGCAGGCCGAATTGCGCGCGCGACTGGATCATCTGCGGCAGGCCCATGCGTGGCCCCTGGTTGGCATGGAAGGCCATGCAGAAGGTGCCCAGGCAGACGCCGAGGACGATGGCCAGGATCGAGTAGTGCAGGCTCAGGCCGAGGGCGGCGCCGGTGAAGCCGGTGACCATGGTGGTCAGGACGAAGTTGCCGGTGAACCAGAACGGACCCTGGTGCCAGACCTTGCCGTGGCGCTCGTGGCGCGGCACGTAGTCGATGGAGCGGGTTTCGATCTTGAGGCTGGGGGACGGGGCTTTTTCCGTTGCCGCGGGCAGGCTGGTCATGGGGCTGTGCCTTGTTTTTATAAATTGACCCCGGAGTCTCGGATATACGCCTGTGATGTTGAATCAGTGGAGGGAAATAATCAGTTCAGGAATTTGTGAACTGATGTCACGCAGCGCCGGCCCACCGCTCCCGATCTCGACAGGCGGCGGCAGGCCGGCGAGGGCATTCAGCCGGCCATGACCTGGCGAATGTCCGCGGCCAGTTCGCGGACCCGCGCTTCTTCGGTGTCCCACGAGCACATGAAGCGCGCGCCGCCTTTACCGATGAAGGTGTAGAAGCGCCAGCCCTTGGCGGTCAGCGCGGCGATGGCCGGTTCCGACAGTTGCAGGAACACGCCGTTGGCCTGCACCGGGAACATCAGTTCCACCCCCGGAATGTCCGCCACCAGCTCGGCCAGCAATTGCGCGCAATGGTTGGCGTGGCGGGCGTATTTGAGCCAGGCGTCGTTTTCCAGCAGGCCGACCCAGGGCGCGGACAAAAAACGCATCTTCGAGGCCAGCTGGCCGGCCTGCTTGCAGCGGTAGTCGAAGTCTTCGGCCAGCTTGTGGTTGAAGAACAGGATCGCCTCGCCCACCGCCATGCCGTTTTTCGTGCCGCCGAAGCACAGCACGTCGACCCCGGCTTTCCAGGTCAGGTCGGCGGGCGAGCAGCCAAGGAAGGCGCAGGCGTTGGAGAACCGCGCGCCGTCCATGTGCAGGTTCAGCCCCAGCTCTTTGCAGGTGGCGCTGATGGCGCGGATTTCTTCCGGGGTATAGACACTGCCGACCTCGGTGGCCTGGGTCAGGGTCACCACCCGTGGCTTGGGGTAGTGGATGTCCTGGCGCTTGAGGGCGATGTCGCGGATCGAGTCCGGGGTCAGCTTGCCGTTCTCGGTGCCGGCGATCAGCAGCTTGGAGCCGTTGGAGAAGAATTCCGGGGCACCGCATTCGTCGGTTTCGACGTGGGCGGTTTCCGAGCAGATGACGCTGTGGTAACTCTGGCACAGCGACGACAGGGCCAGGGAGTTGGCGGCGGTGCCGTTGAAGGCGAAGAACACCTCGCAGTCGGTCTCGAACAGCTTGCGGAAATAATCGGCGGCGCGCGCGGTCCACTGGTCGTCGCCATAGGCGCGCTCGTGGCCGCGGTTGGCCTGGTCCATGGCCGCCCAGGCCTCGGGGCAAATGCCGGAATAGTTGTCGCTGGCGAATTGTTGGCTCTTGTCGGTCATGGCCGTCTTCCGTGCTAAGGGTCCGAAAGGGGAGTCCTTCGATAAAGGGCTCCGGATAAGGCGCTCCTGGGTAAGGAGCCCTTGGGTAAAGCGTCCGCAACGAGGTCTGGGCCAGCAGGACAGCACAGGCCCCGCAGAGATCGGTGGAGCGCCACTTTACCCAAGATTGAGGGGGGAGCACAGGCTCTGTTTATGGGTGAAAAATGCACAGGCCATGAGGATATATGCCAGACCCGATACTGACCCCGCTGGCCGCCCGGCGCGATGGCGCCCTGGACCTGCTCAAGTGGCTGGCGCTGCTTTGCATGGTGCTCGATCACCTGCGCTACGTCGGCTGGAGCCTCGATCTGCTGTATGTGCCCGGGCGCCTGGCGTTTCCCTGGTTCTGCCTGGCGCTGGCGGCCAATGTGGCGCGGGCCGGCGCGGTGGATCGCGAGGGCGCGGGGCAATGGCGTTACCTGGGCTGGCTGCTGTTGTTCAGCCTGCTCAGCGAGGTGCCGTACCGGCTGTACATTCCCGACCCCGACACCCTGAATGTGCTGCCGACCCTGGCCCTGGGGCTGTTGGTGGCCCGCGCCTGGCAGCGTCGCGGCGGGCTGGCGCTGTGGCTGGGGATCGGCGCGGCCTTGCTCGGCGGGCTGTTCGACCGGTACCTGATGTTCGGCCTGTTCGGCGTCTTGCTGCCGCTGGCGATGTTGCTGGTGCTGCAGCGCCGCTGGTATTGGGCGCTGCTGCCGGGGCTGCTGGGCCTGGCGGCCAACCAGTGGCAAAGCCTGCTGCCGGCGGCGCGCCTGGGTAATCAGGTGGCGGCCTGGGCGTTGCTCGCCTGCGTGCTGGCGCCGTGGCTGGGGCTGGCGATCCTGCGCCGGATGCGCGGTTTTTCGCCGCCACCGATGCGGCGCTGGGCCTATCTGCTGTACCCCGGGCATTTCCTCCTGCTGCTGATGCTGCGCAACCTGCTGGCCTGACGGCGAACCGTTGTCGCTACGAACGTCCTGTAGCCGCTGCCGAGTTGGCGAGGCTGCGCTCGGCCACGGAGCGGTCGTAAAACCAGGCAACCTGTTCTTCCAGGCATATCGCGTGCTCAGGTTTTGCGAGGACTGCGTCCTCGAGTGCAGCCTCGCAGGCTCGGCAGCGGCTACAGAGGCGACACGCCAACCCGAAAGCTGTGGCGCCACTGGTCGGTGGCGGGGGCTGGCGGTCGTGGGCAAGCCACCGATATAGAGCCTTCGGCGCGTGGCGCCCGCAAGCAATTGTCTCTCTGCGCCAGGCCATGTCGTAAACGCACCTTTGCGTGGCGTCCATAGGCATTTGGCCGGTCAGCGCCGGTCATACCATCGCATCCAAAGGGCACTACCGCAGGGTACGTGCCTCACCGAGACGAAAGGCGCACCGCCGCCGCTGGGAGAGACGCGATGTTCAGCAAGCAAGACCAAATCCAGGGTTATGACGATGCACTGCTGGCGGCCATGAATGCCGAGGAGCAACGTCAGGAAGATCACATCGAGCTGATCGCGTCGGAGAACTACACCAGCAAGCGCGTGATGCAAGCGCAAGGCAGCGGCCTGACCAACAAGTACGCCGAAGGTTATCCGGGCAAGCGCTACTACGGCGGCTGCGAGCACGTGGACAAGGTCGAGGCCCTGGCCATCGAACGCGCCAAGCAACTGTTCGGCGCCGACTACGCCAACGTCCAGCCGCACTCCGGTTCCTCGGCCAACAGCGCCGTGTACCTGGCCCTGCTGCAAGCCGGCGACACCATCCTGGGCATGAGCCTGGCCCATGGCGGCCACCTGACCCACGGCGCCAAGGTGTCGTCCTCGGGCAAGCTGTACAACGCCGTGCAGTACGGCATCGACACCAACACCGGGCTGATCGACTACGACGAAATCGAGCGCCTGGCCGTCGAGTGCAAGCCGAAGATGATCGTCGCCGGTTTCTCGGCCTACTCCAAGACCCTCGACTTCCCGCGCTTCCGCCAGATCGCCGATAAGGTCGGCGCGCTGCTGTTCGTCGACATGGCCCACGTCGCCGGCCTGGTCGCCGCTGGCCTGTACCCGAACCCGCTGCCTTACGCCGACGTGGTCACCACCACCACCCACAAGACCCTGCGCGGTCCGCGTGGCGGCCTGATCCTGGCCAAGGCCAACGAAGAAATCGAGAAGAAGCTCAACGCCGCGGTCTTCCCGGGCGCCCAGGGCGGCCCGCTGATGCACGTGATCGCCGGCAAGGCGGTGTGCTTCAAGGAAGCGCTGGAGCCTGGCTTCAAGGCCTACCAGCAGCAAGTGATCGACAACGCCCAGGCCATGGCCGGCGTATTTATCAAACGCGGCTACGATGTAGTGTCCGGCGGCACCGACAACCACCTGTTCCTGGTCAGCCTGATCCGTCAGGGTCTCACCGGCAAGGATGCGGACGCCGCCCTGGGGCGCGCCCATATCACCGTGAACAAGAACGCCGTGCCGAACGATCCACAGTCGCCGTTCGTGACCTCCGGCCTGCGTATCGGCACCCCGGCGGTGACCACCCGCGGCTTCAAGGTTACCCAGTGCGTGGAGCTGGCCGGCTGGATCTGCGACATCCTCGACCACCTCGGCGATGCCGATGTCGAGGCCAATGTCGCTCGTCAGGTATCGGCCCTGTGCGCGGACTTCCCGGTTTATCGCTGAGTGCGGTTTTGGAGTAAATGACTATGCAACGCTACTCGGGCTTCGGCCTCTTCAAGCACTCCCTCAGCCACCATGAAAACTGGCAGCGCATGTGGCGCACGCCGACCCCGAAAAAGGTCTACGACGTGGTCATCGTCGGCGGTGGCGGGCATGGCCTGGCGACCGCCTACTACCTGGCCAAGGAGCACGGCATCACCAACGTCGCCGTGGTCGAGAAAGGTTGGCTGGGCGGCGGTAACACCGCGCGCAACACCACCATCGTGCGTTCCAACTACCTGTGGGACGAGTCGGCGCACCTGTACGAACACGCGATGAAACTGTGGGAAGGCCTGTCCCAGGACCTCAACTACAACGTGATGTTCTCCCAGCGCGGCGTCTACAACCTGTGCCACACCCTGCAGGACATCCGTGATTCCGAGCGTCGGGTCAGCGCCAACCGCCTCAACGGCGTGGACGGCGAGCTGCTCAACGCCAAGCAGGTGGCGGACGAGATTCCGTACCTGGACTGCTCCAAGAACACCCGCTACCCGGTACTGGGCGCCACCGTCCAGCGCCGTGGCGGCGTGGCCCGTCACGACGCCGTGGCCTGGGGCTTTGCCCGCGCCGCCGACGCCCTGGGCGTGGACCTGATCCAGCAGACCGAAGTGATCGGCTTCCGCAAGGAAAACGGTGTGTGCATCGGCGTGGAAACCAACAAGGGCTTCATCGGCGCCAAGCGCGTCGGCGTGGTCACCGCCGGTAACTCCGGGCACATGGCCAAGCTCGCCGGCTTTCGCCTGCCGATCGAATCGCACCCGCTGCAAGCACTGGTGTCCGAGCCGATCAAGCCGATCATCGACAGCGTGATCATGTCCAACGCGGTGCACGGTTACATCAGCCAGTCCGACAAGGGCGACCTGGTGATCGGCGCCGGTATCGACGGCTGGGTCGGCTACGGCCAGCGCGGTTCGTACCCGGTGATCGAGCACACCATCCAGGCCATCGTCGAGATGTTCCCGATCCTTTCGCGGGTGCGCATGAACCGCCAATGGGGCGGCATCGTCGACACCACCCCGGACGCCTGCCCGATCATCTCCAAGACCCCGGTGCCGAACATGTTCTTCAACTGCGGTTGGGGTACCGGCGGCTTCAAGGCAACACCTGGCTCGGGCAACGTATTCGCCGCGAGCCTGGCCAAGGGTGAAATGCACCCGCTGGCCGCACCTTTCTCCATCGACCGTTTCCACAACGGTGCGCTGATCGACGAACACGGCGCTGCAGCTGTCGCCCACTAACAGGAGAAATCCCTATGTTGCACATCTTCTGTCCTCACTGCGGCGAACTGCGCTCCGAAGAGGAATTCCATTCGTCCGGCCAGGCGCATATCCCGCGTCCTCTGGACCCGAACAACTGCACCGACGAGGAGTGGGGCGACTACATGTTCTTCCGCGATAACCCTCGCGGTCTGCACCACGAGCTGTGGATCCATGCCGCCGGCTGCCGTCAGTACTTCAACGCCACCCGCGACACCGTGACCTACGAGATTCTCGAAACCTACAAGATCGGTACCAAGCCACAATTCACCGACAAGACCGATAGCCCGAAAGCGGCCACGCAGGCTCTGGGAGAGAAGGTATGAGCCAGTCCAATCGCCTGTCCAACGGCGGACGCATCGACCGCAACAAAGTCCTCAGCTTCACCTTCAACGGCCAGACCTACAAAGGCTTTGAAGGCGACACCCTGGCCGCCGCCCTGCTGGCCAACGGCGTGGACATCATCGGTCGCAGCTTCAAGTATTCCCGGCCGCGCGGCATTTTCGCCGCCGGTGCCGAAGAGCCGAACGCGGTGCTGCAGATCGGCGCCACCGAAGCCACCCAGATCCCCAACGTGCGCGCCACCCAACAGGCGCTGTACCAGGGCCTGGTCGCCACCAGCACCAACGGCTGGCCGAGCGTCAACAACGACATGATGGGGATTCTCGGCAAGGTCGGCGGCAAGCTGATGCCACCGGGCTTCTACTACAAAACCTTCATGTACCCGCAATCGTTCTGGATGACCTACGAGAAGTACATCCGCAAGGCCGCGGGCCTGGGTCGCTCGCCGACCGAGAACGATCCGGACACCTACGACTACATGAACCAGCACTGCGACGTGCTGATCGTCGGCGCCGGTCCTGCCGGCCTGGCCGCGGCCCTGGCGGCTGCGCGCAGCGGTGCGCGGGTGATCCTCGCCGACGAGCAGGAAGAATTCGGCGGCAGCCTGCTGGACAGCCGCGAAAGCCTGGACGGCAAGCCGGCGGCCGAGTGGATCGCCACCGTGGTCGCCGAGCTGAAGTCGCTGCCGGACGTGACCCTGCTGCCACGGGCCACCGTGAACGGCTACCACGACCATAACTTCCTGACCATTCACGAGCGCCTGACCGACCACCTCGGCGACCGCGCACCCATCGGCCAGGTGCGCCAGCGCATCCACCGGGTGCGCGCCAAGCGCGTGGTGCTGGCCACCGGCGCCTGCGAGCGTCCGCTGGTCTACGGCAACAACGACGTGCCGGGCAACATGCTGGCCGGCGCGGTTTCGGTCTACGTGCGTCGCTACGGCGTGGCGCCGGGCAAGAAACTGGTGCTGAGCACCAACAACGACCATGCCTACCGTGTGGCCCTGGACTGGCTCGACGCCAGCCTGCAAGTGGTGGCCATCGCCGATGCCCGTCACAACCCACGTGGCGCGCTGGTGGAAGAAGCCCGCGCCAAGGGCATTCGCATCCTCACCTCCAGTGCGGTGATCGAAGCCCGTGGCAGCAAGCATGTGACCGGCGCCCGCGTCGCGGCGATCGACGTCAAGGCCCACAAGGTCACCAGCCCAGGCGAGTGGCTGGACTGCGACCTGATTGCCAGCTCCGGCGGCTACAGCCCGGTGGTGCACCTGGCGTCGCACCTGGGCGGCAAGCCGATCTGGCGTGAAGACATCCTCGGTTTCGTACCGGGCGAAGCGCCGCAGAAACGCGTGTGCGTCGGCGGCATCAACGGCGTCTACGGTCTCGGCGATTCCCTGGCCGACGGTTTCGAAGGGGGCGTGCGCGCCGCCAGCGAAGCGGGTTTCAAGGCCGTGGAAGCGGTATTGCCCAAAGCCCTGAGCCGTGTGGAAGAGCCGACCCTGGCGCTGTTCCAGGTGCCCCATGAAAAAGGCACCGCGCGGGCACCCAAGCAATTCGTCGACCTGCAGAACGACGTCACCGCCGCCGCCATCGAACTGGCGACCCGCGAGGGCTTCGAGTCGGTCGAGCACGTCAAGCGCTACACCGCGCTGGGCTTCGGTACCGACCAGGGCAAGCTCGGCAACGTCAACGGCCTGGCCATCGCGGCCCGTTCGCTGAACGTGAGCATCCCGCAGATGGGCACCACCATGTTCCGTCCGAACTACACGCCGGTGACTTTCGGCGCCGTGGCCGGTCGTCACTGCGGGCACATCTTCGAGCCGGTGCGCTTCACCGCGCTGCATGCGTGGCACGTGAAGAACGGCGCCGAATTCGAGGACGTCGGCCAGTGGAAGCGCCCCTGGTACTTCCCGAAGAATGGCGAAGACCTGCACGCCGCGGTCAAGCGCGAGTGCAAGGCGGTGCGCGACAGCGTCGGCCTGCTCGACGCCTCGACCCTGGGCAAGATCGATATCCAGGGCCCGGACGCCCGTGAGTTCCTCAACCGCATCTACACCAACGCCTGGACCAAGCTCGACGTGGGCAAGGCGCGCTACGGCCTGATGTGCAAGGAAGACGGTATGGTCTTCGACGACGGCGTGACCGCCTGCGTCGGCGAAAACCACTTCATCATGACCACCACCACGGGCGGCGCCGCGCGTGTCCTGCAATGGCTGGAGATCTATCAGCAGACCGAATGGCCGGACCTCAAGGTGTACTTCACTTCGGTCACCGACCACTGGGCGACCATGACCCTGTCCGGGCCGAACAGCCGCAAGCTGCTCAGCGAAGTCACCGACATCGACCTGGACAAGGACGGCTTCCCGTTCATGACCTGGAAAGAAGGCCTGGTGGGCGGCGTGCCGGCGCGGGTGTTCCGCATTTCCTTCACCGGCGAGCTGTCGTACGAAGTCAACGTCCAGGCCGACTATGCCATGGGCGTACTGGAGCAGATCGTCGAGGCCGGCAAGAAGTACAACCTGACCCCGTACGGCACTGAAACCATGCACGTCCTGCGGGCCGAGAAGGGCTTCATCATCGTCGGCCAGGACACCGATGGCTCGATGACCCCGGACGACCTGAACATGGGCTGGTGCGTCGGTCGCACCAAACCGTTCTCGTGGATCGGCTGGCGTGGCATGAACCGCGAAGACTGCGTGCGCGACCAGCGCAAGCAGCTGGTGGGCCTGAAACCGATCGACCCGAACCAGTGGCTGCCGGAAGGCGCGCAGTTGGTGTTCAACACCAAGCAGGCGATCCCGATGAGCATGGTCGGTCACGTGACCTCCAGCTACGCCCATAACTCCCTGGGTTATTCGTTTGCCATGGGTGTGGTCAAGGGCGGCCTGAAGCGGATGGGTGAGCGGGTGTTCGCGCCATTGGCCGACGGCACGGTGATCGAGGCGGAAATCGTTTCTTCGGTGTTCTTCGATCCGAAAGGCGATCGCCAGAACGTTTAACAAAGATCCATGTAGCCGCTGCCGCAGGCTGCGTACGACTGCGAAGCAGGCGCCGCTTTCGAGGGCGCAGGAAGGTTCTTCGAGTCGGGCGCGACCCCGGCCTGTCGCAGCCTTCGGCAGCGGCTACGGGATCGGTGGTTTTCGCACAACAGAATTCAAGACAGGTGCTCTATGACCGCAGTCAACGTTTACCAACAGCGCCCGACCACTGGCGCCAAAGCCGAGTCGTCGCTGCACCATGCCGACCTCGCCAGCCTGGTGGGCAAGGGCCGCAAGAACGCAGGCGTGACCCTGCGCGAGAAGAAACTCCTCGGCCACCTGACCATCCGTGGCGATGCTCATGACCCGGCCTTCGCTGCCGGCGTGCACAAGGCCCTGGGCCTGGAGCTGCCAGTGGCCCTGACCGTGGTCGCCAAGGGCGAAACCAGCCTGCAGTGGATGGGGCCGGACGAGTGGTTGCTGGTGGTGCCGAGCGGCGAAGAATTCGCCGCCGAGAAAAAACTGCGTGAAGCGCTGGGCGACCTGCATATCCAGATCGTCAACGTCAGTGGCGGCCAGCAGATCCTCGAGCTGTCCGGCCCGAACGTGCGCCAAGTGCTGATGAAGTCCACCAGCTACGACGTGCACCCGAACAACTTCCCGGTGGGCAAGGCCGTTGGCACTGTGTTCGCCAAGTCGCAACTGGTGATCCGCCGCATGGGCGAAGACACCTGGGAACTGGTGATCCGCCGCAGCTTCTCTGATTACTGGTGGTTGTGGCTGCAGGATGCCGCCGCCGAATACGGCCTCAGCGTCCAGGCCTGACGCGAATCCCTGTAGCCGCTGCCGCAGGCTGCGATGAAGGCCCGCAGGGCCTTCCGAGGCTCTGCAGGGCACGCCCCCTTCGGGGTCGATCGCAGCCTGCGGCAGCGGCTACAGAAGTGTACTTACGAACAGGAGTCACCCCGCATGAGCCGCGCACCCGATACCTGGATTCTCACCGCCGACTGCCCCAGCGTGCTCGGCACGGTGGATGCGGTGACCCGCTTTCTGTTCGAGCAGGGCTGCTATGTCACCGAGCACCACTCCTTCGATGACCGGCTTTCGGCGCGTTTTTTCATTCGCGTGGAATTCCGCCAGCCCGAGAATTTCAACGAGCAGGGCCTGCGCGACGGTCTGGCCGAGCGCGCCCGGGCTTTCGACATGAACGTCGAACTGACCCCGCCGCAGCATCGGCCGAAAGTGGTGATCATGGTCTCCAAGGCCGATCACTGCCTCAACGACCTGCTCTACCGCCAGCGCATCGGCCAACTGGCGATGGACGTGGTGGCGGTGGTGTCCAACCATCCGGACCTCAAGCCCCTGGCCGACTGGCACCAGATTCCGTACTACCACTTCCCCCTGGACCCCAACGACAAGCCGTCCCAGGAGCGCCAGGTGTGGCAGGTGATCGAGGACTCCGGCGCCGAACTGGTGATCCTTGCGCGCTACATGCAAGTGCTGTCGCCGGAGCTGTGCCGCAAGCTCGATGGCAAGGCGATCAACATCCACCACTCCCTGCTGCCCGGTTTCAAGGGCGCCAAGCCTTATCACCAGGCCTACAACAAGGGCGTGAAACTGGTGGGCGCCACCGCGCACTACATCAACAACGACCTGGACGAGGGCCCGATCATCGCCCAGGGCGTGGAAGTGGTGGACCACAGTCATTACCCCGAGGACCTGATTGCCAAGGGGCGCGATATCGAAGGCCTGACCCTGGCGCGGGCCGTGGGTTATCACATCGAACGGCGGGTGTTCCTCAACGCCAATCGAACAGTGGTTCTATGACCTGTAGCCGCTGCCGCAGGCTGCGATCGACCCCGTAGGGGGCGCCGCCCTTGAGGGCCCTTCGACCAACGTGGCCCGGACTTATCGCAGCCTGCGGCAGCGGCTACAGCGAAGCGATTTTGAAGAACGAAACAGCATCTGTACCCGAGCACTCTACGCGCTGCCTTTTTCCGGCAACGCGGTTTCATAAAAACAACAGCGAGGTGAAAGCATGTCTGGTAATCGTGGTGTCGTGTATCTCGGCAATGGCAAGGTCGAAGTACAGAAAATCGACTATCCAAAAATGCAGGACCCGCGCGGCAGGAAGATTGAGCACGGCGTCATCCTGCGCGTGGTATCCACCAATATCTGCGGTTCGGACCAGCACATGGTGCGCGGCCGTACCACTGCCCAGGTCGGCCTGGTCCTGGGTCACGAAATCACCGGCGAGGTGGTGGAGAAGGGCAGCGACGTCGAGAACCTGAAGCTCGGCGACCTGGTTTCGGTGCCGTTCAACGTGGCTTGCGGGCGCTGCCGTTCCTGCAAGGAGCAACACACCGGGGTCTGCCTGACCGTCAACCCGGCTCGCGCCGGCGGTGCCTACGGCTACGTCGACATGGGCGACTGGACCGGCGGCCAGGCCGAATACGTGCTGGTGCCGTACGCCGACTTCAACCTGCTGAAACTGCCGGACCGCGACAAGGCCATGGAGAAGATCCGCGACCTGACTTGCCTGTCCGACATCCTGCCGACCGGCTATCACGGCGCGGTGACGGCCGGCGTTGGCCCGGGCAGCACCGTCTACATCGCCGGTGCCGGCCCGGTGGGCCTGGCCGCGGCTGCGTCCGCCCGTCTGCTGGGCGCGGCGGTGGTGATCGTTGGCGACGTCAACCCGGTACGCCTGGCCCACGCCAAGGCCCAGGGTTTTGAAATCGCCGACCTGTCCAAGGACACCCCGCTGCACGAACAGATCGCCGCGTTGCTCGGCGAGCCGGAAGTGGATTGCGCGGTCGACGCGGTGGGCTTCGAGGCCCGCGGCCATGGCCATTCCGGTGCCCAGCACGAAGCGCCGGCCACGGTGCTCAACTCGTTGATGGGCGTGGTGCGGGTCGCCGGCAAGATCGGTATTCCGGGCCTCTACGTCACCGAAGACCCGGGCGCGGTGGATGCCGCGGCCAAGATGGGCAGCCTGAGCATCCGCTTCGGCCTCGGCTGGGCCAAGTCCCACAGCTTCCACACCGGCCAGACCCCGGTGATGAAGTACAACCGCCAACTGATGCAAGCCATCATGTGGGACCGCATCAACATCGCCGAAGTGGTCGGCGTGCAGGTCATCAGCCTGGACGACGCACCGCGTGGCTACGGCGAGTTCGATGCCGGCGTGCCGAAGAAATTCGTCATCGACCCGCACAAGCTGTTCAGTGCGGCCTAAGGCTTTGACGCAGTAAAAAGGGCGACCCTCGGGTCGCCCTTTTTTATGCCTGTTTTCGATGTTCAGAAACCTGCGCCCGGATAGTGGAGCCAGTACTTTCCGGACAGTATTTCTGCAATATCGGGTGGAGGGAACACAGACGGCGCATCTCGGTTGAAGCGGGAGCGCCATTGCGCAAGCCACCAATAGTTGAGTGCGGTTCCTCTGGGTTTAAGGACAAACCCCAGCACTGTGTCATCGATCCGCCCCTCTTTATAAAACCTGTGGCTGTGATCCATGAGGTTCAGGTAATGGTTGATGGGCAGCTTCAGCATCAGGATCGAGGTATAGACCTTCTCCGACTGTGTGCGTGTCGGACTTTCAAGCAGACCGAGCGCTTCGCAGTAATACGCTTGCGGCTGCTGGGTGATGCTGCTGGCCGTGGGGTCGGCGAGGATATCGAAGACGTTGGTGTCTTCTTGCCAGGCTCTTTCATTACCTTGCTTGAAGTAGTCGGTAACGAAACGGGTCAGCGGGCCGTTGGCTACGGTTTGGCCTGCACAGGCCAAATCATCGACCGGTGACCAGACGCGCCAGGCCACGATGGAGATGAGTGCAATGGCCAAGAGTGGATACAGGATTTTTTTCATTGTGGTTTGCTATGGCTGCTTTGACGAAAACAGCGAAATCATAGACCCGGTTGCATGGGGACCATGCTGAGACTTTTCAGAAACGTCTTTGCCAGGTTATCGGTCAGGGGCCGCTTCTGCGCTGTAGAAGCGAGCTTGCCCGCAATAAAACCTGCTCGACATTGATTCAGGTTTTGTCGTGCGGGGCTAAAGGTCGATCTTCGGAAAACCTAGTTTCGCGCTGGGGAGGTAACCTTGTGGTGATCTGTGATCGGCGACCGGGAACATTCCTATTGGCCATCAGTCAAATGGCTGCTTTTTCCCACCCAATCTCGGGTGGTTTTCATGCTCAAGAGGTTGTCTCGATGAAAATTTCCCGCAGTGTTGCACTGGCTACGTTGCTGACCCTGGGAGCCAGCCCGGTTTTTGCCGCAGGCTTCAGCCTGAGCGATGCCGCCAATGCGGTGTCCAGCATGCAGGGTGGCGACAAGGCCGCCGCTGCCGCTCCAACCTCGCAGACCGCCAATCTGCTCAGTGCACTCTCGCAACTGGATGTCACGCCGGAGCAGGCCATCGGCGGTACCGGCGCGATGCTGGGCCTGGCGAAGAACCAGCTGAGCAGCACCGACTACTCGCAACTGAGCAAAAGCGTTCCGGGGCTGGACAAGCTCTCGGGCGGCAACGCGCTGGGCAGCCTGGGTGCCTTGAGCGGCCTTCTCGGGCAGAGCGGTGGCGGCAAGACCGCCGGCCTGGAGAGTGCGCTGGGTAACGTGCAGAACACCAATGACCTGAACAGCGCGTTCAGCGCCCTGGGCATGGACAGCGGCATGATCGGCCAGTTCGCCCCGGTGATCCTGCAGTACCTGGGTCAGCAGGGCGTGGGCGGTTCGCTGCTCAACAGCCTGGGTGGGATCTGGGGCGTCGGCAGCGGCAGTTGATCAACGGCGCTCGGCGCGCAAGGCGTCGATGCGCTGGTCCTTTTCGGTCCAGAGCTGGTTGACCCAGTTCTGGACAGTCTGGCGAAACGCCGGATCGTTTTCGTAATCCCCCTGCCACAACGCCGGGTCCAGCTCACGGGTCTGGATATCGACGATCACCCGCGGCACGTTGCCGCTGATCAGGTCCCAGAAACCGGGAATCTTCTGCTGCGGATAGACCACCGTCACATCGAGGATGGCGTCGAGCTGTTCGCCCATGGCCGCCAACACGAAGGCCACGCCGCCGGCTTTCGGCTTGAGCAGTTGCTTGAAAGGAGATTGCTGCTGCTCACGCTTGGCCGGCGTGAAGCGGGTGCCTTCCAGGTAGTTGACCACGGTGACCGGCTGGCGCTTGAACAGTTCGCAGGCAGCCTTGGTGATTTCCAGGTCCTTGCCTTGCAGCTCCGGGTTCCTGGCCAGGAAGGCCTTGCTGTAGCGCTTCATGAAGGGGTAATCCAGGGCCCACCAGGCGAGGCCGAGGAAGGGCACCCAGATCAGCTCTTTTTTCAGGAAGAACTTGAAGAAGGGAGTACGGCGGTTGAGGGTCTGGATCAGCGCCGGGATGTCGACCCAGGACTGGTGGTTGCTGATCACCAGGTAAGACGTGTCGCCCCGCAGCTCGTCACCGCCGCGGATATCCCACTGGGTGGGAATGCACAGGGCGAAGATCAGCTTGTCGATTTCGGCCCAGGTTTCGGCAATCCACATCACCGCCTTCGACGCATGGTCGCGCAGGCGCCCTGGCAGGACCAGCTTGAGCAGGGCGAACACCATCAGCGGCCCGAACAGGACCAGGGTGTTGAGCAACAGCAGCAGGGTGACGAAACAGCCGGTGAGCAGGCGGCGCATAAGGAACTCTTGAAAACCTTTGGGCGCGCCATGATAAGCACCTTCGCCGGGCTGGCCAAATCCTGATGTGCTGACGAATGTTTCACGTATACCGGGATATGCTGGTGGTCAATTTCGCCGACCGTGGCGGCTGCGGGTTTTCTCGCGGGCCGAACCAATTGCCCGGCCACGGTCTAAAATCCTGCTGCCCACTTTCCAAGGAACCTGCTCACGTGAAATCCGTCCTTGCACTCCTGTCCCTGCTGGCGCTGCCGGTCATGGCCGCCGAGCCGACCCTCTACGGGCGCTACGAATACATTCAACTGCCGGAAATCGGCGAAACCCTCAAGGCCAAGATGGACACCGGCGCCCTGACCGCCTCGCTGTCGGCCAAGGACATCGAGACCTTCACCCGCGATGGCGAGGAGTGGGTGCGCTTCCGCCTGGCGACCAAGGATGCCGACGGCAAGGTCTACGAACACAAGGTGGCGCGGATCAGCAAGATCAAGAGCCGCGCCGATGAAGACGAAGACAAGGAAGAGGCCCAGGTGGCCAAGCGGCCGGTGGTCGACCTGGAAATGTGCCTGGGCAACGTCAAACGCACCGTCGAGGTCAACCTGACCGACCGCAGCAGCTTCAATTATCCGCTGCTGATCGGCGCCAAGGCCCTGCGTGAGTTCGGCGCGGCGGTGAACCCGGCCCGGCGTTATACCGCGGACAAGCCCGACTGCTGATTGACGGCGCATGAGGCATCCGGCACCGTTCTGGCACTTACCTCCCGTGCTTGGATGCCATGCCTCATATCCTGATTGTCGAAGACGAAGCGGCGATTGCCGATACGCTGATTTTTGCCCTGCAAGGTGAAGGTTTCAGCACCACCTGGCTGAATCTCGGGCAGGCGGCGCTGGACTATCAGCGCCATACACCGGCGGACCTGCTGATTCTCGACATTGGCCTGCCGGACATCAGCGGCTTCGAAACCTGCAAGCAACTGCGGCGTTTCAGCGAGGTGCCGGTGATGTTCCTCAGTGCCCGGGACGGTGAAATCGACCGGGTGGTGGGCCTGGAAATCGGCGCCGACGATTACGTGGTCAAGCCCTTCAGCCCGCGCGAGGTCGCCGCGAGGGTCAAGGCCATCCTCAAGCGCATGGCGCCGCGGGCGGTGCTCGAGGCGCCGGCCTCGCCGTTCCAGGTCGATACCGACAAGTTCCAGATCAGCTACCGCGGCCAGCTGCTGAGCCTGACCCGCCATGAGTTCCGCCTGCTGCATTGCCTGCTGGAGCAACCCGAGCGGGTGTTCAGCCGCGAGCAGTTGCTCGATGCCCTGGGCGTGGCGGCGGATGCCGGCTACGAGCGCAGCATCGACAGCCATATCAAGAGCCTGCGGGCCAAGCTGCGACTGGTGACGGCCGATGCCGAGCCGATCCAGACCCATCGCGGCCTGGGCTACAGCTACAGCCCGGGGCACAGCTGATGCCGTTGGGAATCCGGATTTTCCTGGTCTACGTCCTGTTCGTCGGCCTGACCGGTTATTTCGTGCTCAGCACCGTAATGGAAGAAATCCGCCCGGGCGTGCGCCAGTCCACCGAGGAAACTCTGGTGGACACCGCCAACCTGCTGGCGGAAATCCTGCGCGATGACTTCAAGGCCGGCACCCTCAGCGAGAACCGCTGGCCGCAGTTGCTCAAGGCCTATGGCGAGCGGCAGCCGGCGGCGACCATCTGGGGTCTGCCGAAGAACCAGGTCAACCACCGCATCTACGTCACCGACGCCGAGGGCAAGGTGGTGCTGGACTCCAGTGGCCTGGCGGTCGGCCAGGACTATTCGCGCTGGAACGACGTGTACCTGACCCTGCGCGGCCAATACGGCGCGCGCTCCTCGCGCAGCGTGGCCGATGACCCGAACTCCTCGGTGATGCATGTCGGCGCGCCGATTCGCGACAACGGCCGGATCATCGGCGTGGTCACCGTGGCCAAGCCCAACAGTTCCCTGCAACCCTATGTCGACCGCACCGAGCGCCGCCTGCTGTGGTACGGCGCCGGCCTGATCGGCCTGGGCCTGCTGTTCGGCGCCTTGCTGTCCTGGTGGCTGAGTGCTGCCCTGCGCCGCCTGACCGGTTATGCCCAGGCGGTCAGCGAAGGCCGTCGCGCCGAGCTGCCGCACTATCGCGGCGGCGAGCTGGAACAGCTGGCCACGGCGGTGGAGGACATGCGCACCCAGCTGGAGGGCAAGGCCTATGTCGAGCGTTATGTGCACACCCTGACCCACGAACTGAAAAGCCCGCTGGCGGCGATTCGCGGGGCGGCGGAGCTGCTGCAGAGCGATATGCCCGGCGAGCAGCGCGCACGTTTCGTCAGCAACATCGACAGCGAAAGCGCGCGCATGCAGCACTTGATCGAGCGTTTGCTGAACCTGGCGCTGGTCGAGCAGCGCCATGGCCTGGAAGAACGGGAAGCGGTGCCGCTGGCGGACCTGGCGAACCAGGTTCTGGACAGCCAGAAGGCACGGATCGAGGGCAAGGGCCTGCAGGTCGAGCAGCGCATCGACCCGGGGCTGAAGCTGTCGGGAGAGGCATTCCTGTTGCGCCAGGCCCTGGGCAACCTGCTGGAAAACGCCCTGGACTTCACCCCCGCCGGTGGCGTGCTGCGCTTGAGCGCCAGCCGGGTGGGCGACCAGCTGCGGTTCAGCCTGTTCAACCAGGCCGAGCCCATCCCGGACTACGCCCTGGCGCGCCTGACCGAACGTTTCTACTCCCTGCCACGGCCCGACAGCGGGCGCAAAAGCACCGGCCTGGGGCTGAACTTCGTCGAAGAGGTGGTGCAGCTGCATGGCGGCCAGATGCGGATCGGCAACGTGGCCGGGGGCGTTGAAGTGACCTTGCAGTTCCCGGCCTGATTGCCTGCGTGTACCGTTTTGCGGCTGCTTCGCAGACCGATCGCAGCCTTTGCCAGCGGCTACAGGATGCGCGCAGTCCATGTAGCCGCTGCCGAGCCCGCGAGGCTGCGCCCGGTTTGGGCGGCATTCCGACGTAGCGACCGTAAACCCTGAACCCGCGATTCACCTGGAAAAACGTGCCGGCTGGTTTTACGACCGCTGCGCAGTCGATCGCAGGCTGCGCCAGCGGCTACAGGTTGTCAGTCGTTGGCCGGCTGTTCCTGCAAAGACAGAACCGCAATCTCCACACAGTCTCCACACAGCCCCCATAAAACCCCCACATGGGCTGCCCAGACTCTCCCTCATTCGAACAGGGAGAGAACCCATGAATCGCAATCTGACCATAAAGCTTGGGGCTATCGCCCTTTTGATCCTGGGGCTGCTGGTCCCGCTGTTGATGATCGACGGGCTGATCCAGGAGCGCCAGGAACTGCGCGACGGTGTGCTGACCGATATCGCCCGCAGCTCCAGCTACAGCCAGCAACTGAGCGGCCCGCTGCTGGTGGTGCCTTATCGCAAGGTGGTGCGCACCTGGAAAACCAACGAGAAGACCAACACGCGTTACCAGGAACAGGGAGAAGAACGCGGGCAGCTGTATTTCCTGCCGGAGCATTTCGAACTCGACGGCCAGGTGCGGACCGAATTGCGCGCCCGGGGCATCTACCAGGCCCGGCTGTTCCATGCCAACAACCGCATCAGCGGCCAGTTTGCGCTGCCCGAGCAATTGGGGATCAAGGAAGACTTCGTCGACTACAAATTCGAGCAGCCGTTTCTCGCCGTGGGCATCAGCGACATTCGCGGCATCGAACAGGCGCTGGCCCTCGAACTGAACGGGCAGAACCTGCCTTTCGCGCCCGGCAGCCGGATTGACTGGCTCGGGGAGGGCGTACACGTCAACCTGCCGCTGCTGGACGGCAAGCGCAGCACCGACCTGGACTTCGCCTTCGATCTGCAATTGCAAGGCACCGGCCAGTTGCAGGTGCTGCCGGTGGGCAAGACCAGCAAGGTGCGTCTGCGTGCCGACTGGCCTCATCCGAGCTTTATCGGCAACTACCTGCCGGCCCAGCGTGAGATTTCCGACCTGGGCTTCGCCGCCAACTGGCAGACCTCGTTCTTCTCCACCAACCTGGAAAGCGCCTTGATCAATTGCCTGGCCAGCGGGCAGTGCAAGGAATTCAAGAACCGCTCCTTCGGCGTGAGTTTCATCGACCCGGTGGACCAGTACCTCAAGAGCGATCGGGCGATCAAATACGCGCTGCTGTTCATCGCCCTGACCTTTGCCGGCTTCTTCCTCTTCGAGGTGCTCAAGAGCCTGGCGGTGCACCCGGTGCAATACGCCCTGGTGGGCGTGGCCCTGGCGTTCTTCTATCTGTTGCTGCTGTCGCTGTCGGAGCACATCGGCTTCGCCCTGGCCTACCTGCTGTCGGCCGGGGCCTGTGTGGCGCTGATCGGTTTCTACGTCAGCCATGTGTTGCGCAGCCTGGGCCACGGCCTGAGTTTCGCCGCCGGCCTGGCCGCTTTGTATGGCCTGTTGTACGGCTTGCTCAGCGCCGAGGATTACGCGCTGCTGATGGGCTCGTTGCTGCTGTTCGGCCTGCTGGGGGTGTTCATGGTGCTGACCCGCAAACTCGACTGGTACGGCGTAGGCCAGGCCAAAGCGAACCAGCCGCTGACATTCGAGGCGCAGGTGGCCCATGAGTAGGTCGTTGGGGTTGCGCGAGGACCAGCAGGCGGCGCAGGCCCTGCTGTCGTGGATCGTCGGGTTGTTGCCCGAAGCACCGTGGGGCGGCCATCGCGAGCAAGCTCGCTCCTACATGGAACAGCGCAGTACCTGTAGGAGCGAGCTTGCTCGCGATAGGGTCGGCGCGGCCACCACCATGCTTCAGGTGGGAGGCTTCAAACCGGCGGCTGGGTCGCCAGCATCGAAGGGCGTCGACTGACCTCGGCGTACCAGGCCGCCAGTTGGGGCTGGGCGTCGCGCCACCGCAGGTCGGGGTGGCGGAAATCGAGGTAACCCAGGGCGCAGGCAACGCCGATGGAAGCGACGTCGAAGTGGCTGGCCAGTTCGGCGATCGCATCGGCCTCGAGCACGGCCAGGGCGCGGCGGATCTTGTCGCGCTGGCCGTCGAGCCACTGCTCCCAGTGTTTCTCGGGGGCGCGCAGGGCCAGTTCGTAACGGATCAGCACCGAGGCATCGAGGATCCCGTCGGCCAGCGCCGCCAGGGTCAGGCGCCGCCAGCGGGCCGAGCCTTCGCGGGGGATCAGCGGGTTGCCGACATGCTGCTGGTCGAGGTAATCGAGGATTACCCGGCTGTCGTACAGCACGTTGCCGTCGGCCAGGCGCAGGGCGGGAATCTTGCCCAGCGGGTTGTCCTGGTTGAGGGCGGTGTCCGGGTTCACCGGGGTCAACTGGCTGGCTTGCAGGGCCACGCGGTCCAGCTGGCCGGTCTCGTGCAGCAGCACCATGACTTTGCGCACATAAGGTGATGCCGGGTTGTGGAACAGCGTCATGCTGGGGGTGGACATGAATATTCCTCGAAGGTGGAAGTGGAGCGCAGGCTCGCCGCCCCGGGGATCTTAACGCAGCCTCTGGCCCCGGCCACAGGGGCGGCATGCAGGACAGACAAGGAGTGATGAATGCGCAGGTGTTATTTTCGACACGGGTTGTACAGCCTGGTCCTGACGCTGTCGGGCGCGCTGGCGGTGTACCTGGCCTTGCAGTACGAGTTTCGTCGCCACGGCGAGGGTGAGCCGGAGTTGATCATGGCGTTCGCCTACATGGCCTGGTACTGGGCGCTGCCGGCGCTGGCCCTGCCGGCCCTGGGTTGTGCCCTGTTGAGCCTGCGGGGCCCCGGTCCGGTGACCCGGCCCTGGCGCTGGAGCCTGGCGGCGAGCTATGTACCGCTGCTGGGGTTGGCGCTGTTCTGCGTATTGGTGGCCGCCGAGGCGCAGCAGGAAAACCGCGTATTCATCCCGGTGCTGCCGATCGGCCTGGGGCTGGCGCTGTACCTGTGGCGCGGTTTCCCCGTCGCCGGGGTCAGGCCGGTGGCGGGCGGTTGAACAGACCCCGCAGGGCGATCAGGGCCGGGGCGCCCAGGCCGAGCCAGCTCAGGGCGTCCCAGATGCCGTCGCCGAGCAGCGCGGAGAACAGCCCCGCGGCACAGAGCACGGCAATGAACAGCGGCGCGCCGAAGACCTTCCAGAAATTCGATTGCCGCGGCCTCATGGCGCCACCGCGGCGGGTTCGCCCAATGCCGGCCGGGCCGCGCGGCGCCGCACCAGCCACAGGTACACCCCGCTGCCCAGGACAATAATGGTCAGCACATCCAGGGTCGCCCAGAGGATCTTCATCGGCAGGCCGCCGTAGTCGCCGAAGTGCAGCGGTTGCGACATGCCCATGGCGTCCATGTACCAGGGACGTTCGGCCACCGCGGTGACCTCCAGGGTGCTGGCGTCGATCAGCACCGGAGTCAGCAGGTGCGAGGTCAGGTGGGTGCTGCCTTTCATGAACACCGCGTAGTGATGCTCGCTGGAAAAGCGTGTGCCGGGGAAGGCGATGAAGTCCGGCTGCATGCCCGGCGCCACCTCCTTGGCGATCTCCAGCAGGCGGCTGGCCGGGGCCAGTCGGGTCAATGGCGGGGCATCGCGGTAAGGCTCGATCATCGCGCTGAGGCTGTCGTTGCGCCAGGCGGCGATCAGCAGGTCGGCGCAGGCGCTGATCACCCCGGTGACGCCGACCACCAGGGCCCAGGTCAGGGTTACCACGCCGATCAGGTTATGCAGGTCCAGCCAGCGCAGGCGGGTGGATTTGTCCTGGCGCACCGTGGCGAATTCCAGCCGGCGCATGAATGGCAGGTACAGCACCACGCCGGAGACGATCGCCAGCACGAACAGCAGCCCCATGAACGCCAGCAACAGCTTGCCCGGCAGGCCGGCGAACAGGTCCACGTGCAGGCGCAGCATGAACATCATCAGCCCGCCATTGGCCGAGGGTGTTTCCACGGCTTCACCGGTGCGCGCGTCGAGCATGAAGGTGTGGGACGAGTTGGGTTCGGTGCCGGCGGTCCTGGCCATGATGGTGAGCACGCCGTTGGGGTCTTCCTCATCCCAGCCGAAGTACTGCATGACCTCGCCCGGCCGATGGGCCTCGGCGGCGCGCACCAGCTGCTGCAGGTCCAGTTGTGGGGTGTCGGCGGGCATTTCCCGCAGCTGCGGCGCGTCGCCCAGCAGGTGATCGATCTCGTGGTGAAAGATCAGCGGCAGGCCGGTCAGGGCCAGCATCAGCAGGAACACCGTGCAGATCAGGCTGGTCCAGGTGTGGATAAAGGACCAGCGGCGGATGGTTTTGCTTTTCATTTCTTCGCCTTCAGACACAGCAAGGCCGTCCTTGCAGGACGGCCCGGTGGTTAACTCAGCCGATTACCACTGATAGGTGGCACTGGCGACCACGCTACGCTGATCGCCGAAATAGCAGTAGGAACCATCGCAGGTGGACAGGTAGTCCTTGTCGAACAGGTTGGTGGCGTTGAGCTTCAGCGACGCGCCCTTGAGGCTGTTGTCCAGGCGGCCCAGGTCGTAATGCACGGCGGCATCGAACACCGTGTAGGCATTGGCCTTGCCCAGCCAGGTATTGGCCTGGTCGCCGTAGGTGTTGCCGGTATAGCGGGCACCGGCGCCAATGCCGAAACCGTCGAGCACGCCGCTGTGCCAGGTGTAGTCGGTCCACAGCGAGGCTTGCTGGTTGGGCATCAGTTGCAGGCGGTTGCCTTTGTAGATGCCTTTTTGCACCTCGGACTTGGCCAGGGTGTAGGCGGCGATGACCTTGAGGTTGTCGGTCACGTCGGACACGGCTTCCAGTTCCAGGCCTTTGACCTTCACTTCGCCGGTCTGGTTGGTGACCGACTCGCCACCGGCACCGATGCTGGTCACCAGCACGTTTTTCTGGGTCAGGTCGTAGACCGCCGCACTCAGCAGAGTATTGGAGCCCGGCGGCTGGTACTTGATGCCCAGCTCCCATTGCTTGCCCTCGGTGGGTTTATACGACTCGGTGGGGGAGACGCTGGCGTTGCTGGCGGGCTGGAAGGATTCGGCGTAGGACAGGTACGGCACCAGGCCCGAGTCGAACACATAGCTCAGCGCCGCGTTGCCACTGAAGTTCTTGCTGCGGTCGGTGTTGGTCACGTCGTTCTTGTTGAAGTAGGTGGTGCCCTGGTGCACCCAGTCTTCACGCCCGCCCAGGGTCAGGCGCCATTTGTCCAGGGCCATCTGGTCCTGCACGTAGAGGCCGGTCTGCACGGTTTTCTGGTTGTAGTCGTAGTAAGCGCTGGAGCGCGCCGGGCGCACGATCGGCTGGCCATAAACCGGATTGAAGATGTTGGTGGTCCCGCCGTCGCCGTAAATCGACAGGTAGGAGGTGTCGGTCCGTTGGTGATCCAGGCCGATCAGCACGGTGTGGGTGATGTCGCCGGTGGCGAAGTCGGCCTGGAAGTTGTTGTCGACCGCGAACTGGCTGATGTCCTCGTCGACGTTGGTCGAGGTACGGCTGATATTGCCTGCCGCGTCAGCCGGAGAGTAGGCGTAGGAACCCACGGTCAGTTGCTGGAAGGACAGCTCCGATTTGGTGTAGCGCAGGTTCTGGCGGAACTGCCAGACATCGTTGAAACGGTGCTCGAAGGCATAACCCAGGGCGTAGTAGGTACGGTCGTAGAACTCGTAGTCCGGGTCGCCGAGGTTCTTGTGATGGGAGACGTCGCCCAGTGGCGACTTGATCTTGGTGCCCTGGATCGGCATGAACTGGCTGGTCGCGCCGGTATCGTCGCGGGTGAACTGCGAGAGCAGGGTCAGCCTGGTATCGGTATCGATGTTCCAGGTCAGGCTGGGGGCGATGTTGTAGCGCTTGTTGTCGATGTGATCGACCTGCGTACCGGCATCCCGCACCACGCCGCTGAGGCCGTAGAGGAACTGGCCTTCATCGTCGATCTTGCCGGTGCTGGCGAAGTTGATCTGGCGGTAGTTGTCGCTGCCGTACTGCAGCTGAATGGCATTGCTCGATTCTGCGCTGGGACGCCGGCTGACCATGTCCAGCAGGCCGCCCGGCGGGGTCTGGCCGTAGACCGACGAGGCCGGGCCGCGCAGCAGGGCCAGGCGGTCGAGGTTCCAGGTTTCGGCTTTCGGGTTGGCATACACGCCGCGGGGCAGTGGCAGGCCGTCGAGGAATTGGGTGGGCTCGAAGCCGCGCACGCGCATCCAGTCATAACGGGTGTCGCTGCCGTAGCTGGCGGAAACGATGCCGGGCATGTAACGCACGGCATCGTCCAGATTCTGCACATTGCGGTCTTCCATCTGCTGGCGGGTCGCGACGGAAATCGAACGCGGCGCTTCGACCAGCGAGGTGTCGGTCTTGGTGCCGGCGGCGGTGCGCGTGGCGAGGTAACCGTCCACCGGCCCCCAGGCACTCTCATAAGCCTGCTGGCCGGTGATGCTGGTTTCCGGCAGGGCCACCACACCGTCGGGAATCGCCACCAGGCTGTAGGTGCCGGCGCTGCTTTGTTCCAGTTGCAGGCCGGTGCCGCGCAGGGCCTCGCGCAGGGCGCCGGCGGCGTCGAACTGGCCCTTGACCGGGGCCGAGGTCTTGCCGGCGGCCAGGCTCGGGTTGAGGCTCAGGGCCAGGCCGGCCTGGCTGGCGATCTGGTTCAGGGTGCTGGCCAGGGGCGCGGCCGGCAGGTTGTAGGCGCGCACGCTGGACGCCTGTTCGGCGGCGATCAGCGGGGGGCTGGCCAGCGGGGCGCAAAGGGCAATCGCCACGGCCAACAGGCTGGGGCGCAACAGGGTGTCTAGCGAGCGGGACATACGGCGGCTCCTGGATGGAAACATTTCTCAATTGCCTATGTGCCGGACGAGATTCAAAAAGTGATAGGGCGGACTGAAAATAATTTCGATTTGCGAAAACAAGAGGGATATTTCAGGTTGGGGCAGGCGGCGTCAGTTGGAATTTTCGCGAGCAAGCTCGCTCCTACAGGGCGCCGCCGTTTCTGTAGTAGCGAGCTTGCTCGCGATAAAAATCGTGCTGCCTAGGGCTTGGTCTTGCTCTCGGACCGCGCCACCAACGTCACCCACCAGGGCGTATGCCGCTCGATGGCCACGGGCAGCGTCGGCAGCAGCGCGCTCAGGGCCAGGTCGGTGTCGTGCAGCGGGAAGCTGCCGGTGATGCGCAGGTCGGCGACTTCGTCGGCCACCCCCAGATGGCCACGGCGATAGCGCCCCAGCTCACTGACCAGGTCCGCCAGGCGCGCGTTGTCCACCACCAGCATGCCGCGGGTCCAGGCATCGGCGCCGGGGTTCAGGGCCAGCAGCGGGCCGAGGCCGTCGCGGCGCATCAGCACCTGCTGGCCCTCCTTGAGGATCTGTTCGTCCTGGCTGGATTCCGGCCGCGCGGCCACGGCCGATTGCAGCACGCTCAGGCGCGTGCCCTGTTCCTCGCGCTTGACCAGGAACCGCGTGCCCAGCGCGTGCATATGGCCTTCGCGGGTTTCGACGATAAAGGGGCGGGCGTCGTTGTGGCCGGTCTCGACCAGGATCTCGCCTTCCTGCAACACGATGCGCCGCTGCTTTTCGTCGAAACGCACATCCACGGCGCTGTGGGTATTGAGGTTGATCAGCGTGCCGTCGGCCAGGCGCAGGGTGCGCTGCTCGCCGGTGGCGGTGCGCTGGTCGGCGAGCCAGTAATCCAGCTGGCCGTAACGTTCGCCGGCGAACAGGGCCAGGCCCAGCAGCAGGGCGACGCTGGCCAGCCCACTGCCGAGCTTGCGCACACGACGGCGGAGGCCGTCCCGCGATTGCAGCAGGGCGCTGCGGGCCGGGCCGCTGGCGACGCTGAAACGCTGGTCGAGCATGCCCAGCTGGCGCCAGGCGCGGGCGTGTTCTTCATCGGCGGCGTGCCATTTGGCGAATTCTTCGCGGGCCATCGGATTGCCCTCGCCGGAATCCAGCGACAACTGCCAGGCAATCGCCGCGTCCAGCACCCGGGCGGACACTGGTTTGGCGTTGAGCGAACTCATGCCGGCTCACCGTACAGGGCGACGTAGCACTGGCGAATGCCCTGGGCCAGGTACTGCCTGACCCGCGGCACGGACACCCCGAGGCGTTCGGCGATTTCGGCGTGGCCGAGGCCGTCGAGGCGGTTATAGAGGAAAGCGGCGCGGGCCTTGCTCGACAGCTTGCCCAGCAGGCGGTCGATGGCCTTGAGGTCTTCGAGGATCGATTGCTGTTCTTCCGGGGAGGGGTGTTCCTCTTCCGGGATCAGCATCAGTTCGGTGAGGTAGGCCTGCTCCAGTGCGGCGCGGCGGAAGTAGTCGAACAGCAGGCCCTTGGCGATGGCCACCAGGAACGCCCGCGGCTCGCGCGGGGCTTTCAGTTCGTCGCGGCCCAGCAGGCGGACGAAGGTGTCCTGGCTCAGGTCCTCGGCCCGTTGTGGGCAGGCCACGTTGCGCCGCAGCCAGGCCAGCAGCCAGCCGCGATGGTCGCGATACAACGCACCAACGAGGTCACTGTGGGGGCTTTGGGCTGACGGCACCTGGGTATCCCAATCGAGAAGTTGAAACTAACGAGAATTATTCGCGATTGTGGCAGGGCGCAAAGAGCCGCGCAATGGGCGCCGGTCGGCGGGGGCGCAGCCAATGTTTGCGGGCCGATACCTGTAGCCGCTGCCGAGCAACGCGAGGCTGCGACCGGCAACGCAGTTGCCGCAAAGCCTGGGCTTGCAGTGTGTCAGGCAGAGCGCGTTGCCCCCGGCCGGCGACCGCTATGCGCTCGATCGCAGCCTCGCAGGGCTCGGCAGCGGCTACAGGGTCAGAAGGAGTGGCTCTGCTGCCGGCGTTTCCATTGGCTGAGCCGCTGTTGCAGGTTCAGCGGGCTGTGGATCTGCTGCTGGCGGGCGCGGCTGAACAGGATCAGCGCCAGCTCGGCGGTGGCCAGGGCGTCGGCGGCGGCATGGTGGCGTTCGCCGGCGTGCAGCTTGAAGTAGCCTATCCAGTCATCCAGCCCGGCTTCGCGGATATGCGCCTGGGGGCAGAGCAGTGGGGCCATGTCGGCGACGTCGAGGAACGGGTGCTGCAGGCGATAACCCAGGCTGTCCTTCAGCGCCCGACCGAGCATGTGCTGGTCGAATGGCGCATGGAAGGCCAGCAGCGGGCTGTCGCCGACGAACGCCATGAAATCCAGCAAGGCTTCCACCGGGTCGCTGCCGGCGGCGATCGCGCTAGGGCCGAGACCGTGAATCAGCACGCTGGGGCTGAGCTTGTGATCGGTACGTTGCAAGGTGCGCTCGAACTGCTGGCCCAAATCGATGGCGCCGTCTTCTATCACCACCGCGCCAATGGACAGCACCTGGTCGCGATTGAGGTTGAGCCCGCTGGTTTCCAGGTCCAGCACCACCCAGCGCTGTTCGCGCAGGCTGCATTCGCCCAGCGCCGGGGCGACGGGCAGGCGTTCGCGGCGTTGTTGTTGCTCGGCGCTGAGTGCCGCGCTGGCCGGGCGCAACCAGGCGAACAGGCTCATAGCTGGTACCTCAGCGCCAGGCTGCTTTGCAGGCGCTGGGCCTGGCGCAGCGACTCGCGCAGGATCCGCCGGTCCAGGTGGTTGAGGCTGTCCGGGTCGACGCGGTTGGAGTAGGGCAGGTTCTGCCGGGTCTGCAACTGGTGCTGTTGCATGCGGGTCTGCTGGATGAAGTGATAAGCCTCTTCATACGCGGCGCCGTCGAGGGTTTCGATGACTTCCTTGGCCACCAGCTGGCGCAGGCGCTCCAGGGTGTTGTTGGCATCGATGCCATTGGCCAGGGCCAGCAGGCGCGCACCGTCGACGAAGGGGGTGAGGCCCTGGACCTTGAGGTCGAGGGTGGCTTTTTCGCCATTTTTCCTGGCCAGGACGAACTCGCGAAAACGCCCCACCGGCGGGCGCTGGCGCAGCGCGTTCTCGGCCATCATGCGCTGGAACAGGCGGTTGTCGCCGACCTGATCGAGGATGCCGCGGCGCAGTTGCGCACAGCCCTGCTCGTCGCCCCAGACCACCCGCAGGTCGAAATAGATGCTCGAACCCAGCAGGTTCTCCGGCGTGGCCTCGCGAATGAAGGCGGCGAAGCGCCGTGCCCATTCGGCGCGGGACAGGCACAGCTCGGGGTTGCCGGCCATGATGTTGCCCTTGCACAGGGTGAAGCCGCACAGCGCCAGGCTCTGGTTGATCTGTTGCGCCAGGGGCAGCAGCTTGCCGCGAATCTCTGCCGCATGAGCGGCGTCGCGCGCTTCGAACAGGATGCCGTTGTCCTGGTCGGTGTGCAGGGTCTGCTCGCGCCGGCCTTCGCTGCCGAAACACAGCCAGCTGAACGGCACGCCCGGGTCACCCTTGTCGGCCAGGGTCAGTTCGATGACCCGGCACACGGTGTGGTCGTTGAGCAGGGTGATGATGTGGGTGATCTGGGTCGAGGACGCGCCGTGGGCGAGCATGCGCTCCACCAGCTGGCCGATCTCGCCGCGAATCGCCACCAGGTTGTCGATCCGTGGCGCGTTGCGGATGGTCCGCGCCAGGTGCACCAGGTCGACCCGTTGCAGGGAAAACAGGTCGCGCTCGGAAACCACGCCGCACAGGCGCTGCTCTTTGACCAGGCAGACGTGGGCGATGTGCCGTTCGGTCATGGCGATAGCGGCGTCGAAGGCGCTGTGGTCCGGCGAGAGGGCGAACGGCGCTTGGGTCATGTGCCGTTCGATACCCTGGTTGAAGTCGCTGGTGCCGTCGGCCACCACCTGGCGCAGGTCGCGCAGGGTAAAGATGCCGAGCGGTGCCTTGTGTTCATCCACGACCACGATGCTGCCGACCTGCTGTTCGTGCATCAGGCTCACGGCTTCGCGCAGTGGGGTGGACGGGCTGCAGGTCACTGGGTGGCGCATCGCCAGTTCGCCCAGCCGGGTGTTGAGGGAGTATTGGGTGCCGAGGGTTTCCACGGCTTTTTGCTGGACCTGCTGGTTGACCTGGTCCAGCAGGCTGCTGACGCCGCGCAGGGCGAAATCGCGAAACACCGCGCAAAGAGCGAACAGCTTGATGAAGGCTGGCTTGTTCAGTTGCAGGCAGAAGGTGTCCTCGGCCGCCAGGTGTTCGGTGCGGGTGGCGCGCTCGCCCAGCAGCGCGGCGAGGGGGAAACACTCGCCTGCGGTGATCTCGAAAGTGGTTTCGGTACCGCCTTTGAGGGCGTGCTGGCGCTCGCCGACCACCCGGCCCTGCTTGACGATATAGAAGTGTTCGACCGGTCCGTCGGCGGGTTTGATGATGCTTTCGCCGGGGCCGTAGAAACGCAGTTGGCATTGCTCGACCAGATACGCCAGGTGAGCGTTTTCCATCTGATTGAAGGGGGGGAACCGCTGGAGAAACTGCATCGTGCCGTGGATGTTCTGCAACACCGCGGTTTTCCCTGCCTGGGTGAAGGCATCCGCTTTACTCATAACCATTACCGCAGTCTTTTTGGATTTGTCGTGGTCGGGTCTTGGGTCATGGTCGGTCCCACGCTGCCGGGTGCCCATTGGACGTAAGTCTAGGTAGCGGCTCTGCACCTGTTAATTCGCTTCAAGCAGGTGTCAAAACTGTGAAAAAAGTACTTATCCGGCCTCTTGGAAAAAAATCCGACGAAGTGCACATTGGAGGCCTGCTTAGCGATGTCTGACCACTGTGCTAGGGGATCGATTTGAATATGTAGAGAAAGCCATGTCCGACCACGATATTTTGAGTGATGCCGAGCGCGAGGCGTTGAACGCCGTGATGCTCGAGCCCGATCTGCCGCCCCAGCGCGTGTTGATCGCCGATGATGACAAGGATGCCCGTGAGTTGCTGTCGGAGATTCTCGGACTGGATGGCATTCGCTGCATGACCGCGGCCAGTGGCAAGGCAGCGCTGGAACTGTTGAACTCGAACAAATCGATCGGACTGCTGATCACCGACCTGCGCATGGCCCCCTGCAACGGCCTGGACCTGATACGCCAGGTGCGCGAATCGGAGCGGGCGGCGTTGCCGATCATTATCATTTCCGGGGATGCCGATGTGCGCGACGCCATCGCGGCCATGCACCTGAGCGTGGTGGACTTCCTGCTCAAGCCGATCGACACCGGCAAGCTGCTGGCGCTGGTCAAGCATGAGCTGGGAGTGGTGCGCTAGGAACAGGGTGTCCCCCTAGGAGCGAGCTTGCTCGCGATAAGATTCCCCGGCAGAAACACAAAAGCCCTGATCTTGCGACCAGGGCTTTTTCTTTTACCGCGTCAACGCAGGATCACAGGCCGTTGCGGGCCTTGAACTCGCGACGACGGCGGTGCAGCACCGGCTCGGTGTAGCCGTTGGGCTGCTTGGTGCCTTCGATCACCAGTTCGACCGCCGCCTGGAAGGCGATGTTGCTGTCGAAGTTCGGTGCCAGCGGACGGTACAGGGTGTCGCCGGCGTTCTGCCGGTCCACCACGGGCGCCATGCGCTTGAGGCTTTCCATGACCTGGGCTTGGGTGACGACGCCATGGCGCAGCCAGTTGGCGATGTGCTGGCTGGAAATACGCAGGGTGGCGCGGTCTTCCATCAGGCCGACATCGTTGATGTCCGGCACTTTGGAACAGCCGACGCCCTGGTCGATCCAGCGCACCACGTAACCGAGAATGCCCTGGGCGTTGTTGTCCAGTTCGTTCTTGATCTCTTCGGCCGACCAGTTGGTGTTGCTGGCCAGCGGGATGGTCAGGATGTCGTCCACCGAGGCGCGGGCACGCTTGGCCAGCTCGGCCTGGCGGGCGAACACGTCGACCTTGTGGTAGTGCAGGGCGTGCAGGGCCGCGGCGGTGGGCGACGGTACCCAGGCGGTGTTGGCGCCGGCCAGCGGGTGGGCGATTTTCTGTTCGAGCATGGCGGCCATCAGGTCCGGCATGGCCCACATGCCTTTACCGATCTGCGCGCGACCTTGCAGGCCGGTGCTCAGGCCGATATCGACGTTCCAGTTCTCGTAGGCGCCGATCCACTTGGCGGCCTTCATCTCGGCCTTGCGCACCACGGCGCCGGCTTCCATGGAGGTGTGGATTTCGTCGCCAGTACGGTCGAGGAAACCGGTGTTGATGAACACTACGCGCTCGCTGGCGGCCTTGATGCAGGCCTTGAGGTTGACCGTGGTGCGGCGCTCCTCGTCCATGATCCCGACTTTCAGGGTGTTGCGCGGCAGCTCCAGCACGTCTTCGATGCGCCCGAACAACTCGTTGGTGAAGGCGGCTTCTTCCGGGCCGTGCATCTTCGGCTTCACGATGTACACCGAGCCGGTGCGGCTGTTGGTGCGCGAGGTGTTGCCGTTGAGGTTGTGGATCGCCGCGAGGCTGGTGACCAGGCCATCGAGGATGCCTTCCGGCACTTCGTTGCCTTGGCTGTCGAGGATCGCGTCGATGGTCATCAGGTGACCCACGTTGCGCACGAACAGCAGCGAACGGCCGTGCAGCTTCACACTGCCGCCGTTGGGCGCGGTGTATTCGCGGTCGGCGTTCATGGTGCGGGTGAAAGTCTTGCCGCCCTTGGCCACTTCTTCTGCCAGGTCGCCCTTCATCAGGCCGAGCCAGTTGCGGTAGATCACCACTTTGTCATCGGCGTCGACGGCGGCGACCGAGTCTTCGCAGTCCATGATGGTGGTCAGGGCGGCTTCCATCAGCACGTCCTTGACGCCGGCGGCGTCGGTCTGGCCAACCGGGCTGTTGGCGTCGATCTGGATCTCGAAATGCAGGCCGTTGTGTTTCAGCAGCACCGCGGTCGGTGCCGCGGCATCGCCGTGGTAGCCGATCAGCTGAGCGTCGTCGCGCAGGCCGCTGTTGCTGCCACCCTTGAGGGCGACCACCAGCTTGCCGTCGACGATCTTGTAGCCGGTGGAGTCGACATGGGAGCCGGCGGCCAATGGCGCGGCTTCGTCGAGGAAGGCGCGGGCGAAGGCGATGACTTTGTCGCCGCGCACCTTGTTGTAGCCTTTGCCTTTTTCCGCGCCGTCGGCTTCGCTGATGGCGTCGGTGCCATAGAGCGCGTCGTACAGCGAGCCCCAGCGGGCGTTGGAGGCGTTGAGGGCGAAGCGGGCATTCATCACCGGGACCACCAGCTGCGGACCGGCCATGCGGGCGATCTCGTCATCGACGTTTTGCGTCGTGGCCTGGAAGTCCGCCGCTTCTGGCAGCAGATAACCGATGTCTTGCAGGAAGGCTTTGTAGGCCACGGCGTCGTGGGCCTGGCCGGCACGAGATTGGTGCCAGGCATCGATACGCGCCTGGAAATCGTCGCGTTTGGCGAGTAGGGCTTTGTTCTTCGGCGCCAGGTCGTGGATGACCTTGTCGGCACCGGCCCAGAACGTGTCGGCGGTGAGGCCGGTACCGGGAATGGCTTCGTTGTTCACGAAGTCGAACAGGACTTTGGCGACCTGCAGGCCACCGACTTGAACGTGTTCAGTCATTGCTTGCCTCACTCTGCTCAGCTATTTCGCTTTTCAGCTCTTCAAATTAACAATGAAGCCTCTGGCCATTTAAACCACAAACCCCTCTACCAGTACATGCCATCGCGGGCGGCTGGGATGGTTCCAATCAACGGCTCGGAGCCTTGCTGACAGGGCTTTCAGGGTTGCGACCGCGCCTTGGCAGACATCGATTCAACGTTATGTAGTGCGCGCTGCGGCATACTACATGATGAATTGCGGTTGTGAAAATTAGACTAAATACGTCGTTCCGCGACTCAAGTTCGCGGCATGGTCACGCTGGGGAACAGGATGTTCTCAAAAAACTTGCGGATTGTTCCATAGAATTCAAAAAACATGTACACGATTTGTCTCAAGCCCCTTTTTTCCTTGTAGGCGCGAAGCTTGTTCGCGATGGCGTCCTGACAGTCCCAACGATGCCGGCCGGGTGATTCTTGTCGCGAGCAGGCGTCGCTCCTGCCGGGCCGCGGCGACCCTGCGGCTTGCCTATACTTGACCTTCTACAACAAACGTCCTGACAGAGGGTTGCGCCATGGACCACCTCGTACTCACCGTATTCGCCCCGGACAAGCCCGGACAGGTCGAGCGCATCGCCCAATGCATCGCCGCGCACGGCGGCAACTGGCTGGAGAGCCGCATGTCGCGGATGGCCGGGCAGTTCGCCGGCATCCTGCGGGTCGGCGTGCCGGCGGAAGCCTATGACGAGCTGGTGGACGCCTTGCAAGGCTTGGCGGCCCAGGGCATTCGGGTGCTGATCGCCGAAAGCGGTATCGAACAATCCTGCACCTGGAAGCCGATCGCCATGGAACTGGTGGGCAACGACCGGCCGGGCATCGTGCGCGACATCACCCGCCTGTTGAGCGAGCAGGGGGTGAACCTGGAGCGACTGGTGACCGAAGTGCGCCCGGCGCCCATGAGCAGCGAGCCGCTGTTCCACGCCGAAGCGATCCTGGCGGTGCCGCTGACCTTGTCCCTCGACGTTTTGCAGTCGCGCCTGGAAACCCTGGCGGATGACCTGATGGTGGAGTTGGTGCTGCGCAGCGAGGTGTGAACCGAAGGGGCAGGTTATCCAGTTTTAGCGTGCATGCGCCTGTGGATAACCTGTAGAGACCCAGCGCCAGCCCAAGCCGGCCAAGGCTTTGCGGAATCTGATCAAAAAACCAGCAGTTTCAAGGGCTTGTGCACAAACGGCGGGGATCACGCTGTGGATAACCTTGGGAAGGATAGATGCAGGCCACGCCAACCGTGGCCTGCAGATCTTTGTACGTTTATTGATCAGCTGCGTTTGCGCAGGCTCAACCAGGCATCCACGCTGTACACCGCCAGGCCGGCCCAGATAAACATGAACGCCACCAGGGTGCTCGACGACAGGTGCTCGTCGAACAGCAGTATTGCCTGCAGCAGCACCAGAGTCGGCGCCAGGTACTGCAAAAAGCCCAGGGTGGTGTAGGGCAGGTGACGGGCGGCGGCGTTGAAGCACACCAGCGGCACCAGGGTGACCGGGCCCGCCGCCACCAGCCACCAGGCCTCGGAGCTGGTCCAGAAGGCCGCCTGGGCACTGGTGGCGGTGGGGTTGAACAAGAGCCAGGCGAGGGCGATCGGTACCAGCATCCAGGTTTCCACCACCAGCCCCGGTAGCGCCTTGACCGGTGCCTGCTTGCGGATCAGCCCGTAGAAACCGAAGGTCAGCGCCAGCACCAGGGAAACCCAGGGCAGGCTGCCGACCTGCCACACCTGCTGCGCCACGCCCACCGCCGCCAGGCCCACCGCGAGCCACTGCATGCGCCGCAGCCGCTCACCGAGGATCAGCATGCCCAGCAGCACGTTCACCAGCGGGTTGATGTAGTAACCCAGGCTGGCTTCGAGCATGCGCCCGTTGTTCACCGACCAGACATAGGTCAGCCAGTTGGCCGCGATCAGGGTGCCGCTCAGGGCCAGGATCGCCAGGCGCCTGGGGTTGTCCCGCAGCTCGCGCCACCAGCCGGGATGCTTCCAGACCATCAGCAGCAGCGCGCCGAACAGCGCGGACCAGAGCACCCGGTGGATGATGATTTCCACGGCGGGCACGTTGGCGATGGCTTTGAAGTAGATCGGGAACAGGCCCCAGATGATGTAGGCACTCAGGCCCAGGATGTACCCGCGACGCGGGTTGGCGGCTTGCATGCAGAATCCTTGCTTAGGCAGCTAACAAAGAGGGGATTGTAAGGAGGTTTGTCAGGCCGTGTCTTTGTCGGCGTCATCCTGGTTGCCGGCTTTTGTGATCAATCCGGGGTCTGTGGGAGCGAGGCTTGCCCGCGATAGCCTCGCCGCGGCAGGTCTGGTGCAGCGCGGTGTGTTGATCGCGGGCCAGCCTCGCTCCTACAGGTCGGATCAGGGCTTGGGGTCAGAACAGCTTCAACGGTTCTTCGTTGAGCGCCGAGAGTTGCTCGCGTAACGCCAGCACCTGGTCGCCCCAATAACGCTCGCTGCCGAACCAGGGGAAGCTGCGTGGAAAGGCCGGGTCGTCCCAGCGCCGGGCCAGCCAGGCGCTGTAGTGCATCAGGCGCAGGGCGCGCAGCGGTTCGATCAGCGCCAGTTCGCGCGGGTCGAAGTCGTGGAACTCGCTGTAGCCATCCATCAGTTCCGACAGCTGCCCCAGGCATTCCTGGCGATCGCCGGCGAGCATCATCCACAGGTCCTGCACCGCCGGGCCCATGCGGCAGTCGTCGAGGTCGACGATATGGAACACCTCGTCGCGGCACATCATGTTGCCGGGATGGCAGTCGCCGTGCATGCGGATGTTCTGGTGCGGCGTGGCCTGGTAGACCTCTTCCACTCGCTTGAGCAGGTCACGGGCCACCGACTCATAGGCCGGCAGCAGGCTCTTGGGCACGAAGTCGCCTTCCAGCAGGGTGGTCAGCGAATCGTGGCCGAAGTTCTTCACTCCCAGCGCTTCGCGATGCTCGAACGGGCGGGTGGCGCCGACCGCATGCAGGCGGCCGAGCAATTGCCCCAGGCGATACAGCTGGTCGAGGTTGCCGGGTTCCGGCGCCCGGCCGCCACGGCGTGGGAACAGGGTAAAGCGGAAGCCTTGATGCTCGAACAGGCTTTCGCCCTGGTGAATCAGCGGCGCCACCACCGGCACTTCGCATTCGGCGAGTTCGAAGGTGAAGCGGTGTTCTTCGAGGATCGCCTCGTTGGTCCAGCGCTGCGGGCGGTAGAACTTGGCGATCAGCGGCTCGCTGTCTTCGATGCCGACCTGGTAGACACGGTTTTCGTAACTGTTGAGTGCCAGGACACGGGCGTCGCTGAGAAAACCGATGCTTTCGACGGCATCGAGGACTAGATCAGGGGTAAGGGTTTCGAACGGGTGAGACATGCTGACTCCTGCGCGCAGCAGGCTGCTGCGTCCGGCCAAGCATGGTAGCGCACGAAGGATGACAGGTGGTGACTGTGAGGGCGCTATCGCGAGCAAGCCTTGCCCCTACAGACATGTGTAGGGGCAAGGCTTGCTCGCGAAGCAGTGGATCAGGCGCCGACGATGCCGCCGTCTTCCCGAGTGATCACCATTACCGAGGAACGCGGCTTGCCGTTGGGCAGGTGCTCGGGGAAGGTCGAACCGCCGTTCTCGCCCGGATGCTGGATGCCCACGAACAGGCTCCGCTGATCCGGCGAGAAGGTGATGCCGGTGACTTCGCAGCCCACCGGCCCGACCATGAAACGACGGATTTCACCGGTGTCCGGGTCGGCGCAGAGCATCTGATTGTTGCCCATGCCGGCGAAGTCGCCGGTATTGCTGGAGTCGCCGTCGGTGAGGATCCACAACCGGCCGGCCTTGTCGAAACCCAGGCCGTCGGGGCTGTTGAACATGTTCTGCGGGGTGATGTTCGACGAGCCGCCTTTGGGCTGGCCGGCATGCACGGCCGGGTTGCCGGCGACCACGAACAGGTCCCAGGTGAAGTCCATCGAGCCGTGGTCGCCGCGGGCGGTCTGCCAGCGCAGGATCTGCCCGTAGACGTTTTTCTCCCGCGGGTTCGGGCCGCCCACAGGCTGGCCGTCTTCGCCACGTTTGGAGTTGTTGGTCAGGGTGCAGTAGACCTGGCCGTCCTTCGGGCTGACCACGATCCATTCCGGACGGTCCATGCGCGTGGCCTTGACCACACTGGCCGCGAGGCGGGCGTGGATCAGCACTTCGGCCTGGTCGGCGAAACCGCTGCTGGCGTCGATGCCGTTCTTGCCATGGCTCAGCTCGACCCATTTGCCCTTGCCTTTCGGGTGGTCCGGGTTGCCGTCGCCATTGTCGAAGATCGCCACGTACAGGGTGCCGTGGTCCAGCAGGTCGCGGTTGGCCTTGGGGTTGCGGTGGTTGATGCGGTCGCGGCTGACGAACTTGTAGATGAACTCGCCACGCTCGTCGTCGCCCATGTAGACCACGGCGCGTCCGTCGCGGGTTTCGGCCAGGGCGGCGTTTTCATGCTTGAAGCGGCCCAGGGCGGTGCGCTTGATCGGCTTGGACTGCGGGTCGAACGGGTCGATCTCCACGACCCAGCCGTGACGGTTGAGCTCGTTGGGGTTTTTCGCCAGGTCGAAGCGCGGGTCGAACTGATGCCAGTTGATGTCGCGGCTGCTCGCCGAGGCGCCATAGCGTTTCTGCGCGGCATCGAACGTCTGTTGGGCGTTGCTGCTGCCGAAGCAGTCGGTGAAGTTCTCTTCACAGGTCAGGTAGGTGCCCCATGGCGTCTTGCCGTTGGCGCAGTTCTGGAAGGTGCCGAGGACTTTGCGGCCGCTCTTGTCGGCGCTGGTTTTCATCAGCGCGTGGCCAGCGGCCGGGCCGCTCAGGCGAATCGGCGCGTTGCCATGGATGCGCCGGTTGTAGCGCGAGCCCTGGACGAACTGCCATTGGCCGCTGCGGCGCTGCACTTCGATCACCGACACGCCTTCGCTGGCCAGGGCCTTGCGCACGTCTTCCGCCGACTGCGGCATGCCGCCGTGGGGGTAGAGGTAGCGGTAGTTGGTGTATTCGTTGTTGATCGCCATCAGTGCGCGATTCTTGTCGTCCGGGAAGGCGAACAGGCTCATGCCGTCGTTGTTGTCACCGAACTGGACCTCCTGGGCCGCGGCGGTGCCATTGCCGCTCGGGTCGAAGGCCGGGCCGTTCTTCTGTAGGGGCTGGCCCCAGCTGATCAGCACCGAAGACTTGTAGCCTGGCGGCAGGGTGATGGTGTCGCTGGTGGCGGCGGCAATGCCTTCAAAGCCCAGCAGCTTGCTGGAACCGGCGCTGACGCTGGCGGCCAGCACGCTGCGGCTCAGCAGGTTGCCACCGAGGAACATGGCCGCGCCGCACAGGGCCCCGGCGCTGATGAAACCACGGCGGCTGAGGCCGACCATCTTTTCGAGGTCGGTAGGTTGGTCTTCTTCTAATAGGCTCATCACAGGCTCCTGCGGGATTTTGCAGCCACCTTAATCAGCGTCGATGACGAACATATTGCAGTGACGCAAGCATTCCGCCGCTTGTGTAGCCGCTGCCGAAGGCTGCGATCGAGCCGAAGGCTCGCAGGGAGCTTGAGTCAATCAAGGTCCTGCGACCTTATCGCAGCCTGCGGCAGCGGCTACAGAGCCGTGATAAGTCTGGTTACAGCGGCGTGCCGAGCAGCACATTGGATGGCGAGAACTGCACCCGTACCGGCTGGCCGGCGCTCAAGCCAAGGTGTCGCAGGTGCAGCGGTTCGGCCAGGGCGCACAGCGTCTGGCCGCTGGGCAGGGCGATTCTGATTTCGCTGGGGCCGTCTTCGGCGTCGAGGATCGTTTCCAGGGTGCCCTGCAGGCAATTGTGTCCGGGTGTTGCGGGTTGATCGATGGCCAGCAATTCCAGCCAGCCGGCCTTGATCAACGCCACGACGCCTGTGCCGGGCTCCAGTTCCAGGTGCAGGGTGCTGTCATGGGTGATTTGCGCCTGGATCACCAGGTCTTCTGCGAGCGCCAGTCGTATCAGATCGTTGCGCCCCTGCGCTTCGATCGCCAGCACCGTGCCGTGCAACTGGTTGCGGGCGCTGGTGCGGAGCATCAGGCGCCCCAGCAGATCGAGGTCGGCGGCGTCTTCGGCGGCTTCCAGCACCTGGGCCTGCAAGGTCTGCAAGCGCTGGTAGAGGCGTAGCACCCGTTCGCCTTCGACGGAGAGCCTGGCGCCACCGCCGCCTTTGCCACCGACACTGCGTTCGACCAGAGGCTTTTGCGCCAGGTTGTTCAATTCGTCGATGGCGTCCCAGGCCGCCTTGTAACTCAGGCCGGCGCTTTTCGCGGCACGGGTGATCGAGCCCTGTTCGGCGATGTGCTGCAGCAGGGCAATGCGCTGCGGGCGACGGGCGATGTGCTGGGTCAACAAGGTGGGCAAGGGCATGGCTGAACGCTTTGAACGCTGGGAATGGAAAGGGAGTTTGCGGCTTGAGGGGCGAGAGTCAAGTTCAGTCGGGCTCGCCGGGTTTTGGCGTGCGTGCCAGGCAATAGACATCGACCCGCCGCGCCCCGGCCTTGAGCAGCAGCCGCGCCAGGGCGTGGGCGGTCGCGCCGGTGGTGAGCACGTCGTCCACCAGCGCCAGGTGCCGGCCATGGACCACCGCCTCGGGCAGCAGGGCGAAGGCGTGGTGCAAGTTGCGTTGCCGCGCCCTGGCATCCAGGCCCTGCTGCGATGGCGTGTCCTGGGTGCGCTGCAACGAGGTTTCGTCACAGGGGATTTGCAGGATCTCGCCCAGCCAGCGCGCGAGCATCGCCGCCTGGTTATAGCCGCGCTGGCGCAGGCGCTTGCGGGCCAGGGGCACCGGTAGCAGGGCGTCGGGTTGCGCCAGGTCCTCGGCAAAGCGATGTTGCAGCGATTGCGCGAGAAGTTCGGCCAAAAGACGGCCAAAGGGCCATTTGCCGTTGTGCTTGAAACGGCTGACCAGGCTGTCGACCGGAAAGCCATAACGCCAGGGCGCCACCACCTGGGCGAAGGCGGGCGGTCGCTTGAGGCACTGGCCGCAGGTCAGGCCGGCTGCGGGCAGGGGCAGGGCGCAGACCTGGCAATGATCGCCGAGCCACGGCAGTTCGGTTTCGCAGGCGGTGCAAATGGCTTGGGGCGTGTCGGTCGGTTCGTCGCAGAGTAAACAGGTTTGTTTGTTTTTTAACCAGATGTAAACCGGTCCTTGGTAATGTGGTTGACACCGCATGGCGCTTCCTTAAATATGCCCAACATCCGTGTCGCGGCTGTGGGTATTGCCTTCCCGCAGCCGCTTGCCAAGCATAATCAAGGAATCGCCCATGAGCGCCAGCACCACCGCCAATCTGCGTCATGACTGGACTTTGGCTGAAGTCAAAGCCCTCTTCGTCCAGCCGTTCAATGACTTGCTGTTCCAGGCGCAGACGGTGCACCGCGCGCATTTCGACGCTAACCGCGTCCAGGTTTCCACCCTGTTGTCGATCAAGACCGGCGCCTGCCCGGAAGATTGCAAATATTGTCCGCAGTCCGGTCACTACAACACCGGCCTGGAAAAAGAAAAGCTGATGGAAGTGCAAAAGGTCCTCGAAGAGGCCGCGCGCGCCAAGGCCATAGGTTCGACCCGTTTCTGCATGGGCGCGGCCTGGAAACACCCGTCGGCCAAAGACATGCCGTACGTGCTGGAAATGGTCAAGGGCGTGAAGGCCATGGGCCTGGAAACCTGCATGACCCTCGGTCGCCTGGACCAGGACCAGACCGAAGCGCTGGCGAAGGCCGGCCTGGACTACTACAACCACAACCTCGATACCTCGCCGGAGTTCTACGGCAGCATCATCACCACCCGCACCTACAGCGAGCGCCTGCAGACCCTGGCCTACGTGCGCGATGCCGGGATGAAGATCTGCTCCGGCGGCATCCTCGGCATGGGCGAATCCCTCGATGACCGCGCCGGCCTGCTGATCCAGTTGGCCAACCTGCCGGAGCACCCGGAATCGGTGCCGATCAACATGCTGGTGAAAGTGGCCGGCACGCCGCTGGAAAACTCCGAGGACGTCGACCCGTTCGACTTCATCCGCATGCTCGCTGTGGCCCGCATCCTGATGCCGAAATCCCATGTGCGCCTGTCCGCCGGCCGCGAAGCGATGAACGAGCAGATGCAGGCCCTGGCGTTCTTCGCCGGCGCCAACTCGATTTTCTACGGCGAGAAACTGCTGACCACTGCCAACCCGCAGGCCGACAAGGACATGCAACTGTTCGCGCGCCTGGGCATCCAGCCGGAAGCCCGCGAAGAGCACGCCGACGAGGTGCACCAGGCCGCCATCGAGCAGGCGCTGGTGGAGCAGAAGAGCAGCGAGCAGTTCTACAACGCCGCGGTTTAAGCATCTCTCTGTGTAGCCGCTGCCGCAGGCTGCGATAGTCCGGGCCACGCTGGTCGCAGGACCTCGACGGACTCAAGGTCCTCGCGCCCCTTCGGGGCGATCGCAGCCTGCGGCAGCGGCTACGGCAATCATCGTCCGATCATCGAGGCCTGCATGTCTTTCGATCTCCGCGCGCGTCTCGCTGCCCGTCGTGCCGAAAATCTCTATCGTCAGCGCCCACTGCTGGAAAGCCCGCAAGGGCCGCAAGTGGTGGTCGACGGCCAGCCGTTGCTGGCCTTCTGCAACAACGATTACCTGGGCCTGGCCAATCACCCGCAAGTGATCGAAGCCTGGCGCGCCGGAGCGTCCCGCTGGGGCGTGGGCGGTGGTGCCTCGCATCTGGTGATCGGCCACAGCATGCCCCACCACCAGTTGGAAGAAGCCATGGCCGAGTTCACCGGTCGCCCGCGGGCACTGCTGTTCACCACCGGTTACATGGCCAATCTCGGCGCGGTCACCGCGCTGGTGGGGCAGGGCGACACGGTGCTGGAAGACCGCCTCAACCACGCGTCATTGCTGGATGCCGGCCTGCTCTCCGGCGCGCGCTTTAACCGTTACCTGCACAACGATGCCGAGAGCCTGGCCAAGCGCCTGGAGAAAGCCACCGGCAATACCCTGGTGGTCACCGATGGTGTGTTCAGCATGGACGGCGACCTGGCCGACCTGCCGGCGCTGGCTCGCGAAACCCGGGCCAGGGGCGCCTGGCTGATGGTCGACGACGCCCATGGCTTCGGGCCGCTGGGGGCCAATGGCGCAGGGATCGTCGAGCACTTCGGCTTGAGCCATGAAGATGTGCCGGTCCTGGTGGGCACCCTCGGCAAGGCGTTCGGCACCGCCGGCGCCTTTGTCGCCGGCAGCGAGGAACTGATCGAAAGCCTGATCCAGTTCGCCCGTCCCTACATCTATACCACCAGCCAGCCGCCGGCCCTGGCCTGCGCCACCCTGAAAAGCCTGGAGTTGCTGCGCAGCGAGCACTGGCGGCGTGAGCACCTGAACACCCTGATCCGCCAGTTCCGCCAGGGCGCCGAGCAGATCGGGCTGACCCTGATGGACAGCTTCACGCCGATCCAGCCGATCCTGATCGGCGACAGCGCGCGGGCGATTCGCCTGTCGCAGATGTTGCGCGAGCGCGGCCTGATGGTCACCGCGATTCGTCCGCCTACCGTGCCTGCGGGGAGCGCCCGCCTGCGGGTGACCCTGTCCGCCGCCCACAGTGAAGCTCAGGTCCAGCTATTGTTGAATGCACTGGCGGATTGTTTTAGCGAACCAGGACCGGAGCCAAGCCATGCGTGATCGACTGATTCTGCTGCCCGGTTGGGGCCTCGGTGTATCGCCGCTGGAGCCCTTGGCGGCGGCGCTGCAGGGGCTCGACGAACACCTGCGGGTCGAGATCGAGCCGTTGCCGGAGCTGGAGTCCAGCGACCTGAATGAGTGGCTCGACGAACTGGATGCCAGCGTGCCGGACAATGCCTGGCTCGGTGGCTGGTCGCTGGGCGGCATGCTGGCTTCCGAGCTGGCGTCGCGTCGTGGCGAGCGCTGCTGCGGTCTGCTGACGTTGGCCAGCAACCCCAGTTTCGTGGCGCATGCCGAGTGGGCAAGCGCAATGCCGGGGGAGACCTTCGACGGGTTTCTGGCCGGCTGTAACGCCGACCCACGCACCACCCTCAAGCGCTTCAGCCTGTTGTGTGCCCAGGGCGCCGAAGATCCGCGCGGTCTGTCGCGCCTGCTGTCGGGCGGTGCGCCGCATACCTCGGGCACGGTGTTGATGGCCGGCCTGGAGCTGTTGGCGCAGTTGGATACCCGCCATGCCTTGCAGGCGTTTCGTGGACCGCAGTTGCATCTGTTCGCCGGGCTCGACGGCCTGGTGCCGGCCGAAGCCGCGGGCGAGCTGCTGGCGTTGTTGCCCGATGTTGAAGTTGGCCTGATTGAGCAGGCCAGCCACGCGTTTCTTCTGGAGGATCCCCACGGTGTGGCGGGGGCGATCCAGGCTTTTTTGCATGAGTCCGGTGATGACTGATCTGTCCCTTCCCAAGCCCCCCGGCAGCTTGCCCGACAAGCGCCAGGTGGCGGCTTCCTTTTCCCGCGCGGCGTCCAGTTATGACAGCGTGGCGCAACTGCAGCGCGACGTCGGTAACGAGTTGCTGGGCCGCCTGCCGCAAGACCGCGAGCCTGGCCGCTGGCTGGACATGGGCTGCGGCACCGGTTATTTCAGCCGCCTGCTGGGCGAGCGTTTCCAGGCCAGCGAAGGGTTGGCGCTGGACATCGCCGAAGGCATGCTCGAGCACGCCCGGCCGTTGGGCGGGGCGCGGTATTTCATTGCTGGCGATGCCGAGCGTTTGCCGTTGCAAGGGCAGAGTTGCGAACTGATTTTCTCCAGCCTGGCGGTGCAGTGGTGCGCGGATTTCCGTTCGGTTCTCAGCGAGGCGTATCGGGTGCTGAAGCCGGGCGGCGTGCTGGCGTTCGCCAGCCTGTGCGTCGGTACGCTGTACGAATTGCGCGACAGTTGGCGTCAGGTCGACGGCATGGTGCATGTCAATCGCTTTCGTGAGTTCAGCACGTATCAACAGCTGTGTGCGGCGAGCGGCTTGCGGGTGCTGAGCCTGGAAACCTGTCCTCATGTGCTGCACTACCCGGATGTGCGCAGTCTGACCCATGAGTTGAAGGCCCTGGGGGCGCACAACCTCAACCCTGGACGGCCCGGCGGGCTGACAGGGCGTGCGCGGATCAAGGGCCTGATCGACGCCTACGAACAGTTCCGTCAAGCGCAGGGATTGCCCGCGACCTACCAGGTGGTCTACGCCGTATTGGAGAAGCCGCTATGAGCCGAGCCTATTTCGTTACCGGAACAGACACTGATGTTGGCAAGACTACCGTCGCCGCTGGCTTGCTACATGCCGCGCGACTCTCGGGGTTGAGCACCGCGGCCGGGAAGCCGGTGGCTTCGGGCTGTGAGCTGACCCCCAAGGGGTTGCGTAACGCCGATGCCTTGGCTCTGTTGGCTGAATGCTCGTTGCCGCTGACCTACGATGAGGTCAATCCACTGGCCTTTGAACCAGCCATCGCTCCCCATCTGGCGGCCCGCGAGGCTGGTGTGGCGTTGACGGTGCAGGCCTTGCTGGCGCCCATGCGCCAGGTGCTGGCCAAGGGCGCCGATTTCACCCTGATCGAAGGGGCCGGCGGCTGGCGTGTGCCGCTGGCCGATCAGGACAACCTGTCCGACCTGGCCATGGCCCTGGATCTGCCGGTGATCCTGGTGGTGGGCGTGCGTCTGGGCTGTATCAACCATGCGCTGCTGACGGCCGAGGCGATTGCCCAGGACGGATTGCAGCTGGCCGGCTGGGTGGCCAATATCATCGAGCCGAAGACTTCGCGGCTCGAGGAGAACCTCGCCACGCTGGCGGAGCGCCTGCCAGCACCTTGTCTGGGGCGGGTCCCGAGATTGAAGGCGATCAGCGCCGAAGCGGTGGCCGAGTATCTGCAACTGGACCTGCTTGACTAGATTTTGCCTATGGTAAGGCACTGTGCCATTAGTGTTTTTGACGGGTCTTTTCCTGATGCGTCTGGTTCAATAGCCGCTGTTCATTCCTTGCAGGGTCGAATTCTCCCATGGAAATTTCCGGGAATACCGCTTTCTACGCCGGCCTGAGTACCGTGCAGACCGGGCAGAATCGTGTCGATCAGGCCGCCAGCCAGATCGCCAATACGACCATCGAACGTTCTGTCGCCAGCCAATCTTCCGAGGTTCAGGTCGAGCGCCTGCGGTCTGTCGATCGCAGCCAGCAATCGGACCTGGCCAGCAATATGGTCGAGATGGCCATGGGCAAGGTTCAGGCGGAGCTGGGTGTGAAAGTCGCCAAGGCCGCCGATGAAGTGCTCGGTACGCTGATCGACACCTACGCTTGACCCTCCTTCGGTAGCCCTGCCTATTTTTGCGGGCAGGGTGACCCGCGCAAGAACACCCTGCACAGCCCCATCTTCCGTCTTGCTGGCCTGCCAGCTCCTACACTCTATTCAGCTTCCGAATATTTCACGGCATTCGCTGTGGGCCTTTGCGTGCAAGGCCTGCAGAGGATCGATGACGAACGGTGTTTGCGTGGCGCTTGACAAGGTTTGGGCGTAAACGTATGTTTCAAACAACTGTTTGACCGCCACAATAAATCAACGCGGTCGTTCATTCCCGGTTACATCAGCAGAGGTTTATCGCTATGCCTGACTACAAGGCCCCCTTGCGTGATATTCGCTTCGTTCGTGACGAACTGCTCGGCTATGAAGCGCACTATCAGAGCCTGCCGGCTTGCCAGGACGCTACTCCAGACATGGTTGACGCCATCCTCGAGGAAGGCGCGAAGTTTTGTGAGCAGGTACTGGCCCCTCTGAACCGTGTGGGTGACCTGGAAGGCTGCACCTGGAGCGAGTCTGGCGTTAAGACCCCGACTGGCTTCAAAGAGGCCTACAAGCAATTCGTCGAAGGCGGCTGGCCAAGCCTGGCTCACGATGTCGAGCATGGCGGTCAAGGCCTGCCGGAGTCCCTGGGCCTGGCTGTCAGCGAAATGGTCGGCGAAGCCAACTGGTCGTGGGGCATGTACCCAGGCCTGTCCCATGGCGCGATGAACACCATCTCCGAACACGGCACGCCTGAGCAGCAAGAGGCTTACCTGACCAAGCTGGTATCCGGCGAGTGGACTGGCACCATGTGCCTGACCGAACCGCACTGCGGCACCGACCTGGGCATGCTGCGTACCAAGGCCGAACCTCAGGCCGACGGTTCCTACAAAGTCACCGGCACCAAGATCTTCATCTCGGCCGGTGAACACGACATGGCCGACAACATCGTCCATATCGTTCTGGCCCGCCTGCCGGATGCACCGGCTGGCACCAAAGGTATCTCGCTGTTCATCGTGCCGAAGTTCCTGCCGAACGCCGATGGCACTGTCGGCCAGCGCAATGCCGTGAGTTGCGGTTCCCTGGAACACAAGATGGGGATCCACGGTAACGCCACCTGCGTGATGAACTTCGACGCGGCCACCGGTTTCCTGATCGGCCCGGCGAACAAAGGCCTGAACTGCATGTTCACCTTCATGAACACCGCTCGCCTGGGTACCGCGCTGCAAGGCCTGGCCCACGCCGAGATCGGTTTCCAGGGCGGCCTGAAATACGCTCGCGATCGTCTGCAAATGCGTTCCCTGACTGGCCCGAAAGCGCCGGACAAGGCCGCCGACCCGATCATCGTGCACCCTGACGTACGTCGCATGCTGCTGACCATGAAGGCTTTCGCCGAAGGCAACCGGGCCATGGTCTACTTCACCGCCAAGCAGGTCGACATCGTCAAGTACGGCGTGGACGAAGAAGAGAAGAAGAAAGCCGACGCACTGCTGGCCTTCATGACTCCGATCGCCAAGGCCTTCATGACCGAAGTCGGTTTCGAATCCGCCAACCACGGCGTGCAGATCTACGGTGGCCACGGTTTCATCGCCGAGTGGGGCATGGAGCAGAACGTTCGCGACAGCCGCATTTCCATGCTGTACGAAGGCACCACCGGCATCCAGGCGCTGGACTTGCTGGGCCGTAAAGTGCTGATGACTCAAGGCGAAGCCCTGAAAGGCTTCACCAAGATCGTCCACAAGTTCTGCCAGAACAACGAAGGCAACGAGTCGGTCAAAGAGTTCGTCGCACCGCTGGCTGCACTGAACAAGGAATGGGGCGAGCTGACCATGAAGGTCGGTATGGCGGCCATGAAAGATCGTGAAGAAGTCGGTGCCGCGTCCGTGGATTACCTGATGTATTCCGGTTATGCCTGCCTGGCTTACTTCTGGGCCGACATGGCACGCCTGGCTGCCGAGAAGCTGGCTGCCGGCACCACCGAAGAGGCGTTCTACACCGCCAAGCTGCAGACCGCGCGCTTCTACTTCCAGCGCATCCTGCCGCGTACCCGCACTCACGTGGCGGCCATGCTGTCGGGTGCCAACAACCTGATGGACATGAAAGAAGAAGATTTCGGCCTGGCTTACTAAGCCCTACCGGCATCTCTTCAGAGGCCGCTTCTCCTTCGGGAGAAGCGGCTTTTTTGTGCGCGGGATGAATCTGAAAATAATCCGACTAAAACGTTAAGAAGAAGCCGATCCCTGCCGTTACAGAAGTGGCAATGTGACATGCATCACATTTGTGCTGTTTAACCATGCCAGGTGAAGGCATAGTGCCATCTACTGTTTAACCGCGTCGGAGCTTTACCTTGCCGCGTTCTTCTGCTGTACGTTTCAGCCATTTTCTACCGTCATTGTTACTCTTGCTTGCGGGGCTCGCGGCTGCCTACGTCAAGGATCTCAACGTCTTCTTCACCTCGCTGTTCAACGTCTTGCCGACCCTGGTGCTGCTGCTCGGCGGTGCTTATTGCGCGGTGTATCGGCGCCAGCGTGAACTGTTCCTGATGGTCACGGTGTACATCGCCTATTTCCTGCTCGATACCCAGACCGACTATTACCGCGACAACGGCAAGGTGCGCGAAGATGCGGCCGTGGTGTTCCACTTGGTCTGCTTGCTGCTGCCGCTGCTGTTCGGCCTGTTTGCGGCCTGGCAGGAGCGTACCCACCTGTTCCAGGACATGGTGGCGCGCTTTGCCGTATTGCTCGCCTTTGGCAGCGTGGCGCTGGGCCTGGAGCAGAGTTATCCCCAGGCGCTGCTGGCCTGGCTGGCGGAAATCCGTTGGCCGGCCCTGCACGGCGCCTGGATGAGTCTGATCCAGTTGTCGTACCCGGTGTTTATCGCCGCCTTCCTGTTGCTGGCGATCCAGTACTGGCGCAATCCACGCCCGCTGCATGCGGCGCAGCTGGTGGGGCTGCTGGGCCTGTTCTGGATGCTGCCCAAGACCTTCATCCTGCCGTTCACCCTGAACATCATGTGCAGCCAGGTGATGCTGATGATCGCCGCGGCCGTTGCCCACGAGGCCTATCAGATGGCCTTCCGCGACGAACTGACCGGCTTGCCGGGGCGTCGCGCCTTGAACGAGCGCATGCAGCGCCTGGGTCGCAACTACGTGCTGGCGATGAGCGATGTCGATCACTTCAAGAAATTCAACGACACCCACGGCCACGATGTGGGCGACCAGGTGCTGCGCCTGGTGGCCAGCAAACTGTCGAAAGTCAGCGGCGGCGGTCGTGCCTACCGTTATGGCGGCGAGGAGTTTGCGGTGGTGTTCGCCGGCAAGACCCTCGAGGAATGCATGCCGCACCTGGAGGTCATTCGCGAGACCATCGCCAACTACAACATCCAGTTGCGCAATCAGGAGAACCGCCCCCAGGACGACCAGCAGGGGCGTCAGCGCCGGGGTGCGGCCGCGGCATCCAGCGTATCGGTGACCGTCAGTATCGGCGTCGCCGAGCGGCAGATGGAGCACCGTTCGCCCGAGGAGGTGCTCAAGTCTGCCGACCAGGCGCTGTACAGCGCCAAGGGCGCGGGGCGTAACTGCGTCATGGCCTTCGGTCAGAACCGCCGTGGCGCGGTGCGCATGGACACCGCTGCGGGTTGAGTGATAGCGGCGCATTCAGCGTCTGGACTGTAATTGGCAGGTCGGATGAGCGGCAGTAGGTTGGATTGATCTGCTGCCGGAGAAACGACCATGCCCGAGTACAAAGCTCCCCTGCGCGACATGCGCTTTTTGATCGATCACGTCTTCGACTTTCACACCAGCTACGCCGCCCTGGGGGCCAGCGATGCCAGCCCGGACATGGTGGCCGCGATCCTCGAAGAAGGGGCGAAGTTCTGTGAAAACGTGCTGGCGCCGTTGAACCGCTCCGGCGATGAAGAGGGCTGCCATTTCGACAATGGCGTGGTCACCACGCCCAAAGGCTTCAAGCAGGCTTTCGCCCAGTATGTAGAAGGCGGCTGGCACGGCCTGGCGGCGGACCCGAACTACGGAGGCCAGGGCCTGCCGCATTCGCTGGGGCTGGTGATCAGCGAGATGGTCGGCTCCAGCAACACTTCCTGGGGCATGTACCCGGGCCTGACCCACGGCGCCATGTCGGCGATTCACGCCCATGGCAGCGAAGAGCAGAAGCAGACCTATCTGAGCAAGCTCACCGCTGGCCAGTGGACCGGCACCATGTGCCTGACCGAAGCTCATTGCGGCACCGACCTGGGCATCATCAAGACCCGCGCCGTGCCCCAGGCCGACGGCAGCTATGCGGTCTCCGGCAGCAAGATCTTCATCTCGGCCGGCGAGCACGACATGAGTGAAAACATCATCCACCTGGTGCTGGCCAAGCTGCCGGATGCGCCGGCGGGCACCAAGGGCATTTCGCTGTTCATCGTGCCCAAGTTCCTGCCCAACGCCGACGGCGAGGCGGCCGAGCGCAATGGGGTGAGTTGCGGCTCCATCGAACACAAGATGGGCATCAAGGCTTCGGCCACCTGCGTGCTCAACTTCGATGGCGCCAAGGGATTCCTGATCGGTGAGGCCAACAAGGGCCTGAACTGCATGTTCACCATGATGAACCACGCACGCCTCGGTACCGGAATGCAGGGCCTGTGCCTGGGCGAGACCAGCTTCCAGGGCGCAATCAAATACGCCAACGACCGTCTGCAGATGCGCTCCCTGACCGGGCCGAAGGCGCCGGACAAAGCCGCCGACCCGATCATTGTCCACCCCGATGTGCGGCGCATGCTGCTGACCATGAAGGCCTTCAACGAAGGTAATCGCGCCCTGGCCTATTTCACCGTGCAGTTGCTGGATGTGGCACACCTCGCTGCCGATGAAACCCAGCGCCAGGATGCCGAGAACCTGTTGGCTTTCCTGACACCGATCTGCAAGGCCTTCATGACTGAAACCGGGCTGGAGGTGACCAACCACGGCATGCAGGTGTTTGGCGGGCATGGCTTCATTCGCGAATGGGGCATGGAGCAACTGGTGCGCGACTGCCGCATCGCCCCGATCTATGAAGGCACCAACGGCATCCAGGCCCTGGACCTGCTGGGACGCAAGGTGCTCGGCAGCCAGGGCAAGTTGCTGATGGGCTTCACCAAGATCGTCCACAAATTCTGCGCGGCCAATGCCGAGCATCCACAACTCAAGGGTTATGTGACGCAACTCGACGGGCTCAACCGGCAGTGGGGCGCGCTGACCACCAAGGTCGGGATGGCGGCGATGAAGAACCCCGACGAAGTCGGCGCCGCGGCGCTGGATTACCTGATGTACAGCGGTTACATCATCCTCGCCTACCTGTGGCTGCGCATGGCGCTGGTGGCCCAGGCCCGGCTCGACGCCGGTGAAGAGGATGCCGATTATTGCCAGGCCAAGCTGGCGACCTGCGAGTTCTACTTCAAGCGCTTGCTGCCGCGTACCGCGGCCCATCTGGCGGCGATCGAGGCGGGCAGTGACTGCCTGATGAAGTTGCCGGCGGAGCTGTTTGCGCTCTAGGTTTTCATGTAATCGTCCATCGCGGGCAAGCCTGCTCCTGCAGATATTTGTGGGAGTGTGTTTGCTCGCGACCTTTGGTGACTAAAAATTACATTAAAGTCATGAGTTGACCCTATGTGTCGCAAAAGTTGTTCGGGTACACTCGAGCTTTCGTAACTGGGGCCGTTCGGGTCCACTTGTTTAGATCTTGCGAGGTTTGCCATGGCTGACTACAAAGCGCCCCTGCGCGATATGCGCTTCGTCCTCAATGAAGTTTTCGAGGTCGCCAAACTCTGGGCCGAACTGCCTGCTCTGGCCGACACCGTCGACGCTGAAACCGTCGAAGCGATTCTTGAGGAAGCCGGCAAAGTCACCGGCAAAAGTATCGCCCCGCTGAGCCGCGGCGCCGACGAAGAGGGCTGTCACTGGAGCGACGGCGCGGTGACCACGCCAGCAGGTTTTCCACAGGCCTATCAGACTTACGCTGAAGGCGGCTGGGTCGGCGTCGGCGGCGATCCAGCCTATGGCGGCATGGGCATGCCCAAGGCGGTATCGGCCCAGGTCGAGGAAATGGTCAACTCGGCCAGCCTGTCGTTTGGTCTGTACCCGATGCTGACCGCGGGCGCCTGCCTGTCGATCAATGCCCACGCCAGCGAAGAATTGAAGGCGGCCTACCTGCCGAACATGTATGCAGGCGTCTGGGCCGGCTCCATGTGCCTCACCGAGCCGCATGCCGGCACCGACCTGGGCATCATTCGCACCAAGGCCGAGCCGCAGGCCGACGGCTCCTACAAGGTCAGCGGCACCAAGATCTTCATTACCGGCGGTGAGCACGACCTGACCGAGAACATCATCCACCTGGTGCTGGCCAAACTACCGGACGCACCGGCGGGGCCGAAGGGCATTTCGTTGTTCCTGGTGCCGAAGTTCCTGGTCAACGCCGACGGCAGCCTGGGGGCACGCAACCCGGCCAACTGCGGTTCGATCGAACACAAGATGGGTATCCAGGCCTCGGCCACCTGTGTGATGAACTTCGACGAAGCCGTCGGTTACATCGTCGGTGAGCCGAACAAGGGCCTGGCGGCAATGTTCACCATGATGAACTACGAGCGTCTGGGCGTTGGTATCCAAGGCCTGGCCTCGGGTGAGCGTTCCTATCAGAACGCCGTGGAATACGCCCGCGATCGCCTGCAAAGCCGTTCGCCGACCGGCCCGCAAGCCAAGGACAAGGTCGCTGACCCGATCATCGTGCACCCCGACGTGCGCCGCATGTTGCTGACCATGAAAGCCGCGAACGAAGGTGGCCGCGCGTTCTCCACCTATGTGGCCATGCAGCTGGATACCGCCAAGTTCAGCGAAGACGCGGTGGTGCGTAAGCGTGCGGAAGATCTGGTGGCCCTGCTGACGCCGGTGGCCAAGGCCTTCCTCACCGACCTGGGGTTGGAAACCACGGTTCACGGCCAGCAGGTTTTCGGCGGCCACGGCTACATCCGTGAATGGGGCCAGGAGCAGCTGGTGCGCGATGTGCGCATTACCCAGATCTATGAAGGCACCAACGGCATCCAGGCGCTGGACCTGGTCGGGCGCAAGATCGTTGGCAGCGGCGGGGCGTTCTACAAGCTGTTCGCTGACGAGATTCGCCATTTCACCGCGACCGCCAGCGCCGATCTGGCCGAGTTCACCAAGCCGTTGAACGACGCACTGGATAACCTGGACGAACTGACTGCCTGGCTGCTGGATCGGGCCAAGACCAATCCGAACGAAATCGGCGCGGCCTCGGTCGAATACCTGCAAGCATTCGGATACACGGCGTACGCCTACATGTGGGCGTTGATGGCAAAAGCCGCCCTAGGCAAGGAGTCGCAAGACGATTTCTACGCCAGCAAGCTGGGTACCGCGCGCTTCTACTTCGCCCGTCTGCTGCCGCGTATTCACTCGCTGAGCGCATCGGTGAAGGCGGGTAGTGAGTCACTGTTCCTGCTGGATGCGGCGCAGTTCTGAGCATGGCTACGTCATGTAAGCATTCTCTTACATGACGTGCTGCTAATCACCCATATCGGCAGATTGGATCCAGAGCTAATCTACTTCACATGGACGTCGCGCAGGAAGCGCAAAGCAATAACACGGACACGTAGGATTCCGCCAGGATGGTGGAGTGAAAAGGATGTCAGGGAAACAGTCTGCAAAGCCCCGCTTCGGCGGGGTTTTCTTTTGTCCGCGTTTTTTATCTGCGCTGCTTCAACCCAGCCCTTCCAGCGTCGCCGGGCCTGTCATCCGCCCATCCGGGCCGCTCATCTCTTCTTCCAGCAAGGTTCGCAGCAATTCCAGGGTTGCCTGCTGACGCTGCACATCACGACATACCAGCCCCACTTTCAACGGCACCCTTGGTTCGCTCAGCGGTTTCCATAGCAGGTCCGTATGGCTGTGGGTCTGCCGCGATCGCCCCGGCAAGACCGTCGCCAGGCGGGTGTTGGGCAAGCTGTCGAGAATCCCCGCCATGTTGTTCAGCTCCGCCTGCACTTGCGGCCGGCGTCCGAGGTTGGCCAGTTGCGCCTGCCAGATCTGGCGTATCTGGAACTCCTCGCCCAGCAACAGCATGGGCAGCTCCGCAGCCTGGCTCATGGAGACCTTCTTGAATTCGCGCAGGGGATGTTCGGCAGGAATCACCAGGGTCAACTCGTCTTCGTAGAGCTGCACACCGTGCAACCCTGGCTGGCGCGGCGGCAGATAACTGATGCCGATATCCAATGAGCCATTGAGCAGGCGCCGTTCGATTTCCAGGCCGGTCAGTTCGTAGATCTGCACCACCAGATGTGGCTGGGCCTTGCGCACCCGCTCAAGCATTTGCGGCACCAGGCTGCTGTGCACGGTTTGCAGTACGCCGATCGCCAGCGTACGCAGGGCCTGGCCCTTGAAGTTGCCCAGGGCTTCACGAGCCCGTTGCATGCCGTCGAGCAAGGGCAGGGCATGGTTGTAAAGGGTATGGGCTGCCAGGGTCGGCAACAGGCGCTTGCTGCTGCGCTCGAACAGGCTGACATCGAGGTTCTGTTCCAGCTGACGGATCTGTTGCGAGAGCGCGGGTTGGGAGATCGACAGGCGCTCGGCGGCTCGTCCCACGTGACCTTCTTCATACACCGCGACGAAATAACGCAGTTGTTTAAAATCCATAAGTTCTGCTTATCGAAAAAGCTGGAAAATCGAAATGGCTCGATAGGCCGCAGAGGCCTAGTCTAACCCCTATTCACAGGGCTTACAGGGCCAGAAGGCGAGATGAATACCGTTTACGTGGATGGTGTTTACATAGGCAAGGCAAAAAACCTCGGACAGGGTTTGATCAGTGATACGGACAAACGTCCGGTTGCAAACCGACTCTGGTTATGGCCGCAGGGCCTGGGCAGCGACGAACACGGCGACCCGCGCTTTCATACCGGCCCGGAGCGGGCGCTGCACCATTACCCCGCCGAACACTACAGCTACTGGCGCAAGCGTTATCCACAGATCGACTGGTGTGCCCCGGCCTTTGGCGAAAACCTGTCTACCCACGGCCTGACCGAGGAGCAGGTCTGCCTCGGCGATATGTTCCGCTGGGGCGGCGCGCTGCTGCAGGTCAGCCAGCCGCGTTCGCCCTGTTATCGCCTGAGCCACCGCTGGGGCATCCCCGACCTGCCGCAACAGGCGCAAAACAATGGTCGCTGCGGCTGGTTCTACCGAGTGCTCAAGCCCGGCTTCGTCAGTGCCGATCAGCCCTTCGAGCTGATCCAGCGCAGTTACCCGGGGTTGACCGTGGCCTGGGCCTTGCGCTGTTTTTATCGAGAACCTCTGGAGCATGCGGGCTTGAAGAAACTGGTGGACTGTCCGGCACTGGCGTCGCGTTGGCGCGACATCGCGATCAAGCGCATGCGCACCGGCCTGATCGAGGATTGGTCCGCGCGCCTGCTGGGCCTGCCACTGCAGGGGTTGAGCGCATGAACCTGTTCAGCCTGCGCCGCCCTCAGGCGAGCCTTGATGATCTGGCGGCCGAGCCCTGCCCGTCGCCGATGAGCGACAACCTTTCCAGTGAGTGCCTGATGCCCAGCGTCCAGCGACCCCACCCAGTGTTTGTACGTGGCCAGGGCTCATGGCTGTGGGACAGCGATGACCGCGCCTACCTCGACTTCGTCCAGGGCAACGCCGCCAACAGCCTTGGCCATAGCCCGTCGGCGCTGGTCAAGGCGCTGACGGCCCAGGCCCAGTCACTGATCAACCCCGGCTCGGGCTTTTACAACCGCGGCATGCTCAACCTCAGCGAGCGTTTGTGCCGCAGCACCGGCAGCGACCAGGCCTATTTGCTGAGCAGTGGCAGCGAAGCCTGCGAGGCGGCGATCAAGCTGGCCCGCAAATGGGGCCAGCTGCACCGCGGTGGGGCCGCGAAGATCATCACTGCCAGCGGCAGCTGTCATGGTCGTAGCTTCGCGGCAATGTCGGCGTCGGCAAGCACCCATATCGCCAATCGCTTCGAGCCACAGCTGGCGGGTTTCAGTCATGTTCCCTTCAACGACCTGCCGGCGTTGCATGCCGCAGTGGACGCGCAGACCGTAGCGATCATGCTCGAGCCGATCCAGGGCGAGGCCGGGGTGATTCCGGCGACCGAGCATTACCTCAAGGGGGTCGAGCGCCTGTGCCGCGAGCTGGGCATCCTGCTGATCCTGGATGAAGTGCAGACCGGCATCGGCCGCTGCGGCACCTTGCTGGCCGAACAAGTCTATGGCGTGCGCGCCGACATCGTGGCCCTGGGCAAAGGTCTCGGTGGTGGCGTGCCCTTGGCGGCCTTGCTGGCGCGTGGCAAGGCCTGTTGCTTCGAGGTGGGTGAGCTGAACGGCACCCATCATGGCAATGCGCTGATGACCGCCGCGGGCCTGGCGGTGCTCGATAGCGTACTGGACAACAGCTTTCTCGAGCATGTGCGGGACAACGGCCAGTACTTGCGCGAAGGGCTGGCCCGCCTGGCTAACCGTTATGCCCAGGGAGAATTGCGCGGGCAGGGCTTGTTCTGGGGCCTGAGCCTGGCCGACGACTCGGCCGAGGCCGTGGTCAAGGCGGCCCGCTACGAAGGTCTGTTGCTGGCCGCAACCCAACCGGACTGCCTGCGCTTTACCCCGGCGTTGACGGTGAGCAAGGCCAACATCGACGAAATGCTGCTGCGCCTGGCGCGGGCCTTTTCGCGAGTACGCACCGCGCAGCTGCAATGCCGCAAGGGGCTGGTGGTTTGAAGCCTGGCCTGGTCCCGCCACTCCCGATCTTGCACTGACAGAAATTCCCGAACCGTCTCGCGGTATAACGCATCGCCCCGTGTCCGATCTTTCGCACGGGGCGTTTTTTTGTCTCGGGCTTTTGCAAAACCACCATCAGGCCTTGAAGGCCATCATCCAGGCAAGGTTCCTTAGGCTCATCCACCAGGACGGTGGGGGGCTGCTGGGGCGCAAGACCACCGGGCAGCCTGGGTTGAATACATATACCACTGAGTGGTATGTTTTTGGGAAGGGAAGCCATGACAATCAGGTTGTTCAAAACCAAAGGTTTTGCTGTTGCGGCTAAAAAAGCCTTGATCCATGACGACCAGTTGCTGGCCGCATTCAGCGAGTTATGCAAAGGCCAGGCTGATGACCTGGGTGGCGGGGTCTGGAAAAAACGCCTGAACGCCAACCGCCATCGTTCGATCGTCCTGGCCAGGGGGCGGCGCTACTGGGTGTTCCAATTCCTGTTCGCCAAGCAGGACCAGAGCAATATCAGCCACCAGGAACTGCAGGCATTCCGCGCGCTGGCCAAGGCCTACGAAGGGCTGGATGGCTGGCAGGTCCAGCAGCTACTCGAGATGAAAGCGTTTGTGGAGATCAGACATGAGCAAGCCATTCAAGACTGAAGCCCTTGAATCGATACACGAGTCGGCCAGTGCCCTGCACGCCATCGGCGCCATCGGCAAAACCACCATGCGCCAGTTCGATGAGGCATGTATCGCGCCAGTACCGGCGAATATTCCGGCGGAGCAGATCAAGCTGCTGCGCGAGCGTAGTAACGTCAGCCAGCCGGTCTTTGCCCGCTACCTGAACACCAGCGCGTCCACGGTGAAGCAGTGGGAGTCTGGCGAGAAGCACCCGAGCGGCATGGCGTTGAAACTGCTGAGCATCGTGCAGAAGCACGGCCTTGAAATACTGGCGTGAGCCGGCACTGAGACACCGGCCAGCCTGGGGATCTGGCCCTTGGCCAGAATCGATTGAACCCTGCCGAACGCCATGGGTCGATTAGCGGTGAGGCTCATACGAGTCGATTGCTATCAGGAGCTGCCCCATGGACTTTATCCGCATCATCATCGCCATTCTGTTACCGCCATTGGGCGTGTTTCTGCAAGTGGGGTTCGGCGGCGCGTTCTGGCTGAATATCCTGCTGACCCTGTGCGGCTACATCCCGGGCATCGTGCATGCGGTGTACATCATCGCCAAGCGCTGAGCCTGGCGCCCGCTCCGCAGAGGAGCGGGCTGGTTCCCCTTGGACGCCGATTATTCCGGTGCGTCCGTCTGTTCCATTACCTGCCGATAAAACAGCCATTCCTGTTCCAGGGCGTGCGCCTGATTGGCGGCCTTGCGAAAACCGTGGCGCTCGTCCGGGTAATAGTGCGCTTGGGCCGTAATGCCGTTGTCCTGTAACGCCTTGAGCATGTCCCGGGTCTGTTGGGGCACTACCACGGCGTCGAGTTCACCCTGGAAGAAAACCACTGGCACGCGGATATTGCCGGCATGCAGCAGTGGGGTGCGGGCCTTGTAGCGTTCGGCATCCTGGTCGGGGTCGCCGATCAGCCAGTCAAGGTAGTCGCCTTCGAACTTGTGGGTGTCTCGCGCCAGGGCCACGGGGTCGCTGACGCCATACAGGCTGGCGCCGGCACGGAACACATCGGCGAAGGCCAGGGCGCAAAGGGTGGTGTAGCCGCCGGCACTGCCACCGCGGATGAACGCCCGGTCGCCATCGATCAGGCCTTGTCGGGCCAGATACGCGACCACTGCGCAGGCGTCCTCCACATCCACTTCGCCCCAGCTCAGGTGCAGGGCTTGCCGGTACTCGCGGCCATAGCCGGTGCTGCCGCGATAGTTCAGGTCGGCCACGGCGAACCCCCGTTGCGCCCAGTACTGGATACGCGGGTCGAGTATCGGATAACAGGCTGAGGTGGGGCCGCCGTGGATGAACACCACCAGCGGCGGCCGGTCGTCATCGCTCATGGCCGGGTAGAAAAAGCCGTGGGCCTCGCCCTGGCCGCTGGGGTAACGCAGGGTTTGCGGGCGGCTGATCTGCTCGGGCAGCAGAGGCGCCACGCCGCCAGCCAGGACCTTGACCTGCTGTGATTGGCGGTCAATGGCGATCACCGCGGACGGACTCACAGGCGACGCCGCGATGCAGTAGATAAACCGTTCATCCAGCGCCAGGTTGCGGAAGCGGCTGTAGTCGCCGCTGAAGTCCTGTTGCTCACCCTCGGCCAGGCGCAGCCCCAAGCGGCCAAAACCGGCTTGCGTCCAGGTACCCAGCCAGCTGTCGCCGCCCAGCGGCAGCCAGGTGCAGCCGCCCAATTGCCAGGGCGCCGGGGCGTGATCGGCGGCGGCGCAGGGCAGCGCTTGCAGGCCGCTTGGGGTTTCACCCCAGGGTTGCCAGAAGCCGGCGCGGTCGGTCAGGCAGTACAGCCGCCCGGCTTCATCGAAACATGGTTGTTGCAGCGACTCTTCCTCGCCATCGCCGGCCAGGCACCGAGGGTCATCCCAGCGGTCGTTGGCCAGGCGCTCGGCGACCATCAGGCGGGTCGAGGTCCAGGGCTGATGCGGCCGATCCCATTCGATCCATGCCAGGCGCTGGCCGTCCGGGCTCAAGGTGGGCGCCGCGTAGAAGTCCGCCCCTTCGGCCAGCAGCTGGCGTTTTCCGCTACCGGAGTCGATGGCCACCAGGCAATGCCGGTTGTTGTGCTCTTCCACCGCCAGCACCTGGCCGGCGGCGAACTGCAGGTCGCCATAACGGCACTCGCCGCAGGTCAGGGCTACCGGCGCTTCGCCTTGCAGGGACTGTCGGTAGAGCTGCTGATCAGCCTCGTTGACGAACACTAGCCCGTCATCGCTCAGGCAAAAGGCGCCGCCGCCGTATTCATAAACCCGGCTGCGCACGCTGAAACCTTGCGGCGTCAGGCAGCGGGCCTGGTGGTCGCGCCAGTGCCAGATCCGGCAGGCGGCGTCTTCGGGGCGGTATTCGTTCCAGAACAGGCCGTTGGCACCGAGTCGCAGCTCGGCGAAATCGATGCCGGCGGCGACGGCTTTGGCGGCGCTGAAGGATTCAGCCCTTGGCGATGAGGCGCGAGTTTCGTTCATTACGGAAGGCCAGTTGTTCGATGGTCTGGGTGGCGTGCTCGGCTTCTTCGCGGGCCTTGAGGATCGCGCCGTGATGGTGCGACTTGCTGCAGACCGGGTCGGCGTTGCTGGCGTCGCCGGTGAGCATGAAGGCCTGGCAGCGGCAGCCACCGAAGTCCTTTTCCTTTTCATCGCAGGAGCGGCATGGCTCGGGCATCCAGTCGTAGCCGCGGAAGCGGTTGAAGCCGAAGGAGTCATACCAGATGTGCTGCATGCTGTGGTCGCGCACATTGGGGAACTGCACGGGCAGCTGCCGGGCGCCGTGGCAGGGCAGGGCGGTGCCGTCCGGCGTGACCGTGAGGAAGATGCTGCCCCAGCCGTTCATGCAGGCTTTCGGGCGTTCCTCGTAGTAATCCGGGGTGACGAAAATCAGTTTGCACGGATGCCCTTCGGCTTCCAGCCTGGCGCGGTATTCGTTGGTGATGCGTTCGGCGCGTACCAGTTGTTCCTTGGTCGGCAGCAGGCCGACGCGGTTGAGCTGGGCCCAGCCGTAGAACTGGCAGGTGGCGAGCTCGACAAAGTCGGCTTCCAGGGCGATGCACAGTTCGATGATGCGGTCGATCCGATCGATGTTGTGGCGATGGGTGACGAAGTTCAGCACCATCGGGTAGCCGTGGGCTTTCACCGCCCGGGCCATTTCCAGCTTCTGGGCGAAGGCTTTCTTCGAGCCGGCCAGCAGGTTGTTCACCTGCTCGTCGCTGGCCTGGAAACTGATCTGGATATGATCGAGCCCGGCCTTCTTGAAGTCGCTGATCTTCTGCTCGGTCAGGCCGATGCCGGAGGTGATCAGGTTGGTGTAGAAGCCCAGCTTGCGCGCCTCGCCGATCAGCTCGGCAAGGTCCTGGCGCACCAGCGGTTCGCCACCGGAAAAGCCCAGCTGCGCGGCGCCCATCTCCCGGGCTTCGCGAAACACCTTGAGCCACTGCTCGGTGCTCAGCTCCTTGCCCTGCTCGGCGAAATCCAGCGGGTTGGAGCAGTACGGGCATTGCAGCGGGCAGCGGTAGGTCAGCTCGGCCAGCAGCCACAGCGGCAGGCCGACTTCCGGTTTGGGCGGTATCGGCGCTGGCGAATCAGCCAAGTTCGATCCAGTGCTGTGCACGGGCGACCTCCATGAATTGCTCGATGTCGTCACCGAGTTCGGGCACGTCGGGGAACTGGACTTGCAGTGCCTGGATGATCGCCGCGACATCCCGTTCGCCGTCGATCAACCCGCCGATCAGCGCGGCGCTCTCGTTGAGTTTGATCATGCCTTCAGGGTAGAGCAGTACATGACCCTTCTGCGCCGGTTCGTACTGGAAGCGGTAGCCGGGGCGCCAGGTCGGGGTCTTGCTGCGATCGAAGCTCATAGGGTGATTCCTTTATGCCAGACCCGTTCTGTGGTGACGCTGTGATACGGCGGGCGGTTGAGTTCATAGGCCATGCTCATGGCGTCGAGCATGCTCCAAAGGATGTCCAGTTTGAACTGGAGAATTTCCAGCATGCGCTCCTGCCCGGCGCGGGTGGTGTAGTGCTGCAGGGTGATTGCCAGCCCGTGCTCGACATCGCGCCGTGCCTGGCCCAGGCGGGTGCGGAAGTATTCATAGCCAGCCGGGTCGATCCATGGGTAATGCTGGGGCCAGCTGTCGAGACGCGACTGGTGGATCTGCGGCGCGAACAGCTCGGTCAGCGAGCTGCTGGCGGCCTCCTGCCAGCTGGCGCGGCGGGCGAAGTTGACGTAGGCATCGACGGCGAAACGCACGCCCGGCAGCACCAGCTCTTGCGAGCGCAGCTGGTCCGGGTCGAGACCGACCGCTTGCCCCAGGCGCAACCAGGCTTCGATGCCACCGTCTTCGCCGGGGGCGCCATCGTGGTCCAGCAGGCGCTGAATCCACTCGCGACGAATTTCCCGATCCGGGCAGTTGGCGAGAATCGCCGCGTCCTTGAGTGGGATATTCACCTGGTAGTAGAAGCGGTTGGCGACCCAGCCCTGGATCTGCTCGCGGGTCGCCTGGCCCTGGTACATGGCCACATGGTACGGATGGTGGATGTGGTAGTAGGCGCCCTTGGCCCGCAGGGCCTGCTCGAATTCGGCGGGGGACATTGCTGTGTCAGTCATTGCGGTTCTCCGCAGGGAGGTCCTGGATCTGTGGTGTCTATTCTGGACTTATCGCGAGCAAGCTCGCTCCTACAGGACAGCGCAATCTTTTGTAGGAGCGAGCTTGCTCGCGATAGACCGCGAAGCGGTCCCGGCAATTACAGCTCGATACTCATGCCGTCGTAAGCCACTTCAACGTTACGCCGCGCCAGCTCCGCGCGTTCGGCGGAATCCTCGTCGAGGATCGGGTTGGTGTTGTTGATGTGGATAAGAATCTTGCGCTGCTCTGGCAACTGCTCCAGCACTTCCAGCATGCCGCCAGGGCCGTTCTGCGCCAGGTGGCCCATTTCCCGCCCGGTCCGGGTGCCGACGCCGCGTCGCTGCATTTCGTCGTCTTCCCACAGGGTGCCGTCCACCAGCAGGCAGTCGCTGCCGCTCATGATTTCCAGCAGCGCCGCGTCGACCTTGCCCAGCCCCGGGGCGTAGAACAGCTTGCCGCCGGTGCGCAGGTCTTCGACGATCAGGCCGATGTTATCGCCCGGGTGCGGATCGAAGCGATGGGGCGAATAGGGCGGCGCGGCGCTGCGCAGCGGCAGCGGGCTGAAGCGCAGGTTCGGGCAGGCCGGGATGGTGAAGCTCCGGTCGAGCTCGATGCGGTTCCAGTCCAGCCCGCCGTTCCAGTGGGTGAGCATGGTGAACAGCGGGAAACCGCTGCTGAGGTCTTCATGGACCATGTCGGTGCACCAGACCTGATGCGGGCAGCCTTCGCGCAGGCTGAGCAGGCCGGTGGTGTGGTCGATCTGGCTGTCCATCAGGATGATTGCGCTGATCCCGGTGTCGCGCAGGGCGCGGCCCGGTTGCATCGGGGCGAAGCCCTGGAGCTGGGCGCGGATGTCCGGCGAGGCGTTGCACAGGACCCAGTTCACGCCGTCATCGGAAATGGCGATCGACGATTGGGTGCGAGCCTTTGCCCGCAGGCTGCCGTCGCGAAAGCCCGCGCAGTTCGCGCAGTTGCAGTTCCACTGCGGAAAACCGCCACCGGCGGCGGAACCTAGAATCTGGACAAACATGGCCGCTCCATCAGGTTAAAGCTGAAAATAAAAACGCCCCGGCGAGCCGAGGCGTTGCACTGCGCGGGCAATCAACGGCTGGCGAAGTACATGGTGACTTCAAAGCCGATACGCAGGTCGGTGTAAGCCGGTTTGGACCAGGACATAGAGGTGCTCCTTCAGGTGGGTGGGACGGTTGAGATCTATACATATAGTCCACCTCCAACTGGAGATGTTCAGATGCTTAGGGGGCTATCTTACTAAATTCCCCCCGGGGAATGACTGCAATTGTTGAAGAAAGCTCGTTGCAGCCAGGGTAACGATCATTTTCCCGCTTGCCAGGGTTCGCCCGGGCAGGCACCGCTGGCCAGGCAGCGCCAGCCGCCTTGCGCCTGCTGCAATTGTTCGGCCGCGAGCAACAGCTGTGGCCGGGGCGCCGCCATGATTTCCTGTTGCAATTGCTCCAGGTAATCCGACGGATGGCCGGCCAGTCGGCCCTGCCAGAGCAGCTCGGCCAGTTGTGCCACGGGCAATGCACGGGCATCGAACTGGGCGGCCAGGTTAGCTTTCAAGTCGTCCAGGGAGGCGTCCTCCAGTGCCTCGATCAACTCGGGCAACTGCGCCAGGAACCCCCGGATATGCTCGAGGATCTCGCTCAGTGACGCGCTGGGAGACTGCACGCCGAACAGCAGGCCGGTCTGGCCATTGATCTGTCGCACACCGCTGAACACTGCATAGCCCAGTTGCAACTCGACCCGCAGGCGCTGATAGAACGGCATCTGGCCAAGCTGCCCCAATAGTCGCCAGGCGGCTTCCTGCTGAAGGGTGGTGTCCGGTGCCGGGCAAAACAGCAGCAGGGCCTGCTCGCCCCCGGAGCTGGTTGCGACCTCATTCCAGTGCTGCTGCGCGGCTATCGAGGGTGGCGCAGAAAGCTGGCTGTCGGCGGTGCCCGGGGCTTTGCTCAATGCCGCGCTGATCGCGCTTTGGGCATGGGCCAGGCCGATGGCCAGGCCATCCCAGTGGGCGCCCTCCCACAGCGTTTGCCAGCCTTGTTCATCCAGTGGATGCGGCTCCTCGCTGGCGGGTATGTCCAGGCAGCGCTCGGGCAGTTCCTGAAGCAATTGGCGGATCGGCAACAGCGGCGCGGGAGCAGTTGGGGGGATTTGCCAGAACGCCGCGCCGGGTTCGCTCAGTTCCAGCAGAGCCTGCTGGAGCATGGCCGGCATCGGTTCGGAAAGCCCCTTCAGCGTCAGCAAACACTGGTTGCCCGAGACACCTAGGGACAGCTCGACGCCCGCCTGAAGTCCGTCATCCCGCAGGTTGCTCAGGTGGTTTTGCAAGCGGTTGCGCAGCTCCTGCGGCAACACGCTTGGCAGGCGCCAGCGCAAGTACAGGGCCGCCTCGCCAGCGTCGTCGGCGATGGCTTGGCTGAAGGTCATCGCCGAGGATTCGCGACGCTGCCGCAAGCGATCCTGGGCGAAGGTGCGCAAGCCGCGGTGGGCGCTGGTTTGCCCGCGAATCAGGCCGGCCCGGGCGGCTGGCGCCGAGCTGCGCAGGAACGGATTGGGCGCAGGCAGTTGCCAGCTGATGTCGCTGGCTGCCGACGGGGCTTGAAGCTGCGACAGCAGGGCCTTGAGGGCCGTGACGCCGCGGTCGGACAGCTGCGGTTCCAACTGCTCGTTGTTCAGTCTTGCCAACGCCAGTGCGCTGGCGACCTGGCGTTGGCGCTGTTGCAGCAGGGCGTATTCGTCGCGCAGTGCCGGCCAGTCGTCCTGGCTGCTGAAAAAGGCCAGCCAATCGAAGAACAACTCACTCACCTGCTCCGGCTGTTGGGCGCCTTGCTCGGTCAAGTCGAACTGGATATGCAGCAGCGCCTGGCCGGCAAACTGATACAGCGGCGCGGCCTTCAACCCTTCGACCAGCTTGCGCTCCTTGAGCATGGCCAGCAGCCCGCCGGATTTGCCGCAGGCCAGCCAGGTGCAGAGAAAATCCAGCGCTTCGCGGGCGGCCGTGGGCAGTTGCTCGCAGGCGAACAGCAGGTTCAGGTGGCGCCCGTCGAGCTGCTGATAATGCTGCTGTGCAGACGTCAGCAAGGGCACCGGGGCTGCTTGCGGTTGCGCTTTACCGACGGCGAGGACGGCGCCAAAACCTTGTGCCAGGGCCTTCAGCTCTTCCAGCGACTGTGGGCCAGCCAGGCTCAGGGACATTTGCCCGCTGTGGTAGTGAGCCTGATAGAAGGCTTGCAACGCCTGTTGAAACGCCGGGCGCGGCACGTTGAGGCTGTAGCGATTGCCGGCGTGGAACGCCCGCAGGGGATGCTCCGTGGACAGGCCGTCGAGCAAGGCCAATTGCCGTTGCGCCGCGGCATCCCGCGACCAGGCGATGAACTCCGCGTGCAGCACCTCGCGCTCGCGCAACTGGTCTTCCTGGCTCATGCGCGGGTGGGCGAGCATGTCGGCCAGGCGCTCCAGCCCGCCGGCGAAATCCGCGGGGGGCAGTTCGAAGAAGAAGTCGGTGTGGCGTTCGCCGGTGCTGGCGTTCACCTGGCCGCCGTGGCGTTGCACATAGGCCATCAGGCCCTGTTGCGCGGGAAAACGCTCGGTGCCGAGAAACAGCAGGTGTTCGAGAAAGTGCGCCAGCCCGGGCCAGGCCAGCGGTACGTCGTGACTGCCGGCCGAGACCCGCAGGGCTGCCGCGCAGCGCTTCAATCGAGGGACATGGTGAAGTGAAACCCGCAGGCCGTTGGCCAGGGTTTCCCGATGAGGCAGAGGGTGGTTCAGCGCGGGCATGAGCACTTCCAGAACAGTGAAGCGCCCATGCTAGCGGATAACCCCGGATCAGCGCTTGTTCAGGTCGTCGTAAAGCTCCGGGCGACGGTCATGGAAGTAGCGGTTGGCGGCGCGGGAATCGAGCATCAACTGACGGTCCAGCGTGCCGGTTATCAGGGCTTCATCCAGCCCGGCGAGGGCAATCCGCTGGCCGTCGGGGGCGGCGATGCTGCTCTGGCCACAGTAGTGGATCTCGTCTTCGTGGCCGCAGTAGTTGGCGTAGGCCACATAACATTGGTTTTCGAAGGCGCGCGAACGCACGGTGACATCGGCGATGAAGTCGTAAGGCAGCATGTTGGCGGTGGGCACCAGAATCAGTTCGGCCCCGGCCAGCGCCAGGCGCCTGGCGTTCTCCGGGAATTCGATGTCGTAGCAGATCAGGAAACCGAGCTTCCAGCCGTTGAGTTCCACCAGGGGGAAATCGTCTGGACCTGCGCTGAACATCGAGCGGTCGAGATCGCCGAACAGGTGGGTCTTGCGGTAGTTGCACAGGCGCTGGCCGTTGCGGTCGATCAGTTGCACGGCGTTGTAGATCTGGCCGTCGTCGGCGCGTTCCGGGTAGCCATACAGAATCGCGATACCCGCCGACTGGGCGACATTGGCGATGTATTGTGCCGACGGGCCATCCTGGGCCTCGGCCAGGGCGCCCACCGCTTCTACGCCGATGTTGTAGCCGCTCAAGAACATCTCCGGCAGCACCAGCAGGTCGGCGCCGGAAGCTTCCACGGCGACCTTCTGCAGGCGTTGCAGGTTGCCGGCGACATCCAGCGGTTGTGGGGCACATTGATAAAGCGCTACACGCATGGTGATGACTCCTCTGTGCGCTGGACTGTCACTGTAGCCGTTGCCGCGGGCTGCTCAAAGGCGACGAGCGTTGCGCTCGATCGCAGCCAGCGGCAGCGGCTACAGGGTTTCAGTCGGCCAGGGCGATGGGGCCGATTTCGTGGAACACGTCGCCCGGGCCCGGGTTTTCGGCGTGGGTCTGCCCGCCGAAGTGCTTCATGATGCCCCAGACCGCGTTGAGCGAGGTCTGTACCGCGCCCTCGACCCAGGCCGGAGTCCAGGACACATCGTCGCCGGCAATGAAGATACCGCGCTGCTCGGCGGGCAGGTCGTCCTGCATGAAGTGCGCGTACATGCGCTGGTTATAGCGGTAGTGGCCGGGTAGCGCGCCCTTGAACGCGCCGAGGAAGTGCGGATCGGCTTCCCAGGACACAGTGATCGGATCGCCGATGATGCGTCCCGCGATATCGACTTTCGGGTAGATCTTCTTCAGGGCGTCGAGGGCCAGCTTGACCCGTTTTTCCACCGGGTGCGGCAGCATCTTCAGGGCGTCGCTCATCCACGAATAGGACAGGCAGATGACCCCAGGCTTGTCGTCGCCGTTATCGAACAGGTAGGTGCCGCGAGTCAGGCGATCGGTGAGGGTCATGCTCATCAGGTCGCGACCGGTTTCCGGGTCTTTGTCTTTCCAGAACGGCCGGTCGACCATGACGAAGGTCTTCGACGATTGCATGTAGCGGGTGCGGTCCAGGGCCATCCACATCTTCTGCGAGAACAGCGACTCTTCGCATTCGATCTGGGTGGTCAGCAGCCAGCTCTGGCAGGTGGTCAGCACTGCTGCGTATTCGCGGGTATCGCCCCAGTTGTCGGTGACGCTGAAGCGGCCATCGGCGGCTCGGGCGATACGTTTCACCCCGGGACGCGGCGCGCCATGGTGCAGCGAGCTGAGGCTGGTGCCTTGTGGCCAGTGGGCGCAGCGCTCCGGCACATGGCGCCAGATGCCCAGCGGCACCTGCTCGACACCGCCGACCACCAGGTGCTGGTGATCGTCGCAGTTGGTCATCACCACACGGAAGATTTCCAGCATCGAATTGGGGAAATCCGAATCCCAGCCGCCGGTGCCGAAACCAACCTGGCCGAACACTTCGCGGTGATGGAACGACAGCTTGGCGAAGGCCTTCGAGGTGGCGACGAAGTCATAGAAGGTGCGGTCGTCCCACAACGGCACCAGGGTGTTCCACAATTCCTTGAGGCGCGGTACGTCGCGCTCGCGGATGGCCTGCTGGATTTCGCTGAAGCGCGAACCGTCTTCCAGGGCATCGGCCCAGGCGTCGGCCACTTCCTGGAACAGCGCCGGCAGGTCGGCGAGCTTCTGCGCGTAGTGAGTCTGGCCTTCGAGGTCGATCACCGTGCTGCCGGAAGCCGGGGTCAGCGGGTTGGGAAAGGGTTTGGTCTCCAGACCCAGCTTGTCGACGTAGTGATAGAAGGCCGTGGAGGACACCGGAAAGCGCATGCCGCCCAGTTCGGCAATGATCCCTTCGGCGCCTTCGAACGCCTGGGAGCGCAGCCGGCCGCCCATTTTCGAGGCTTCGTACACCACGGGCTTGAGGCCCAGCTTCATCAGCTCGTAGGCCGCCACCAGCCCGGCGATACCGGCACCGACAATCGCCACTTCGGCGCCATGGTTGGCTTCGGGAATGCTGCCCAGGCCGGCGGGGTGCTCGATCCAGTCGTCGAAGGCGAACGGGAAGTCCGGGCCGAAAATGGTGATGGGTTTCTTACCGTCTGCAGGATGGCGATTGTTCTTGTTCATGGCTGACCTTGCTGGCGACTCGAGCAGAGCGCTGAGTATAGGAAAAGATGGCAGCCATTCTAGGGAGCGTTGCTTACGTTAATAAGACGCAAAGTGTCGTCGTTTTGAATGATTTTATTTCAATCTGACGATGTTTTTTAGCTAACTGACGAGAAATCTCTGTAGCCGCTGCCGAAGGCTGCGATCGAGCGCGAAGCGCTCGCAAAACAGCGGGTTACCGTGCCTGGAAAAACCTTCAGACGGGCTGCCCACGGTCGATCTTGCTGCTGAGAATGATCGAGGTGGTGGTCTTTTCCACACCGTCGACGCTGCCGATCTGGTCAAGCAACTGGTCCAGCTGTTCCGGCGAATCGGTGCGCAGCCAGGCGACATAGTCGAATTCCCCACTGACCGCGCAGAGCTGCTGGACCTGGGCCATGGCGCTCAGGCGCCGCAGGACCTCCTTGCCGGAACGCGGCTGCACCTTGATCCCGACGTAGGCCTGCAAGCCGCCATCGATGACCCGCTGACCCAGGCGCACGCCATAACCGGTAATCACCCGCGCCTTTTCCAGCCGCGCCAGGCGCGAGGTCACGGTGGTACGGGCGATCCCCAGCTGCCTGGCGAGCATGGCCACGCTTTCGCGGGCATTGATCTGCAGGGCCGCGATCAGTTGGCGGTCGATTTCGTCGAGGACGGGAGGGCGGCTGTCAGACAAGGTGAACTCCGGCGCGGGCAACGGTGGCCGAGCATGTTACAGGCTCGCTGGGGGCGATGCTCGTGGCATGGCGTATTGGCTGCGGACTGCGCTATGACGGCTAGGCTCAGTAGCACAGATGAGATTTTTTGCCACGAATTGCCTGCGACAAGTTGTCATAAGTAACTGGTTAGTACATTCTTGCGCCACGCAAAGAATGGGAGAAATTTCCGACATGAATAATTCTGGGGCTGCCACCGGCAGCAAATGGTTGTTGTGGGCGCTGGGTGTCCTGATCGCCCTGATCGGTCTGGGGCTGGCCGGCGGGGGTGGGTACCTGGTCAGCCTGGGCGGCAGCTGGTTCTTCCTGCTGATGGGCCTGGCGATGATCGTTTCCGGGCTGCTGATCGCCCGGCGTAACCCGCGCGGTGCCTGGCTGTATGGGGTGGCGCTGGTGCTGACGGCGATCTGGGCGGTCTGGGATGCCGGGCTGGAGTACTGGCCGCTGGTTTCGCGGGTGCTGACCTTCGCCGTTATCGGCCTGGTGGTGGCGCTGATCTACCCGACCCTGGTGCGGGCTTCGGGCGCGACCGCCGGGCGTGGCGCTTATGGCCTGGCGGGTGTGCTGGGCATTGGCGTCGTGGCGACCCTGGCCTACATGTTTGTGCCGACCCATGTGGTCAAGGCCAGCAGCGAGCCGGCGATCAAGCCTGTGGCTCCAGGTACCGAGCAGAAAGACTGGGCCCATTGGGGCAACACCACCGCCGGCAATCGTTTTGCCGCGCTGGACCAGATCAACAAGGGCAACATCGACCAGTTGCAGGTGGCCTGGACTTTCCGCACCGGCGATATTCCGCAAAGCACCGGCGCGGGCGCCGAAGACCAGAACACACCGCTGCAGATCGGTGACACGGTCTATACCTGCACCGCCTACGGCAAGGTGTTCGCCCTGGACGCCGACACCGGCGCCGAACGCTGGAAGTTCGATCCACAAGGCTCGGCGCCTAACTGGCAGCGGTGCCGCGGCCTGGGTTACTTCGATGCCTCCGCCGAGCCTGGCGCCGAGGTAACGGCCGCTCCGGCTGCTCCGGCCGCCTGCACCAAGCGTTTGTTCCTGCCGACCGGCGATGCGCGACTGATCGCGATCAACGCGCAAACCGGCAAGCCGTGCGAAGACTTCGGCGACAAAGGCACGGTCGACCTGAAAACCGACATGGGCGAAGTGAAGCCTGGCTACTACCAGCAGACCTCGACCCCGCTGGTGGCCGGCAATGTGGTCATCGTCGGCGGCCGGGTGGCGGACAACTACTCCATCGGCGAGCCACCGGGCGTGGTCCGCGCTTTCGACGTGCGCAGCGGCGAGCTGGTCTGGGCCTGGGATCCGGGCAACCCGAACACCACCAAGCGTCCACCGGCGGGCGAGACCTACACCCGCGGTACGCCGAACGTCTGGTCGGCCATGTCCTATGACGCCAAGCTCGGCCTGGTCTACCTGCCAACCGGCAACGCCACGCCAGACTTCTTCGCTGGCCAGCGCACGGAGTTCGACGACAAGTGGAGTTCGTCCATCGTCGCCCTGGATGTGAAGACCGGTCAGGTGCGCTGGCACTTCCAGACCACTCACCACGACCTGTGGGACTTCGACCTGCCGGCGCAGCCGCTGCTGTACGACCTGCCGGACGACAAGGGCGGGGTGCAGCCGGCGCTGGCGCAGGTCACCAAGCAGGGTGAGATCTTCCTGCTCAACCGCGAAACCGGCGTGCCTATCGCCCGGGTGGAAGAGCGTCCGGTGCCGCAGGGCAATATGCCGGGCGAACGCTACTCGCCAACCCAGCCGTTCTCGGTGGAGATGCCGTCGATCGGCAACCAGACCCTGACCGAGTCGGACATGTGGGGCGCCACGCCATTTGACCAGTTGATGTGCCGTATCCAGTTCAAGGGCATGCGCCATGAAGGTGTCTACACCCCGCCGGGCCTGGATCATGCTTTGCAGTTCCCGGGCTCCCTGGGCGGCATGAACTGGGGCAGCGTGTCGGTGGACCCGAACAGCAACTATATGTTCGTCAACGACATGCGCCTGGGCCTGGCCAACTACATGATCCCGCGGGCGCAGATCGCGGCCGGGGCCAGCGGTATCGAAATGGGCGTAGTGCCCCAGGACGGCACGCCGTTTGGGGCGATGCGCCAGCGTTTCCTCTCGCCTGCCGGTATTCCGTGCCAGAAGCCACCGTTCGGCACCATGTCGGCCATCGACCTGAAAACCAGGAAGCTGGTGTGGCAGGTGCCGGTCGGTACCGTGCAAGACACCGGTCCCCTGGGTATTCGCATGCACATGCCAATCCCGATCGGCATGCCGACCCTGGGGGCGTCCCTGGCAACCCAGTCCGGCCTGTTGTTCTTCGCCGGCACCCAGGACTTCTACCTGCGCGCCTTCGATACCGGCAACGGCAACGAAATCTGGAAAGCCCGCCTGCCGGTGGGCAGCCAGTCGGGGCCGATGACCTACGTTTCGCCCAAGACCGGCCGGCAGTACATCCTGCTGACCGCAGGCGGCGCGCGTCAGTCGCCGGACCGTGGGGACTATGTGATCGCTTATGCATTGCCCGAATAACGGCTGATCCTGGCCTTACAGAAAAACCGCGCAAGGCGCGGTTTTTTTGTGGGCGAATACAATCCGTCCGAGCATGAAGTGCTCAGCGATTAACCAGCTTGTCGAGTTCGTCGAGACTGATCTTGGGAATGATCGAAGTAGGGATGCTCGACGTGGGGGACAGGTTGTAGACCGAAAAATCCTTGCCCATGACCTTGTCCGACATCAGCTTCAAGGACGGCAGGATCCGCGATTGCAGGTGCTGGTCCAGGCCGCAGGGCGACTTGAAGGTATCTGGCGTTTCATAAAAACGCCCCTGGGCAGGATTCAGGTCGACGCCCACCAGGATCGCCGTATTGAAGCCGGCGTGATAGGCGAGTTGCAGTGCCAGATAAGCCACCGTGCGGGCGTCGAAGAAACCCAGTTCGAGATTCTTGCTGAAGCCGATGGTCCGGCTCCTGTTGCCCCAGAACAGGGGAGGGCGAACCAGGTCGCGGTTGCTCCTGAGCAACCGCTGCGTCCAGGTCTGTCGTGGCGCCTTCTTCAGCAGAAACAGCTCGCCGCGAGGCTGGATTGGAACAGTGCGGGCATGTTCTTCCCAGAGCGCCACATGCTGACTGACAGCCATTGCCTGGGTGAAGAGCTCGGGTTGCTGGAGGGAGAAGCTGGTGTCGGTGCAGACATAAAAAAAGGGCTGTATGCCGGTGCCACGGAACATCGAGATGGCCCCGTTCATGGTGATCATCGGGATGTTCGAGAAGGCTTCGATAGGGAAGTCCTTTGCCGAACTACCGGATGCAATGATGAAAACAGGGCCTTGCTGAATATTTCGGCAACGTGCAAAACCCGTTGCCCGGCCAGGCGAAGGCGCCGTAGATACTACTTCCATGTGTTGTGTCCGAATCATCAGGCCACTCTGATTATTATGGGGTGGCTTAAGTGGTGCATCGCGTCGGGGAAAGGACAGGCTCTCCCCCATTCATAGAAGTGCAGTTTAGGACCAAACGAAGGCCATGCACGACTTCCGAACGGTTATGACCGTCGCGGTTTTTAATAGTTGTGCGGTAGGGCTGATTTTTTGGAAAAAACGATCGGGCGCTTTGCCGGCCTGGCGGCCGAATGGCGGGATTTGCAGCGCGTTGAATACGCAAAAGCCGCGCAATGCGCGGCTTTCAAGGTGGTGGGCCCACACGGACTCGAACCGTGGACCAAAGGATTATGAGTCCTCTGCTCTAACCGACTGAGCTATAGGCCCTCAGTAGGCCGCGGATTATAGCGACGGTTTCTCGGCTGTGCTATCCGAAAAATCCGAAACGGGAAGGCGTAGAAAGGTCGCGGCGAATTCGTCGGCGCTCAGCGGCAGGCTGATGATGTAGCCCTGGATCTGTTCGCAGCCTTCGTTCCCGAGGAATACCTGCTGGTCATGGGTTTCCACGCCTTCGGCGATCACGGTGAATTGCATGCTGCGGCCCAGGGCGATGATGGCTCGCACGATCGCCACATCATGGGGGTCGTCGGGCAGGCCGCGGACGAAGGATTGATCGATTTTCAGGAAATCCAGCGGCAGGCGCTTGAGGTAGCTCAGGGACGAGTAGCCGGTACCGAAATCGTCGATGGCCAGCTGAACGCCCAGGCGCTTGAGCTGGTGCAGGACCTCCAGGGCTTCCTCGGCCTGGCTCATGATGAAATTCTCGGTGATTTCCAGCTGCAGGAAGCCGGGTTTGAGGCGGTTGTCTTTCAGCAATTGTTCAATCCGCCCCAGCAGGTTCGGCTGGCGCAACTGGGCGCCGGCGAGGTTGACCGAAAGCGGGCCGAAGCTGTCGTAGCGCTCGTTCCACTTGCGCAACTGTTGGCAGGCGTGTTCCAGCACCCAGTCGCCGATCTGCAGGATCATGCCGTTCTCTTCGGCCAGGGGGATGAAGTGCTCGGGCGGGACATCGCCAAAGGTCGGGTGATGCCAGCGGATCAGGGCTTCGGCGCCTACCAGTTCGTGGTCGCCCAGCCTGATCTTGGGTTGGTAGTAGAGATACAGCTCGTTGCGCTCGATGGCTCGCCGCAGTTCATATTCCAGGGCCACGCGCTCGCTGGCCTGGGCGGTCAGGTCGCGGGTGTAGCTTTCGACCCGGTTGCGACCCTTGGCCTTGGAGCGGTACATGGCGGCGTCGGCATTCTTGACCAGGGTGGCCACGTCGCAACCGTCCTTGGGGTAGAGGCTGGTACCGATGCTGGCACTGATGAAAAACTCGTGCTCGCCGGCTTGGAACGGCGCGGTGAAGCAGTTCAGCAGCTTGTTGGCGATGTGGTCGGCATCGCTGGGCTGCTGCAGTCCGGGTAGCAGGATGATGAACTCGTCGCCACCCAGGCGGGCCACGGTGTCGATATCCCGCAGCTGTTCTTTCAGGCGCACGGCAATGCCCTTGAGCAGCAGGTCGCCGACCGGGTGGCCGAGGCTATCGTTGATGTGCTTGAAGCGGTCCAGGTCGAGAAACAGCACGGCGCCCTGGCCACCGTTCTCCTGCTGGTTGTTGAGGGCGGTCAGCAGGCGGTTTTCGAACAGGGTGCGGTTCGGCAGGCCGGTCAGCGGATCATGGTGCGCCTGGTAATCGAGCTTGGCCTGGGCGTGCTTGAGGCTGGAAATATCGGCGAATACCGCGACGAAGTGGGTGATGAACCGGTCTTTGTTGCGCACCGCGCTGATGGTCAGCCAGCTGGGATACAGCTCGCCATTTTTGCGTCGATTGCAGATTTCCCCTTGCCAATGACCTTCGGCGGTCAGTTGGTGCCACATGGCGGCGTAAAAGGCGCTGTCATGCAGGCCGGAAGCCAGCAGGCGCGGGGTGTGGCCCAGGGCTTCGGTTTCGCTGTAGCCGGTGATTTCGGTGAATGCCCGATTGACCGCGCTGATGTGCTGCTGGGTATCGGTGATCAGTACGCCTTCAGCGGTGCTCTCGAACACGGTGGCGGCCTGTTGCAGCTTCTCCTGCATCAGGTGGCGCTCGGTGATGTCGCGGGCGATGGTCAGCATGCAGTCTTCGTCGCCGATCGGCAGCGGCCGGCTCGAGAGCTCGCAGAGGCGGATCTGACCGTCATTGCGGCGAATATGGCAGCTGAAGTCGCGTACGAAGCCATCCCGCTGCATCAGGTCGAGCATCTGCCGGCGCTCGTTGAGGTTGACCCAGATGCCCAGCTCCAGCGTGGAACGGTCGACGGACATGGCGCTATTGAAGCCGGTGATACGACTGAAACCTTCGTTGACCTCTATCAGCAAGCCGTCGCGCTGGCGGCTTAGCAGCAGGCCGTCCGGCGAGGCGTGAAAAGCCTTGGCGAACTTCTCTTCTGAGGTTTGCAGCTGCTGTTGGGTTTCCTTCAACTGGCTGATGTCGCGAACCACCACGACCAGGGCGGGCGTAGTGTCGAGGTCGAAGGGTTCGGCGGAGATCAGCCCGGTGAACAGCTGGCCGTTGCTGCGCCGAAAGGGCATTTCCAGGTTACGGATACTGCCGGCCTGCAAGCGTTGCAGCAGCCCCGGGCCGACGCCCTGAATACCCCAGATATTCAGCTCGGTGGCCGTCTGGCCCACGACTTGCGAGGCACTCAGGCCGATCTGTTCTTCGAACGCCTCGTTGACCTCCAGCAAGCAGCCATCCGACAGGCGGGCAATGACCAGGATGTCCGGGCACTGTTGGAAGACCGAGGCGAATTTCTGTTCCGAGAGCTGCAGGGCCTCTTCGGTGCGTTTTGTCTCGCTGATGTCGATCATCAGGCCGCGCATGATCGGTTCATGCCCATGCTCGATCAGGCTGACGATGTCGCGAACCCACAGGCAGCGGCCGTCGGCGGTGATTACTCGGTAATCCAGGCTGTGATCGCGCCCGGCCAGGACTTCGTGGTCGCAGAAGTGCTGGGCGCGCGTCAGGTCGGCGGGGTGGATGATGTTTCTCCAGAATCCGGGAATCAGCCAGTGCGAAAGGGGATAGCCCAGCAATTGCTCGGCATGGGGCGACACGTAGCTGTAGGTGAAGTCGCTGATGCGCGCTTCCCAGGCGATCGCCGAAAGGCTTTCGACCAGGCCGCGGTAATGGTATTCGCTGCTACGCAGTTCCTGTTCCAGGGCCACGCGCCTTGCGATCTCGGAGCTCAGCCGGCGATTGATGCGGATCACTGCCGCCAGAATGGCAAACAGCAGGAGCAGCCCTGGCAGGCCATAGAACAGCAGGTCCGACCAGAACGAACGGTGGTCGAGCACATTGCCCACCCAGCGCTGCTGGATCTCGTTGACCTCCGCTGGGCTTATGTCAGCCAGCACCTTGTCGAGAATGCTTACCAGTATCTTGCTGTCGCGGGGGACGCCCATGGCCAGCTGATAGCGGTAGGGCGTCTCGCCGCTGACATAGAGCCCATCCAGCTTCAGCTGCCGCAGGCTCCAGACACTGGAAGCCAGGTCGCCGACCACGGCATCGACCTGATTGAGGGCCAGCGCCTGCAAGGCCGAACTCACATTGGGCAGGGCAACCAGGTTCAGGTCGGGATGGTGGGTGCGTAGCAGTTCATGGGGGGCGTAATTCTCCACGACGGCGATCTTCAGGCCGTACAGGTCCTGGAGCTTGCGAGGTTGCGCGCCGCCTTTATGGGCCAGGATCACGATGGGGAAGTCGAGGTACGGACGGGTGAAGGCCAGATAGTTTTGCCGCTCCGGGGTCGACATGATGCCTGGCAGCAGGTCCAGCTTGCCCTTTTTCGCGGCTTCGAGCACTTCGCTCCAGCTGGCGGGTTCTATCGGTTTGAGCGTGATCGCCAGGCGATCCTGGATCAGATGGATATAGTCCGCCGCAAGGCCCTGGTAGCGCCCTTCCTCATCGCGATATTCGAAGGGCGGCCACGAAGCGTCGACGCCCAGGCGCAATTCCGGATGGGCTGAAAGCCAGCCACGTTCTTCATCGGTGAGTGTCAGCGCGCCGGCCGTTGCGGTCCAGGCGAGCAGCGACAGCACCAGCACGGTCGGCAGTCTGGGCATAACGGTCTCGTTATGACACGGGGGAATGTTTCGAGTGTAGACGGGCAATCCGGAGGGAGTGAGGCGCGGGGAGTTTTAAACTGCACAAAACAAGACCCCCAGCAGGGCTGGGGGTCTTGGTATTACTCGTCGAGGAAGGAGCGCAGGTGCTCGCTTCTCGTCGGGTGGCGCAGCTTACGCAGTGCCTTGGCTTCGATCTGGCGAATCCGCTCACGGGTAACGTCGAACTGCTTACCGACTTCCTCGAGGGTGTGGTCGGTATTCATGTCGATGCCGAAGCGCATGCGCAGCACCTTGGCTTCACGGGCAGTGAGGCCGGAGAGTACTTCGCGAGTCGCTTCCTTGAGGCTCTCAACGGTGGCGACATCGATTGGCGACTGCATGGTCGAGTCTTCGATGAAGTCGCCCAGATGGGAGTCTTCGTCATCACCGATCGGGGTTTCCATGGAGATCGGCTCTTTAGCGATCTTCAATACCTTGCGGATCTTGTCCTCAGGCATTTCCATGCGTTCGCCCAGCTCTTCCGGGGTCGGTTCGCGACCCATTTCCTGCAGCATCTGCCGGGAAATACGGTTGAGCTTGTTGATCGTCTCGATCATGTGCACCGGAATACGGATGGTGCGGGCCTGGTCGGCGATCGAGCGAGTGATCGCCTGACGGATCCACCAGGTGGCATAAGTCGAGAACTTGTAGCCGCGACGGTATTCGAACTTGTCTACCGCTTTCATCAAGCCGATGTTGCCTTCCTGGATCAGGTCCAGGAACTGCAGGCCACGGTTGGTGTACTTCTTGGCGATGGAGATCACCAGACGCAAGTTGGCTTCGACCATCTCTTTCTTCGCGCGACGGGCCTTGGCCTCGCCGATCGACATGCGACGGTTGATGTCCTTGATCTCGGCGATCGTCAGGCCGGTCTCGGTCTCGAGCGCGGTCAGCTTCTGCTGGCAACGGATGATGTCCGGTTGCAGGCGACCGATGGCTTCGGCGTACTTGGCCTTGCCTTTGGCCAGTGCGTCGGACCAGCTTTCGTCCACTTCATTGCCAGGGAACTGGCGCAGGAAGTCGGCGCGTGGCATGCGAGCATCACGAACACAGAGTTGCATGATCGCGCGCTCTTGCTGACGCAGGCGATCCAGGGCGCTACGAACGCGTTCAACCAGGCCTTCGAATTGCTTCGGAACCAGTTTGATCGGCATGAACAGTTCAGCCAGGGCCAGCATTTCAGCCAGGGCTTGCTTGTGTTCACGACCGTGCTTTTTCAGCGCCTTGCGGGTGATTTCCATCTGGTCGGCAACGGCGCCAAAGCGCTGGGCTGCAATGACCGGATCCGGACCGCTTTCGGCTTCTTCTTCGTCGTCACTGGCTTCGGCGTCATCGTCGTCGGTGTCGTCGTCCGCTTTCGCGGCCTTGGCATCGACAGGCGGTGGTACTTCGGCGGCAGGCGGCGCGATGCCGTCGTCCGGGTCGATGTAACCGCTCAGGACGTCGGACAGGCGACCACCTTCGGTGGTGACGCGAGTGTATTCGGAGAGGATGTGCTCAACCGTGCCAGGGAAGTGCGCGATCGCGCCCATCACTTCACGGATGCCCTCTTCGATACGCTTGGCGATTTCGATTTCGCCTTCACGTGTGAGCAGCTCTACCGTACCCATTTCGCGCATGTACATACGCACTGGGTCGGTAGTGCGACCAATGTCGGTTTCCACAGCCGCCAACGCTGCGGCGGCTTCTTCAGCTGCTGCTTCGTCGGTATCGGCTTCGGCCAACAAAAGGGCATCCGCATCCGGAGCACTCTCGAATACGTTGATCCCCATGTCGTTGATCATGCGGATGATGTCTTCCACCTGTTCCGGATCTGAAATATCCTCCGGCAGGTGGTCGTTGACCTCCGCGTAAGTCAGGTAACCCTGCTCACGACCACGGCTGATCAACTCTTTGAGGCGAGACTGCTGTTGCGCTTTTCCGGACATAACACCCTATCCACTGAAGGTCTTGGCGGGCAAAAAACAAGCCGAGGATTATACCCGAGCTATGACCTCACGCGCCAGTTGAGGTCGGGTTTGATGCGGGAACATTGCGTTTTAAAAGCTCAAGTAGCTGAATTTTTTCTTCGCCACTCAATTCACTTTGACGCGATTTCCTGAGAAGTTGTTCCAAAGCACGCTCACTTTGGCGAGCGGACAAGCTTTTAATGGTGTCGAAAAACTGTTGTTCAAGGTTATCGCCCTCAATCAACCATTCCTTTTCTGCCAGCGCCTTGATCAGGCGGCCCTGCTCCGTGCCGTGCCAGCGCGCCATCAGTTGATGAATAGAGCGTAGCTTAGGATTTTTCTGCACGGCTTCGATCAGGGCGACCAGCAACTGGGTATTGGTGTTGTCGTCGGCGGCGAAATGCCCGGCGTCTTCAACTTTCTCGGCCAGTTGCGGGTGATGCAGCAATGTTCGAAGGGCTGACAGTGTAGGAGGTTCGACGGCGGCCGGAACGCGCGGGGCACGTGGTTGATCACGATCGCCATTACGCTTGCCCTTTTTGTCCCAAGGCTTGTTCTCCCACTTCTTGCCGCCGGCACCGCTTTTCTTCGGCGTCCACTCCTGCTGCGGCACATAGGCCTCTTGCGGCTCGTGGTAGTCGGCATAGTCCGGCATGGCGTCGTAATCGATGCCGGCGTCGTACGCCGGTGGCGCTTCTTGTGGGGCGCTGTGCACCAACTGGTTGACGGTTTCGTTGTTGAGCCCGGTAATTTCACTGAGGCGCTGGCGCATCAGGGTCCGCAGGTTGGCTCCGGGGACCTTGTCGATCAACGGTGCAGCCAGGGTGGCCAGGTGGGCCTTGCCCTCGAGCGAGCGTGGATCGGCTTCGTCCGTCAGTTGCTGGAAGAAGTAATCGGCCAGCGGTTGAGCGTGTTGATTGATGCGTGCGCGAAAGGCGTCGGTGCCTTCGGAGCGGACCAGGGTGTCCGGGTCTTCCCCTTCGGGAAGAAACAGAAAACGCGCCCGGCGACCGTCCTGCAGGCTGGACAGGGTTGCCTCCAGCGCGCGCCAGGCGGCCTTGCGCCCGGCCTGGTCGCCGTCGAAACAGAACAGGACGCTGGGCACGATACGGAACAGGCGCTTGAGGTGTTCTTCGCTGGTGGCGGTACCCAGGGTCGCAACGGCGTTACGCAGGCCTTGTTGGGCGAGGGCAATCACGTCCATGTAGCCTTCGACGACGATGATTTCGTCGAGGTTGCGGTTGTTCTTGCGGGCTTCGAACAGGCCGTAAAGCTCCTGGCCCTTGTGAAAAACCGGCGTTTCCGGCGAGTTCAGGTACTTCGGTTTGTCGTCGCCCAGTACCCGGCCACCAAAGGCGATGATCCGGCCGCGGCTGTCGCGGATCGGAAACATCACCCGGTCGCGAAAGCGATCATAGCGTTTGCCGGTTTCGGCATTTTCGATCAGCAGACCGGCGTCGATCATGGCTTTCTGCTGCAGGGTATCGCTGCTCAGGTGCTTGAACAGGTTGTCCCAGCCGGGCGGTGCAAAGCCGAGGCCGAAGTCGCGGGCGATCTCGCCGGTCAGGCCGCGCCCCTTGAGGTAATCGACCGCGGCCTTGCGGGCCGGATGGCTTTTCAGGGCTTGGCGATAGTAATCGGCGGCGGCGGTCAGCAGCGGATAGAGCGGCGAGTCGGTTGGCTGCCGGGGCTTGTGCGAACGGCCGCTTTCCTCGCGCGGGATCTCCATGCCGGCGGCTTTGGCCAGTTCCTCGACTGCCTGGGGGAAGTCCAGGTTGTCGTGGTCCATGATGAAGCCGAGGGCGTTGCCGCCCGCGCCACAGCCGAAGCAGTAGTAGAACTGCTTGTCAGGGCTGACGCTGAAGGAGGGGGTCTTTTCCTTGTGGAACGGGCAGCAGGCGGTGTAGTTCTTGCCGGCCTTTTTCATCTGCAGGCGCGAGCTGACAACATCGACGATGTCGGTGCGGTTCAGAAGGTCGTCAATAAAGCTCTGGGGAATCAGCCCGGCCATGGCGTTCTCGTCATCACTGCGCGAAAGAATTGGACCAATGCGAAGGCTTCGAAAGTGGGCTGCTCGAGACGCAACGGCTGCGCGTTCGACCATCTGTCGTCGGCTTGATCGCTATCGGGAAGTGTATCTGCCGAAAGTCCACTGACGTTAGTTTCAATCAGTCTTCGACTATTTGAAGATATTGCTCTGAGTCCGACAGGTCTCGGATGGCTCATAAGCGGGCGCTGGAGAAGGGCGCCTTGGGCTGAGTCTGTTGAGGAATCAGAATAAAAATGTGCTCGTCAGTAGCCTTGGAAGGCTCGTCAGAAGAGACGTGCACCGCTGGCAGGAAGCCAGGTCTGACGTGGTGAAGCGGATTGTCTCGGTCGCATGCGCGGCGTTGACGGTGAAGCATCAAGCGTTGTCCGCAAATGCCATTAGCCCGGCTGAGGGCCGGGCTTGGCAGAAGCTTGCAGCGAACGTCTGTGTATTAGTACAGACGTACGGCGCGGCGCTGTTCGCGCTGAACTTTCTTGGCGTGACGCTTAACAGCAGCAGCTGCTTTGCGCTTACGCTCGGAAGTCGGCTTCTCGTAAAATTCGCGGCTACGAACTTCAGCCAGAACACCGGCTTTTTCGCAGGAGCGCTTGAAACGACGCAGAGCTACGTCGAAGGGTTCGTTCTCTTTAACTTTGACGGCTGGCATCCAGAGCTACCTTCATTCATTACCGGGGTCAACGTTCTCGTCGCAAAAATCGCGGCTGAGGTCGTCGGTTTTTAAGGGTTGCGGATGTTAACCCCTCATCGCTCGGAATGCAAAGCCTCTGATCGAAAACCGCTGGTCGGCTGAGGGAGTGGCGACTATTATGCGCGCCTTCGAATTTAGCCTCTACAAGGCGCAAACCCATGCTAGTACTGGGATTAGAAACTTCCTGCGACGAAACCGGCGTCGCGCTTTACGACAGCGAACGGGGCCTGCTGGCCGATGCGCTGTTCAGTCAGATCGACCTGCATCGGGCCTATGGTGGTGTGGTGCCGGAGCTGGCCTCTCGCGACCATGTCAAGCGCATGCTGCCGCTGATTCGCCAAGTTCTGGCCGAGGCGGACTGTGTGCCGACCGAAATCGACGCCATTGCCTATACCGCTGGCCCGGGCCTGGTCGGAGCCCTTTTGGTGGGCGCCTCCTGCGCCCAGGCGCTGGCCTTCGCCTGGGGGATCCCGGCGCTGGGTGTGCACCATATGGAAGGGCACCTGCTGGCCCCTATGCTGGAAGAACAACCGCCGGAATTTCCGTTCGTCGCTTTGTTGGTTTCCGGTGGTCATACGCAGCTGGTGCGGGTCGATGGCATCGGCCAATACGAGCTGATGGGCGAAACCCTGGATGATGCTGCCGGTGAAGCCTTCGACAAGACGGCGAAGATGATCGGCCTGAATTATCCGGGCGGTCCGGAAATCGCTCGCCTGGCCGCACAAGGTGTGGCCGGGCGCTTTGTTTTCCCGCGGCCGATGACCGATCGTCCAGGGCTGGATTTCAGCTTCAGTGGCTTGAAAACCTTTGCCCTGAATACCTGGCAGCAATGTGTCAGCGCTGGGGACGACGGCGAACAAACCCGTTGCGACATCTCGCTCGCCTTCCAGCAGGCGGTGGTGGAAACTCTGACCATCAAATGCAAGCGAGCCTTGAAGCAGGCCGGACTCAAGCGTCTGGTCATTGCTGGTGGCGTGAGCGCCAACAAGGCTCTGCGCACGTCGCTGGAAAAAATGCTCGGCGAGATGAAGGGGAATGTGTTTTACGCCCGTCCTGAGTTCTGTACCGATAACGGCGCGATGATCGCGTTTGCCGGTTGCCAGCGTTTGCAGGCCGGTCAGCAGGAGAGCCTGGCGATCAGTGTGCAGGCGCGTTGGCCGATGGAGCAGTTGTCGCCGTTGTGAGTCGGTAATTTCCCGACCTGAGCCCGGTTCATCTTCAGGATTCAGAAATGCCGTTCGCGCCCGGCAAACAGGTCGCGTAGATTGCCGCGGTGGCGCCAGACGATGAGCAGTGTGAGCACGCTCATCGGCAGTAGCGCCGCCGGCGCCTGCCAGGCCAGCAATGGCAGGGTCAGGGGCGTGGCGATCAAGGCCGCCAGCGAGCTGGTGCGGGTCAGGTAGAAGGTCAGGAGCCAGGCGGCAATGGCCAGGAGCGCCGCTGGCGGATAAAGCCCCAGCAGCATCCCGGCGGCGGTGGCGACACCCTTGCCGCCGCGAAAGCGAAAGTACACCGGGAACAGATGGCCCAGTACGGCGTAGAGCCCGATCCAGGCCTGTTGTTGGAGCGAAAGGCCTGCGAAACTGGCGATCAGCACGGGCAACAGCCCTTTGAGCAGATCGCCGAGCAAGGTCAGTACCGCAAGTTTCTTGCCGGCCAGGCGCAACATGTTGGTGGCGCCGGCATTGCCCGAGCCACTCATTCGCGGATCGGGTTTACCGGTCAGGCGGCTGAGCAAGATGGCGAAGGACAGCGAGCCGAGCAGGTAGGCGAAGATCGCCAGTAACCAAAACATGCTAACTATTCCGGGCGAGGACGCCCTGATTCTAACGGCGCATTGCGCCCTTGTCGTGCTGCGGAGAAGAGTGCTTGGACAGAGTGTTTATCGAGGGTCTGGAAGTCGACACGGTGATCGGTGCCTACGACTGGGAGCGAGGCATCCGACAGTGCCTGCGCCTTGACCTGAGCTTCGCCTGGGACAACCGCCCGGCCGCGGCTGGTGACGACCTGACCCTGGCGCTCGACTACGCCAGCGTGTCTTCGCGGATCCAGGCGTTTGCTGAACAGGCGCAATTCCAGCTGGTGGAAACGTTTGCCGAGCGTCTGGCTGAAGTCCTGATGAGCGAGTTCCATATTCCCTGGTTGCACCTCAAGCTGACCAAACCCGGTGCTGTTGCGGCCGCCAAAGGTGTGGGCGTGGAGATCGAGCGCGGATGTCGCTAACTCAGGTATTTCTTGGGCTCGGCAGCAATATCGAGCGCGAAACCCATCTGCTGGCCGGGCTCGATGCCCTGGCGGGCTTCCTGCAGGACATGCGCTGCTCGGCAGTGTTCGAAAGCCAGCCGGTCGGGATCAAGAGCGGGCCTTTCTTCAATCTGGTGGTTTCGGCCTTTACCGATTTGCCACTGATGGAACTGGATCGTCGGTTGAAGTTCATCGAAGCGGACAACGGTCGTTATGCCCCGGACCGCAAGGGCCTGCCGCTGGATATCGATGTGCTGCTGTACGGCGATCTGGTGGGCAATTTCGACGGCTTGATCCTGCCGCGCGCCGAGATTCTGAAGAATGCCTTTGTGCTCTGGCCCTTGTCGCTGATGGCGCCGGAAAGGGTTCATCCGCTGGCCGGACAGGACTTCGCCACCCTCTGGCGCGAAGCCCAAATCGACCAGGTGCTGGCGCCCGTGGCCTTTGAGTGGCGGGGCAGGCAGCTGACGCCACCGGAGCTGGGATAGCTCTGGCTGATTGCTATCGGTTTGCGAGCAAGCTAGCTCCTACAGTGGAGCTAGCTCGTGATGTTTCTTACCGCGGGTGCTGTTCCTTGTAGGCCTTCAGCGCCTTCAGTCGCTCCCGTTTCAGCGCCTCTCCCAACTCCGGCCCCTTGAATCCCTGCTCCAGCAGCGGCTGCACCGCTACCGTTCGTGCTGCGGTGGCCGCGCCGCGCAAATAGTCCGCCTGGGGATAGGCGTGCTCCTCCAATCCGAGACGACCGCGAGCATCCATTTCACAGGCGGCGATAAACTCCTCGAACCGCTGCGGCCGACGGTACACGTCAAAGCTTTGCAGCAGCTCCGCCAGTGTCGAAGGTTTCAGTTCGAGGGCGCGATGGCCATGGGTGTGGTACTGACCCACCAGCAGCGCCAGTTCCTGGCAGTCGCGTGGCGCCTTGAAGCGTTCGTTGACGCACTTGATCAGCTTCAGGCCCTTGTGCTCGTGTGCGATGTGCTGTGGCCATTCACTTTGCGGTGTCAGGCCCTTGCCCAGGTCGTGCAACAGGCACGCCCAGCGCACGCTCAATGGCTGCTTGTGCAGTGCCGCCTGCTCGAGAACGCTCAGTGTGTGCACACCGCTGTCGATCTCCGGGTGATGGGCGGCGGGTTGCGGAACGCCAAACAGCGCCTCTATTTCAGGCAGCAGGACTTTGAGCGCTCCACAGTCGCGCAGCACCTGGATGAACACCTGGGGGTGATCTTCCATCAGTGCGCGGGAGATTTCCTTCCAGCTGCGCTCCGGCGTCAGGGCTTCCAGTTCGCCTGATTCGCTGAGCTGGCGCATCAATTCGAGGGTGTCAGGCGCCACCCGGAAACCGAGCCCAGCGTAGCGAGCAGCAAAGCGGGCAACGCGCAGGACACGCAGCGGATCTTCGGCGAATGCGGGGGAAACATGGCGCAGCAGGCGGTTTTCCAGATCCTGCTGGCCGTGATATGGATCCGTCAGCACGCCATGGTCGTCTTCCGCCATGGCGTTGATTGTCAGGTCGCGGCGGATCAGGTCTTCTTCGAGGGTGACTTCGGGGCTGGCGTGAAAGGTGAAGCCGCCATAACCCCGACCGCTTTTGCGTTCGGTGCGGGCCAGGGCATATTCCTCGCCGCTCTTGGGGTGAAGAAAGACCGGAAAGTCTGAGCCTACCGGCCGAAAGCCGTTGGCGAGCATTTCTTCGGCCGTGGCACCGACTACCACCCAGTCGATGTCGGTTACCGGTTTGCCCAGCAGGCGATCGCGTACCGCACCGCCGACCTTGTAAATCTGCATAAAAAACCTCCGTTAGCCCGACAGAATAACCCTTGCGCCGAGCTTTCGGAGGTTTGTCATGCGCTCAGAGGTGGATGACAGCCAGGTCCAGGCGGCCATAGTCCCCTTCGTTGTGATCGCTTCTTGGCGGTACGTGATGGGTTTTCATCACCTGGTCGCCCTGCAGGGTTTCCAGATGGATGTCGAACCCCCATAGCCGGTGCAGGTGCTTGAGGACTTCGTCGGTGGAGTCACCCAATGGTTTGCGGTCGTGCTGTTGGTGGCGCAGGGTCAGCGAGCGGTCGCCCCGTCTATCGATGCTCCAGATCTGCACGTTGGGCTCGCGGTTACCCAGGTTGTACTGGGCTGCAAGGGTTTCGCGGATGACTCGATAGCCGCTTTCGTCATGAATGGCTGGTACCAGCAAGTCGTCTTTCTGGTCGTCGTCCAGGATGCTGAACAGCTTGAGATCGCGGATCACCTTGGGCGACAGGTACTGCAGGATGAAACTCTCGTCCTTGAAGCTGCTCATGGCGAACTTGATGCTGGAAAGCCAGTCGGTCCCGGCCAGTTCCGGGAACCAGCGACGGTCTTCTTCAGTCGGTTCTTCGCAGATGCGCCGGATATCGCGGTACATGGCGAAACCGAGGGTGTAGGGGTTGATGCCGTTGTAGTAAGGGCTGTCGAAGCCAGGCTGGAAGACCACGCTGGTGTGGGAGGCGAGGAATTCCATCATGAAGCCGTCGGTCACCAGGCCTTCGTCATACAGGTCGTTCATCAGGGTGTAGTGCCAGAACGTTGCCCAGCCTTCGTTCATCACCTGGGTCTGGCGTTGCGGGTAGAAATACTGGGCGATCTTGCGCACGATCCGCACGATTTCCCGCTGCCACGGTTCCAGCAGAGGCGCGTGCTTCTCGATGAAGTACAGGATGTTTTCCTGCGGCTCGGCGGGGAAGCGCGCGTTGTCCTTGTCGCTGAACTTGTCCGTGCCTTTGGGAATGGTGCGCCACAGGTCGTTGATCTGTTTCTGCAGGTGTTCTTCCCGGTCCTTTTGCCGACGTCGCTCTTCTTCCGCGGAGATCGGATAAGGACGTTTGTAGCGGTCCACCCCGTAGTTCATCAGGGCATGGCAGGAGTCCAGCAGGTCCTCCACGGCGTCGATGCCGTGACGCTCTTCGCACTGCATGATGTACTGCTTGGCGAACACCAGGTAATCGATGATCGAACTGGCATCCGTCCAGGTGCGGAACAGATAGTTGCCCTTGAAGAAGCTGTTATGGCCATAGCAGGCATGGGCCACTACCAGTGCCTGCATGCAGATGGTGTTTTCTTCCATCAGGTAGGCAATGCATGGGTCCGAGTTGATCACGATCTCGTAGGCCAGCCCCATCTGGCCGCGGCTGTAGGACTTTTCGGTGCTAAGGAAGTGTTTGCCATAGGACCAATGGTGATAACCCAGGGGCATGCCGACAGAGGCGTAGGCGTCCATCATCTGTTCGGCGGTGATCACTTCGATCTGGTTGGGATAGGTATCCAGGGCGTAACGCGCCGCGATACGGCTGATTTCGCGGTCGTAGGCCTGGATCAGCTCGAACGTCCATTCCGAACCGGTGGAGATAGGTTGGCGTTTCTGCTCTCTGGCGGTCATGTCACTAACCTGCGCTGGAAGAGTTCACGGAAGACCGGATAGATATCTCCGGCCGAGACCAGTTGCTGCTGGGCGAAAGTATCGGAAAAGGCTTCGGCGATGCGCTCGTATTCGAACCACAGGGCCTGATGTTCGCGCGGGGTAATCTCCACGTAAGTGTAGTACTGCACGAAAGGCATGATCTGGTTGATCAGGATGTCGCGGCAGATCGGCGAGTCGTCGTTCCAGTTGTCGCCATCGGAAGCCTGGGCGGCGTAGATGTTCCACTCGTTGCTCGGATAGCGCTCGGCCATGATCTCCTGCATCAGTTTCAAGGCGCTGGAGACGATGGTGCCACCGGTTTCCCGGGAGTAGAAGAATTCCTCCTCGTCCACTTCACGCGCACTGGTGTGGTGGCGAATGAACACTACGTCGATCTTGTCGTAGTTACGCTTGAGAAACAGGTACAGAAGGATGAAGAAGCGCTTGGCGATGTCCTTGGTGGCCTGGGTCATGGAGCCGGAAACGTCCATCAGGCAAAACATCACGGCCTTGGAGCTGGGGTTGGGCTGTTTGACCAGCAGATTGTACTTGAGGTCGAAGGTGTCGAGGAACGGCACCCGATGGATACGGGCGCTGAGACGCTCGATTTCCGCTTCCATTTCCTGAATATCGCCGAAGTTGTCCGGTTCTTCGCGTTTCAGGCGTTCAAGTTCCTCTTTGACTTCGCGCAGTTTTGCCCGGCTGCTGCCGGACAGGGCGATGCGCCGGGCATGGGCCGAGCGCAGGGTTCGAATGATGTTGATGCGCGAGGGATTGCCTTCGTTGCTGATCCCGGCCCGGACGGTCTTGAAGGTGTCGGTTCCGCTCAGGTTGCGTTTGACCAGGTTCGGCAGTTCCAGGTCTTCGAACATGAACTCGAGGAATTCTTCCTGGGTAATCTGGAAAACGAACTCGTCCATGCCTTCGCCGGAATTGCCGGCCTTGCCCCGGCCACCTCCGCCACCACCGCCTTGAGGGCGTGCGATGTGCTCGCCGGCCGTGAACTCCTTGTTTCCCGGGTGCACCACGGTCTGTTTGCCGCCGCGCCCATGATGGAGCACCGGTTCATCGATATCCCGGCCTGGAATGCTGATTTGTTCGCCATGCTCCATGTCAGTGATGGAACGGCGGCTGACCGCCTCTTCGACGGCCTTCTTGATGTGGTCACGATAACGCCGCAGAAACCGCTGACGGTTTACCGTGCTTTTGTTCTTGCCATTGAGACGTCGGTCGATCACATAACTCATGACTGCTCCTTAGAAGCGGTCTTGAAGCTCGCAAGCGGCCCGGACGGGGGGAGGGGGCGGCAAAGTGTCTTGCCCGTCGGTCCTCTGCCCGAGCCTCGCTGCGAACGTTCAAACGCGCTTCCTGAAGCCTGTGTAGCAGAAATCGCTAAGACAGGCTCCTGGCTAACGACAACCGGTGCAACCGGCGGGTTACTGCGATTTTCTGACCCGCAGATACCACTCGGACAGCAGTCGTACCTGTTTGTCGGTGTAGCCGCGCTCGACCATTCGGGTAACAAAGTCGTTGTGTTTCTGTTGATCCTCTTTGCTGGCCTTGGCATTGAAGCTGATGACCGGGAGCAGGTCCTCGGTGTTGGAGAACATTTTCTTCTCGATGACCACCCGCAGTTTTTCGTAGCTGAGCCAGGTCGGGTTCTTGCCGTTGTTGTTGGCTCGGGCCCGCAATACGAAATTGACGATTTCGTTGCGGAAGTCCTTCGGATTGCTGATGCCGGCCGGTTTCTCGATTTTCTCCAGCTCTTCGTTGAGCGCGACCCGATTGAGGATCTCGCCGGTTTCCGGATCGCGGTATTCCTGATCCTGAATCCAGAAGTCCGCATACAGCACATAGCGGTCGAAGATGTTCTGGCCGTATTCGCTGTAGGACTCCAGGTACGCCGTCTGGATTTCCTTGCCGATGAACTCGATATACCGCGGAGCCAGGTATTCCTTCAGGAAGCGCAGGTAGCGTTCGCGGGTTTCCGCCTGGAACTGTTCCTGTTCGATCTGTTGTTCGAGCACATAAAGCAGGTGCACCGGGTTCGCCGCGATCTCGTGGGGATCGAAGTTGAAGACTTTCGACAGGATCTTGAAGGCGAAGCGGGTCGACAGACCGTTCATGCCTTCATCCACGCCGGCGGCGTCGCGGTATTCCTGGATCGACTTGGCTTTCGGATCGGTGTCCTTGAGGTTCTCGCCGTCGTAGACGCGCATTTTCGAGTAGATGTTCGAGTTCTCCGGCTCCTTGAGACGCGAGAGCACGGTGAACTGAGCGAGCATTTTCAGGGTGTCGGGAGCGCAATGCGCCTTGGACAGGGAGCTGTTGAACAGCAGCTTGTCGTAGATTTTGACTTCGTCGCTGACCCGCAGGCAGTACGGGACTTTGACGATATAGATCCGGTCGATGAAGGCTTCGTTGTTCTTGTTGTTACGGAAGGTGTGCCATTCCGATTCGTTGGAGTGGGCCAGCAGAATGCCGGTGAAGGGGATCGCGCCCAGCCCCTCGGTACTGTTGTAGTTGCCTTCCTGGGTGGCCGTCAGCAATGGGTGCAGCACCTTGATCGGTGCCTTGAACATTTCGACGAACTCCATCAGGCCCTGGTTGGCCCGGCACAGTGCGCCCGAATAGCTGTAGGCGTCGGCGTCGTTCTGCGGGAATTCCTCCAGCTTGCGAATATCGACCTTGCCCACCAGTGCGGAAATGTCCTGGTTGTTCTCGTCTCCAGGTTCAGTCTTGGCGACGGCGATCTGGTTGAGGATCGAAGGATAGAGCTTGACCACCCGGAACTGGCTGATGTCGCCACCGAACTCGGACAGGCGCTTGGTGGCCCAGGGCGACATGATGGTGTTCAGGTAGCGCCGTGGGATACCGAAGTCTTCTTCGAGGATCGCGCCATCTTCCGTGGCGTTGAACAACCCAAGAGGCGACTCGAATACCGGAGAGCCCTTGATGGCGTAGAAGGGCACCTTTTCGATCAGTTGTTTGAGTTTCTCGGCCAGGGATGATTTACCGCCACCGACGGGGCCGAGGAGGTAGAGGATCTGTTTCTTCTCTTCCAGGCCCTGAGCGGCATGGCGGAAGTAGGAGACGATCTGGTCGATGCATTCTTCCATTCCATGGAAGTCTTCAAAGGCCGGATAGCGACGGATCACTTTGTTGGAGAAGATCCGTGACAGTCTCGAATTGGTCGACGTGTCCAGCAGCTCCGGTTCGCCGATAGCCAGAAGCAGGCGTTCAGCGGCCGATGCGTAGGCGCTACGGTCCTTTTTGCAGAGCTCCAGGTACTCCTGTAGCGAGAACTCTTCCTGGCGTGTGGATTCGAAGCGTTGTTGGAAGTGGCTAAAAATACTCATGACGTCACCTCGCTCGATACGTGGAGCCGACGCCGGATCAGTCAGTCAAGTGCTGGCATGCAGCCGGGAATCCGGCTGATGTTTACCCCCCAGAACACTTTCAAAGCTATCGACCTTGAAAGCTAGTACCGATGACCCGCACGCCGGTGTACCGGCTCTCCCCTGATTGGATGGCCTGAGGCTAAGGATAGTTCGGAATCGGGGAGGTAAAGGTGGAATACGCAATTTGTTCAAGTGACCGTTCGTCGGTCATGGCGCCAGCCCGCGAATGACGCGGGCTGGCGCGCAGAAAAATTATTCGGCGCTGCCCTGGGCAATTTCCGCAGGGTAGGTGGTCCGCCACAATTCGAAACCACCGTCCAGGCTGTAGACGTCGGAGAAGCCCTGGCTGATCAGGTAGGCCGCTGCGCTTTGGCTGGAGTTGCCGTGATAGCAGACGACCACCAGCGGGGCGTCGAGATCGGCGTTGCGGATGAAGTCGGAGATGGAGTGGTTATCCAGGTGCAGAGAGCCGCTGATGTGGTTCAGGGCAAAGGTCTGCGGGTCGCGGATATCGACCACCACGGCGCCTTGCTCGCGCAGTGCCTGGGCCTGTTCTGGGGGGATGCGTTTGAATTCGCTCATGGCGGGCTCCTGGGCCTGGTGGCAAGCGCCGTCTAGCGCTTGGCGGTGATTGGTGTGGGTTCAGGGGAGGGTTGATTGGCCTGGGGCTTGATGTGGCCGTGGGCGTCGCACTCACACTCGAGGCGTTGGCCGGTATCGACGTTCAGCAAGGTCAGGGCTCCGCCCCAGACGCAGCCGGTGTCCAGGGCGACAACGCCGGGCTGGTTGCAATTGCCTTCGAGGGCGGCCCAGTGACCGAAGATGATTTTCACGTCCCGGGTCTTGCGTTCCTTGTGCTCGAACCATGGGGCGTAACCCGGTGGGGCGGTGTCCGGCCCTTCCTTGCCCTTGAGGTCGAGCTTGCCATCGCTGGTGCAGAAACGCATGCGGGTGAAATAGTTGGTGATCACCCGCAGACGGGTCACGCCTTTGAGTTCGCTGTCCCATTTTGTCGGGTCGTTGCCGTACATACCGTCCAGATAGGGCTCGAAGCGGTTGTCGTCCCGCAGCGCCTCTTCGACTTCGGTGGCGCACTTGAGGGCTTTCTTCAGCGACCACTGTGGCGGTATCCCCGCGTGCACCAGGGCGACGTTGCGCTGTTCGTCATAGTGCATCAGCTTTTGCTGGCGCAGCCACTGGAGCAACTCTTCGCAATCCGGCGCGTTGAGGATCTCGCGCAGGGTGTCGGCTTTCTTCAGGCGCTCGATATTGCGCCAGACGGCCAGCAGGTGCAGGTCGTGATTGCCCAGTACGCAGACCAGGGAGTCGCGCATGGCATAAAGAAAGCGCAGGGTTTCCAGCGACTGGGGGCCGCGGTTGACCAGGTCGCCGACCAGCCACAGGCGATCCTTGGTCGGGTCGAAAGCGACCTTTTCAAGCAGGCACTGCAAAGGCCCCAGGCAGCCTTGCAGGTCACCGACGGCGTAAGTCGTCATCAGTGCAGGGCTCCGGGCACGGCCAGGCGGAAGGGGGCGATGATGGCGTCGAAGTGTTTGCCGTCTTCGGCGAGCATCTGATAGCTGCCCTGCATATTGCCGACGCGTGTGGTCATGACCGTGCCGCTGCTGTAGGTGTGGCTTTTGCCCACCGCGATCAGCGGTTGCTGGCCGACGACGCCGGCGCCGCGAACTTCCTCGACGTGCCCGTCGCCATCGGTGATCACCCAGTGCCGCGAGAGCAGTTTGGCGGGCAGCAGGCCATTGTTCTGCACGGTGATGGTGTAGGCGAAGGCAAAGCGGTTCTGCTCGGGTTGCGACTGTTCTGCGAGAAAGCGGGTGACGACGCTGACGTCGATCTGATAGCGGGGATCGGACATGCAAGGGGCCTTAAAACGAAGCGGGACGCGGGACAAAGCTGATGGAGGTCAGTCTAGGCCAAGTATCGGGTAGTAAACCAGACATGGAGCCTGGCGTCTTACCCGATAACGCTGGTGGCGTGTCAGCTTGCGCTGGCGGTGTCCGCGGCTTGTTCGCTGAGCTTGTCGGCCAGGCGAACGAAGGCTGCCAGGTCCAGTTGCTCCGGACGCAGGCTGCCATCGACGCCGGCGGCTTCGATCTCGGCGCTTGTGAGCAGGGCCTTGAGGGTATTGCGCAGGGTCTTGCGACGCTGGTTGAAGGCTTCGCGGACGATGCGCTCCAACAGGCGATGATCCTTGGCCGGATGCGGCAGCACGGCGTGTGGCACCAGGCGGACGATTGCCGAGTCGACTTTCGGTGGCGGATTGAACGCGCCAGGGCCGACGTTGAACAGATGCTCCACGCGGCAGTGGTACTGGACCATGATCGACAGGCGGCCCCAGTCGCCACCGCCCGGGCCCGCGGCGAGGCGCTCGACCACTTCTTTCTGCAGCATGAAGTGCATGTCGCGGATCAGTCCGGCGTTCTGCAGCAGGTGAAAGATCAGCGGGGTGGAGATGTTGTAGGGCAGGTTGCCAACCACCCGCAGGCTGCCGGGCGCGGCATTCAGGCTGTTGAAGTCGAACTTCAGGGCATCGCCCTGGTGCAGGCTGAAATTATCCCGGCCAGCAAACTGCTGGTTGAGGATCGGCACCAGATCTTTGTCCAGTTCGACCACATCCAGTTGGGCACCGCTGTTGAGCAGGCCCTCGGTCAAGGCGCCCTGGCCCGGGCCGATTTCCAGCATGCGGTCGCCGGATTTGGCATTGATGGAGCGCAGGATGCGGTCGATCACGCCGGCGTCATGCAGGAAGTTCTGGCCGAAGCGCTTGCGCGCCCGGTGTTGGTATTGCTCGGTCATAAACGGGTCTCGGCCATCTGGTAGGCGGTTTCCAGGGCGACTTTCAGGCTGCCGGTATCGATCTTGCCGCTGCCGGCCAAATCCAGGGCAGTGCCGTGGTCGACCGAGGTGCGGATGATCGGCAAGCCCAACGTCACGTTGACCGCGGCGCCGAAGCCTTTGTATTTCAGCACGGGCAGCCCCTGGTCGTGGTACATCGCTAGCACTGCGTCGCAGTGCTCCAGATATTTGGGGGTAAACAGAGTGTCGGCGGGCAGGGGGCCACGCAGGTCCATGCCTTCGTTGCGCAGACGCTCCAGGGTGGGTTCGATGATATCGATTTCTTCATGGCCCAGATGTCCGCCTTCGCCGGCATGCGGGTTGAGCCCGCAGACCAGGATGCGTGGCTGGGCGATGCCGAATTTGTTGTGCAGGTCCGCATGCAGAATGCGCGTAACCCGCTCCAGGCGCTCCGGGGTAATGGCGTCGGCGATGTCCCGCAGTGGCAGGTGAGTGGTCACCAGTGCCACGCGCAGGCCATGGGTGGCCAGCATCATCACCACTTGTTCGGTATGCGTCAGGTCGGCGAGAAACTCGGTATGGCCGGAAAAGGCAATGCCGGCTTCGTTGATCACACCCTTGTGGACTGGGGCGGTAATCATGCCGTCGAAATGTCCGTCCAGGCAGCCTTGGCCGGCCCGGGTCAGGGTTTCCAGAACGAACGCGGCGTTGGCCTTGTCGAGCTGGCCGGTGACGACTTTGGTCGCCAACGGGGTATCCCAGACGTAGAGGCTACCGGCGGCGGCCGGCTGGTTTGGCCAGTTGTCGGGGCCGACCGCAATCAGGCTGACGGCCACACCCAGCTGCGCGGCCCGCTCGGTAAGCAGGTCGCAGCTGGTGATGGCGATCAGGGGGTATGGCTGTTGTTGCGAGGCGAGCAACAGGCACAGGTCGGGACCTATGCCGGCTGGCTCGCCGGGGGTGAGCGCGAAACGCTTGGGTTTCACTGGGCCGCCTGGTCGGCGCCAGGAAGTTTGATCTCGACGTAGGCTTCATCGCGAATCTGGCGCAGCCAGGTTTGCAGCTCTTCGTCGTATTTACGGTTGCGCAGCACGGTCATCGCTTGCTGTTCGCGGGCCTGGCTGGTGCTGTCAGTGGCGCGGCGGCCAAGGACTTCCAATACGTGCCAGCCATATGGGCTCTGGAACGGCTTGGACAGCTGACCTTGCGGGGTCTTGGCCATCACGTCGCGGAACTCGGGAACCAGGGCATTCGGGTCGATCCAGCTGAGGTCGCCGCCATTGAGGGCGGAACCCGGGTCTTCCGAGTAGCTTTTCGCCAGTTCGGCAAAGTCTTCGCCGGCTTCGATGCGCTCGTAGAGCTTCTGGGCCAGGCGCTTGGTTTCTTCTTCGCTGCGAATCTCACTTGGCTTGATCAGGATATGACGGACATGCACTTCGTCACGCATCTGATTGCCGCCGCCGCGTTTTTCCAACAGCTTCAGGATGATGAAGCCGCCTGGGGTACGAGCTGGCTGGGTGATATCGCCCACTGCCATGGCGCTCAGTTCGCGGTCGAACGGAGGGGGCAGTTGAGCGGCTTTACGCCAGCCCATGTCACCACCTTCCAGGGCGTTGTCGCTGCCGGAACGGGCGATGGCCAGCTGAGCGAAGTCGGCGCCTTGCTTGAGCTGCTGGTAGATGTCCATGGCCTGGCGCGCGGCGCTCTGAATCGCTTCGGAGTTGGCGCTTTCCGGGGTTGGAATCAGGATATTGGCCAGGTGCAGCTCTTCGGACAGTTGCATCTTGCCCAGGTCGGAGGCGAGGAAGTTTTTCACTTCCTGCTCGGAGACCTGAATGCGTTCGGCAACACGGCGCTGGCGCACGCGGCTGATGATCATCTCGCGGCGAATCTGCTCACGGGCGTCCTGATAGGACAGGCCATCACGCGCCAGGGCGGCGCGGAACTGATCGGGCGTCATGTTATTGCGTTGGGCGATGGTGCCGACGGCCTGGTTCAGCTCTTCATCGGTAATGCGGATGCCGGAGCGTTCGCCGATCTGCAGTTGCAGGTTTTCGACGATCAGGCGTTCCAGTACCTGCTGGTTCAGGACCTCGGCGGGTGGCATGCCGCCGCCGCGCTTGGCGATGGTTTGCTGAACTTCGTGAACCCGTTGGTCCAGCTGGCTCTGCATGACCACGTCGTTATCGACGATGGCCACCACTTTGTCGATGGGTTGTACCGCGGCGCTCGCCGCGGTACCCAGGAACAACGCGCCCAGCATCAGCGGGCGCAGACAATCAGAAAGCTTGGTCTTCACGTTCACGGTAACCTTGAATGCCTTTGTCGAGGAAGCTCTCTACCTTGGCGCCGGTAAGGCCGCCGAGTCCTTTCAGGACGATTTGAAGGAAGATGCCATGGTCGCCTTTCTCGTTCTGCGGGGCGTCTTGACTGAACTCGTCATACTTGACCCAGTAACGGTTGATCAGGCGCAGTTTCCAGCAGCAGTTGTCGTATTCGAAACCACCGAAGGCATCGAGGGTACGGTTGCGGTTGTAGTCGTACTGCCAGCGGCTGATCAGGTTCCACTGCGGCACGATCGGCCAGATCACCGAGAAGTCGTGCTGCTTGATCTTGTAATAGTCCTTCACGTAGCCAGGAGTGCCTGGGGTGCCATAGTCACCGCCACCCACCGACCATTTACCCGTGGACTGGTCGTAACGAACCAGGTCGTTGCGATAGCGATAACCGGCGTTGATGACCTTGTTCGGGTTGTCTTCCGGCTGGTAGTGGAACATTGCGCTGCCGGAGCGTGGGCTGTGGCTGTCCGGGTCCCAGTTGTAGTCGGCAGTGGTACGCCAGTCGCGGTTCCAGCGGTACTCGTATTCCAGTGCATAAGGCGAAACATTGGAGTGCGCGTCGTCTCGGGTTTTCGCATCAATACCCGGCAACTGGACTTCGCGGTCCTTGAAGTACAAGGCCTGACCGATGCTGATGCGTTGACGTTCAAAGCCGTTCTCTTCGATCCAGCGGTTGGTGACGCCGAGGGACAGTTTGTTCTCGTCGCCTACACGGTCGGAGCCGGTGAAACGATTATCACGGAACAGCGACGAGTAGTTGAAGGTGGACTCGCTGGTATCGAATACCGGGATGTCGCTCTGGTCTTTTTCCGGTACATAGAGATAGTACAGGCGTGGTTCCAGGGTCTGGCGATAGTTCTTGCCGAACCATTGGGTGTTGCGGTCGAAGTACAGGCCGCTGTCGATACTGGCGATAGGCACGCCACGGTTCTGATTGCTGCTGTAAGTACCGTCAAGACGATTCTGTTCCGCGGTCTGTGCAGCAACCTGGCTCTTGCCGATACTGTCCAGATCCAGATCGTACTGGGTGTATTGATACTTGAGGGATGGCTTCAGGAAGCCATAGGTCCAGTTAAGCGGAAGGCTCACAGACGGTGCAAGGTTCAGGCGATTACCATTGGCACGCGCCAAACCTTGAACATTGCGGTCGAGTCGCGGTGCACCGACACCATTCTCATCAAAGAACGTACCGTTCTGCAGGTCGCGATCAAAGCGAACAATCTCGGTTTCGTACTTGAAGTCCAGCCCGCCCGGATGCTGCGGTAAGAAGCCATTCAAGGTGATTTGCGGCAGACGGTTGTAAGGCGTGATGTTGGAAACCGTGGCCAGTTCATAAGCCTGGGCATTGAGGCGTGCGGTGTAGGTATCACCACGGTAGGTCACAGCACCCTGCTGGTTGATGTAATCACGGCTTTCCACACCGATCTGGTCGGTCTGCAGATCCTGGAAGTAGTACGGATCGCTGATCTTGGTGTAGTCGACCTCGGTCATCAGGCGCGAATCGAGCCCGCCCTTGTGCTGCCAGTTGTACATGTAGCGGGTTTTTTCGTAGTCCGACTGCAGTTTGCGGTCATCGTTTTCGTCGTTGAGGTACGCCGCGCCGAACTGACCTTCGCTGGACTTGGTCAGGTAACGGAATTCGCCTTCCATCAACAGGCCGCGCTTGCTCATGTAGCGCGGGTACAACGTGGCGTCGTAGTTCGGCGCCAGGTTGAAGTAGTACGGGGTGACCAGCATGAAGCCGGTATCGCTGCCGCTGCCGATGGTCGGCGGCAGGAAGCCGGACTGGCGACGGTCGTCGATCGGGAAATAGATGTACGGCGTGTACAGGACCGGAATGTCCTTGACGCGCAACGTCACGTTGGTCGCGGTGCCGAAGCCGGTCGCCGGGTTCAGGGTGATGTTGTTGCCCTTGAGCTGCCAGGCGTTGCTGCTCGGTTCGCACGTGGTGTAGGTACCGTCCTTGAGACGGATGATCGCGTTCTCGGCACGCTTGGCGTACAGCGCGTTACCGCGGATGCGCGATTTGTGCATCACGTATTCGGCGTTGTCGACCTTGGCCTCGCCGGTGTCCAGCTGCACGTCGGCGTGATCACCGACCAGCAGGGCGCCGTTGTCGCGCAGGCGGACGTTGCCGTTCAGCTCGCCACGATTTTCGGCCTGGTACAGGTTGGCCTCGTCGGCCTCGACCTGCATGCTGCCCTGGCGCATGACCACATCACCGGCCAGGGTGGCGATCTGCTGCTCCTGCTGGTAACGCGAAGCCTTGGCGCCGATAAAGGTCGGGGCGTCACTTTTATTCGTCTTGTCATTCATGCCAGGACGAATCGGTTCGATATAAGCACCAGCACAGTAAGGACCGGTCTCGGCCAACTGGGCGGCGGTGAGCTTCTCGCGCGGAACCCAGTCGAGGTGACTGTAGTCTTCGCTGCGGGACTTCAGGCCGCGGCCCTTGGACTCGGTAACCAGCATCGGCTTGGCGCCGGTGTCTTCGCTGGTTTCGCCGCCTTCGGCCGATGCAGCGGTGCTCGAGCTGACCGCACTCGCGTCATGCACGGGGCGCGGAGGCAGTTGAGCGGCGCTGGTTTTCGGCGCGCAGTCCCAGCCACCCGAAGCAGAGACTGAGCAGTCATACTGTTCTGCGGCGACCACGAACGAAGTGGCTAGGGGTTGCAGGGCCAGCAGACTGCCAGTAACCAACAACGGAAATTTTTTACGAAACGCGGGGGATTTCAATGCCATCTTATTAGTCCGGGCTTCCTGCGTGCCATCTGCCCGCGGTGTGGGCCGCACGCCTCTCGATGGTCTGAAAAAGATGCTGGATAATAAAGCATGACCCGCTTGACGGCTAGCGCCGTCGGAGACCCTTGCAATGCCTGACCAAGATGTACGCTTGCAACACCTGAAAGTTTGGCTCGATGAGCAGTTGTCGATTGTCTATGCCTCCAACGGTTGGGGCCCCGTGCCCCCGGCCACATTGACCGCGGCCAGCAGCGACGCGAGTTTCCGGCGATATTTCCGCTGGGAAGGCGAAGGCCGCAGCTTTGTCGTGATGGATGCTCCACCGCCCCAGGAAAACTGCAAACCCTTCGTGGATATCGCCCATCTGTTGGCAAAATCCGCAACCAATGTGCCGAAAATTTATGCAGAAGATTTGCCGCGCGGCTTTCTTTTGCTCAATGACCTGGGCAACAAAACCTATCTGGACGTGATCGACAGCGAAAATGCCGACGCCCTGTTCAAGGATGCGCTGCAAACCTTGCTGGCTTTCCAGCAGTTGCCGATGGATGCGCCGTTGCCCAGTTATGACGTCGCTTTGCTGCGCCGTGAACTGGAACTGTTCCCCGAGTGGTACGTGGGGCGCGAGCTGGGCGTCGAGCTGAATGAGCGCCAGCGTGGCCAATGGCAGCGGGTCAGCGAGCTGTTGATCGAAAGCGCCCTGGCCCAGCCCAAGGTGCTGGTGCATCGTGACTATATGCCGCGCAACCTGATGCTCAGCGAACCCAATCCGGGCGTGCTGGATTTCCAGGACGCGGTCTATGGCCCGGTGACCTATGACGTCACCTGCCTGTTCAAGGATGCCTTTCTCAGCTGGCCCGAAGCACGGGTGCGCGGCTGGCTGGAAGACTACTGGCAGCAAGCGTCCCGGCTCGGGATCGCGGTGCAACCCGATTTCGAGGATTTCCTGCGCGCGAGCGACCTGATGGGTGTGCAACGCCATCTCAAGGTGATCGGGATCTTCGCGCGGATCTGCCACCGCGACGGCAAGCCCCGTTACCTGGGCGACGTGCCGCGTTTCTTCGCTTATATAGAAGCCGTCCTGGCCCGTCGGCCGGAGCTGGCGGAGTTGGGTGAGCTGTTGGCCAGCCTGCGTCAACCGGTCGGAGCCTGTGTATGAAGGCAATGATTTTGGCCGCGGGCAAGGGCGAACGGATGCGCCCCTTGACCCTGACCACGCCCAAGCCATTGATCCGCGCCGCCGGTGTGCCGTTGATCGAGTACCACCTGCGGGCACTGGCCCGGGCGGGTTTTACCGAAATCGTCATCAACCACGCCTGGCTGGGGCAGCAGATCGAAGATCATCTGGGCGATGGCTCGCGCTTTGGCTTGAGCATCCGCTATTCGCCGGAGGGCGAGCCGCTGGAAACCGGCGGCGGTATTTTCCGCGCCTTGCCCTTGCTGGGCGACGAGCCCTTTGTGGTGGTCAATGGCGATGTCTGGACCGATTACGATTTCCGCTCGTTGAACCGTCCGCTGGATGCGTTGGCGCATCTGGTGCTGGTGGATAACCCGGCTCATCACACCGCCGGGGATTTCATCCTCAGCGATGCCTGGGTGCGGGACGCCGAGCCGGGTGCGCAGACCCTGACCTACAGCGGCATCGCGGTGTTGCACCCGGACCTGTTCCAGGGCTGCACACCGGGTGCGTTCAAACTGGCGCCCCTGCTGCGCAAGGCCATGGCCGATGGACAGGTCAGCGGCGAGCGTTTGCAGGGACACTGGGTCGATGTCGGCACCCATGAGCGCCTGGCGGAAGTCGAAACCTTGTTAGAAGCGAGTCGTTGATATGTTGTGGCCAGGGACTCTGATCGGAGCCGGGGCTGGCTTTGCCATAGCCAGTATCCCGGGGGCCATGCTGGGAGCGTTGCTGGGACAGGCGCTGGACCGGCGTTTGCAATTGCATAGTTGGGCCCAGGTGCGTGAGCGTCTGGGCGGTCGACCGGCGTTGCGCAACGATGAACTGCTGTTCGTGCTCTTGGGGCGGTTGGCGAAAAGCGATGGCCGGGTGGTCGATGGGCATATCCAGCAGGCGCGTCTGGAAATGCGTTCGCTGGATATGAGCGAAGCCGCGCAGCGCCGCGCCATTGCCGCGTTCAATCGGGGCAAGTCGGGTAACGATCGGCTACGAGGCTACTTGCAGCGCCTGGCGACGCAGCCCCATGCTGCCGAGGGTGTGTTGCGCGCTTGCTGGCGGATGGTCTGGGCCGATGGCCGGGCCAGCCCCTCCGAGCGCGAGCTGATCCAGCTTTGGGGCAAGTGGCTGGGCTGGACTGTGCAGCAGGTGCAGGCATTGGCGGCGGACTACGAGCCGAGTAAAAAACCGTTGGCCAACAGCAGTGGCACCTATCAGGACGCGTTGCGCCTGCTCGGTGTCTCGGCGACCAGCGAGCCGTCGCAGATCAAGCGCGCCTACCGGCGCCTGCTCAGCCGCCATCACCCGGACAAGATTGCCGGCAGCGGCGCAAGCCCCTTGCAGGTGCGTGAAGCCACGGAGAAAACCCGCGAGCTGCACAGCGCTTACGCACTGATCCGCGAGCGTCGGGATTTTCGTTAGAGAGACTCGTTAGAGAGATTCGCTAGAGGGAAATGCCCCACGCCCGGCCCCGTACCTTGCCAAAAACAGGAGCGGGACCGGGCGCGGCTGGGTTCAGTCTTGCACGGGTTGCGGGCTCAGCCAGCCGCGTACGCGTCTGAACAGCTGCTCGTTTTCAGCCGTGCTGTTGCCCGGCAGGGCGTTGAGCGAGACCTGGGTGAAGTTGGCGTTCTTCAGGCGCTTGCTCGCCTGCAGGCGTTCCAGGGCGTTCTTGCGAGCCTGCGCGTTGTCCTTGTAGAAAAAATCGGCGGTCGCCAGCTTCAGGGTCGGGGTCAGTTCCGCCAGCCCGGGTTTGCCGATGGACGGGGTCTGGGCAGCCACCAGCACCAGTTTTTGAATCTCCGGCGGTTGTTTTTCGCTCAGGTAGCGCGTGGCCCAGTAGGCGCCGCTGCCATGGCCCAGCAACACAATGCTGCGGGCGTTCTGCTGCTGGGCGTAGGTCACCGCGGCGTCGATACGGGCAAAAATCCGCTCGGCGTCGGCCTTGGCCTGTTCTTCGCTACTCTCCACCACCGCGCGATCGGCGATCTCGGCTTCGCCACCGGCGGCCTGTTCGATTGGCTTGGGCGCTGCCGTGGCGGCATCTTTGCTGCTAGTGTCGGCGGTCGCGGGCACAGGTTCGGCCTCGACGATGCGTGGTTGCGCCGCATCGCTCTGCAGGTCGGGCAGGGTCAGGCTCAGGCTGCTCCAGTCGGCATCCGGCAATCTGTTGCGCAAAGGGCCGATTGCCTGAGGCCAGTCGGCGGTTTCGCCAGCGCCCGGGATGATGATCACCGCGCCCTTGGGGTCGCTGGTGTTGGCTGGTTTCCACAGGGCCAGAAAGCTCTCGCTGCCGGCTTGCAGTGACTGTTGTTCGCTGGATGGCAGGACCCGTTCGAGGGCTGCGGCATCTTCCTGGCTACGCTCAAGGAGCGGCTGGCGTTCGGCCGGTTTTTCCGCGGCAGGCTGTTCTGCCGGGGCGGCTTGCGGATCGGCGGCCTCGACCGAAAAGGCACAAGGCAGGATCAGCGACAGGCACAATGCGGGCAGTGCCGTGCGGTGGACAAGGGACATCGGTTATTCCAGGCCAGAAGTAATCCCGGCAGCCTAATGGGTTGGTCAGTATTTGTCAGTGTGTGAGACTTCAGATGATGCGTTTTCGCTGCCTGTTGGTTATCGGCTGTATCTGCCTTCCCTTGATGGCCCGGGCGGTGCCTGCGCCACATATCGCCCAGGCGCAGTGGAGCCCCGCACAACAGCAGTGGTTGGAGCAGCATCGGGAATTGCGGGTCGGCGTGGTGCTCCAGGTTCCCTACGCCCAGTACGACCGACGGCTGCAACGCTTGTCCGGCGCCAATATTGAACTGATGCAGTGGCTGGCCCAGGCGATGAAGGTCGAGCTGAGCTGGCGCAACTTTGCCGATCAGGCGCAACTGGAAGCGGCGGTGCGCGCCGGTGAAGTGGATATGGCCCCGGGCCTGAGCCAGACCCCGGCCGGCCTGCGGCTCTGGCAGTTTTCCGATCCCTATATGCGCGTGCCGCAACTGGTGGTCGGCGAGCAGAAGGGCGCCGGCGCGGTAGAGCTGGAAAAGCTCGACAGCCAGACCCGCGTGGCGGTGCGCATGCCCAGCGCGGTGGCGGACTACCTGCGGGCGACCTATTCCAACCTCAATCTGCAGGGTGTGCCCCTGGAGCGCCAGGCCCTGCAATTGCTGCTCAGCCAGCAGGCGCGTTATGCGGTGATCGATGAAGCACAGCTCAGTCGCTTGTCGGCGGAGCCGGAGTTCGCCGGCCTGGCGGTGGTGGGCGATATCGGATTGCCGCAACTGCTGCGGGTGGCGACCCGGCGCGACTGGCCCGAGCTGGCGGACATCGTGCAACGCGCCTTGCACGGTATCGCCGCCAAGGACCTGGAGCAGTTGCACAATCGCTGGCTGCAACCCAAGTATCCGCGGCTGAGCGAGTCCCGCGGTTTCTGGCAGAACCTCAGCCTGTTGCTGGCCGTGCTGCTGTTGGCGAGCATGGCCATCGTTATCTGGCAGCGCCGCCAGCAACAGACGCTCGAGCAGCGCCTGCTGACCACCCGCGAGGACCTGGCCCGGCGCGAGGCCAGCGAAGAAGCCTTGCGTCTGACCCAGTTTTCCATCGACCAGAGCACGGTGGGCATTCTCTGGGTCAACTGGGACAGCCATGTGCGCTACGCCAACCGCGCGGCCGAAAGCATGCTGGGCTATGCCCCGGGGGCGGTGGTCGACCGACCGTTGAGCGATTTCGAGCCCAACCTGCACATGGACCGCTGGCTTGGCCTGTGGAAGCGTGCCCGGGCCAGCGAGGACGCGCCGCCCAGCTTCGAGACCCAGTGTGTCCGCGCCGACGGCAGCATCCTGCCGGCCGATGTGTCGCTGAGTTTTCTGCGCTTTCGCGATGGCGAGTACCTGGTGGTTTACCTCACAGACGTCACCGAGCGTCGTCGCGCCCTGGCCGCCCTGCAGGAGAGCGAAGCGCGGTTGCAGGGGATCGCCGCCAATGTGCCGGGGCTGGTGTTCCGCCTGGAACGGGCACCGGTGACCGGGCAGATCGATTTCGCCTACATCAGCGAAGGCAGCGAGAGCCTGGTGGGTTATTCCCCGGCGACCCTCAGCCATCGCGACATAGGGCTGCGCAGCCTGGTGCACCCTGGGGACCGGGCCAGTTATCACCAGACCCAGGACCACGCCCTGGACACCGACAGCGACTGGTCCTGGCAGGGACGGATCCTGACCCGCCAGGGCGAACAGCGCTGGGCGGAAATCAAGGCCATCACCCGCCAGCTCGAGGATGGCGCCTATGTCTGGGACGGCATCGTCTGGGACATCAGCGAAAGCAAGCGCATCGAACTGGAGCTGGCCAGCTCGCGGGAGCAACTGCGCGAGCTGTCGGCGCACCTGGAAAGCGTGCGCGAAGAGGAAAAGGCGCGTATCGCCCGGGAAGTGCATGACGAGTTGGGGCAGATGCTCACGGTGCTCAAGCTGGAGACCTCGATGTGCGAGCTGGCCTACGCGCAGCTCGATCCGGGGCTGCACGAACGCTTGAACAGCATGAAGCGCCTGATCGCCCAGCTGTTCCAGTTGGTACGCGATGTGGCCACGGCCCTGCGCCCGCCGATTCTCGATGCCGGGATCGCGTCGGCCATCGAGTGGCAGGCGCGGCGTTTCGAGGCGCGCACACAGATTCCTTGCCTGGTGCAGGTGCCCGACAATCTGCCGGTGCTCAGCGATGCCAAGGCCATCGGTCTGTTCCGTATCCTCCAGGAGGCGCTGACCAACGTGATGCGCCATGCACAGGCGCATACTGTCGAACTGACCCTGAGTCTCGAGCAGAACCAACTGTGCATGACCATCAGCGATGACGGCCAGGGTTTCGTGGTCGAGGCCGGGCGGCCGACGTCCTTCGGTCTGGTGGGCATGCGCGAGCGGGTACTGATCATGGGCGGCAGCCTGAGCCTGGACAGTCAGCTGGGCGAAGGCACCACCCTGAGCGTGACTGTGCCGCTGGACTTGTAGGCGCGAGCAAGCTCGCCGCTGCAGAGATCATCACTAATAAGAAGAGGTACGAGCTGTGATCCGTGTACTGGTAGCCGAAGACCACACCATCGTTCGCGAAGGCATCAAGCAGTTGATTGGCCTGGCCAAGGACCTGACGGTGGTGGGGGAGGCGAGCAATGGCGAGCAGCTATTGGAAACCCTGCGCCACGTGCCTTGCGAGGTGGTGCTGTTGGATATTTCCATGCCTGGCGTCAACGGCCTGGAGGCGATCCCGCGGATCCGCGCACTGAACAATCCGCCGGCGATCCTGGTGCTGTCAATGCACGACGAGGCGCAGATGGCGGCCCGGGCGCTGAAGGTGGGGGCGGCCGGTTATGCCACCAAGGACAGCGACCCGGCGCTGCTGCTGACGGCGATCCGCAAAGTGGCGGCGGGCGGGCGTTACATCGACCCGGAACTGGCCGACCGGATGGTCTTCGAAGTCGGCCTGACGGACACCCGGCCCCTGCATTCCCTGCTGTCGGAGCGCGAGTTTTCCGTGTTCGAGCGGCTGGCCCAGGGCGCCAACGTCAACGATATCGCCCAACAGCTGGCCTTGAGCAGCAAGACCATCAGCACCCACAAGGCGCGATTGATGCAGAAACTCAACATCACCTCCCTGGCCGAGCTGGTGAAGTACGCGATGGAGCATAAGCTGCTCTGAGTGGATCTGTAGCCGCTGCCCCAGGCTGCGATAGGTCCGCAGGACCTCGACGGACTCAAGGCCGCAGGCGTCCCTTCGGGCCGATCGCAGCCTGCGGCAGCGGCTACACGTACCCATTTGCGACATGCAAACAGGCTTCTGGCCATGATCTGCGCCGGGCGTGCGCCGGAACTTGTCCAATCGCGCCATTCTTGTAGGGGGATTCCTACAAGGAACCTTCCATCCGGCTGAGGCCAATCTCTCATACCCCCCGATTTGCGCGGCTTGTGGCCTCCACTAGGCTTAGTCCACAGCCGTCAAAAAACAAAAGGTGTGGGTATGAGCGAGGTCGATTCAAGCGCTGGGACGAGTGATGTACTGGTCAGTTTCCGTGGTGTGCAAAAGAGCTACGACGGCGAAAACCTGATCGTCAAAGACCTCAACCTGGACATTCGCAAAGGCGAGTTCCTTACCCTGCTCGGGCCATCCGGCTCCGGCAAGACCACCAGCCTGATGATGCTGGCCGGCTTCGAGACCCCGACCGCCGGGGAGATCCAGCTGGCCGGGCGGGCGATCAACAACGTGCCGCCGCACAAGCGCGATATCGGCATGGTGTTCCAGAACTATGCGCTGTTCCCGCACATGACCGTGGCCGAGAACCTGGCGTTCCCGCTGTCGGTGCGTGGCCTGAGCAAGACCGATATCAGCGAGCGGGTCAAACGCGTGCTGAGCATGGTCCAGCTCGAGTCCTTCGCCCAGCGTTATCCGGCGCAACTGTCCGGTGGCCAGCAGCAGCGGGTGGCCCTGGCCCGGGCGCTGGTGTTCGAGCCGCAGCTGGTACTGATGGACGAACCCCTCGGCGCGCTGGACAAACAGCTGCGCGAACACATGCAGATGGAAATCAAGCACCTGCACCAGCGCCTCGGCGTGACCGTGGTCTACGTGACCCACGACCAGGGCGAAGCCCTGACCATGTCCGACCGGGTCGCGGTGTTCCATCAGGGCGAAATCCAGCAGATCGCCCCGCCTCGGACCCTTTACGAAGAGCCGAAGAACACCTTCGTCGCCAACTTCATCGGCGAGAACAACCGTCTCAACGGCCGCCTGCACAGCCACAGCGGTGACCGCTGCGTGGTCGAGCTGGGGCGCGGCGAGAAGGTCGAGGCGCTGGCGGTCAACGTCGGCAAGACCGGCGAGCCGGTGACCCTGTCGATTCGTCCGGAGCGCGTGAGCCTCAACGGCTCCAGTGAAAGCTGTGTCAACCGCTTCTCAGGGAGGGTGGCGGAATTCATCTATCTGGGCGACCACGTCCGGGTTCGCCTGGAAGTCTGTGGCAAGACCGACTTCTTCGTGAAACAACCGATTGCCGAGCTCGATCCGGAGCTGGCGGTGGGCGATGTGGTTCCGCTTGGCTGGCAGGTCGAACACGTTCGCGCGCTCGACCCACTTCTAGAGGCGCATTGATCGCCCCCTTGCTTCACCAACCCTGCACGTGGAGAGAACAATAAATGTTGAGATCCCTGAAATTCACCGCTTTGACATTGGGCCTGATGGGCGCATCGCACGCGATGGCGGCGGGCCCGGACCTGACCGTGGTGTCCTTTGGCGGGGCGAACAAGGCGGCCCAGGTCAAGGCCTTCTATGCCCCGTGGGAAGCCGCGGGCAACGGCAAGATCGTCGCTGGCGAATACAACGGTGAGATGGCCAAGGTCAAAGCCATGGTCGACACCAAGAGCGTGTCCTGGGACCTGGTGGAAGTCGAATCGCCGGAACTGTCCCGCGGTTGCGACGAAGACATGTTCGAGCAGCTCGACCCCGAGCTGTTCGGCAAGCCCGAGGATTACGTCAAGGGCGCGATCCAGCCTTGTGGCGTGGGTTTCTTCGTCTGGTCGACCGTCCTGGCCTATAACGCCGACAAGCTGAAGACCGCGCCGACCAGCTGGGCGGATTTCTGGGACACCAAGAAATTCCCGGGCAAGCGCGGCCTGCGCAAGGGCGCCAAGTACACCCTGGAATTCGCCCTGATGGCCGACGGCGTCGCGCCCAAGGATGTGTACAAGGTGCTGGCCGGCAAGGACGGCCAGGATCGTGCCTTCAAGAAGCTCGATGAACTCAAGCCGAGCATCCAGTGGTGGGAAGCCGGCGCCCAGCCGCCGCAGTACCTGGCTTCCGGTGACGTGGTCATGAGCTCGGCCTACAACGGCCGGATCGCCGCGGTACAGAAGGAAAGCAACCTGAAAGTCGTGTGGAACGGCGGCATCTACGACTTCGACGCCTGGGCCATTCCGAAGGGCCTGGACAAGACCCGTGCCGAAGCGGCGAAGAAATTCATCGCCTTCTCGGTGCAGCCGCAGCAGCAGAAGACCTACTCGGAAAACATCGCCTACGGTCCGGCCAACACCCAGGCGGTACCGCTGCTGGCCAAGGACATCCTGAAAGACATGCCGACCACCCCGGAAAACATCGCCAACCAGGTGCAGATCGACGTCAGCTTCTGGGCTGACAACGGTGAACAACTGGAACAGCGTTTCAACTCGTGGGCGGCCAAGTAAGGCGCCATGCATGGGCGGCGTCACCCGCGGGTGACGCCGTTACCGTTTAAAGATTTGCGGAGTTCGTCATGGCCATTAGCGTTCCCCTGAACGAGGTCACCAGCCCCAGCCTCAAGCAGCGCCTGGCGCGTGCCGAGCGGGTCAACCGCTGGAAAGCGCAAGCGTTGATCGCGCCTCTGGTGCTGTTCCTGCTGCTGGTGTTTCTCGTGCCTATCGCCGCGCTGCTGTACAAGAGCGTCGGTAACCCGGAAGTGGTCGAAGGCATGCCGCGCACCGTGGTCGCCGTGGCCGGTTGGGACGGACGCGGCCTGCCGGCCGAGCCGGTGTACAAGGCGCTGAGCGAGGACCTGGCCGAAGCGCGCAAGCAGCAAACCTTGGGCGATCTGTCCAAGCGACTGAACATGGAGTTGGCCGGCTATCGCAGCCTGCTGACCAAAACCGCCCGGGCCCTGCCGTTCAAGGAGGAACCGGCTTCCTATAAAGAAGCGCTGGAGGCCATCGACGAGCGTTGGGGCGACCCGGCCTACTGGCAGGCGGTACGCCGCAACACCAGCAGCCTGACGCCGTTCTACCTGCTGGCCGCCGTCGACCATCGGATCGACGACCTGGGGGAGATCGCCCCGGCGACCCCTGACCAGGCCATCTACCTGGATATCTTCGCCCGGACTTTCTGGATGGGCCTGGTGATTACCGGCATCTGCCTGGTGCTGGCCTATCCCCTGGCTTATCTGCTGGCCAACCTGCCGGCGCGCCAGAGCAACCTGCTGATGATTCTGGTGCTGCTGCCGTTCTGGACTTCGATCCTGGTGCGTGTGGCGGCGTGGATCGTGCTGCTGCAATCGGGCGGCCTGATCAACAGCGCGCTGATGGCCATGGGCGTGATCGACAAGCCGCTGGAGCTGGTGTTCAACCGCACCGGGGTCTACATCTCCATGGTGCACATCCTGCTGCCGTTCATGATCCTGCCGATCTACAGCGTGATGAAAGGCATCTCGCCGACCTATATGCGCGCGGCGATTTCCCTCGGCTGCCATCCGTTCGCCAGCTTCTGGCGGGTGTATTTCCCGCAGACCTATGCCGGCGTCGGCGCCGGTTGCCTGCTGGTGTTCATCCTCGCCATCGGCTACTACATCACCCCGGCGTTGCTGGGCAGCCCGAACGACCAGATGGTCAGCTATTTCGTCGCCTTCTACACCAACACCAGCATCAACTGGGGCATGGCGACCGCGCTGGGCGGCCTGTTGCTGTTGGCGACCATCGTGCTGTATCTGATTTACAGCTGGCTGGTGGGCGCCAGTCGCCTGCGCCTGAGCTAAGGAGAGAATCGAATGCTGAGCCCTTACATGTCGCCCGTCGAGCGGGTCTGGTTCTACAGCTTGCGGATTCTCTGCGGCGTGATCCTGTTGTTCCTGATCCTGCCGGTGCTGGTGATCATTCCGCTGTCGTTCAACTCGGGCAGCTTCCTGGTGTACCCGCTGCAAGGCTTCTCGCTGCAGTGGTATCACGATTTCTTCGGCTCGGCGGAATGGATGCGCGCCCTGAAGAACAGCATCATCGTCGCCCCGGCGGCCACGGTGCTGGCGATGGTCTTCGGCACGCTGGCGGCCATCGGCCTGACCCGCGGCGACTTCCCCGGCAAAGCGCTGGTGATGGCGCTGGTGATTTCGCCGATGGTGGTGCCGGTGGTGATCATCGGCGTGGCCAGCTACCTGTTCTTCGCGCCCCTGGGCATGGGTAACAGCTTCTTCTCGCTGATCATCGTCCATGCCGTGCTGGGCGTGCCGTTCGTGATCATCACGGTCTCGGCCACCTTGCAGGGCTTCAACCAGAACCTGGTGCGGGCCGCGGCCAGCCTTGGCGCTTCGCCGCTGACGGCGTTCCGCCGGGTGACCCTGCCGTTGATCGCGCCGGGGGTGATCAGCGGCGCGCTGTTCGCCTTTGCTACCTCGTTCGATGAAGTGGTGGTCACGCTGTTTCTTGCCGGCCCCGAGCAAGCCACCTTGCCCCGGCAGATGTTCAGCGGTATCCGCGAAAACCTCAGCCCGACCATCGCCGCCGCGGCGACACTGCTGATCGCCTTCTCGGTGATTCTGCTGCTGACCCTGGAATGGCTGCGTGGCCGCAGCGAAAAACTGCGTACCGCTCCGGTCTGATCGCCACTGACAGATCGCTCCCGCGCCGGCCGCGGGGGCGACCTGCTCCGGCATTCATCGCTGAAATAGCAGACAACACCGAATCCCCAGCTACTCTTGTGCCAGCTCCCCCCTATATAAGAGGCCGCGCACATGAGTCTTTCCTCTTTCAAAATCGCCCACAAACTGCTCACCGGCTCCGCCGCGATCGAGCAACTGTCCACCGAACTGAGCCGCCTGGATGTCGATAACCCGCTGATCGTCACTGATGCCGCGCTGGTCAAGTCCGGTACCGTGGAGCTGGCGCTGGCGCAACTGGGGGGGCGGGACTACGAGATTTTCGACCGGGTGCTGCCCGACCCGGAAATCGCCATCGTCGAAGACTGCATGCAGGTTTACCGTGAGGGCGGGCACGACGGGCTGATCGGCCTGGGCGGCGGCAGCGCCATCGATATCGCCAAAAGCGTCGCGGCCTACGCCGGTTATCACGGGGCGCTGGAAGATCTGTTCGGGATCGACCAGGTACCGCGCAAGGGGCCGCCGCTGATTGCCATTCCCACCACGGCGGGCACCGGCTCCGAAGTCACCAATGTGGCGATTCTCTCGGACAAGGTCGCGCAGCTGAAAAAGGGCATTGTCAGCGATTACCTGTTGCCGGATGTGGCGCTGGTCAGCCCGCAGATGACCCTGACCTGCCCGCGCAGTGTGACTGCCGCCAGCGGTGTCGATGCCCTGGTGCATGCCATCGAGTCGTATCTGTCGCTCAACGCCTCGCCCATCACCGACTCCCTGGCTCTTGGCGCCATCAAGCTGATCGCCCAGGCGCTGCCCAAGGCGTACGCCAATCCTGCCCACCTGCAGGCCCGCGAAGACATGGCCACCGCCAGCCTGATGGCCGGCATGGCCTTCGGCAACGCCGGGGTCGGCGCGGTGCACGCGCTGGCTTATCCACTGGGCGGGCGCTTCAACATCGCCCATGGCGTCAGCAATGCCCTGCTGCTGCCGTACGTCATGACCTGGAACAAGATGGCCTGTGTCGAGCGCATGCAGGATATCGCCGAGGCCATGGGGGTGAAGACCGCTCATCTGAGTGCGGCCGAGGCGGCCGACAAGGCGGTCGAGGCCATGACCCAGCTCTGCGCCGCGGTGGAGATTCCCTCGGGGCTGCGCAGCTTCGGGGTGCCGGAGGAGGCCATTCCGTCCATGGCGGTGGAGGCCGCGGGGATCGAGCGCCTGATGCGCAACAACCCGCGCAAACTGAGCCCGGGCGATATAGAGAAGATCTATCGCGCGGCTTACTGATCATCGCAGTCACGGTGCGCGCGCCAAAGCATGAGGTATACAATGCGCGCCACCGTGATTCTGCTCAAAAAGGTGCGTCATGCAGCCCTTCGCAATTGCTCCGTCGATCCTCTCCGCCGATTTCGCCCGCCTGGGCGAGGAAGTGGACAATGTTCTCGCCGCTGGCGCCGATATCGTGCACTTCGATGTCATGGACAACCATTACGTACCCAACCTGACCATCGGTCCGATGGTCTGCGCTGCCCTGCGTAAGTACGGCATCACCGCGCCGATCGACGCCCACCTGATGGTGAGCCCGGTGGATCGCATTATCGGCGACTTCATCGAGGCCGGTGCGACTTACATCACCTTCCACCCGGAAGCCACGCTGCACGTCGACCGTTCCCTGCAGATGATCCGCGAAGGCGGCTGCAAGGCTGGCCTGGTGTTCAACCCGGCCACCCCGCTGGACGTGCTCAAGTACGTCATGGACAAGGTCGACATGGTCCTGCTGATGAGCGTCAACCCGGGTTTCGGCGGCCAGAAGTTCATTCCCGGCACCCTCGACAAGCTGCGTGAGGCCCGTGCCCTGATCGATGCTTCCGGTCGCGATATCCGCCTGGAAATCGACGGCGGGGTGAATGTGAACAACATTCGCGAAATCGCTGCCGCGGGCGCCGATACCTTCGTCGCGGGCTCGGCGATCTTCAATGCGCCGAACTACCGGGACGTGATCGAGAAGATGCGCGCCGAACTGGCGCTGGCCCGTCCATGAGCGGTTTCGAGCAGCTGTTCCCGGGGCGTCTGCCGCGGCTGGTGATGTTCGACCTGGATGGCACCCTGGTCGATTCGGTTCCCGACCTCGCGGCGGCCGTGGACGACATGCTGCTCAAACTGGGGCGTCCGCCCGCCGGTATCGAGGCGGTGCGCGAGTGGGTCGGCAACGGCGTGCAGATGCTGGTGCGCCGGGCCCTGGCCAACGACATCGCGGCGCAGGGCGTCGACGATGTCGAGGCTGAGCGCGGGCTGGAGCTGTTCAACAATGCCTATGAGGATGGCCACGAACTGACCGTGGTCTACCCAGGCGTGCGCGACACCCTCAAATGGCTGCACAAGCAGGGTGTGGAAATGGCGCTGATCACCAACAAGCCGGAGCGTTTCGTCGCGCCCTTGCTGGATCAGATGAAGATCGGCCGTTATTTCCGCTGGATCATCGGTGGCGATACCCTGCCGCAGAAGAAACCCGACCCGGCAGCGCTGTTCTTCGTCATGAAAATGGCCAGTATCCCGGCCTCGCAATCGTTGTTCGTCGGTGACTCGCGCAGCGATGTGCAGGCAGCGAAAGCCGCGGGCGTAAAGTGCGTGGCATTGAGCTATGGCTACAACCACGGACGGCCGATTGCCGAGGAAATGCCAGCCCTGGTGATCGACGATCTGCGCCAGTTAATTCCCGGTTGCCTGGATCCGGCCGCTGAGATAACGTTGCCCGACGCTGTTCAATCCCCTCCTGGAAACGCCATCGTGGTGGTCACTCGCAAACTCTGGATGAAAGTCATCAAGGCCCTGGCCCGTTGGCGTTGGCGCGCCTGACTTGTTCCTGGCCGGTCTTCCGGCGCGTTTGCATACCTGACTGTTAGAACCTCAAGCCACGAGGCACCCCATGATCCGCGAAGAATTCCTGCGTTTGGCCGCTGCCGGCTACAACCGCATCCCGCTTGCCTGCGAAACCCTGGCCGACTTCGACACGCCGCTGTCGATCTACCTGAAACTGGCCGACCAGCCCAACTCCTACCTGCTGGAGTCGGTGCAGGGCGGCGAGAAATGGGGCCGTTATTCGATCATCGGCTTGCCCTGCCGCACCGTGCTGCGGGTGCATGACCACCATGTCAGCATCACCGTCGATGGCGTCGAGACCGAAAGCCATGACGTGGCCGACCCGCTGGCGTTCGTCGAAGAGTTCAAGGCGCGCTACCAGGTGCCGACCATCGCTGGCCTGCCGCGCTTCAATGGTGGCCTGGTCGGCTACTTCGGTTACGACTGTGTGCGTTATGTGGAGAAGCGCCTGGGCAAATGTCCGAACCCGGATCCGATCGGTGTGCCGGACATTCTGTTGATGGTCTCCGACGCCGTGGTGGTGTTCGATAACCTCGCCGGCAAGATGCACGCCATCGTCCTCGCCGACCCGTCCCGGGACGATGCCTTCGAGCAAGGCCAGGCACTCCTGCAAGCGTTGCTGGAGAAGCTGCGCCAGCCCATGACCCCGCGTCCTGGCCTGGACTTCAGCAAGCAGCAGGCGGCCGACCTGGTGTTCCGCTCCAGCTTCACCCAGGGTGACTACGAGCGTGCCGTCGATACCATCAAGGAGTACATCCTGGCGGGCGACTGCATGCAGGTGGTGCCGTCGCAGCGCATGTCCATCGATTTCAAGGCGGCGCCGATCGACCTGTATCGCGCCCTGCGTTGCTTCAATCCGACGCCTTACATGTACTTCTTCAACTTCGGCGACTTCCATGTGGTCGGCAGTTCGCCGGAAGTGCTGGTGCGGGTCGAAGACAACCTGATCACCGTTCGCCCGATCGCCGGCACCCGCCCACGCGGCGCCAACGAAGAGGCGGATCTGGCGCTGGAGAAGGACCTGTTGTCCGACGACAAGGAAATCGCCGAACACCTGATGCTGATCGACCTGGGGCGCAACGACACCGGGCGGGTTTCCGAGATCGGTTCGGTGAAGCTCACCGAGAAGATGGTGATCGAGCGTTATTCCAACGTGATGCACATCGTTTCCAACGTCACTGGCCAGTTGAAGGCCGGACTGACCGCGATGGACGCGCTGCGGGCGATTCTGCCGGCGGGTACCTTGTCCGGTGCGCCGAAGATTCGCGCGATGGAAATCATCGACGAGCTGGAGCCGGTCAAGCGTGGCGTGTATGGCGGGGCGGTAGGTTATTTCGCCTGGAACGGCAACATGGACACCGCCATCGCCATTCGTACGGCGGTGATCAAGGACGGCGAGCTGCATGTGCAGGCCGGTGGCGGTATCGTCGCCGACTCGGTGCCTGCGCTGGAATGGGAAGAAACCCTGAACAAGCGTCGCGCGATGTTCCGCGCGGTGGCCTTGGCTGAGCAGACGCCCGATAGCTGAGTCGGACAGCGAGCCATAAAAAACGCTGCCTCCTTGCGGGGGGCAGCGTTTTTTATTGCCTGCTCTCTACTAGAAGTCGAGGCTGACGCCAACGTTGATGCCTTGCTGGGTGAAGTCATCGTCCTTGCGGATGTTGTAGCTGGCGCGCAAGGCCAGGTCCTGGGTGAGCTTGTGGCTGACCCCGAGGTTCAGGCGATTCAGGTTGGTCTGCGGGGTATAGCCTTCGAGGGTGTAGCGGTTGTCCGGCAGGCTGTTGAGGGCCATGGTCAGCTTCTGGGTATCGTCCTCGTATTCCTTTTCATGGGCGATTTCGCCGAACACCTGGGTTTGCCGGGTGATCTGATACTTGCCTTGCAGGCCGATGCCCAGGCGCCGCGACGTGCGTTTCTGGTCATCGAAGGTCAGGGCGGTGGAGTCGTTGCCGTCCTCGGAGTAACCGTCGACCTTGACCCGCGCGTAGTCGGCGCTGATGAACGGCGACAGGTGCCACGGGCTGCTGGCCTGCTGCGCGATGTCGTAGCCCAGGCGAGCGCTGAAGGCCAGGACGTCGCCGCTGGTGTCGCCTTTTTCCCCGCGCTCGTTGGGCCCCAGGGCGAATTTGCGCTTGAGGTTGTCGTAGTCCAGGTGCCCGGCGGTGGCTGCCGCGTCGGCCCACCAGCGGTTTTGCTGGTACTGGACGAAGGCGGTGCCCAGGTAGGTGTTGAGTTTGTAGTCCGAGTCGTTGTTGCCCGCCTCGAGCTTCTGCCGATAGGCGCCGGCCAGCACACCCACTCGCCAGGCCTCGTCGAGCCGGTAGCTGCCGCCGATGTTCAGGTTCAAGCCGTTACCGTCGGCGCTGGCGCCGCTGCGCTGGCTGTCGAAGTCCTGGTGCTGGCCACCCGCGGCGACAATCGCCCGCCATTGCCCCACGCCCTGCCAGTTTTCCCAGTCGGCCTGCCATTGGTTGCGCAGTTCATCCTGGTGCGCGCGCAGGGTGCCCTGGGCCATTTCCGGGAGCAGGGTTATTTCCCAGGGTGCCGCCAGCAAGGAGTAAGCGTAATCGGCGATCAGCCGCTGGCCGGCTTCGGTGGGGTGGACCGCGTCGTTGTAGATCAGCTTGCTTGGGTCCGGCGTGGCGCTGTGAATGCCATAGCGGGCGTTTTCCGTGCAGCCATTGCCACTGAAGCAGGTGGCGGTGAGGTTCTGGTCGGTGGCCAGGCCGAACTGTGCCGGGTTGGCGAAGCTTTCCTTCAACAGCACGGGAATATTGAGGGGAATGACTTCGGCATCGACCGTCTGCAGCTGTCGGACCAGTTCGGTATTGAATTGGGCACTGAGCTGGGAAGTGAACCCTTGCAACGGGCTGCCGTTGATTGCCGGGGTCAGGCCGATATCCGGCAACAGCCAGACCATGATGTAGCGGGCGCCGGCCTGTTGCAGAGTTTGCACGCTGTCCACCAGGCGGCCGGCCGCGGCGTTGGCCTGGTCAAGACTGGTGACGCGGCCCTGGAGGAAGTCGTTGCCGCCGCCCGACAGGTAATAAAGGGCGTTCGGGTCGGCGCGGAAATCGTTGGCTACCAGATAGCCGGGGCGGCTACGGCTGCCGGCGGTCGAGGTGGTGGTAATCGAATCGAGGATCTGGTCGGTGCGATAACCGCCGACGGCCCAGTTGTTGCCATCAGGCAAGCCTTCGCTGGCGCGGGTCGCCGAGGTCGACGCGGCGAGCAGGTCGTCCGAGAAGCCCAGTCTGGCTCCCAGCAATTGCGTCGAGTTGGCGGAGCGGACTTCCCCGCTACCATCCAGGTAAACCGGCCCGGTACGGTTGGTAAAGCGCTGGGTCGCGCCCGCGGGACCGCCGGGATCGGCGAATTGCCCGGCATCGCTGAGGCTGTCGCCGAACACGATAAAGCTGGAATAGGGGGAAGGGGCTGCGATCGCTTGAGCGCAGGCCAGGGACAAAAGACTGCCGGCGAGTGGTACGAACAACGTCTTTTTGATCATGAGCAAGTCCGTTTTATTTATTGTTGTAGAGAACGAAACGACAGTACCAAAAACTTTTGCGTTTCAGCTATGGCGATAAGCCATATCGCTTGTTTATCCGGGCGCGGGCCCCGCCATATTGCACCCTCTGCTCAGCTAAGTTACTGTGCCTGAACGTATGAATGAGACCTTCCCCGTGTTGATCGTCAGCAAACTCTTGATGCGAGTTGTTAAGGCACACGCCCGTTGGCGTTGGCGCGCCTAACTTTTCTCTGCCGGCCCGGCCGGACCTGTACCGTTTTGCCTTCTTTACCCCTGTTCGACTCCGCTTGTGCTGGTTGAGTGATTGCAACCTCCGGCGGGCCTGCCAGCGGGCAATCCACTGAAGGCTGTATTAAAAGTCAGTGAATTCAAGAGGTTGTAATCCCCATGTTGCTGATGATCGATAACTACGACTCCTTTACCTATAACGTTGTGCAATACCTTGGCGAGCTGGGTGCCGAGGTCAAGGTGGTGCGCAACGACGAACTGACCGTGGCTGAAATCGAAGCGCTCAACCCTGAGCGGATCGTCGTGTCGCCCGGTCCTTGCACACCGACCGAAGCCGGTGTGTCCATCGAAGCGATCAAGCATTTCGCCGGCAAGCTGCCGATCCTGGGTGTCTGCCTGGGCCACCAGTCGATTGGCCAGGCCTTTGGCGGCGACGTGGTGCGCGCGCGGCAGGTGATGCACGGTAAGACTAGCCCGGTATTTCACCAGGACAAGGGCGTATTCGCCGGTCTGAACCATCCGCTGACCGTGACCCGTTACCATTCCCTGGTGGTCAAGCACGATACGTTGCCGGACTGCCTCGAACTCACCGCCTGGACCCAACTGGAAGACGGCTCCGTCGACGAGATCATGGGGCTGCGCCACAAGACGCTGAACATCGAGGGTGTGCAGTTTCACCCCGAGTCTATTCTCACCGAGCAGGGCCACGAGCTGTTCGCCAACTTCCTCAAACAGAGCGGCGGCACGCGCTAAGGACTTTCCATGGATATCAAGACTGCCCTGAGCCGTATCGTCGGCCATCTCGATCTGAGCACCGATGAAATGCGCCAAGTCATGCGTGAAATCATGACCGGCCAGTGCACCGATGCACAGATTGGCGCCTTCATGATGGCCATGCGCATGAAAAGCGAAAGCATCGACGAAATCGTCGGCGCTGTTTCGGTCATGCGCGAGCTGGCGGACAAGGTCGAGCTGAAAACCCTCGACGGTGTGGTCGATGTGGTCGGCACCGGCGGTGACGGTGCGAACATCTTCAACGTGTCCACGGCTTCTTCCTTTGTAGTCGCCGCAGCCGGTTGCACGGTGGCCAAGCACGGCAACCGCGCGGTGTCCGGGAAAAGCGGCAGTGCCGACCTGCTCGAATCCGCCGGTATCTACCTGAACCTGACGCCGGTACAGGTCGCCCGCTGTATCGACAACGTCGGCATCGGCTTCATGTTCGCCCAGTCCCATCACGGTGCCATGAAGTACGCCGCTGGCCCGCGCCGCGATCTCGGCCTGCGCACCCTGTTCAATATGCTTGGCCCGCTTACGAATCCGGCCGGTGTGAAACATCAGGTGGTGGGTGTGTTCACTCAGGCGTTGTGCCGGCCGTTGGCCGAGGTTTTGCAACGCCTGGGCAGCAAGCACGTGCTGGTGGTGCACTCTCAGGATGGCCTGGATGAATTCAGCCTCGCCGCGCCGACCTTCGTCGCCGAGCTGAAGGACGACCAGATCACTGAATATTGGGTTCAGCCCGAAGACCTCGGCATAAAGAGCCAGAGCTTGTTCGGCCTGGTGGTCGAAAGCCCGGCGGCATCGCTCGAGTTGATTCGTGATGCCCTGGGGCGGCGCAAGACCGAGCACGGGCAGAAGGCGGCGGAGATGATCGTGCTCAATGCCGGTGCCGCGCTCTATGCGGCGGACCATGCCAGCAGCCTGAAAGAGGGCGTGGCCCTGGCCCATGACGCTTTGCACACTGGGCTGGCTCGCGAGAAGCTTGAGGAGTTGGGTGCCTTTACCGCGGTATTCAAGCAGGAGAATGAAGGATGAGTGTGCCGACGGTTCTGGAAAAAATCCTCGCCCGCAAGGTCGAGGAAGTGGCTGAGCGTAGCGCACGAGTAAGCCTGGCCGAACTTGAAGGCCAGGCCCGTGTCGCGGATGCGCCGCGCGGCTTTGCCAAGGCGCTGCTCGACCAGGCCAAGCTCAAGCAGCCGGCGGTGATCGCCGAAATCAAGAAAGCCTCGCCGAGCAAAGGCGTGATCCGTGAGCATTTCGTCCCGGCAGAGATCGCCAAGAGCTATGAGAAGGGCGGCGCGACCTGCCTGTCGGTACTCACCGATATCGATTATTTCCAGGGCGCCGATGCCTATCTGCAACAGGCGCGTGCCGCCTGTTCGTTGCCGGTGATTCGCAAGGACTTCATGATCGATCCGTACCAGATCGTCGAAGCCCGCGCATTGGGGGCCGACTGCGTGCTGCTGATCGTGGCCGCGCTGGATGATGCCAGGATGGCTGAACTGGCTGCCGTGGCCAAAGGCGTGGGTCTCGATGTGCTGGTCGAAGTGCATGATGGCGATGAGCTGGAGCGTGCCCTGAAAACCCTCGACACGCCGCTGGTGGGTATCAACAACCGTAACCTGCACACCTTCGAGGTCAATCTGGAGACCACCCTCGATCTGTTGCCGCAGATTCCGCGCGATCGTCTGGTGATCACCGAGAGCGGTATCCTCAACCGGGCCGATGTCGAGCTGATGGAAATCAGCGACGTTTACTCCTTCCTGGTGGGCGAGGCCTTTATGCGGGCCGAGAGCCCAGGCCTGGAACTGCAACGCCTGTTCTTCCCGGAACGTGGCGTGCCGGTGAGCGGTTCGACCCTGGACTGAACCCGAGTTGATGAAGAAGCCGGCGCCGCCGGCTTTTTTATACCTAGCGCAAAGGACCTTTACTGCCATGATCCAGCCCCTTTCCCTGACCGTCGAAGCCGGCCTGCAGGCCGAACAGGATCTGCTCGCCCAGGTATGCAGCGGTGACCAGGAGTACGGCCTGTTGTTCTGGCAGCCGAGCGACAGAGCGCTGGTGATGCCGCGACGCTTGAGCCGTTTGCCGGGGTTCGATCAGGCCTGCGACGCGCTGGCCGCCAGTGGCTGGCCGGTGTTGCTGCGAGAAACCGGTGGGGAGCCGGTGCCGCAATCGGCGGCGACGGTCAATATCGCGCTGGTTTATGCGCCGCCTCGCAGCGAGGGTGATCAGAACCGGATCGAAACCGGTTATCGCCGTTTGTGTCAGCCGATCTGCGACCTGCTTTCCGAGCTGGGAGGCGAGCCCTCCCTGGGTGAAGTCGAGGGCGCTTTCTGCGATGGTCGGTTCAACGTCAATCTCAACGGGCGCAAGATGGTCGGCACCGCCCAGCGTTGGCGCCAGAGCAAGGGGGGAACGCGTCCGGTTGGGTTGGTGCATGGCGCGCTGTTGCTGGATGACGAGCGGGAAACCATGGTGGCGGCGGTCAATCGTTTCAATCAGGCCTGTGGCCTGGAGCAGCGTTGCCGCGCCGAGAGCCATATCGCCTTGCATGAGGCATTCGCCGCGCCGAATGCCATCGAGCGCCTGGATACCCTGTACCGGCAGATGCTGGCGCAGTTCCTGCCGCTCTAACGGGTGCCGAACACCACCATGGTCTTGCCTTTGACATGGACCAGGTTGCGTTCTTCGAGGTCCTTGAGCACCCGGCCGACCATCTCCCTTGAGCAGCCGACGATCCGCCCGATTTCCTGGCGGGTCACCTTGATCTGCATTCCATCCGGATGGGTCATGGCATCTGGCTGCTTGCACAGTTCGAGCAGGCAGCGGGCCACGCGCCCGGTGACATCGAAGAACGCCAGGTCGCCGACCTTGCGGGTGGTGTTGCGCAGGCGCTGGGCGATCTGGCCGCTGAGCACGTACAGAATGTCCGGGTCCTGTTGGGACAGCTCACGGAATTTTGCATAGCTGATCTCCGCGACTTCACATTCGACCTTGGCCCGTACCCAGGCGCTGCGTTGCTGCTCATGCCCGGCCTGTTCGAACAGGCCCAGCTCGCCGAAAAAATCCCCGGCATTGAGATAGGCGATGATCATTTCCCGACCGTCGTCATCTTCGATCAGGATGGTGACCGAGCCTTTGACGATGAAGAACAGCATGTCCGACTGATCGCCGGCGCAGATGATGTTGCTCTTGGCCTGATAGCGGCGGCGCTGGCAATGCATCAACAGCTTGTCGAGGTTCTTGATCTTGGGTGTAGGGGCAAGAGCAACCATGGTTGTATCCCGAAAAGACAGCACGGTGTGATTTGGTTTTTTTATGGGGCGGTCAAGCTGATCGCCGATAGCTGGCAATGCGCCAGTGATTTGGCGCCAGCTTAACAGACGCTTCCTTTGGGTAATTAAGAATTTTCCTATCAGAACTGAGTGTGGCACCCGAACAGGCAAAGCGCTGCCATCCCGGGCCCCTGTGCTAAGCTGGCGACCCTTTTTTAGCAGTGGAGTCTTGGCGATGAAGGCACGCATCCAATGGGCTGGCGAAGCCATGTTCCTCGGGGAATCGGGCAGCGGTCATGTGGTGGTAATGGATGGCCCGCCGGAAGCCGGTGGTCGTAACCTGGGCGTGCGCCCGATGGAAATGCTCCTGCTCGGCGTAGGCGGTTGCAGCAACTTCGATGTGGTCAGCATCCTGAAGAAATCCCGCCAGGCTGTCGAAAGTTGCGAAGCCTTCCTCGACGCCGAGCGTGCGACCGAGGACCCCAAGGTCTTCACCAAGATCCACATGCACTTCGTGGTCAAGGGCCGCGGGTTGAAAGAAGCCCAGGTCAAGCGCGCCATCGAGCTGTCGGCGGAAAAATACTGCTCGGCATCGATCATGCTCGGTGCGGCCGGGGTTGCCATCACTCACGATTACGAAATCGTCGAGCTCGGCTGAGTCGCCATTCAACCCTCCCGAATTCGCGGCAAAAGAAAGGGCGCTGAAAAAGCGCCCTTTTTTTACCTGCGATTTGTATCGCTCAGATCCGGTAAGTGCTTTTGGTCATGACCTTGGCCAGTAGGCTCATGCCGAATTTTACCGGCGCCGGGAAGCGGAATCCGCCCGCGTCCAGGGCGCTTTCGGCGTGTTGTTCTTCGTCGATGCGCATCTGCTCGAGAATCGCCCGGGATTTTTCGTCCTCGGCCGGCAATTGCTCAAGGTGTTCGTTGAGGTGTTTGCACACCTGATCTTCGGTGGCAGCCACGAAACCCAGGCTGACCTTGTCGCTGATCAGCCCGGCCACTGCGCCGATGCCGAACGACATGCCATAAAACAGTGGGTTGAGCACGCTGGTGTGGCTACCCAGTTGGTGAATGCGTTGCTCGCACCAGACCAGGTGATCGATTTCTTCTTCCGCGGCATGCTCCATGGCGGCGCGCACTTGCGGCAGCTTGGCGGTCAGTGCCTGGCCCTGGTACAGCGCCTGGGCGCAGACTTCGCCGGTATGATTGATGCGCATCAGGCCGGCGACATGCTTGGTGTCCTCTTCGCTCATCTGTACGTCCGGCTGCACGATGGCAGGGGAAGGGCGATAAGGCTGGCCGCTGAAGGGCAGCAAGGTACGCATTGCCGCATCTGCCTGCAGCAGTAGACGGTCAATCGGCGAGTAGTGACGTTGGGTAGTCATGCTTACCTCCGGGAAGAATCACGGCGGCCAGTTTACCCCAATCGATGGGCAGAGGCCTGCGCTGGATCAGCACACTCTCGGCAAAAGCGGGCGAGGAGTGTGCTGTCGCGCACCTTGGATGGGGATCAGCCCGGCGGCCAGTGCATCTGGCGCTGACCCAGAACGTGCATGTGAATGTGATACACGGTCTGGCCACCGAGTTCATTGCAGTTCATGACGACCCGGAAGCCTTCTTCGCAGCCCAGCTCCCTGGCCAGACGCTGGGCGGTGAACAGGATATGTCCGGCCAGCAGCTTGTCGTCTTCGGTCAGGTCATTGAGGGTGCGTACCGGCTTTTTCGGAACTACCAGGAAATGCACGGGGGCCTGTGGGGCGATATCGTGGAAGGCCAGAACCTGGTCGTCCTCATAGATGATCTTCGCCGGTATTTCCCGGTTGATGATCTTGGTGAACAGAGTATCCACAGCTGTTTCTCCGTTGTGTTGGTCCGGGCTGAGTGTACTCAGGCAAGCCGAGTGCGCCCAGCCTTAGATGGTTGCCAGGTCAGCGCGGGCAATAGGCTTTGTTGACGGCGCCGGAAATCTTGCGGGTCAGCCAGCGCGAACCCAGGCGCGGGCTGAATGCAAACCAGCGGTTGCGGCGGCCGGGGATGATAATGGCGCGATTCTTGTCCAGGGCGCGCACGGTGTACAGCGCGACTTCTTCCGGGCTCATCAGCAGTTTGCTGTCGTTAAGCTTGCTGGTGTTCAGCTGGGCGGTATCAAAGAAACCGGTGCGGGTCGGGCCAGGGCAGAGCACGGAAACCTTCACTGCATTGTTTTTCAGCTCTTCGCGCAGGCCTTCGGAGAAGTGCAGTACATAGGCCTTGCTGGCGTAGTAGGTGCTCATCCAGGGGCCGGGATAGAAGCCGGCGATCGAAGCGACGTTGAGAATCTGCCCGCCGCCCTGCAAGGCCATGCTGTTGCCCAGGGCATGACACAGCCGGGTGAGGGCCAGAATGTTCACTTCGATCAGGTCCTGCTCGGTCATCCAGTCCTGGGCGAGGAAGGGGCCGCAGGTGCCGATGCCGGCGCAGTTCACCAATAGATCGATCTGCCGGTCGCCTTCCTCCAGCTCCAGCAGGAAACCCGAAAGCCGCAAAGGCTCGGACAGGTCGCAGGCACGGAACAGCACCTCCACACCAAAGCGTTGGGTCAACTCGATGGCGATGCTTTCCAGCTGATCACGCTGACGGGCCACCAGGATCAGGCTGCGGCCGCGCCGGGCCAGCGCTTCGGCCAGGGCCAGGCCTATGCCGCTGGAGGCGCCGGTGATCAGAGCGTAACGGGTCATGCGGTTCTCCATTGCAACGGCCGGTTGCCTGTAGGGAAAAGTCCCAGGCAGCGGCGCGTTAATTCAATCCGATAGTCTACAGGGGGCCGGGGCGGGCTCGCTGCTTTCGCTGTTCCTGTTTCTGGGCGCCCTAGACCGAGCTGAGACCACCGATGAAGGACAGCAGCAAGACGATTATCCACAGCGCGGCAAGCCCCTTGACCGCTCCACTGTTTGGCGGAGGCGGCGCGCCGTAACGATTGGCGCCGGTGTTGCCCGGCAGGATCGCCAGCAGCAGCGGAAACACCGCGTACACAAATGGCAGCAAGTTCAACAGCCAGAGCCAGCCCGACCAGCCCAGGTCATGCAGGCGCTGAACGGAAATGGTGATGTTCAGATAGGCGAAGGCCAGTGCTACGACGCCGAGGAAGATCATTCCCGTCACCTGCAGGCCGTTGCCGACCAGAGCTGCGGTCAGGAAGCCGCCGGCCAGGGTGGTCAGCAGGATCAACACCAGGGTCCAGGCGAGATAACGCAGGCGCCCGATGCGTCCTTCGACGGTGTAGAACTTCAGCTCGCCAAACTCGGGAAGGGGATCGCCCACTGTGGCTTGAGGCGGGGTGTAGGGCGAAGTACCCGCGCCGGCCATGGGTTCTGGCGTCGGCGTAGGGGCCGGGCGTTGCCAGTCACTTGTCACGGTGGGTTCTGCCTGGGGCAAGTCCACCGAAGGCGCTGGTGCTGGGGGGGCAGGCTGAGGTGCCGGTTGGCTGGCGCCTGGGGCACGATCCGGTTCGATGCGTGGGGCGATCCCGGCCTGGTTCAGCGCGGCGAGATAAATGTCCGCGTCCTGTTGGGAGAGGTCGCGCTTGAGGGTGGTGTTTTGCCCCTTGAACAGAGGCTCGATCGCGGCGATATCGCTTTTGAACAGCTTGGCGATTTTCTGCTTGGCATGTTCGATGTCGACACCCGGAAGCAGAGCCCCGTCAAATATGATCTTGAAACGGTCTTCGCTCATGCAGGGCTTCCTTGTCGGCTATATAGAGAGGGCTTTCGCAGGGCGACAGTTTAAGGCCAGCCGTCCGTTGCTGGCCAAAAAACATCAGCGATTCAGCGCGGCCAGCGTTGCGGTAGCCGGGCGGCCAGTTCCTGCGCGGCACGGTATTCGGCGTCCAGGCGGGCGACCAGTTGATCGACGCTCGGCAAGTCATCGATTTCACCGACGCCTTGTCCGGCGGACCACACGGTTTTCCAGGCTTTGGCTTCATCGCTGAGCGGCTTGAGTTTCGAGCCGAAGTTGACTTCGCCTTTGCCCTGCAGGGCGGCAAGGTCGAAGCCGGCGTTTTCCAGGCTTTGGCGCATGAAGCTTGCTGGAACCCCGGAGACTGCCGCGGTGTGCACAATGTCGGCGGCCTTGGCGCTCAGCAGCATCTCCTTGTAGGCCTCCGGCGCATGGCTTTCCGTGGTGCCGATAAAACGCGTGCCGAAGTAGGCGAGGTCGGCGCCGAGCAACTGTGCGGCGAGGATCTCGTGGCCGTGGTTCAGGCAGCCAGCCAGCAGCAGCGTCTTGTCGAAGAACTGGCGGATTTCGGCGATCAGGGAGAACGGGCTCCAGGTCCCGGCGTGGCCACCGGCGCCGGCGGCTACGGCGATCAGGCCATCGACCCCGGCGTCGGCGGCTTTTTCCGCGTGGCGCCGGGTGGTGACGTCATGGAAGACCAGGCCTCCATAGGCATGCACTGCATCGACCAGTTCCTTCACCGCTCCCAGGCTGGTGATGACGATAGGCACCTTGTGTTCGATACAGATCGCCAGGTCGGCATTCAAGCGTGGGTTGCTGTGATGCACGATCAGGTTGACGGCATAGGGCGCGGGGTTTTCCAGGGTCGCAAGGCCTGCTTCGATTTCTTCCAGCCAGGCCTTGAAGCCACTGCTTTCACGCTGGTTGAGGGCAGGGAAACTGCCGACCACCCCATTGCGGCAGCACGCCAGAACCAGTTGTGGGTTGGAAATCAGGAACATCGGCGCAGCCACGACAGGCAGGCGCAAGCGTTGTTCGAGCAGAGCGGGCAGCGACATTGGAAGTACCCCGAATAATGACGGCTAGTAGAAGTTAGAACGGCCGGACGACGACCAGAATTACGATAGCCAGCAATACCAGAACTGGCACTTCATTGAACCAGCGGTAAAAGACATGGCTGCGGGTGTTTTCGCCACGGGCAAAACGTTTTACCTGGGCGCCGCACATATGGTGGTAGCCAATCAGGATGACCACCAGGGTCAGCTTGGCATGCATCCAGCCGCCCTGGCCGAAGTAGGCGCTGGGGTTCAGGCTCAGCAGCCAGATACCGAAAATCAGCGTGGCAATCATCGCTGGGCCCATGATTCCGCGGTACAGCTTGCGCTCCATGATGCTGAAGCGTTCCTTGCTGATCGTGTCTTCGCTTTGAGCGTGATAAACGAACAGGCGCGGCAGGTAGAACAGACCGGCAAACCAGCAGACCAGACTGACGATGTGAAAGGCTTTGAGCCACAGATAGAGCATTTCGGTTATTCCCAGGTTCACGGTAGCGAAGATAGTAGTGGCAGGAGCATCCGCACGTCACCTTGACGGTTGTCGCAGGGGCGCGCGGCCCCTATTATCGACGGCTTTCCAGTGGGTTCGTTGAGGGCAGGTTTATGGTCAAGGTCGGTATCGTCGGCGGCACGGGTTACACCGGGGTCGAACTGCTGCGTCTGTTGGCACAGCATCCGCAAGCAGAAGTGGTGGTCATCACTTCCCGATCCGAGGCAGGCCTTGCCGTTGCCGATATGTACCCGAACCTGCGAGGCCACTATGACGGCCTGGCATTCAGCGTTCCGGACATCAAGACCCTTGGTGCCTGCGATGTGGTGTTCTTCGCGACTCCGCACGGCGTTGCCCATGCCCTGGCGGGTGAGCTGCTGGCTGCCGGTACCAAGGTCATCGACCTGTCGGCGGACTTCCGTCTGCAGGACGCCGATGAGTGGGCCAAGTGGTACGGCCAGCCCCATGGGGCCCCTGAGTTGCTCGACGAAGCCGTCTATGGCCTGCCGGAAGTCAATCGCGAGCAGATCAAGAAGGCACGCCTGATCGCTGTTCCGGGTTGCTACCCGACCGCTACCCAACTCGGCTTCCTGCCATTGCTGGAAGCCGGGCTGGCCGACACTTCGCGGCTGATCGCCGACTGCAAGTCGGGTGTCAGCGGGGCGGGTCGGGGTGCCAGCGTCGGCTCCCTGTACTCCGAGACTTCGGAAAGCATGAAGGCCTATGCGGTCAAAGGTCATCGTCACCTGCCGGAGATTCGCCAGGGCCTGCGTCGTGCGGCGGGCAAGGATGTCGGCCTGACGTTCGTGCCGCACCTGACGCCGATGATCCGTGGCATTCACTCGACGCTCTATTCCACTGTCGTAGACAAGTCGGTGGACCTGCAGGCGCTGTTCGAGAAACGTTATGCCAACGAGCCGTTCGTGGATGTGATGCCGGCGGGCAGTCATCCGGAAACCCGCAGCGTGCGGGGCGCCAACGTCTGCCGGATTGCCGTGCACCGTCCGCAGGATGGCGATCTGGTGGTCGTGTTGTCGGTGATCGACAACCTGGTCAAAGGCGCGTCGGGCCAGGCCGTACAGAACCTGAACATCCTGTTCGGTCTGGACGAGCGTCTGGGCCTGTCCCACGCCGGCATGCTGCCTTAAGGCGTCTGCCTGCTTCAGCAAAAGGCCCGTTATGGGCCTTTTTGCATGTTGCGGTGAGCCCTGGGCTTATTGATATACCGTAACAATAGTTGACCGCTTTTCTGGGAGAAGCGGATAATGCGCGTCATCACGCATTATGGCGGCGTAACGCCGGGAGATAGTCAGCATGAGCGTCGAATCCTTCACCCCCACGGCTTTGCAATTTACCCACGGTGCCGCGCACAAGGTGAAGAGCCTGGTCGATGAAGAGGGTAATGATCGCTTGAAGCTGCGCGTATTCGTTACGGGCGGCGGTTGTTCAGGGTTTCAGTACGGCTTCACTTTCGATGAAGAAGTCGCGGATGACGACACCATCGTCGAGCGCGAAGGCGTCAGCCTGGTGGTCGATCCGATGAGCTTCCAGTACCTGGCGGGTGCCGAGGTGGATTATCAGGAAGGCCTGGAAGGTTCGCGTTTCGTGATCAAGAATCCGAATGCCACGACCACTTGCGGTTGCGGGTCTTCGTTCTCGATCTGATCGCTGAATAAGGTTTTACCAAGCGCCGCAGGGCTTTCGGGCTCTGCGGCGTCTTGCTGTCTGGCGATCAGGCGGGGTAGATCGCACCCAGGATACGCAAGCCGCGGGCGCCGGTGACACTTGGGCGGTTGGCGGCTATGCCTTCCAGGCAGCAGTGGGCCAGCCAGGCGAATGCCATGGCTTCAACCCAGTCCGGATCGACGCCATGGGTGGCGGTACTGCTGACCGCGGTGTTAGGCAGCAGGCTTGACAGGCGATTCATCAAGGCCGAGTTGTGAGCGCCGCCACCGCAGACCAGCAGCTCCTGGGTATCGGTCTGCGCGGCTTGCAGCGACTCGACGATGGTCAGCGCGGTCAGCTCCAGGAGCGTTGCCTGTACGTTTTCTGGGGGCAAGACTGGCAGGCGAGCCAGATGTTCCTGTAGCCACTCCAGGTTGAATACCTCGCGACCCGTACTCTTCGGGCCTTGAGTGGCAAAGAATGGGTCGCTGAGCAGCGCGTTCAGCAGCAGCGGCTCAACCTGACCGCTGGCAGCCCATTGGCCATCGCGATCGTAGTTTTCTCCTCGCTGGGCATTGATCCAGGCATCCAGCAGGACGTTACCCGGGCCGCAGTCGAAGCCGGCAACCGGCTTGTCGCTCTCGATCAGGCTCAGGTTGCTGAAGCCGCCAACATTGAGGACCGCGCGCTTGCCGCAGCTTTGATCAAAGAGCGCTTCATGAAAGGCCGGTACCAGTGGAGCGCCCTGGCCGCCGGCGGCGACGTCGCGGCTGCGGAAGTCGCTGACAACCGTGATTCCGGTCAGCTCTGTCAGTAATGCCGGGTTGCCGATCTGGACCGTGAAGCCGCGGGTGGGCTCGTGGCGGATGGTCTGGCCATGACTGCCAATGGCGCGGATGTCTGCGGGTTTCAGTTTCTGTTGGGCAAGCAGGCTATGAATAGCCTCGGCGGCCAGTTTTACCCAGTTTTGCTGGGCGATGGCGGAGCGGGCGATTTCATCGGGACCGCTGGCGCACAAGCCAAGCAGCTCGGCGCGCAGGGATTCAGGCATGGGAATGTAATGCGTGGCGATCAGCCTGATCGCCGGTGTTTGCTCGATGAGCGCGATATCCAGGCCATCAAGACTGGTCCCGGACATCACACCTATATAGAGCGCCATGCTTAACGCTTGTTCGAAGCGAGCAGGGTGGCTTTTTCCTGATCCATCCGCGCCATCAGCGGCTGGCTTTGTTGCAGGAAGCGCGCGCGTTCCGCTTTGGCGATCGGGTCGGCCATTGGCAGCTTCTGGCCCAGTGGATCGACATGAACGCCGTTGACCTGGAACTCGTAATGCAAATGCGGGCCCGTGGAAAGCCCGGTGGTGCCGATGTAACCGATCACCTGACCCTGCTTGACGGTTCCGCCGGTCTTGACGCCTTTGGCGAAGCCTTGCATATGGCCGTACAGCGTGCGGTAAGCATTGCCGTGCTGGATGATCACGGTGTTGCCGTATCCGCCACGACGCCCGGCCAAGAGCACCTTGCCATCGCCGGCTGCCTTGATTGGCGTACCGCGCGGGGCTGCGTAGTCGACGCCTTTGTGAGCGCGGATCTTGTTCAGGATCGGGTGTTTGCGGCCCATGGAGAAGCGCGAACTGATACGTGCGAAGTCCACCGGCGTACGGATAAAGGCCTTGCGCATGCTATTGCCATCAGCGGTGTAATAACTGCTCATGCCTTGTTTGTTGGTGTAGCGCACCGCGGTGTAGGTCTTGCCACGGTTGGTGAAGCGGGCGGAGAGAATGTTGCGGGTACCCACGGCTTTACCATTGACGACGGTCTGTTCGTAGATCACGTCGAACTCGTCGCCGGGGCGAATATCCTGGGCGAAGTCGATGTCGTAGCCAAAGACGTTGGCCATGTCCATCGTCAGACTGTGAGAGAGGCCGGCACGTGCTGCGGATTGCGACAGCGAGCTGTTGATCACGCCATGAACGTAGGCCGTGCGCACCATGGGCTTGGCGGTGATACGGCTGAAGGCGAAGCCTTTTGGCCCTTTGGTCAGGGTGATGCTTTCCAGGTCATTGACCTTGCTGTGCAGATTGTTCAACTGGCCGTCCGGACCCAGTTCGAACTCAAGTTTCTGGCCGCGCTTCAACTGGGTGAACTGCTTGGCTTGCTTGTCGCTGGCCAACACGTCATGCACCGAAGTGGCAGGTAGGCCGACCTTCTCGAATAGCGTGGAAAGGGTGTCGCCCTTGGCAACAATGACTTCCCTGTGATTCGCTGCCTTCTTTTCTTCCGCCACGGCCGGAGTTGGCTGTTCTTGAGCGGTTTCAGTGGTTTTCGCAGTGTCTTCGGGGCTGTTTTCGATTTGTGCGAACGGGGACGCTACGGCTTCATTTGTGGCTTGTACGGCGTCTGCGGCGTCTTGATCTTGTGTCAGTTGTTCGGCCGGGCTTTCCAAGTCGAGGCTCAGAGTTGTTCTTTTGGCTTCTACATCGCTGGAAGGGAATACCAGGAGCGCCAGGCTGAGGAGGGCGGCGATACCACTTGCGGCGAGCAGGTGGGTCTTCGGATAAAGCGGCGGGGCTTTAGGCGGTTCTGTGATCATAAGTAATTTTGACTTTGGAAAAGATGAATTGGAAAAGATGAATGACATGATGAAGATGAAATAACTGTATAAAATATAACCAAATCATCTGTTAAGCAAGCCTGCGGACGTCCTGTTCGTGGAAAGCTATCCGTACGCCGGGCAAAACTTGTAATTGGGCGCTGATCTTGTATGGTTGGTTCCCTTTGAATCTGAGCCTTGCGGGTCTGTTATGAAGTCGGTTGAAGAGCAGCTAGCGCTGATCAAACGTGGTGCAGAAGAGTTGTTGGTCGAGTCCGAGCTGATCGAAAAGCTCAAGCGCGGTCAGCCGCTGCGTATTAAGGCTGGCTTCGACCCAACGGCGCCGGATTTGCACCTGGGTCATACCGTGCTTATTAATAAGCTGCGCCAGTTCCAGGATCTGGGTCATCAGGTGATCTTCCTGATCGGCGACTTCACTGGGATGATCGGTGATCCGAGTGGCAAGAGTGCAACCCGTCCGCCGCTGACTCGCGAGCAAGTCCTCGAAAATGCCGAGACCTACAAGAGCCAGGTGTTCAAGATTCTTGATCCGGCGAAAACCGAGGTGGCCTTCAACTCCACCTGGATGGACGAGATGGGACCTGCGGACTTCATTCGCCTGACTTCCCAGTACACCGTTGCTCGCATGCTCGAGCGTGACGACTTCGACAAGCGCTATTCCACCAATCAACCCATTGCCATTCATGAGTTCCTCTATCCGCTGGTTCAGGGTTATGACTCGGTGGCGCTGCGTGCCGATGTGGAGTTGGGCGGTACCGATCAGAAGTTCAATCTGTTGATGGGGCGTGAGCTGCAGCGCGGTTATGGTCAGGAGGCCCAGTGCATTCTGACGATGCCGTTGCTCGAGGGGTTGGACGGCGTCAAGAAGATGTCCAAGTCGCTGGGTAACTATGTAGGTATCCAGGAAGCACCGGGTGTCATGTATAGCAAGCTGGTCTCCATTCCGGATGCGTTGATGTGGCGTTACTTCGAGCTGCTGAGCTTCCGCTCCATGGATGAGATTCTTTCCTTTAAGGCAGATGTCGAGGCGGGTGCGAATCCGCGGGATATCAAGATCAAGCTGGCTGAAGAAATCGTTGCGCGTTTCCATGGTGAGGAGGCTGCAGCGAATGCTCATCGTGCTGCGGGCAACCGCATGAAGGATGGTGAGCTGCCGGATGATCTGCCTGAGATCGAGCTGGCTGCTGCTGAAGACATGCCGATCGCGGCTGTCCTTAATAAGGCGGGCTTGGTAAAGAACTCGGCAATGGCGCGTGACCTGCTCGGTTCGGGTGGTGTTCGTATAGATGGTGAGGTTGTTGAGCGTTCCTTTATATGGGCTGTCGGCTCGACTCATGTTTGCCAGGCCGGAAAGAAGGCTTTTGCACGTATTACGCTTAAAACCGAATAAAACTGAAAATAGGTGTTGACGGCGAATTATATCTCTCTATAATTCGCCCCACTTCCGGCGCAGTCGAAACGGAAAACTCCTTGAGATTCAATGAGTTACACGGTTTTCGGCAGCGGTCACGCTTCAGTTCATCGAAGCCCGAAGGAGTTGGTTCGGCAATAAGTTTTCGCCGAGTTAACGATTCGATCTTCTCGGTCGAAAGCGGAGAAAAAGAGGTGTTGACAGCAGCGTGTAACGCTGTAGAATTCGCCTCCCGCTGACGAGAGATCGGAAGCGCAAGTGGTTGAAGTTGCAAAGGAAACTTTGAAAGCTTCTTAAAATAACCGCTTGACAGATACAGAGGCTGCTGTAGAATGCGCGCCTCGGTTGAG